>NZ_JAFDSS010000001.1:1947785-2597046 GCF_017831975.1 Microbacterium terrae | reverse complement strand
ATGTACGACACGACAGCCGTCGCGAACAGCGACGAGCCCACCGACAGGCGCACGATGCCGTCGTTGAAGATGCCGATGCCGAGATCCTGGCCGAGGAACACCATGAACGGCAGCAGGGCGACCGCGTCGACGATCTCGGGCGTCACCGAGACCAGCAGCAGCAGGCCCAGGAACCACCACACCCACTTGCCCGGATGCCGCGCCATCGCGATGCCCGCGAGGGTGCCGAGCACCGTGGCGATCACCGCGGCGATGAGCGCCGTGATGAGCGACACCCGCACGGCGCTCTGGATGGCGGGCTTGTCGAGGATCGTGGCGAAGGCGTCGAACCCGAACCCGTCCCACGACACCAGCAGGCGCCCGGTGTTGAACGAGTAGATGATGATCACGATGATCGGCGCGAAGAGGAAGAGCATGACGAGCACGCCCCACACGCCGAACGCCACGTCCGACCACGGTCGCTTCGCGCGGCGCAGGTTCTTCGGGGCGCGCGAAGCGGGCGCCTCGTCCTGACGCAGCAGGGTCTCGGTCAGCGTCTCGGTCACGTCGTCACCTCCACGGGAGCTGCCGCGGGCGCGGCATCCGTCTTCGTCGTCTCGGTTCCGAGCACGAGGCGGTTGTGCGAGCGGAACGGCAGGGCGATCAGCCAGATGATGACGCCGGCGATCGCGATCGTCAGGGTGATCACGAGCATGAGCAGCACCGCCATGGCGGAGCCGAGCGCCCAGTTCTGCGCGGTCTGGAACTGGCTCGCCACGAGCTGGCCGACCATGTTGCCCTTCGCGCCGCCGAGCACCGTCGCGGTGATGTAGTCGCCCATGAGCGGGATGAACACCAGCAGCACGCCGGCGATGATGCCGGGCTGAGACAGCGGCAGGGTGACCCGGAAGAACGTGACGAGCTTGCCCGCGCCGAGGTCCTTCGACGCCTCGCGCAGCGCCGGACCCACGCGGTCGAACGCGACGAACAGGGGGAGGATCATCAGCGGCAGGTAGTTGTAGACCACGCCGATGAGCACCGCGGTGCGGGTGTAGAGCAGCTCGAGCGGCCCGTCGATGACGCCGATGCCCTGCAGGATCTGCGACAGTCCGCCCTCGGGCGACAGGATCACCTGCCACCCGATCGTGCGCACCAGGAAGTTCGTCCAGAACGGCACGAGTACGAGGGCGATGAGGATGCCGCGCCGCTCCGGCTTCACCTTGAACGCCATCCAGTACGCCACCGGCGCACCGATCAGGAAGCACAGGATGGTGCCGAGCACACCCACCCACAGGGTGTTCTGGAAGGTCGCGAAGAACGTCGGCGACATCGCCTCGACGTACCGGTCGAACGAGAGGATGTCGTTCGCGTGGGTGCCGAAGATGCCCGGCTTGTAGCCGAAGCTGAACCAGATGACCATCCCCACCGGGGCGACGAAGAACACCAGCAGCCACACCCACGCCGGAACGGCGAGGAGGGGACCGGGCGAGGTTCTACGCACCGGCGGCGGCCTTCATCTCGGTCCAGATGTCGACGCGCACGGTCTGCGAGTCGTTGAGCTCCTGCTCGTGCATCGCGGCGAGCTGGTCCTCGCTGAAGAAGATGAGCTCCGGCAGCTCGAGGCCGTTGTCGGTCGCCGCCTGCTGCATGTCGGCGCCGCCGACGTTGTAGCCGATGTAGTCGAGGTTCAGGTAGAGGTTCTCGGGCGTCATCGAGTGGTTGATGAAGGCGTGGGCTGCCTCGGGGTGGGGTGCGCCGGCCGCGATCGCCCAGTTGTCCATCCACAGCTCGGTCTGCGGTCCGGGCAGCACCCACTGCCAGCGGTCGGGGTCGCTCGACTCGAGGATGCCCAGGCGCGCGTCGCCGTTCCACGCCTGCATCAGCACCTGGGTGCCCTGCGGGATCGCGTTCGTGCCGGGGTACGAGTCGAACGCCGAGATGTGCGGGGCGATCTCGTCGACGAGGAACGCGCGGCAGGCCTCGAGCTCGTCGGGGTCGGTCGTGTTCCAGTCCGTGTCGTTCGCCCAGAAGTACGAGCCGATGATGCCGGCCGGGTCGTCGGACATGCTGGTCTTGCCGCTCGCCTCGTTCTGCGCCGCGTCGAAGAAGTCGGCCCAGGTCGTGAGCTCCCGCGTGATGACCGTCTTGTCGTAGACGTACCCGGTCGTGCCCCACGCCTTGCACACGGAGTAGTCGTTGCTCGGATCCCAGGCCCGGCCGAGAGCCGTCGGGTCCATGTTCGCCAGGTTCGGGAGCAGGTCCTTGTTGAACTTCGTGAGCAGGCCGTTCTCGATCATCTGCGGGATGAACACCCCCGTCGGCACGACGATGTCGTAGCCCGAGGTGCCCTTCGCCGCGATCAGCTTGGCGATGAGCTCCTCGTTCGACGAGTACGAGTCGAGCGTCACCTTCGGGCCGAGCTCGCTCGTGAACGAAGAGACGACGTCGGGCGAGTCGTAGTCGCCCCACGTGTACACCGACAGGCTGTCTTCCAGCTCTCCGCCGTCGGCCTGTGCCTCGGGGGTGCTGCCGCCCCCGGGCGCACAGGCGGCGAGAACGGCGGTGCCGCCGGCGAGGGCGGCGAGGCTGAGGAAGCCGCGACGCGACAGGTCGCGGGCGATGCGCGGTGCCGCGCTCTCGGGAACGAGGATGCGGAGCGGATTGCGGGACTCGGTCATCGGTGTCTCCTGGTCGGGTCGGAGCCGGTGGCGGCGGTGCGGGTGGGGCTCGGGACGGATGCTGCGGTGCGGGGTACTGCGGTGGTGCGGGTGGTGCGGTCTTGCCGATCGTGCGGGTGGTGCGGTCTTGCGGATCGTGCGGGTGGTGCGGTCTGGCGGGCGGCGGGGCAGCGGTCCGGCAGGTGCCGGGCGTGCTCCCCGGCGTCGATGCGGGTCGCGGTGGCGGTCGGATCAGGCCGTCGGCGGGGCGATGTACCCGCCCTCTTCGGCCGCGGCGTCGCTGGGGAACAGCAGCACGTGGTGAGCGGCCCAGGTGCACAGCACGGCGTCACCCACGCGCAGCGTCGGCGCATCGGGCGTCGGGCGTCGCACGATGAGGCTCTGATCGGCGCCGAGGCGCACGAGGAACTGCATCGTGTCGCCGAGGTGCGACACACCGATGAGCTCGCCGCGGGCGCTGTTCGCCTCGGGCGCGGACCCGGCCGCGGCATCCTTCTCGATCGCGATGTACTCGGGGCGCACTGCCGCCTCGCCCTGCGCGATGCCGCCGAGCACCGGGCCGGCTGCGCGGACGAGGGCGTTCGCCCCCACCACGGCGGCGCCGCCCTCGGAGACCGCGCCGCGGAAGAAGTTCTGCTGACCCACGAACGCCGCCACGTACGCCGAGGCAGGCCGCGCGTACACCGTGTCGGCGTCGGCGAGCTGCTCGATGCGGCCGGCTCGCATGATCGCGATGCGGTCGCTCATCGAGAGGGCCTCGCCCTGGTCGTGGGTGACGAAGACGAACGTGATGCCCAGACGCGCCTGCAGGAGCTTCAGCTCGAGCTGCATCTCTTCGCGCAGCTGCCGGTCGAGTGCGCCCAGCGGCTCGTCGAGGAGGAGCACGGCGGGGCGGTTGACCAGGGCGCGGGCGAGGGCGATGCGCTGCTGCTGGCCGCCCGACAGCTGCGTGGGCTTGCGGTCGCCGAAACGCCGCATCTGCACGAGATCGAGCGCCTCGGTCACGCGCTCGCGCACCTCGGACTTGGGTGTTCGGCGCTGCTGCAGGCCGTACGCGACGTTCTCGGCGACGCTCAGGTGCGGGAAGAGCGCGTACGCCTGGAAGACGGTGTTGACGTCGCGGCGGTACGGCGGGGCCGAGAGCACCGAAGCACCCGAGATGCGGATGTCGCCCGCGTCGGGGTGCTCGAAGCCGGCGATCATGCGCAGGGTGGTCGTCTTGCCGCATCCCGACGGGCCGAGCAGGGAGATGAACTCGCCCGGCTCGATGTTCAGCGACAGGTCGTCGACCGCGAGCTGGTCGCCGTAGTACTTCGTGATCCCCTCGAGGATGACGCCGCCGCGTCCGTCGGTGGTGGACGTGATCGCGTGCGGGTCCGCGTCGATGGCCGTGGTCACCTGATGTGGTCCTCCCGTTCGGGTTCCGCGCGACGTTGCGCGGACGGTGGATGTGTACGGGAATTCAATATGGCGCACCCCGTGGCCGCAACGCGGCGGACGTCGAGTCCGGACGATCCGGGGCCCCTCGGGGCGCGGCAGGACAGATCGTCCGGAGTTGTGTGACGGACAGGAAACCGCGCTGTTTCCGGGCGGGTGCCCCTCGAGGCGGTGCCGGGCGCGGTTCACGACGACACTTCGTCCGTTCCGTGGGGCGTGATCACACCTGGCAGCGCGGGCACCAGAAGACGATGCGCTCGCGCGTCGGATCGGCGCCGAGGTGTCCGCCCCGGATCTGCGTGCCGCACCGCCGGCACGGACGCCCTTCACGGCGGTAGACCCACGTGGTGCGGCCGGGCCGTGCATCGCCGGTGAAGGTGCGGTCCGCGCGATCCCGGTTGGCCATGATCATGCGGGCGCCGAGGTCGATGACCGCGGCGGCGTCGACCGTGTCGGCCGGTGTGGTGGGCAGGATGCCGCGCACGAAGAGGATCTCGTTCGCGTACTCGTTGCCGAACCCGGCGACGCTGCGCTGATCCTGAAGCGCGACATGGATCGGCCGGGTGTCGGCGGCGAGGCGCCTCGATGCCTCCGCCGCATCGGCCGGCCCCCAGTGCTCCGAGAGCGGGTCGGGGCCGAGGTGGCCGACCAGCAGGTCCTCGTCGGATGTCGGCACCACGCGGATGTCGGCCAGGTCGAACCCCACGGTCTCGAACTCGGCTCCGTCGGGCGCCCGGGCCCCGACGACGGCGCGTGCGCGGAGGCCCGCTGCCCGCCAGCGCTCGCCCCGGCGGTAGACGTGCCACTCGCCCTCCATCTTCAGGTGGGTGTGGAGGGTCTGGTCTCCGATCCGGTGCAGCAGATGCTTGCCCTGCGAGGCGACCCCGTGCACGGTGCGCCCGGTGAGATCGACGGTGGCCGCCTGCGGGACGCGCAGTTCGAACCGCGTGACCAGGCCGCCTCGGAGGGCTGCATCGAGGCGGCGGGCGGTGCGGAAGACGGTGTCGCCCTCAGGCACGCGACGCCTCGCGCCCCCCGGGCGGCTGCGCCGCCGCCTGCCGGATCGCGTCGCCCGCCGTCTGACGGCGCAGGGTCAGCCCGCGCGGGGACTCGACGAATCCCGCGGCACGCAGCGCCCTGCCCCACCCCGTGCCGTGGATGAACGCTCCGTTGACCTGTTCGACGGTGATCGTGTCGAGTCTGCGCATCCGTGCTGTCGCGACGAGGTCGTTCGCCGCGGCGGCGATCATGGCCTCGTCGCCGGTGAAGGCCAGGGCCGACTTCCCGCCGCGCTCGACGTAGAGCACGAGCGTGCCGTCGACGAGCACGACGAGCCCGCCGGCCTTGCGCCCGGGGCGGTGTCCGACCCCCTCGAGAGCTGGCCATGCGAGCGCGGCGCCGTACGGATTGGCCGGGTCGGTCGCAGCCAGGGTGATCGCGCGCCGCGGCGGCGGATCGGCGAGAGCGGCGAACTCGCGCAGCCGGTCGACCGTCGACGACGCGGCGAACTGGGCCGCGCCGAGCTTCTCGATGACGTACCCGCGGCGGCAGTGCCCGGCCTCCTCGAATCCGGCGAGCACGCGATACGCCTGTGCGAAGCCGCCGGGAACGCCCTCGGCCTGCACCGCGCCGCGCGTGACGACGCCGTACCGGTCGAGCAGCATGCTCGCGGTGGCGGTCGCGCGCAGCGCAGCATCCGGCTCCGCCTCGGGCAGCAGCGACCACCGGCCGCCGATCGCGGGCGGACGGGGAGGGACGGCTGCCGCGACCGTGCGCACCGCCGCACCTCGGTACATCCGGGCGCGCGGTGCCTTGCGCGTGGTGCGATGCGCCTGCGACCCGCCCCCCACGAGGGTGCGCACCGGGGCGAACGTGTCGTTCGTGACACGCCCCGACCAGGTGAGGCGCCAGAGCGCCTCGACCACCGCCAGGTCGTTCTCGGCGCCGCTGATCGCACGCAGCTGAGCGGCGAAGTACGCCCCGCCGCCGTCGAGTGCGGCGAGCAGCTGCGCGTCGAGTGACCCGGGTGCGATCTCGTCGTCGGTCGGCGGCGCGAGGCTCAGCGTCGCGGCGTCGGCGGGGTGCAGGGCGATCCAGCCGTCGCGACCGGGGAGCGCGCCGTGCCCCGACCACGCCACCTCGCCGGTCGAGGTGAGCTCGTCGAGCATCGCGGGGGTGTAGTCGGCCACGCGCGAGGGGAGGACGAGCGACTCCCACGCGCTCGCCGGGATCGGCACCCCGGCGAGCTGCTCGATGACCGCGGCCACGCCGTCGATCCCCTCGAGCGGGCGCGTGAGGTGCTGCCAGCCGGGGAGGAACCGGGCATACGCCTCGCGTGGCACCGGCTCGACACTGCCCCGGATCGCGGCGAGCGAGCGCATCCGCAGGCGGCGCAGCACCTCGGTGTCGCACCACTCGGTCTCGTCGGCGCGCGATCCCGAGTCGCCCGGCGACTCGGGCAGGAAGAACCCGCTCGTCACGCGTCCGTGCGACTCGAGGCGCTGCAGCGTGTGCCGGGCGACAGCAACCCCGACGCCCAGTCGCGTCGCGACCGCCTCGGCCGTGAACGGACCGTGCGTGCGCGCATGGCGGGCGACCAGGTCGCCGAGCGGATCGGGCACCGGCTCGAGGAACGCGGTGGGGATGCCGACGGGGAGCGGCACGCCCAGCGCATCGCGCAGGCGCCCCGCATCTTCGATCGCCGCGACGCGTGCCGTCCCGGCGATCGTGACGGGCACCGCGCGGCGTGCGGCGATGAGGGCGTCGAGATGGGCGGACGCCTCGGCGTCGGTCGCGTGCGGGGTGCGGTCGGTGTCGTCGCTGCGGTGCTCGTTCGGCGACCGGGGATCTGTCGCGGGATCGGTCGCTGAGCGAGACGATGCATCCGCCTCCAGCCGTGCCGCGACCTCGCCCGGATCCATCGCCCCGAGCACGCGGAGCAGGTCGGCGACGCCCTCGAGGCCGCGCGCGCGACGCTCCGGGTCGAGGCGCTGCGCCTCGCGCTCGAACTGGGCGATGACGTCGGGATCGAGGAGCTCCCGCATCTCGATCTTGCCGAGCAGCTCGCTGAGCAGCGCCGGATCGACCGACAGCGCGGCGGCGCGTCGCTCGGCGAGCGGGGAGTCGCCCTCGTACATGAACGCGCCGACGTACCCGAACAGCAGGTCGCGCGCGAACGGCGACGGCTGGGCGGGCTCGGTCTCGATGAGCCGGATGCGGCGGTCGGCGATGCTCCGGGTGATCCGCAGGAGCGCCGGAACGTCGTAGACGTCCTGCAACACCTCGCGCAGCGTCTCGAGGATGATCGGGAACGTCGGGTACCGGCGCGCGACCTCGAGCAGCTGTGCGGAGCGCTGGCGCTGCTGCCACAGCGGTGTACGACGGCCGGGGTTGCGCCGGGGCATGAGCAGCGCCCGCGCCGCGCACTCGCGGAACCGCGAGGCGAACAGCGCCGATCCGCCGACCTCGTCGGTGACGATCTGCTCGAGCTCGTCGGCGTCGAAGACGAAGAGGTCGGCGCCCGGCGGCTCGGCCGCGGCATCCGGAACCCGCGCGATGATGCCGTCGTCGCTCGCCACCGCCGAGCCCTCGACGCCCAGGCGCTCGCGGATCCGGGCGTTCACCGCCAGCGCCCAGGGCGCGTGCACCTGCATGCCGTACGGGGAATGCAGGATGATGCGCCAGTCGCCGACCTCGTCGCGACCGCGCTCGACGGTGAGCTGGCGATCGGTCGGAAGCGTGCCGGTCGCCTCACGCTGCTCGGCGAGATAGGCCAGCAGATTGTCTTGCGCGTACGCGTCGAGGCCGGCGTCGGCGAGGCGGGAGGAGCTCTTGTCGGGAGAGGCGGTCGAGACCTCGCGCGAGAACTTGCCGAGGGCTTCGCCGAGTTCGGCGGGGCGGCCGATGCCGTCGCCGTGCCAGAACGGCACCTTGCCGGGCTGCCCGAAGGCCGGTACGACGTTCACCCGGTCGTGCGTGATCTCGGTGATGCGCCAGCTGGTGGTGCCGAGGGTGAAGACGTCGTTGACGCGCGACTCGTAGACCATCTCCTCGTCGAGCTCGCCCACGCGGGCGTTCTGCGATTCGCCCGCGACGAAGACGCCGAACAGGCCCCGATCGGGAATGGTGCCGCCGCTCGTCACCGCGATGTGCTGCGAACCGGGGCGGCCCGTGAGGACTCCCAGGTCGCGGTCCCAGATGACACGCGGGCGCAGCTCCGCGAACTCGTCGGACGGGAACCGCCCCGCGAGCAGATCGAGCGTCGCCTCGTACGCCGAGCGGGGGAGCGAGCGGAACGGGGCGCTGCGCTTGAGCGTCTCGTACCAGCCCTCGACGTCGAGCGGGGCGATCGCCGCCGCGGCGATGGTCTGCTGCGCCAGGATGTCGAGCGGGTTCTGCGGGATCGCGATGGCCTCGATCTGGCCGGCGAGCATGCGCTCGGTGACGATCGCAGTGTGGAGCACGTCGCCCCGGTGCTTGGGGAACAGCGCCGCCCGGCTGACCTCGCCCACCTGATGCCCGGCGCGACCGATGCGCTGCAGTCCCGACGCCGCACTCGGCGGGGCCTCGACCTGGATCACGAGGTCGACCGCGCCCATGTCGATGCCGAGTTCGAGGCTCGAGGTGGCGACGACGCAGCGGAGCACGCCCGACTTGAGCTCCTCCTCGACCTGCGCGCGCTGCTCCTTCGACACCGACCCGTGGTGGGCCTTGGCGAGCACCGGGTCGGCGCCGGCGGTCGCACCGGCCTGCGCCATCATCGCCGCCGGCACGGTCTGGTCGGGAAGGTCGAGCCCCAGCCGCTCGGAGTAGATCTCGTTGAGCCGCCCGGTGAGGCGCTCGGCGAGGCGACGCGAGTTGCAGAACACGATCGTGGAGCGCTGCTGCAGGATGCGGTCGACGATCGCCTCCTCCACGTGCGGCCAGACCGACCCGGTCATCTCGGTCTCGCCGGCCCCGCTCACGCGACCGCCCCCCGAGCCTGTCGAGGAGCCGTCGGCGAACCAGTCCTCGTCGATCGCCGGAGCGTCGTCGGCACGCGGCTCGCCTCGGCTCGCGTCGCTCGTGTACGGACTCGGTGGCGGCGGAGGGTTGAGCATGTCGTCGATCGGCACGACGACCTTCATGTCGAACGCCTTGCTCGCCCGCGGGGCCACGATCTCGACCGGCTCGGCACCGCCGAGGAATCGGGCGACCTCGTCGATCGGCCGAACGGTCGCCGAGAGGCCGATGCGCTGCGCCGGTTCGGCCTTCGGGTCGAACGAGCGCCGAAGTGCGTCGAGACGCTCGAGGCTCACGGCCAGGTGGGCTCCGCGCTTGGTCGCGGCGACCGCGTGCACCTCGTCGATGATGACGGTGTGCACGTCGCGCAGCGTCTCGCCCGCGCGACTCGTGAGCATCAGGTACAGCGACTCGGGCGTCGTGATGAGGATGTCGGGCGGTGACGACACGAGCTTGCGGCGATCGCCGGCCGGGGTGTCGCCCGAGCGCACCCCGACGGTGACGCCAGGCACCTCGATGCCGAGCCGGCGCGCCGACTGGCCGATGCCGACCAGCGGCGATCGGAGGTTGCGCTCCACGTCGACGCCGAGCGCCTTCAGCGGCGAGATGTAGAGGATGCGCGTGGGCGCGGCATCCGTCTTCGTCCGTCCCTTCGCCCCCTTCGCCGCGCGCGGCGGCGATTCGGCGGGAGCCTTCTCGCGGAACACCCGGTCGATCGCCCACAGGAACGCCGACAGGGTCTTGCCCGACCCGGTCGGTGCGACCACGAGCGCGTGCTTGCCGGCCGAGATCGCCTTCCACGCGCCGATCTGTGCGTCGGTCGGGCCCCGGAACGCGCCGCGGAACCAGTCCTGCGTCGCAGGTCCGAACCGCTCCAGCACATCCGCCACCCCTCCATCTTGCTCGCGGACGCCGACATCGGGGTGGTTGCGCGCACATCGAGGCTGCCGCGGCATCCGCTCGAACGTCGAACGGATGCCGCGGCGGGGGTCACTGCTCGGTGAGCGTGCCGTCGCGATCGAGATCGAGCACGAGGTCGACGCCGAGCCGCTTCAGGAATGCGTCGTCGTGGCTCACCACGAGCACCGCGCCCCGATAGGCGGCGAGAGCCGAGACCAGCTGATCGACCGTGTCGAGGTCGAGGTTGTTCGTCGGCTCGTCGAACACCAGCAGCTGCGGCGGCGGGTCGGTCAGGAGCAGGCGCGCCAGGGCGACGCGGAACCGCTCGCCTCCCGACAGCGCCGACACCGGGCGATCGACCATCGCGCCCCGGATGAGGAAGCGCGCCAGGCGGTTGCGCAGGTCGACCGTGCTCACGCCCGGCGCCGCACGGGCGACGTTCTCGAGCACCGAGGCATCCTCGTCGAGCCCGTCCACCCGCTGCGGCAGATACCCGACGCGGTCGGTGTGCAGTTGCCCGCGTGCCGTACTCAGGATGGATGCGGCGGGCGCTTCGGGGACCCCCGGAATTCCGGGGGTCCCGTCGGCGTCGCGCTGCGTCCGTCCTGCATTAGGCACAGAAGCCCCCGGCGAGGGTGCCGGCGAGGCCGTCGGGGCGGCGGGGGTGAGCAGCTGCTCGAGCAGCGTCGTCTTGCCGGCGCCGTTCGCGCCGACGAGCGCCACGCGCTCGGGGCCCTGCACGGTCCACGACCGCGCACCGTCGGCCAGGGTCAGGATGCGTCGCCCCGCGGGCACGCCCGGATCGGGCAGGTCGATCTTCACGAGGTCGTCGTCGCGCACCCGCCGCTCGGCGGCGTCGAGGCTCTGCCTCGCCGTCGCCTCACGGTCCGCCTTCTCGCCGCGGAGCTTGCCGGCCGAGACCTGCGCGGCCCGCTGGAGATTGCCCGCCACGATCGGCGGCACGCGCTTCTCGAGCTGGGCCTTGCGGCCCATCGCCGCGCGCCGCGCGATCGTGGTCTCGGCCTCGATGCGCTCGCGCTTCTCGCGGCGGAGGGCCTGACGCGCCGCCCGTTCGGCGTCGCGCGCGGCACCCTGCTCGGCGTCGAGCCACGCCCGCCACTGCGAGTACGGTCCGCCGAACACCGACAGCTCGCTGCCGTACAGCTCGGCGGTGTCGTCGACCAGCTCGAGGAGGGCGACGTCGTGGCTCACCACGACGAGTGCGCCGCGCCATCCGCGCACCATGTCGTACAGCCGCGCCCGCGCATCGCGATCGAGGTTGTTGGTGGGCTCGTCGAGCAGTGTGATCGGCGCACCGCGCAGCCGGATGCCGGCGATGGCGGTGAGCACCGCCTCGCCGCCCGACAGCTCGCCGACGCGGCGGTCGAGCATGTCGGGTGCGAGGCCGGCTTCGGCGAGGGCCGCGTGCGAGCGCGCCTCGACGTCCCAGTCGGAGCCGACCGCGTCGAAGTGACGCGGGTCGACGTCGCCCGACTCGATCGCGCGCAGGGCGCGGAGCGTGTCGCCGACGCCGAGCAGGTCGGCGACGGCGCGTTCGACGTCGAGCGTCAGCCGCTGCGGAAGATAGGCGACGTCGTCGTTCGCGATGACGTGACCTGCGGCAGGGGCGAGTTCGCCCGCGACGATGCGCAGCAGGGTGGACTTCCCCGATCCGTTGCGTCCGACGAGGCCGGTGCGGCCCGTGCCGAACGACCCGGAGAGGTCGGTGAGCGCGGTGGTGCCGTCGGGCCAGGTGAACGAGACGCGGTCGAGGACGATGGATGGAGAAAGGGTGTGGGTCGGCATGAGGCCTCCTGGGTCAGACGTGCGCTGACGGCGGAGCCGGCGATCACCTCGGAGGCGCCCCGATGGGAGGCGTGCAGCTGCCGAGGAGGAAGCGGCCGGATCGACGGTCGGCGCGATGGATGTCGCGGACCGTCGGGATCGACGGATCAGCGCGGATTCAGATCGCGGACGCGTCGATCAGCTTCAACGGTGTTCCTCACACTCGGGACAGGAGCCCGTCAACCATAGCGGAAGATGTGGCCGATCGGGCTGGGAATCCGGTGTCAGGCCCGCTCGAGCTGCTTCTCGAGGAACACCCGCACGTCGGCGATCTCGGCCTCCGACACACTGTGGGTGAGCCCCGGGTACACCCGCCCGCTCAGGTCGACGTGCTCGGGGAGCCACGTCGTGCTGTGCTCGATGACGAACTCGGGGATCACGTCGTCGGCGGTGCCGCGGCCCCAGAAGACCGGCGGCTTCACCTCGGCCAGGGCGGCGTCGCCCGGGAGGTCGCCCGGCGTCGCGTAGCCCGAGAGGTTCACGACGAATGCGAAGCGCTCGGGCTGGAGGCGCAGCGCCTGGAGCGAGACCGCACCGCCCTGCGAGAAACCGAGAAGACCGACGGATGCCGCATCCGCCGCATGCGCGTCGACCCAGTCGATCACGGCCTGCGCGGCCGCGGTGACGTGGGCGGGATTGCGCCCGTCGAGGCCGTCGATCGGGTACCACGAGCGGCCCGGCATCGGCCACGGGGGCGCGAGCGGCGCCGCGAGGCTCGCGACCGTGAACTCCTCGGGGAAATAGGCGCTCAGCCCGAGGAGATCGCGCTCGTCGGCGCCGTAGCCGTGGAGGAGGAGGAGCAGCGGACGCCCGGCGACGGCGTCGCGGTCGCCCGACCACAGCACCGCGTGGGCGTCGAGGATGAGGGCGTCGGACATGCCCTCATCCTGCCACCGGCCGCCGACGCGCGCGCCGTCAGATCTTGATCGGGAAGGTGAGCAGGAGAGCGTACTGAGCGAGCGGACCGAGGCGCTCAGCACGCGCGGACACGCGAAGGGGTATACAGGAGGCATGTCCGTGCGCACACCCGACCCAGAACCGGCCGGCGACGAGCCCTTCGGCCCTCCGGCGGGCAACGTCTCGAACCCGGGCTGGCTGAGCGACATCGAACTCGAGGAGGCGCGACGGCGCCTGCCGATGCTCTACGTCGAGGGCATTCCGGTGCGCACCGACGGCATGGGGCAGGTCACCGAGGTCGGCATCCTGCTGCGGGCGACGCCGGTCGGCGAGATCACCCGCACGATCGTGTCGGGCCGCGTGCGCTACGGCGAGACCGTGCGCGACGCGCTCTTCCGTCATCTCGAGAACGACCTCGGGCCCATGGCCTTTCCGCTCCTTCCCGCGCAGCCGGTGCCGTTCACGGTCGCCGAGTACTTCCCGATCCCCGGCGTCAGCGCGTACCACGACGATCGTCAGCACGCCGTCTCGCTGGCGTTCGTGGTGCCGGTGACCGGCACGTGCGAGCCGCGTCAGGATGCTCTCGAGGTGACGTGGCTGAAGCCCGAGGAGGCGGCATCCGACGCCCTCGCCGCCGAGATGGAGGGCGGCCGCGGCACCCTCATCCGCATGGCGCTCGCCAGCGTCGGGATGCTGCGCTGACGCGCCGTTCGTACCGAGCCCACAAATCGCACCGCCCCGACGTTGTGCGTCTGCTGACAAGGTCGACGACAGGTTCGTTCACGCGCCCGCGCGAAGGGTAATGTTCCACTACCCGAACCGGCGCATTCCTCCCGGTGTGCCATCTGGTGCGACAGCGCCGCATCCGTCCGACCGACCGCTGCGCACTGCCGGATCACCTGAACGCGACCCCCCGAGAGCGAGACCATGATGGCCGACCACAACGAGCCGCAGCCGACCACGAAGCCCATCGGCGTCTCTGCTTTCGACAGCCTCATCTCGGCGGTTCCGGCGTCGACGCCGGCCACCGCGTCGGCATCGACCGCGGGTGCGTCGTTCACGACCGCCTTCCGCGGATACGACAAGGACGAGGTCGACGGCGCCATCGCGCAGTTGAGCGCGCGTCTGCAGACAGCCGCCCGCAAGCTGGAGATGCTCGAGGAGCGCCAGCGACAGCGCGGTGATGCGGCCTCGGCCGAGCACCAGGAGCGCGTCGACCGGCTCGAGGCGCAGATGGCCGCGGTCAACGCCCGCGCCGCCAAGGCCGTGCAGCGGCTCGAGGCGGACCTCGCTGCGGCGAACGACCGCGCAGCTCAGGCCGCGGGCGACGTGGACGTCCGCATCGGGGAGGCTGCGGCGGAGAGCCGTGGCCGGATCGCACAGCTCGAGGCCGACCTCGCCGCGACCGAGGCGCGAGCGGCGCAGGCCGAGGCGAGCATCCAGGCGCTCAGCGACGAGCTCGCGGGCACGGCAGCCGCCGTGGAGTCCGACGGTCGCCGCCAGTTCGACGAGATCCTGCGCGTCGCCGAGGACCAGGCGAGCGTGCTCATCCGCAACGCCACCGTGCAGGCGGACCGCCTGCTGCAGGCGTCGCACGAAGAGATCCTGAACCGCCGCCGCGACGCGCAGGCCGAGGTCGACGCGATGCTCACGCGTGCCCAGCACGACGCCCAGCAGGTGCGTCTGCGCATCGACACCGAGCTGACGGCTCACCAGGCCGGTCTCGAGCGCGAGGCCGCGCACGCCGGCGAGAAGGTGGCGCAGGCCGAGCAGGAGGCAGCGGCGATCCGCTCCGAGGCCGAGAAGGGCGCGGCGGCGCTGCGTTCGATGGTCGCCCGCGAGACCAGCCGCGCCCGTGAGGAGGCCGACGAGGCGGTCCGCGAGCAGCGACTGCGTGCCCTCGAGTTCGAAGAGGCGCTCACCCGCCGTCAGGACGACTCGCAGCAGGAGTTCCTGTCGCTGCACAACCAGGCGGTCGCCCACGCCGAGCGCATCACGTCCGACGCGAACGAGCAGGTCGCAGCGTCGATCGAGCACGCTCAGCGCGTCGCGGCGAAGGCCGACGACTTCGACCGTCTGATGCGCGCCCAGGCGATGCAGGTCGAGGCCGAGGCCAAGCTGCGCGCGAACGAGCACCTCGACCGCGCGCGCGCCAAGGCCGAGCGGATCATCGACACCGTCACGACCCACTCGCAGGCTGTGCTCCGCGACGCCGAGGACCGCACGCGCCAGCTGCGCTGGCAGCAGCACCAGCTGATGAGCTTCATGGCCGAGGTCAAGCAGCTCGTCCGCCCCGAGGTTCCGCTGGACGACACCGCCCTCACCGATGCGGACGCCGGTGACGAGCAGTCCGAGCCGGTCGGCCAGACCGACGACGACGCCGTGCTCAGCGCGCTGGAGGAGTCGCTCGCAGAGACCGACGGCGACGGTGCCGAGGCCGGAGAGGCCGATGGCGGTGACGATGCGGATGCTCACGACGCCGACACCGCCGTGGACGAGGCGCAGACCGATGGAGACGCCCACGACGCGGATGGCGACGCGGAAGCCGACGCCGGCGCGCACTCCGACGCGGAGGATGCGACGGAGTCCGAGGCGGACGCCGACGACTCCGAAGACTCGGATGCGTCCGAGGACGCCACCGCCGAAGCGGAGCACGAGTCCGAGGGCGACTCCGCCGATCGCGAGGCGCCGGCCACCGCCTGACCCGTAGGCTCGGGCATGTGACTGTTGCGCTGCTGACCTTCCCCACCGACGCCGCAGGCTGGCTCACGTTCGCCGCCGAGCGCCCTGCCGAACGATTCGATCGGGTGCGCGCCGTCGACGCGCGCCTGATCGCCGAGACGGAACTGTCGACGCGCGAGCGCCTGGAACTCTGGAACGACGCCGACATCGCGCTCGCCGAGGCCACCAGCGAGGCGTATCTGCTGAGCGAGGCGCACCCCGACGCGGCGGTGCGCGAGGCCGCCGAGCAGCAGGTCGAGAAGGCGGAGAAGCTCGCAGCCGACCGACTCCTCGACCGCGAGCTGTGGGCCGTGTTCGCCGACGCCGATGCGGCGGGGCTCGCCGACGACGAGCAGCGCCTGCTGGAGCACCTGGTCCGCGACTTCCGGCGGGGCGGCGTCGATCTCGACGACGAGGCCCGAGCACGCGTGGGTGAGCTGACCGAGCGCGACACCGCGCTGTCGCTGGCCTTCTCGCGCAACGTCCGCGAGGGGCGGCGTGAGATCCGCGTCGCACCCGAGGCGCTCGCCGGACTGCCGCAGGACTTCATCGACGCGCACCCTGTCGGCGACGACGGTCTCGTCGCCCTCACCACCGAGTACACCGATCTCATGCCGGTGCGGGAATACGCCCGCAGCCGCGAGACGCGGCTCGCCATGCTGAGCGCGTACAACGACCTCGCCTGGCCCGAGAACGACGCCGTGCTCGCCGAGCTCCTGGCCGTGCGTGAGGAGCGGGCGCGGCTCCTGGGCTTCACCGACTGGGCCGACTACGAGACCGGCACGCGCATGATCGGCTCGGGCGCCGCGATCCCGCGGTTCCTCGCACAGGTCGACGCGGCATCCGCGCCCGCCTCGCTGCCGGAGTACGAGCGCCTGCTCGCCCGCCTGCAGGAGGACGAGCCCGACGCCGAAGAAGTCACGATCGCCGATTTCTGGTACCTGCTCAGCAGGATCAAGCGCGAGCAGTACGACGTCGACGCCCAGGAGGTGCGCTCGTACTTCGGCTTCGACCAGGTGCTGCAGGGTGTGCTCGATGTCACCGGGCGCCTCCTCGACGTGGAGTACCGCCCGGTGTCACCGGGCACCTGGCACGCCGACGTGCAGAGCTTCGAGGTCTTCCGCGGTGACGACCTGCTCGGCCGCATCCACCTCGACCTGCACCCGCGCGACGGCAAGTTCAACCACGCGGCGTGCTTCCCGCTGGTGCCCGGCATCGCCGGTCGATCGTTCCCCGAGGCGGTGCTGCTGTGCAACTTCTCGCGCGGACGTCTCGAGCACGATGAGGTCGTGACGTTCTTCCACGAGTTCGGCCACCTCGTGCACGACATCCTCGGCGGGCGTCAGCGCTGGTCGCGGTTCACCGGCGTCGCCACCGAGTGGGACTTCGTCGAGGCGCCCAGCCAGCTGCTCGAGGAGTGGGCGTGGGATGCCGGGGTGCTCGCGACCTTCACCGCGAACGCCGACGGCGAGCCCATCCCGGCCGACCTGGTCGCACGCATGCGCACGGCCGACGCGTTCGGCCGCGCCCTCGAGGTGCGTCGCCAGCTCGGGCACGCGACGGTGTCGTACCACCTGCACGTCGACCGCCCGGCCGACCTGCAGCAGGCGACCGAGCGGCTGTACGCCTCGACCAGCCCCGTGCAGCCCGTACGCGGGCTGCACTCGTACGCCGGCTTCGGCCACCTCACCGGGTACGGCGCGTGCTACTACACGTACCAGTGGAGCCTCGTGATCGCGCGCGACCTGCTGTCGGCGTTCGACGGAGACCTCATGGATGCCGCGGTCGCGGCGCGGTATCGCGAGCTCATCCTCGAACCGGGCGGGTCCCGCGACGCGGCCGATCTGGTGCGCTCGTTCCTCGGACGGGACTACGCCTTCGACGCGTACGCGGAGTGGCTCGAGGGGGCCTGACCTCGAGGCGTTTCGTCTCGCTCCGCTCGCTCAACGACCGGAGACCGCGCCCGTGCGTCCGTCTCGCTCCGCTCACTCGACGACCGGTGACCGCCGCCGCGACGAAACCGGCTCAGACGGCCGAGGTCTCCCGCGCGATCGCGGCGATGAACGCGTCGATGTCGGTCTCCGAGGTGTCGAACGAGCACATCCAGCGCACCTCGCTGCGAGCGGCATCCCAGTCGTAGAAGCGGAACGACTCGCGCAGGCGATCGGCCACGCCCTCGGGCAGGGTCGCGAAGACGCCGTTGGCCTGCGTCGGCTGGGTGAACGAGACGCCGTGGATCGAGCCGTCGGCGAGACCGGCCTCGACGCCGGCGCGCAGGCGCTGCGCCATCGCGTTGGAGTGGCGCGCGTTGCGCAGCCACAGGTCGCCCTCGAGGAGCGCGACCAGCTGGGCCGAGACGAAGCGCATCTTCGATGAGAGCTGCATGTCGAGCTTGCGCAGGTACTTCAGCCCCGTGGCAGCCTCGGGCGTGAGCACGACGACGGCCTCGCCCAGCATCGCGCCGTTCTTGGTGCCGCCGAAGCTCAGCACGTCGACCCCGGCGTCGCGCGTGAACGCGCGCAGCGGCACGTCGAGCGAAGCCGCCGCATTCGAGATGCGCGCGCCGTCCATGTGCAGGTGCATGCCGTGGGCGTGCGCGTGGTCGGCGATCGTGCGCACCTCGTCGACGGTGTAGAGGGTTCCGAGCTCGGTCGACTGCGTGATCGAGACCACCAGCGGCTGGGCGCGGTGCTCGTCGCCCCAGCCCCACGCCTCGCGGTCGATGAGGTCGGGGGTGAGCTTGCCGTCGTCGGTCGGCACGTTCAGGATCTTGATGCCACCCACCCGCTCGGGCGCGCCGCCCTCGTCGACGTTGATGTGCGCGGTCGAGGCCGAGATCACAGCGCCCCAGCGGGGGAGCATCGACTGCAGGCCGACGACGTTCGCGCCGGTGCCGTTGAACACGGGGAACGCCTCGGTGCCCTCGCCGAAGTGGCGCGCCACGAGATCCTGCAGCCGCTCCGTGTAGACGTCTTCGCCGTAGGCGACCTGGTGCCCGTCGTTGGCCGCGGTGATGGCCGCGAGAACCTCGGGGTGGATGCCGGAGTAGTTGTCGGAGGCGAAGCCGCGGACGCTGGGGTCATGCAGGGTGGTCACGGTTGTCCAATCTAGTTCGTGGTCCGAGGTGCCGCGCCCGTGGGCGGGCACCTCGGATGCCGGTGGCCGACGCCGCCCGCGGCACGGCGATCAGGCGCGACTGAGGTCGATGACGGTGTCGTTGACGGCCGCGGCGTCGGCGTTCCACAGCGCCGTGTAGGCGCCTGCGAGACGGGACTCCAGTCCGTCGAGGGTCTTCACGCGGAAGACGACGGATGCCGCGCGCAGCGGCGCACCGGCATCGCGGGCCGCCGTGGCGAAGCCCTGCGCGACAGCGCGTGCCCACGCCTCCGACGCGGCCTTGACCGCGGCGTAGTTCGCGCCGCCGGCGAGCGGGCGATCGAGCGCCGTCGATGACACGATCGCCAGGCGCGCGGCATCCGATTCCCGCAGGTCGGCGTCGAAGGCGCGCGTGACGTGCCGCAGCGCCGTGAACGAGCCTTCGAGGAACCGGTAGTCCGCGTCGGTCTGGCCGGCGAGCCCGCCGCCGCCCCGCCAACCGCCGACGAGGTGCAGCACGCCGTCGACCGGGCCGTCGGCCGCATGGATGCGACCGGCGAGAGCGGTGACGGATGCCTCGTCGCCGAGGTCGCACACCTCGGTGCGGACGCTGCCGGCGGCATCCGTCGTCCGCACGTCCGCGGCCAGGGCGTCGAGGCGCCCGCTGTCGCGACCGACGGCGACGACCCGCGCTCCCGCCGCCACGAGGGCGCGCGCGGCCGCGGTGCCGGAGGCGCTGGTCGCCCCGGCGATCAGCACGAGCCGTCCGGCGACGGCGGGCGTTTCGTCTCGCTCCGCTCGCTCAACGACCGGGGATCGAGCGCCGCTCGTGACGGCTCCGGGGGGAGCGGCGGGCGTCTCAGGCATCGGTACCGACGATGCCGGCGGTGGAGGCGATCACGTCGCGCATCTTCTTCTCGAGCGCCTCGTAGAACATCGACAGCGGGAACTCGTCGTCGAGCACGGCGTCGGTGTACCCCTTCGGCGCTCCGGCGAGCACCTCTGCGGGGAGTCCCTGCGCCCACGCCGACGCGGGGTTCGGGGTGAGCGTCGCGCGCACGAGGTCGTAGGCGGCCAGCCAGTGCGCCGTCTTCGGGCGGTCGATGGAGCGCCAGTAGAGGTCGTCGATCGCCTCGCCGAGGGCGACGACCGCGGCCGGAACCTCGTCCCAGTCGAACGCGAGCGAGGTGTCGGTCCAGTGCAGCACGCCCCGCTGGTGCAGCCAGGCGAACAGCAGCTGACCGCCGACGCCGTCGTAGTTGCGGGTGCGCGTGCCAGTGATCGCGAAGCGGAAGATGCGGTCGAAGATCACCGCGTACTGCACGAGCTTCGCGTGCACGAGCATCTCGGCCTCGGCGGCGTCCAACGGCTCGACGCGCTCGCCGCCCGCGGCATCCGACCGCGCCGACAGGCGCCGCTCGATGGCGACGCACTCGCGGAACGCGGTGAGGTCGCAGCGCAGCTCCTCGAGCGAGTACAGGAAGTACGGCATGCGCTGCTTGATCATGAACGGGTCGAAGGGGAGGTCGCCGCGCATGTGGGTGCGGTCGTGGATGATGTCCCACATCACGAACGTCTTCTCGGTGAGCTCCTGATCGTCGAGCATGCGCGCGGCGTCGTCGGGCAGATCGAGCTTCGTGATCGCGGATGCCGCACGCACGACCCGGCGGTAGCGCGCCGCCTCGCGGTCCTGGAAGATCGCGCCCCACGTGAACGCCGGGATCTCGCGCATCGCGACGGTCTCGGGGAAGAGCACCGCCGAGTTCGTGTCGTAGCCGGGCGTGAAGTCGAGGAACCGCAGCGAGACGAAGAGGCGATTGGAGTACTCGGTCTCGAGGCGCGCGATGAACTCGGGCCAGATCACCTCGACGAGGACGGCCTCGATGTGGCGATCGCTCGAGCCGTTCTGCGTGTACATCGGGAACACGACGAGATGACGGATGCCGTCGACGCGCTGCTGCTGCGGCTGGAAGGCGTTCAGCGAGTCGAGGAAGTCGGGCACCGCGAACCCGCCGTCGGCCCAGCGGCGGAAGTCGGCGACGGATGCCGCGAGGTAGGCGTCGTCGTGGGGGAAGAGCGGGCGCAGCGCCGTGATCGCTCCGACGATGGCGTCGACGTGGGTGCGGGCCGCAGTGTGGTCGGCGGCATCCGGGATCGACCCGTCCTGGTGCTGGATCGCCTGCAGGGCGGTCGCGGCGGCCTTGAGGCTCAGCCACGCGGGGTGCACCTCGACGTCCTCGACGACCTCGGGTTCGCCGACGATGGCCGTCCGGGCGGAGACGGAGTTGAAGGACATGGGAACCTCCGATCTGAGGAGTGCGGGTACGGGTCGATTCTAGAGAACTTCCGCATCATCCATGTTTCCGCAGGAAAGTTTCCGGTCTGGGCCACTCCGCGCTGTTACCCTGGGCGTCATGGCCCACATCGACGACGACATCGACGCCGGGATCGTCCGGGCGGTCTCGCTCGATGCCCGTGCGACTCTTGCAGACCTCTCGGCCGCCGTCGGGCTCTCGGTCTCGGCAGTGCAGGCGCGGCTGCGCCGACTCGAGTCGCGCGGTGTGATCACCGGCTACCGCGCCACGCTCGATGCGGAGTCGGTGGGCAAGCCGCTGTCGGCGTTCATCGAGATCACGCCCCTCGATCCCGGGCAGCCCGACAATGCCCCCGAGATGCTGGAGCACCTCACCGAGATCGAGGCGTGCCACTCGATCGCCGGCGATGCGAGCTACATCCTGTTCGTGCGGGTGACCTCGCCCCGGCACCTCGAGACCCTGATCCGAGACATCCGGCAGGCGGCATCCGTCAACACCCGCACCACCGTCGTGCTGCAGACGTTCTACGAGAACCGTCCCCTGCTCCCTGCCTGACCCTCGATTTGGGTGCATCCCGCGTCACGAGCCGACGCCGGATGTCACAGAACGAAACCTCCGGGAATGGCTCATCGTGCAATCCGCTTAGCCTTGTCGGGCGCGTTCGCGCACTTCGACAGCTGAGGATTCCATGACCAAGAGACGATTCGCACTGGCAGCCATCACCGCGGCTGCAGCGCTGGCGATCACCGCGTGCGCTCCGACCACCTCGACCCCCGACGCCGACGGCGATTCGGCGGCGACGGGCGAGTTCACCTACGTGATCGCGAGCGACCCGAGCTCGCTGAACCCCATCAACGTCAGCGACCGCTGGGGCCTCACCGTCACGAACCTCATCTACTCGCCGCTGGCCCGCGTCGAGGGCGACGGCACCGTCGTCAACGAGCTCGCAGAGTCGATCGAGCCCGCCGCCGACGGCCTCTCGGTCACCGTCACGCTGAAGGACGACCTGCTGTGGTCCGACGGCGAGCCGCTCACGGCTGACGACGTCGTGTTCACGTACACGCAGAAGGCGGTCAAGGAGAACGGCAACGCCGACCTGCTGTGGATCGGCGACCAGCCCATCACCGCCACCGCCGAGGACGAGCAGACCGTCGTCTTCCACCTGCCGTCGATCAGCGCCGCTGCCCTCAGCAACATCGCGACCGAGACGTACATCATCCCCGAGCACGTCTACGGCGATGTCACCGACTTCTCGGGCGCAGAGCTCGACCCGATCGCGGTGGGCTCGGGCCCGTACGCGCTCACCGAGTACGAGCGCGGCCAGTACCTCACGTTCGAGGCGAACGAGAACTACTACGGCGAGCCGGCGAACATCGAGAACCTCACGCTGCGCATCGTCGCCAACGCCGACACGGTGAAGACGGCGCTGCAGACCGGCGAGGCCGACGCGTCGTTCGTGACGGCCGATCAGATCGACGAGCTCGAGGCCTCCGGTCTCGACGTGTACCCCTACGCCGAAGGACGCGTCGCGTACCTCGGCCTCAATGCAGCGACCCTCACCGACCCCGAGGTGCGCCAGGCGATCTTCTTCGCGCTGAACCGCGACGACATCAACACCGCCGCGTTCCTCTCGTCGGACTACTACGAGAACGCGTACACGATCCTCCCGCCGTCGAATCCATTCGCGACCGACGACGTCGAGACGTACGAGCAGGATGCCGACAAGAGCGCGTCGCTGCTCGAGGGCGCCGGCGCCGAGGGCCTCACCTTCACCCTCGCGTACGCCGGGGCCGACCCCGCGCAGACGACGCAGGCCACCCTCATCCAGCAGCAGCTGCAGGATGCCGGCATCACGGTGGAGCTCGCCGGTGTGGAGCCGGCAGCGGTGTACGCCGAGATCGAGAAGGGCGCCGACTCGCAGTACGACGCGTTCCTCGGCGGCTACATCATGGGGCAGGACCCCGATGCGTACAGCCTGCTGTACCGCACCGGCGCCTCGGCGAACTACTTCTCGTACTCGAACCCCGAGACCGACGCGCTGTTCGACGCGGGAGCGGTCGAGCTCGACGCAGCTGCGCGCGCCGACGTCTACGCCGACCTCCAGGCCCAGATCGCCGAGGACGCCGTGATCTACCCGCTCGCGGACAACCTCAAGATCCTCGCCGTGAACTCGCGCATCGGCGGCGTCGAGGACGCCCGCCTCGTGCCGATCTACACTCTGGAGAACTTCGGTCTGCTGACCGAGAAGTGATCCACCGGATGCCGCGGACCCGCCCAGGTGCGGTCCGCGGCATCCGCACGTCCCACCCCGAAGGAACACCCCGTGCTCAGGTTCATCGCGCGCCGCCTGCTGCAGGTCGTGCCGATGCTGCTCGCCCTCACGCTGCTGGTGTTCCTGCTGATCCAGCTCGCGCCGTACGACGTGGTCGACTCGATCACCACGCCGAGCATGTCGGACGAGACCGTCGCGATCATCCGCGAACGGTACGGCCTCGACCAGCCCGTGCTCGCCCAGTACGCGTACTGGCTCGGGAACGTCGTGCAGGGCGACTTCGGGTTCTCGCTCACCAGCCGCCAGCCGATCGCGGCCGAACTCGCCGCCCGCATCCCGAACACGATCGTGCTGGTCGCTCCGGCATACCTGACCGCCCTGGTCCTCGCCGTCGCGCTCGGCCTCCTCGCCGGCAGCCGCCGCGGCCGGTTCACCGACCGCATCATCGACGGAGCGGCCGGCATCGGCATCGCGACGCCGTCGTTCTGGTTCGCGCTGCTGCTCATCTACGTCTTCGGGTACGTGCTCCGCTGGTTCCCGATCATCGGCATGCACTCCGTCGGCAAGCAGGGCGACCCCCTCGACTTCCTGCAGCATTTCGTGCTGCCCTTCACGGTGCTCGTCGTCGCCTTCTTCCCCGAGCTCGCGCGCTACGTGCGCTCGGCGACGATCTCGCAGACCGGCGAGGACTACGTGCTCGTCCAGCGGGCGTACGGCGCATCGCGCACCCGCATCCTCGGCACCCACGTCAGCCGCAACGTGCTGCTCCCCGTCGTGACGCAGTTGGGGCTCGCGCTGCCGCTGCTCGTCACCGGCGCCATCGTCACCGAGTCGGTGTTCGCCTGGCCGGGGATCGGCCCGTACTTCCTCACGGCGACGCGCAGCCTCGACTACCCCGTGATCCTCGCCGTGCTGCTGCTGTCTGCGGTGCTCGTGATCATCGGCAACCTGATCGCCGACATCCTCTACGTCGTCGTCGATCCCCGCATCAGGCTGGGAGGGGCGAGATGACCGCCGCGACGACGCTCGCCGCCGTGCGCCAGCGTGCCCGCTCGTTCCGATCCGCGCCCGCGATCGCGGCTGCCGGCTTCCTCGCAGTGCTCGCGCTGGTGTGCCTGCTCGCGCCGCTGCTGCCGCTCGATCCGACCACCACCGACCTCGCCGCGCGCTGGCTGCCCCCGAGCGCGGAGCACTGGTTCGGCACCGATGAGCTCGGCCGGGACTACTTCTCGCGCGTCGTCTACGGCGGGCGCATCTCGCTCGCTGTCGGCGTTCTCGCCATGCTCACCGCGACCGCTATCGGCGTCGTGGTCGGCCTCGTCGCCGGCTACGCCCGCGGCGCGACCGACGAGGTGCTCATGCGGCTCGTCGACTTCCTCTCGTCGATCCCGTGGATGGTGCTGGTCATCGTCGCGAGCGTGTTCCTGCGGCCCGGACTGTGGACGATCATCCTCGTCATCGGACTGTTCGCGTGGATGCCGACCGCCCGGCTCGTGCGCGCCGAGGCGATGTCGCTGCGGGAGCGCACCTACGTCGGCTACGCCCGGTTCCTCCGCGAGAAGCCGCGGCGCGTGGTGTGGCGTCACGTGCTCCCCGAGGCGACGCCGACCATCATCGTCGCCGCCGCCGCGACGATCTCGTCGGCGATGCTGACCGAGGCGGCGCTCAGCTTCCTCGGGCTCGGCATCCAGCCGCCGATGGCGTCGTGGGGGAGCCTGCTCGAGACCGCCCAGGGCTCCCTTGCGCGGAGCCCCTGGCTGGCGCTCATCCCCGGCCTGCTGATCACCGCGACCGTGCTGTCGTTCAATGTGCTGGGCGATGCGCTGCGCCGCACCGTCGTCGAGAGGGGCGACGCATGAGCCTGCTGCGCATCGACGGGCTGACCGTCGACCTGCCCGCCGCCCACGGCACCTTCCGGGTCATCGAGGATCAGTCGCTCGACGTGCCCGTCGGAGCCGTCGTGGGCATCGTCGGCGAGTCCGGCTCGGGCAAGTCGATGCTGCTGCGCGCGATCACCGACATCCTCCCCGACGGGTCCACGCGCACCTGGGAACGCGCGGAGTTCGACGGGCAGCCCGTCGCAGACACCGCCCGCCTGCCGATCGCGATGGTGTTCCAGGATCCGATGACCTCGTTCAATCCGCTGATGCGGGTGGGCGCCCACCTCGTCGAGGTGGCGCGGCGGCAGCGGAGGTCGTCGCGCGCCGACGCGAAGAAGCGTGCCATCGAGGCGCTCGCAGCGGCGCGCGTGCCCGACCCGGAGCGGGTGTTCGGGCGCTATCCGCACGAGCTGTCGGGCGGGCTCCGCCAGCGCGCGATGATCGCGATGGCCCTCCTCGCCGAACCGCGGCTGCTCCTCGCCGACGAGCCGACCACAGCGCTCGACGCCACGGTCCAGGCCGAGATCCTGGCGCTCCTCGCGCAGCTGCGCGACGAGCGACGGCTCACCATCGTGATCGTCACCCACGACCTGGGCGTCGTGGCCGCGATCTGCGACACCGTCGCGGTGATGAAGGACGGCGCGATCGTCGAGCGCGGCCCCGTCGACACGGTGTTCGCCGAGCCGCAGCATCCGTACACCCGGTCGCTCCTGGCGGCGGCACCCGATCGGAGCGGGCAATGACCGACGCGCTCGTGACTGTGCAGGATCTGCGCAAGACGTACCCGGTCCGAAGCGCCTGGGGCCGGGTCACCGGCACGCTCGCAGCGGTCGACGGCGTCGACCTCACCGTGCACGCCGGCGAGACCGTCGGCGTCGTCGGCGAGTCGGGGAGTGGGAAGTCGACGCTCGGACGACTCATCCTGCAGGTGGAGAACCCCACGGCGGGGTCCGTCGTCGTCGACCCCGACGCGCGGATGCAGGTGATCCATCAGGATCCGTTCTCGTCGCTCAACCCGCACCGCACCGCCCTGCAGTCCGTGCTCGAGCCGCTCGAGGTCGCGGGCGCGCTGTCGAAGGCGGATGCCCGCGACGCGGCGCGCGAAGCCCTCGCCGCGGTCGGGATCGAGGGCGATGCCGTCGACAAGCGTCCGCGGGCGTTCAGCGGCGGGCAGCGGCAGCGCATCGCGATCGCCCGGGCGATCGCCCCGCGGCCACGGCTCATCGTGTGCGACGAGCCGGTCTCGGCGCTCGACATGCAGGTGCAGGCGCAGGTGACCGACCTGCTGCAGGACCTGCAGCAGCGGTTCGGACTCACCTACGTGTTCATCTCGCACGATCTCGCCGTGGTGCGCGAGATCGCCGACCGGACGGCGGTGATGCGTCGAGGACGCATCGTCGAACTCGCCCCCACCTCGACGCTGTTCGCCGCGCCGCGGCATCCGTACACGCGGCGCCTCCTCGAAGCCGTGCTCGTGCCCGACCCGGCACGCGCACGGGAGCGGCTGGCGCACGTCGCGTCGCGGCCCGCTGCCGATGCGCCGGATGCCGCCGAGGTGCTCACCGAGGTCGAACCGGGTCACTTCGTCGCGCTCTGAGGCTGAGACGCGGCGGCGCGTTCGCCGAGCCGGGCGTGCGGGAGCGGGCTCGTGCGGCGGATCAGTCGCGGATCGCGCGCTTCTCGCCCGCGGTGACGGCGGCAGCGAGGCGGTTCTCCGGCGGCGGCAGCGGGCAGACATACTGGTCGCTGAACGCGCACGGCGGGAGGTACGCGTCGTTGAAGTCGACGGTGACCGCACCGTCGACGGTCGGCGCCGCGATCGGCAGGAACCGGAATCGGTACGCACCGTCGGCGGCGGATGCGTCGGCGATGACGGCGCTGAAACCCTCGCCGTCGGCTGACACGGTGAGATGCACCGGCTCGCCCGCGACGGTGAGCTCGATCGAGCCGGTCGCCGCGACCGTGCGCTCATGTCCGTCGACGCTCAGGATGGTCTCCTGCGCCCCGTCCTCGGCGGCGACGAAGCGGCCGGCGATCGCCCACGCGTCGTCGCGCGGATACGCCTCGATGCCGCGCAGAGCGAGGCGGTCGGGATTCTCGGGGTCGTAGACCCGCAGCGCCAGCGACCCCGTGCGGGCGAAGGCCTTCAGAAGGAGGTCGGCCTCGCGCACGCCGGTGAACGGCTCGAGGTCGACGGTGCCCGTCTCGGGGAGGCCGCGGCCGTGCACCCGGCCGTCCTCGGCCCACCATTCGCCCGGCGCACCGTCGACGGCGCGCGGGGTGGCGTCGAGCCAGTGCGTGTGGCGGAGGGCCGCGGTGCCGTGGGGTGCGGAGACGGCATCCCAGCGGACGGTCGAGGTGGGGGCGGTGGTCACCGTTTCACGCTACCCCGGCGCGGCAGCGCCCCGGCCCGTCCGCGTCATCGGCCGACATCCGTGCGGGCGGCGTGCGCCGCGCGCGTGGTCGATGGGCCGGTCCTCTTCCCCCGCGAGCGGGTGCTTCCGCTCCGAGCGGGCATGAGAATCACGTGCGGATCGTGCCTGTTCGGGGTCGAAGTGCCCGCTCGCGGGATGTGGAGCGGCGCGCACCTCAGGTGTGCTGCGGGAAGCCCAGGTTGATCCCGCCGTGCGAGGGGTCGAGCCAGCGCGAGGTGACGGCCTTCTCGGCGGTGAAGAACTCGAAGCCGTGCGGGCCGTAGGCCTTGGCGTCGCCGAACAGCGAAGCCTTCCAGCCGCCGAACGAGTGGTACGCGACCGGGACGGGGATCGGCACGTTGATGCCGATCATGCCGACCTGCACCTCGTTCTGGAACCGCCGGGCCGCGCCGCCGTCGTTGGTGAAGATCGCGGTGCCGTTGCCGAAGGCGCCGGAGTTGATGAGGTCGAGCCCCTCCTCGTAGCCCTCGATGCGCACGACGGAGAGCACCGGTCCGAAGATCTCGTCGCGGTAGGCGGCCGAGGTGGTCGGCACCCTGTCGATGAGGGTGGGGCCGACCCAGAACCCGTTCGGGTCGCCGTCGACCTCGATCCCGCGGCCGTCGACGACGACGGATGCCCCGTCTTCGGCGGCGACGTCGACGTAGGAGGCGACCTTGTCGCGGTGCGCGCCGGTGATGAGCGGCCCCATGTCGCACCCGCGCGTCCCGTCGCCGGTGCGCAGGCGCCCCATGCGGTCGGAGATCTTGTCGATCAGCGCGTCGGCGACCGTGTCGACCGCGAGCACGACCGAGATCGCCATGCAGCGCTCGCCGGCCGAGCCGAACCCGGCGTTGACCGCCGCGTCGGCGGCGAGGTCGAGGTCGGCGTCGGGCAGCACGAGCATGTGGTTCTTCGCGCCGCCGAGCGCCTGTACGCGCTTGCCGTTGCGGGTGCCGGTCTCGTACACGTAGCGCGCGATCGGGGTGGATCCCACGAACGAGATCGCCTTCACCTCAGGGTGCTCGAGGAGCCCGTCGACCGCCACCTTGTCGCCGTGCACCACGTTGAGCACACCATCGGGGAGGCCTGCCTCGGTGAGGGCAGCGGCCATCCAGTTCGCCGCGCTCGGGTCCTTCTCCGACGGCTTGAGGATCACGGCGTTGCCGGCGGCGAGCGCGACCGAGAAGAACCACATCGGCACCATGGCCGGGAAGTTGAACGGGCTGATGATGCCCACCACGCCGAGCGGCTGGCGCAGCGTGTAGACGTCGATGCCGGTCGACACGTTCTCGCTGTACGCGCCTTTGGTGAGGTGACCGAGGCCGCACGCGAACTCCACCACCTCGAGGCCGCGGGCGATCTCGCCCAGGGCGTCGGAGAGAACCTTGCCGTGCTCGCTCGTGAGGATCGCCGCCAGCTCGTCCTTTCGGGCGTTCACGATCTCGCGGAATGCGAACATCACCTGCTGGCGCTTGGCGATGCTCGCGGAGCGCCACGCGGCCGCCGCATCCGTCGCCACGTCCACGGCGTGATCCACGTCGGCCGCCGTCGCGAAGCGCACCTGGCGCTGCACGACTCCCCGAGCCGGGTCGAACACGTCGCCGGTGCGATCGGACTCGCCCGCCCAGGGGCGTCCTCCCACCCAGTGCTCGACGATCGCGGTGGCGGATGGTGTCGTCCGCTCAAGGGTCGTGGTGTCGGTCATCGTCGTCCTCTCCATCGAGTGCCCCTCGTGGGGGTTCGGTACCAGTCTGCGCCCCCGACGCCCGCACGCAACCCCCGAGGCATCCTCGCCCTTCTGCCCCTTCCCCCTCCGCGGGAAGGGAAAGGGGCAGGAAGAACCGCGAGTGCGGGACGGATGCCGCGTCAGCGGGTGAGGTTCACGCCGAGGGTCGCGAGGATCGCGAACACGACGCCCCACAGGATGATCGAGATGGTCTGCCAGAAGATGACGAGGTTGCGGTTCGCGCCGAACGACACCATCGCGGCCGAGGTGATCTGGCTCGGGAGGATCGTCTGACCGAGCAGGCTCACCCCGGCGACCCCGTAGCGGTCGAAGGCGCGGCGCAGCTTCTGGCGCCGCGGCGTCTCCTCGGGCTCGCGATCGTCGACGGCGACCCCGCCGCTGCGTCCGGCGACGACGCGGGTGCGCACGCCGTGGGCGCTCATCACGAACGCGAGCATCGAGATCACGTTGCCGATGACGGCGGCCGCGACAGCGACGACCGGCGGGAGGCCGATGACGACGCCGATGAGCGATCCGAAGTACGACTCGACGAAGGGGATGGCCGAGACGAGCATGACGCCCACCCACTGCATCCAGGTCGGGAAGTCGGAGACGAAGTCCTGCAGTGCCTCGATCATGGTGTGTTCCTCTCGTGTTGCTCTCGTGCGTTTCACGTGCTCCCGGCGGACGCCGGATGTCGTGGAGGGGACGGATGCCGCCCCCGGCGATGACTCCATCCTTCGAGGTGTGCGAGCCCGGCGGCAGTGTCGCGGCATCACGTCTTCGCGGGCGGTTCCTCACGCCGCGGCGATGACATTTGTCACTGGTCTACTGTCGAAGCCATGCCCACAGAGAGCTCGCGGAGCGTCCGCCACACGTGGCTGTACACGCTGGGCTCGATCGTCTTCTTCATCGGATTCTTCGGCGCATTCGTTGCGCTCCTGATGCTCGAGTCGCTCGGCGAGGCGCCCGGCGCGCTCATCACGGTGATCATCGTGCTGCAGCTGGTCGCGACGGGTGTGCAGGTGCGCTGGTGCTGGTTCCTCCGGTCGGGACTGGCGGGCGGCCTTCCCGCCCCGGGGTGGACTGCCGGTCTCGTCGCCCCCGCGCTCGCCGTCTGGGTGCTGGCTCTCTTCGATCCGGCGACGGGCTTCACCGGTGCCGCGGCGCTGTGGGCGGCGACGTGCCTCGTCGCATGTCTCGTATCGCGCCGCTTGCGCTGGTGGGTCGTCGCTGCCGGTGCTGCCGTGCTGGTCGCCCACGCGTGGCTGACCGCGGCGATCGCGGGGGGCCCGTTCGCGTTCGCGTCCGACGCCGGCGCGTGGCCGACGCTGATCTATGCGGCCCTGCTGCCGTTCATGCTGATCTCGTGCGTGTGGTGGTGGCAGATCGTGGTCGAACTCGACCGGCACCGCCGCACTGCCGCCCAACTGGCGGTCGCCCAGGAGCGGCTGCGGTTCGCCTCCGACCTGCACGACATCCAGGGGCACCACCTGCAGGTGATCTCGCTCAAGTCCGAGCTCGCGGAGCGGCTGCTCGAACGTGATCCGGATGCCGCGCGCGAGAACATCCACGAGGTGCGGGTCATCGCGAAGCAGGCGCTCGAGGAGACCCGGTCGCTGGTGGCCGGCTACCGCCGGGTGTCGCTCGACGACGAGCTCGAGAACGCCCGCGAGGTGCTGACCGCCTCGGGCGCGGCCTGCGCGCTCAGCATCGCCGCGCTCCCCACCGATGCCGCCGTCCGCAGCGCCCTCGCGTCGGTCGTGCGCGAGGCCACGACCAACATCCTCCGCCACAGTGAGGCGCAGGCGGTGTCGATCGCGCTGGCGGAGCGCGCGGGCGACTGGGTCCTCGAGATCGAGAACGACGGAGCCCATCCCGCCGGTGACGCGGCTGCTGCCGGTGACGCCGCTGCTGCCGGGTCGGGGCTCGCCGGGCTGCGCGACCGGCTCGCCGCAGTCGGCGGCACGGTGGTGGCGGATGCCGCCGGACACCGCTTCTCGGTGCGGGCCACGGTGCCCGCCCGCGCAGCGGCAGCATCCGTCGACGCGGAGATGACGGCGTGAGCGCCGGGGGCGACGCGGGCAGCGCGGGTCCCGGGGGCCGCACGGGCGGCACGGGGGTCGCCGCCGCCGGCGAGACCGAGGCGCGTCGCATCCGTCTCCTCGTCGCCGATGACGAGCACCTGATCCGCGGCGCGCTCGTCGCACTCCTCGGCCTCGAGCCCGACATCGAGGTCGTCGCGACGGCGGAGAACGGCCGGATCGCGATCGAGCAGGCAGCGGAGCACCTGCCCGACGTATGCCTGCTCGACCTCGAGATGCCCGAGGCCGATGGGCTCGAGGCCGCCGCTCGCATCCTCGCCGCCCACTCGACCCGCGTCGTCATCGTCACCCGCCATGCGCGCCCCGGGGTGCTGCGGCGTGCGCTCGCGTCGAAGGTGTCGGGTTTCGTGCCCAAGTCCACGCCCGCGGAGGAGCTCGCCGACGTCATCCGCACCGTGGCGGCCGGCAAGCGCTACGTCGACCCCGAGATCGCGGCCACCGCGCTGAGCGCCGAGCGCTGCCCGCTCACAGAGCGCGAGCTCGACGTGGTGCGCCACAGTCGATCGACCCTCAGCGTGCAGCAGATCGCCGATCGGCTGCATCTGGCTCCCGGGACCGTGCGCAACTACCTCTCGTCGGCGATGACGAAGCTCGACGCGGCGTCACGCCATGAGGCCGCCGAGCGCGCCTGGGAGCAGGGCTGGATCTAGCACTCCGCCCGCGTCCTCGCCGGCAGGGGAGGGGCGGAGGGGCGTCAGGATGCCTCGACGGCGGTGATGGCGGCGTCGTACGCCGCGACCGCCTCGGCCACCTGATCGCCGGTCACGACGCACGGCGGCACCACGTGGATGCGGTTGTCGGCGACGAAGGGCACGACGCCGCGGGCGACGATCTCCTTCTTGAGCGCGGCGATCCCGGCTGCAGGCAGGGGAGCGCGGGTGGCGGGGTCGGCGACGAACTCCATCGCCCAGAACACGCCTTCGCCTCGCACCTCGCCGATGAGCGGATGCCGCGCCGCGAGGTCGTGCAGCGCCGGGCCGATCGCCTCGGCGCCGATGCGACGGGCGTTCTCGACGATGCCCTCGCCGTCCATCGCGTCGATGGAGGCGATGATGGATGCCGCCGCCAGCGGATGCCCCGAGTAGGTGAGGCCGCCCGGGAAGACGCGCTCGTCGAACGTCGCGGCGATCTCGTCGGAGATGATCACGCCCCCGACCGGCACGTAGCCCGAGTTCACGCCCTTGGCGAAGGTGATGAGGTCGGGCACGACGTCGTAGCCCTCGAAGGCGAACCACCGGCCCGAGCGGCCGAAGCCCGCCATCACCTCGTCGAGGATGAGCACGATGCCGTACTCGTCGGCGAGTGCGCGGACGCCGGCGAGGTAGCCGGGCGGGGGGAGCAGGATGCCGGCGGTGCCGGGGATCGTCTCGAGCAGGATGGCCGCGATCGTCTGCGGCCCCTCGGACTGGACCACCCGGCGCAGGTGCTGGAGCGCACGCTCGGACTCCTGCTCGGGCGTCGTCGCCCAGAATTCGCTGCGGTACAGGTACGGGCCGAAGAAGTGGGCGTGGCCGTGCGCGAACTGGTTCGGCATCCGCCGCCAGTCGCCGGTCGCCATGATGGCGGCGCCCGTGTTGCCGTGGTACGAGCGGTAGGTCGACAGCACCGTCTCGCGACCGGTGTGCAGCCTCGCCATGCGGATCGCGTTCTCGTTCGCGTCGGCGCCGCCGTTGGTGAAGAACACCTTCGAGAAGCCTGCCGGGGCCTTCGCCACGATGCGGGCGGCGGCCTCGCCGCGCCGGAGGTTCGCCGTCGCCGGGCCGATGGTGGCGAGCGCTGAGGCCTGCTCGCGGATCGCGTCGACGACGGCGGGATGCTGGTGCCCGATGTTCACGTTGACGAGCTGGCTCGAGAAGTCGAGCATCCTGGTGCCGGCGTGATCCCACACGACGGCGCCCGAGCCGCCGGCGACGACGGGCAGGTCGAGGCCGGCCTGCGCCGACCAGGAGTGGAAGACGTGGGCGCGGTCGAGTCGCTTCGCGCGGGCGTCGAGATCTTCTTCGGTCATGGCGACACGTTCCCCGTTCTGGGCCGGCGGGTCAAGGGCGTTCCGTCTCGTCGCTGCGCTCCTCTCCCAACGACCGGGGAGCGAATGACCCCCCGGTCGTTGAGCAAGCGAAGCGAGACGAAACGCCCCCGACCGCTCCTACTGGCCGCCCTCGGTGAGGGTGACCTCGATGGGCGTGTACTCGCCGCCGACCTCGACGCCCTCGTCCGAGAGCTCGTCGAGCGCCTGCTGCATGTACTCGTTGGAGTAGGCCGACTCGGCGGGCTCGGTGGTGATGAGCTCGAGGCCATCCTGGTTCACCGCCGAAAGCGCACCGGCGACCGTCTTGTCCCAGGCTGCGGAGTCGACGAGACCGAAGTCGGCGCCGGTCCAGATGAGCTTGTTGACCTCGTTCATCTGCCACAGCTGGTGGGTCGGGCCGACCGGGTAGGCGAGCTCGGCGGTGGAGGCGATGTCGAAGACGATCCCGGCGGCCTCCTCGGGGTTGTCGCGCGCGAAGACCCACCCCTTGGTGACGGCCTTGAGGAACCGCACCGCGGCGTCGGCGTAGGCCGGGTCGGAGAGGCGCTCGGTGTCGGCCCAGATGGCGTCCTGCAGCATGGCGCCCTCGGTGTCTTCGTAGCTCACGACGTCGAAGTCCTCGGGCTGGTACAGCTCACCGGTGTCGGGGTTCACCACCTCGAGGATCTGCGCCCACTCGTTGTACGTCATGGCCTGGGCGGCGTCGACGTCGCGGTCGAGCAGGGCGTTCATGTCGAAGCCCTGTGTCGTGATCGACACCGAGCTCGCGTCGAGGCCGTCCGCGGCCATGGCCGCGAAGATCTCCCACTCGTTGCCGAAGCCCCACGAGCCGATGCGCTTGCCCTCGAAGTCGGCGACCGACTCGATGCCGTCGCCGGCCCACGACACCTGCAGGGTGCCCGACTTCTGGAACACCTGCGAGATGTCGGTCAGCTCGACGCCCGAGGCCTCGAGCGAGCCGAGCACCTTCGGCACCCAGGCGACGGCGAAGTCGGCGTCGCCCGCGATGAGGGCGTCCTGGGGCACGATGTCGCCGCCCGAGGGGATGATGTCGACGGTGTCGAAACCCTCCTCCTCGAAGTAGCCCTGGTCGAGAGCGACGTAGTAGCCGGCGAACTGCGCCTGGGGCAGCCACTGCAGCTGGAGTGAGATCTCGGTGAGCGGTTCGAAGTCCTCCGCGTCGCCCGAGGACGACGTGTCGGGCGTCGATCCGCCTGTGCACGCGGCGAGCGCGAGTGCCGAAACAGCGGCGATGGATGCTGCGGCGAGGCCGCGCTGGGTGCTGTGTCTCATGCTGGTCCTTTCGGGTCGGTGGTGCAGGTGTTGCGATGCCGGTCACGAGCGGCGCTCAGGAGCCGGCGTCTCCTCTCGTCACCAGGCGCTCGAGCAGCGAGGTGACCAGGAAGAAGGCGAGGCCGATGAGGATGCCGCCGAACACGTAGGCCCACGCGAGGTCGGCGCGTCCCGACTTGGCGTACGTGGCGATCGCGGTGCCGATGCCGTCGGCCGGACCGCCGAAGTACTCGGCGACGAGCGCGGCGATGACCGCGAGCGATGAGGCGATGCGCAGGCCCGTCATCAGGTACGGGAGCGCGGTCGGGAGCGTGAGGTGGCGGAAGGTCTGACCGCTCGTGGCCGCCGATGCCCGCAGCACGTCGCGATGCACGGCGCGGGTCTGACGGAGCCCGCGCAGCACGTTCACGAACACCGGGATGAACGCGGCGATCGTCGCAACCGCCTGGCGGCCGAACTGGCTTGAGGCGCCGAACATCGTGTTGAAGATCGGCGTGAGGGCGACGATCGGGATGACGGCGAGCGCCGCGATGAGGGGAGCGAGCATGCCGTCGATCGGGCGTGCGGCCGCTGCCAGGCCTGCGAGAAGCACCGCGATGATCGAGCCCGCGATGAGGCCGATCAGGGCGTTCGTCCCCGTGACCAGCATGTCCTCCCAGATGATGTCCCACCGCAGCACGAACTCCTCGGCGATCGCGGCCGGGCTCGGGAGCATGCGCGGCGCCGCCCCCGACGCGACGTACGCGCTCCACAGCACTGCGATGACGGCGCCCACCACGATCGGGGCCACGAACCGCAGCCAGGACGGGAGAGCACGTGACGTGCCCCCCGCCCCGCGCTGACCACGCGCCCCGCGCGAGAGCCGCGGGGCCGCGGCATCCGTCGTCGCCTGCGCCGTCATCGTTCGTTCGCCCTCTCGAGCCGCGTGCCGTGCAGCGCCTCGCGCACCGCGGTCACGCGCTCGTAGTACTCGGGCGCCTCGCGCAGCTCCTCGCCGCGGGACGCGCCGAGGGCGGTCTCGATGACCTCGGTGATGCGTCCGGGCCGGGGGCTCATCACGACGACCCGGTCCGAGAGGAAGACCGCCTCGGGGATCGAGTGGGTGACGAACACGACCGCGGCGCCCGTCTCGGCAGCGATGCGCGAGAGCTCGGACTGCAGGTGCTCGCGCGTCATCTCGTCGAGGGCTCCGAAGGGCTCGTCCATGAGGAGGAGTCGCGGGCTCGTTGCGAGGGCGCGGGCGATCGCCACGCGCTGCTGCATCCCGCCCGAGAGCTGGTCGGGGTAGTGGCCGATGAACTCCGTCAGGCCCACGAGCTCTGCGAGCTCGGCGACGCGAGCCGCTCGGGCGGTCTTGCCGATGCCGTTGAGTTCGAGGGGGAGCGAGATGTTCGCCGCGACCGTGCGCCAGGGGAGAAGACCCGCCTGCTGGAAGGCGATGCCGTAGTCCTGGTCGAGCCGCGCTCGCCGCGCCGGCTTGCCGAAGATCTCGAGTGCGCCGGAGGATGCCTCGTCGAGGTCGGCGATGAGGCGCAGGAGCGTCGACTTGCCGCATCCTGAGGGGCCGATGAGAGATACGAACTCCCCGGCCGCGACCTCGAGGTCGACTCCGGTCAGCGCGACGACCTCGCCGGACTTCGTCGGGAAGACCTTGCCGACCTCGGCGACCCGCACCGCGGCCGCGGCCGCCGTGCCGTCGTGCGATGCCTGTGGCTGTCCAGCGCTCATGCGGTGGCCTCTCCTCTGCGGTAGTTCTTGAGCCAGAGTCCGAGCAGGGCCACGGAGCCGGCGGCGATGAGTCCGAGCACGATGGCGCCGAACGTCGGGCCCCAGGGCGCGGCCGGGTCGCTCGATGCCTGCCCGGCGAGCTGGATGAGCATGCGGCCGATGCCGCCGCGCATGCCGATCGACACCTCGGCGACGACCGCGCCGAGCACGGCGTTGGCCGCGGCGAGGCGCAGCGCCGGCAGCAGGTACGGCACCGCGGCGGGAAGCCGCAGCCGCAGGAGCGTCGGCCAGTAGCCGGCGGCGTAGGTGTGCATCAGGTCGATGTGGATGCGGTCGGGGGCGTCGAGCCCGCGGAGCACGCCGATCGCCACGGGGAAGAAGGCGAGGTACGACGCGATCACAGCCACCGACAGCCACTGCGGCCAGGGGGTGCCGCCCCGGTCGATCTGGTTGCCGATGGCGTTGACCACCGGGGCGAACGCGATGAGCGGCACGATCTGGCTCACCACGACCCAGGGCAGCAGGCCCCACTCGACGAGCCGCCAGCGCTGCATCGCGAGTCCGAGGAGTGCGCCGACGATGACGCCGATCAGCCAGCCGACGGCCGCGATGCCGAGAGTCACGAGCGCCGCCTGCGCGACGGTCACCCAGAGCGCGGGGGTGTCGCCGCCGCTGGTCGGCTCGAACAGGCGCGCGACCATGTCCCACACGTGCGGCATCGCGCGGTCGTGGGTGCGGGGGAGGATGATCACGCCCGATCCGGCTTCTCCCTCGACCGCCCAGATCACCACGCCCTCGGCGGGACCGAGGAACTTGTAGAGCTCCCAGATGACGATCACCGCGACGACGCCGATCACACCCCACATCGCCGCGAACAGGCCGCGGGTGTCACGGTCGGGGCGACGGATGCCGCTGGGCGGCGCGTCTGCGGGGGGAGCCGTCGTCACGACTTCGCCGTGACGTGGGTCTGCAGCGCCGGGATGACGGTCTCGCCGTAGACCCGCATCGTCTCCTCCTTGTTGTCGTGCTGGAGGTATCCGGCGAACTGGGTCACCCCCAGCGCGCGCAGCTGCTCGAGCTTGGCGATGTGCTCGTCGGCGGTGCCGAGGATGCAGAAGCGCTCCACGATCTCGTCGGGCACGAAGTCGACGTGGTCGTTGCCGCTCTTGCCGTGCGTGTTGTAGTCGTAGCCGGTGCGCCGCTCGATGTAGTCGGTCAGCGCCTCGGGCACGCCTTCGCCGTGGTGGCCGTACTTGGCGACGATGTCGGCGACGTGGTTGCCGACCATGCCGCCGAACCACCGGCACTGCTCGCGCATGTGCTCCCGGTCGTCGCCGATGTACATCGGCGCGGCCACGCAGAACTGCAGCGACTCGGGGTCGCGCCCGGCGGCGGCTGCGGCATCCTTCACCGTCTTGATCATCCACGCGGCGATGTCGACGTCGGCGAGCTGCAGGATGAACCCGTCGCCCACCTCGCCCGTGAGCGCGAGCGCGAGCGGGCCGTACGCGGCGACCCACACCTCGAGCTCCGAGCCGCGGCTCCACGGGAATTGCAGGGTCGCGCCGTGGTACTCGACGGCGCGCGAGTTGCCGAGCTCGCGGATCACATGGATCGACTCGCGCAGCTCGCGCATCGTCACCGGCTTGCCGTTGGTGACGCGCACGGCCGAGTCGCCGCGGCCGATGCCGCACACGGTGCGGTTGCCGTACATCTCGTTGAGGGTGGCGAAGACGGATGCCGTGACCGTCCAGTCCCGCGTTGCGGGGTTCGTCACGAACGGCCCCACCATGACCCGCTTGGTCTCGGCGAGGATCGCCGAGTGGATCACGTAGGGCTCCTGCCAGAGCAGGTGCGAGTCGAAGGTCCACACGTGGCTGAAGCCGTGCGCCTCGGCGAGCTTCGCCAGCTGCACGGTGCGCGCCGCGGGCGGATTGGTCTGGAGGACGACTCCGAAGTCCATGGTTGCTCCTAGGTTTGCGACGTTTCGTCTCGTCGCTTCGCTCCTCGCTCAACGACCGGGGTGTGCCGCCCCTCGGTCGTCGAGCGAGCGAAGCGAGACGAAACGGTCAGATGAGGTACTGGCTGAGGCCGCGTCTCAGGAACCGCCCGTCGCCCTTCGCGCCGAGGTACACGCCGCCGTCGACGACGACCTTGCCGCGCGAGATCACGGTGTCGACGTGGCCGTCGATCTCGTAGCCCTCCCAGGCGGAGTGGTCCATGTTCATATGGTGGGTCGCCGCCGAGATGGTGGTGTGCCCGTTCGGGTCGTAGACGACCACGTCGCCGTCGGCGCCGGGCTGGATCACGCCCTTGCGCCCGTACAGCCCGAACATGCGCGCCGGGGTGGTGGAGGTGAGCTCGACCCACCGCTCGAGCGTGATCTTGCCGGTGACGACGCCCTGGTACATGAGGTCCATGCGGTGCTCGACCGAGCCGATGCCGTTCGGGATGCTGCGGAAGTCGTCCTTCCCGAGCTCCTTCTGCCCCTTCATGCAGAAGGGGCAGTGGTCGGTCGAGACCATCTGGATGTCGTTGGTGCGCAGCGCCTGCCACATGTGGTGCTGGTGGCCGTCGCCCTTGCTCCGCAGCGGCGTGGAGCACACCCACTTGGCGCCCTCGAACTGGCCCCACTCCTCGCTGAATGCGCCGAGCTGCTCCTCGAGCGAGAGGTACAGGTACTGCGGGCAGGTCTCGCCGAAGACGTTCCAGCCCTGGTCGCGGGCCCAGGCGATCTGGTCGACGGCCTGCTTCGCACTCACGTGCACCGTGTACAGCGGGGCGCCGGTGAGGTTCGCCAGCATGATGGCGCGGTGCGTGGCCTCCTCCTCCATCTGCCAGGCGCGGGCGATGCCGTGGTAGTACGGCGCCTTCTTGCCGGCTTCGGCCAGCTGTGCGGCGAGCACGTCGATCGCGGGGCCGTTCTCGGCGTGCATCATCGTGAGGAGGCCGGTCTCGGCCGACACCTGCATCGCCTTCAGCACCTGCGCGTCGTCGGAGTAGAAGACGCCGGGGTAGGCCATGAACAGCTTGAAGCTCGAGATGCCCTCGTCGAGCAGGCCCCGCATCGCCGACAGCGAGTCGTCGTCGACGCCGCCGATGATCTGGTGGAACCCGTAGTCGATGGCGCAGTTGCCTGCGGCCTTCTCGTGCCAGGCGGCCAGGCCGTCCTGCACGCGCTCGCCGTAGCGCTGCACCGCGAAGTCGATGATGCTCGTCGTGCCGCCCCACGCGGCGGCGCGCGTGCCGGTCTCGAACGTGTCCGACGCGTTGGTGCCGCCGAACGGCAGCTCCATGTGGGTGTGGGCGTCGATGCCGCCGGGGATGACGTACTTGCCGGTGGCGTCGATCACGGTGTCGACGGATGCCGCGAGGTCGGTGCCGAGCAGCGTCGAACCGGGTGCGAGCACCGCGACGATGGTCTCGCCGTCGATGAGCACATCGGCTTCGCCGCGCCCGGTGGCCGAGACGACGGTTCCGCCGGTGATGAGTGTGGTGGTCATGATTCTCCGTTCCCCGGTCGTTGAGCGAGGGAGCGAAGCGACCGAGACGAAACGTCGACGCCGGTGGCGCGTTTCGACTCGCTGCGCTCGCTCAACGACCGATACCAGTCATTCGTCAGGGCTTCGCGATCTTCGTGTACGAGTCGGGGCGGCGGTCGCGGTAGAACTGCCAGTCGTCGCGCATCTCGAGCACCATGTTCATGTCGAGGTCGCGCACCAGGAGCTCCTCGTGCTCGCCCGAGCCGCGCTCCCCGACGAAGTTGCCGCGTGGATCGATCACCTGGCTGGTGCCGTAGAAGTCCACCGCGAGGTCGCCGTACTCGTTGTCCTCCCGGCCGACCCGGTTCGGCTGCAGCACGAAGTATCCGTTCGCGACCGCTGCCGCGGGGCCTTCGACCTCCCACAGCCGGTTCGACAGGCCGGGCTTGGTGGCGTTCGGGTTGAAGACGATGTGCGCGTCGTTCAGGCCCAGCTCGCGCCACCCCTCGGGGAAGTGGCGGTCGTAGCAGATGTACATGCCGACGCGACCGACCGCCGTCTCGAAGACCGGATAGCCGAGGTTGCCCGGACGGAAGTAGAACTTCTCCCAGAACCGGTCGAGGTGCGGCAGGTGGTGCTTGCGGTACTTGCCGAGCACGGTGCCGTCGGCGTCGACGAGCACCGACGTGTTGTAGTAGACCCCGGTCTCGGCCTCTTCGTAGATGGGCAGCACGGTGACCACGCCGAGCTCCTTCGCGAGGGCGGCGAAGCGCTGCACGATGGGGCCGTCGGCCTGCTCGGCGAAGCGGTAGTACTTCTTGTCCTGCGTGATCCCGAAGTACGGGCCGTAGAAGAGCTCCTGGAAGCACACGACCTGCGCGCCCTGGGCGGCGGCATCCCGCGCGAACCCCTCGTGCTTGTCGAGCATCGACGCCTTGTCGCCCGTCCAGGTGGTCTGCGAGATGGCCGCGCGTACCGTCGTCATCGTGTCTCCGTCCGTATCGACTTGATCCCTCGGGTGAGGACCTCCGGGGTGGCGTCGATGGGAGCGGCCCCGTGGACCGATCCTGGCGACTTCACGTTTCCCGTCGGTTTCCGCCTGTGACGCGACAGTAAAGCCTCCGGGCGGATGCCGCAATGGTTGCCCGGCAGACCATAGGACCGGTCGCGAGGATGACCGCGGATACATCGCGGGACGGATGCCGCGGCCCGATCGCTCCCGTAGCGTGAGAGCGTGACCCGCCCGCTGAAGCCCCACCAGCTCGTCCTCGACGTGATGCTGGCCGGGCTCTTCGGGCTCGTCGCGCTGTGGTCGGAGCTCGGCAACGGCTGGACCGACGCGGTCGCCCCCGTCGCGAGCGCGCTCACGTGCCTGCTCATGGCGGGCGCGCTCGCGGTGCGCCGCCTCTCGCCCGCCGTGGCGCTCGGGATCGCGTGGGCCGGCGCGATCGTGCAGATGTCGTTCGGGCGCCCGCCGATCGTCGCCGACTTCGCGATCTTCGGAGTGCTGTACGCCACCGCGGCGTACGGCACGCGGATCGTCTTCTGGGCGGGCCTGGCCTCGAGCCTCGTCGGCTCCGTCGTGATCACGGGGTACCTGTTCCTCCTCCCCGAGTTCGCGGGCGGACGGCTGACGCTCGCGACGCTGCCGCTCGCGGCGGCGACGCTCATCGCGGCCGCCTTCGCCCTCGGGCTGTCGTGGACGGTGGGCGCGCTGGTGCGGACGGCGACGCGGGCCCGCGAGAGCCGCCGGGCGGCCCTCGTCGCCGAGGCTGACGCGTCGGCGGAGCAGGAGCGGGTGCGGATCGCCCGCGACATGCACGACGTGGTGGCCCACTCGCTCGCGGTGGTGATCGCCCAGGCCGACGGGGCGCGCTATGCGGCGGCATCCGATCCCGCTGTCGCCACCGAGGCGCTCGGCACCATCTCGACCACTGCCCGCGCCGCCCTCGCCGACGTGCGGCTGCTGCTCACCCAGCTGCGCCACAGCCAGGGCGACGGGCCGCAGCCGACGCTCGCCGACCTCGAGGAGCTCTACGCGCAGGTGCGCGCGGCGGGGGTCGTGCTGCGCGTCGACGTCGACCCTGCACCGCCCGGCGAGCCGCCCGCGGCGGTGCAGCTCGCCGTGTTCCGCATCCTGCAGGAAGCGCTGACCAACGCGCTGCGCCACGGGGCGGAGGGCGGTGCCGTCGACGTCAGGCTCGCCTGGCTCGCCGACCGTGTCGACGTGTCGGTCCGGAATCCTGTCGATGCGGCAGCGCCGTCTGCTGAGCCGTCGCGCGGGCACGGCCTCATCGGCATGCGCGAGCGCGCACAGCTCGCCGGCGGACGCATCGAGGCGGGTGCGGCCGCGGGCGAGTTCGTGGTGACGGCATCGATCCCGGTCGGCGGCGCGCGATGAGCGGGCGGGGCGAGGCGAAGCGCATCCGGGTGGCGCTGGTCGACGACCAGGGCCTCTTCCGCGCGGGCATCCGCATGCTCGTCGACTCCCAGCCCGACCTCGAGGTCGTGGCCGAGGCGTCCGACGGCCGTGAAGCGCTCGACGTGGTGCGCGCCAGCCGCCCCGACGTGGTGCTGATGGACATCCGGATGCCGGTGATGGACGGCCTCGCGGCGACCGCGGAGCTGCTCGCCGATCCTGACCCGCCGCGCATCGTGATGCTGACCACGTTCGACCTCGACGAGGCTGCGGCGCGCGCCATCCGTCAGGGGGCGAGCGGGTTCCTCCTGAAGGACGCCGACCCCGAGTTCCTGCTCGCGGCCATCCGCACCGTGCACTCCGGATCGGCCGTCATCGCGGCATCCGCCACCCGCGATCTGTTCGCCCATTTCGCCGATGCCGCGCCTCGTGCCGTGCCCGCGGCGTACGGCGAGCTGACCGAGCGCGAGCGGGAGATCTTCGCCCTCGCGGCGCGCGGGCTCTCCAACGCCGAGATCGCCGGCCGGGAGTTCCTCTCCGAGGCCACGGTGAAGACGCACATCAGCCGCATCCTCACCAAGCTGGGCCTGCGCGACCGGGTGCAGCTCGTCGTGTTCGCCTTCGAGCACGGCCTCGCCTGACCGGGTCCTGTCTCGACGGGGCGGGCGGGGTCGGATGCTGGTCAGGCGCGCTCGAGCGCGGCCCGATGCGCCGCGTACCTGCGGCGGCCGATCAGCGCCCACGCCCAGCGACCGGGAGCCGGCATGTGCTTGTGCAGCCACTCGTCGCCGCCGTCGGGCTGCGAGGCGAGGATCTCGCCGAGCTGCTGCCAGGTCTGCCCCTTCGGCACCGACGTGCGGCCGTGCTCGGCGAACCAGTCGGTCTCGGCCGTGGTGATCGTGTACTCCATGACCGGCACGATGTTGGCCTCCTCGTCGGGGAGGTGCACGGCGATGGCCGCGTTCACGCCGTCGAGTGCGGCGAGCACGGGTGCGGCATGAGTCGCCGTCGCCGATGCCCGCCAGGCCGGGAGCGCCTCGTCGAGCGCGGTGAGGTGCACGGCGAGCTCGGAATGCTGGGCCTTCATCCGCTCGACGTGCCCGGCGCAGGTCGGCGCCCGCTCCTCGAGCGCCGACCACAGCCGCTCGTCCTCGCCCCCGTGGTGCGCGTGGAGCCCGATCGACATCGTCTCGAGCTGCGTCGACACCGCCGCCGCATGATCGAGATCGCCTTCGGCCACCCGGCGGACGAGGCTCGGTCCCTCACCGAATCCGCGACGGAACAGCCGGTGGATCTCGATCATCCCGCTCGCGTCGCAGGTCTTCGGCCCGGTGGGGACGTCGCCGCTCGGGGGCAGGGGCGTGGCGGGCATGATGCTCCTCTCGACAGCGTCTGCGTGGACCATAGCCCCGCCGGCACGTGAGCGGTAGGGATCATCCTTGCGATGTACGCGGATGAGTCCCCGGGCCGACGCGGCGGCCCCACCGCGGTTCGTAGCGTCGGAGGCATGGAGATCACATCGACCGACCTCGGCCTCGCGGCCCGGGTGCAGCAGCTGACCAAGACCTTCGGCGCCGGCGCAGGCGTCGTGCGCGCGCTCGACGCCGTGAGCATCGGCATCCGCCGCGGTGAGTTCACCGCGATCATGGGTCCGTCGGGCTCGGGCAAGTCCACGCTCATGCACATCATGGCGGGCCTCGACGCGCCGACCTCGGGGCGCGCGTGGATCGGCGACACCGACATCACCGAGCTGTCCGACCTCGAGCTCACGATCCTGCGCCGCCGGCGGGTGGGGTTCGTGTTCCAGGCGTTCAACCTCGTGCCGACGCTCGACGCGATCGGAAACATCCTGCTGCCCTTCGACCTCGACGGGCGCCGGCCGAGCGCGCTCGAGCGGGCGCGGATCGACGGGCTCGTCGAGACGCTCGGGCTCGGCGGGCGTCTGAACCATCGACCGCACCAGCTCTCGGGCGGGCAGCAGCAGCGCGTCGCGATCGCCCGCGCCCTGGCGACCGCCCCCGACCTGGTGTTCGCCGACGAGCCGACCGGCAACCTCGACTCGCGGTCGGGTCGCGAGGTGCTCTCGCTGCTGGCAGCGGCGAGCCGCGACCACGGCCAGTCGATCGCGATGGTCACCCACGATCCCGTGGCGGCCAGCCACGCCGATCGCGTCGTGTTCCTCGGCGACGGCCGGATCGTCGCCGACAAGCCCCGTCAGAGCGCCGAGGAGATCTCGGCGTACATGCTCGCCTCCGAGCTCGGTGCGGCCGCGTCCGCGACGGCCGCGTCGGCGACGGCTGCGGCGGTGGCGTCGTGAGCGCGGGAGTCGTCGACGGCGGGATGCCGCGGGCTTCGGTGTCCGCCGGCGATGCCACGGGCGGGAGGCCCTCGTCCGGTGACGCCGCCTCGGCTCGCTTCGCCCGGTTCGCCTGGCTCCGCGACCGCGGCATGGGCGCGAGCATCCTCGTCGCCGCGATCTCGACGGCGTTCGGAGCGGTGCTGCTGACGGCGACCGGCTACATCGCCGCGATCGTCGCCGCGGATCCGTTCATCGGCGGCGGCGACACCGTGGCGATCGTGCTGGCGATCCTCACCGTGCTGCTCGTGGGTGTGGCGGTGTACGTCGCGGCCGTCGTCACCGCGAACACCTTCGCGACGGTCGTCGCCGGTCGCACCCGGCGCATCGCGCTCCTGCGCCTCATCGGCGCGTCGGCACGCTCGCAGCGTGAGGAGATCGGCCGTCAGGGACTCGTCGTCGGAGTCATCGGCGCGACGCTCGGGCTGCTCGGCGGCATCGTGCTCGCCGCGGCCGGAATGGCGGTCGCCGAGGCGGTGCTGGGCATCGCCGACGTCGAATACGCGGTCGTGCAGCCGGTGCTCGTCGTGCCGGCCGTCGTCGTCGCCCTCACGACGTGGATGGCTGCCTGGGCGGGCTCGCGACGCGTGCTCACCGTGACGCCGCTGCAGGCGCTCGGGGGATCGGTCGAGGTCTCCGCCTCCGACGCCGCACGCCGCCCGGCGCGCAACGTCGCCGCGATCGCACTGTTCGTGACCGGCGCGGCCCTTCTCGCCGCGGGTATCGCGTTCGGGCTCGTGAGTCCGTTCGGCGTCGCCGTCGCCTTCGTCGGCGGGCTCCTCTCATTCACCGGGCTCGCCCTCGGCGCCGCTCTCGTGATGCCGCCGGTGCTGCGCCTGGTCGGGCGGGCCTTCGGCCGGTCGGCCACCGCACGGCTCGCCGCGGAGAACGCGATGCGCCACCCGGAGCGCTCGAGCCGCATGGCGATCGGCGTCGTGATCGGCGTCACCCTGGTGACGATGTTCGCCGTCGCCCTCGAAACGGTGAAGTCGGTCATCACCGCCTCGTCGGGCGGCGAGATCGCCCCGCAGCTCGAGACGCTCCTCGACACGTTCGCCGGAATCATGATGGGACTGGTCGCCGTGTCGGCGCTCATCGCCGCGGTCGGCCTCGTGAACCTGCTCACGCTCGGCGTGGTGCAGCGTCGGCGCGAGCTCGGCCTGCTGCGTGCGCTGGGCGTGTCGACCGCGCAGGTGCGCGGGATGGTGCTGCTCGAGGCCGCGCACATCACGATCACCGCGGTCGTCACCGGCCTTGTGCTCGGCACCGCCTACGGCTGGGCCGGTGCGCAGTCGCTCCTCGGATCGGTGCCGATGCCGCCGGCCTGGACGTCGCCGACCCTCGTGCTTCCGGCGGTGCCGTGGCTGCCCGTCGCGATCATCGTCGTCGCGACCGCGGTGCTGACGCTCGTCGCCGCGGTGGTCCCCACCAGACTCGCGACACGGGTCGCGCCCGTCGAGGCGCTCGCCGAGTAGCGGTCACAGACGGCGGGTTCGGGTCCCGCCCCCGGGGTGCCGCGGTCAGGCTTCGGCCGCGGCATCCCGTTCCGTCGTCTCGTCGTGCGCCCAGGACGGTGCGAGTGAACGGATGCGCGCCCCGCGCCACTGCCAGACGCTCCACAGCACGGGCCACAGCAGCGGCGCCGTGGGGCCGCCGATCACGAGGCGATCGCGCCACAGCGTCTTCCCGCCCGCCGCGGGCGAGATCGCCATCTGGTGATCCCAGACGTCGAGGCTCGCGAGAGGACCCGTGAGCGGGATGCCGCTGTCTCGGAAGATCCGCACGCGGCCCTCCGGCTCGTCGACGAACCGGTCGCTCGGGTGGATCAGCTGCCGCCCCATCGGAACCGAGCCGAACGCGCTGAGCTCCACGGGCACGTCGTCGCCCGGACTCCACGAGGTCGGCAACCCGCCCGGCACGAGCGGCGCGAGGTCGAGCACCGGTCCGTACAGCTCAGCGACGGCGCGCGGGGAGTGCACAGCGCGCCACGCGGCATCGGGGTCGCAGTCGATCACGAGCTTCAGCAGGATCCGCATGCTCCAGTGTGGCACCCGACGTACGCTGGACGGATGCCCGAGAGTCCGTTCGCCCAGACCTCGTACCAGGTGCGACACGAGTGGGGCGTCGACGCTCTCGCGACGCTCGCGCCCGCCCACGTCGTCGTTGTCGTCGACGTGCTGCGCTTCTCGTCGACGGTCATCCAGAGCCTCGAGGGTGGCGACGCCGTCGCGCTCGACGCGTCAGCCGATGCCGTCTCTCTCAACGGAGCCGCGGTCGCGCGGGCGGCAGCGGACACCGGCGCGACCGTGCTGCTCGGGGGCCTGCGCAACGCCTCGGCGGTGGCCGAGGCGGTGATGGCTGTGCAGCGCATGCGCGGAGCGCGCACGAGCATCGCGGTGATCGCCGCGGGGGAGCTGTCGTCGCGCGACGGCGATGGCCGCCTGCGCTTCGCGGTCGAGGACCAGTTCGGGGCCGGTGCCGTCATCGACGCGCTCGGTCGGCTCGGCATCGACCACACCTCACCCGAGGCCGCCGCGGCCGGAGAGTCGTTCCGGGCGCTCCGCGGCGCTGTGCGTCACCTGCTCACCGCGAGCGGGTCGGGGCGCGAGTTGATCGACCGCGGGCAGCGCGACGAGGTGCTCGCGGCCGCAGCGGTGGATGCGGCATCCGTCGTTCCCGTCCTGCGTGACGGGGTCTTCGTCGCCTTCTGACCGCGCCCCGCGTGCGCGGCAGTGGGCTCGGTGTGCCGCGGCGGCCTCGCTTCGCCGCCGCGTCCGGTCGGGGCGCGGACCCAGGTCAGCGCGGCGTCAGCGCCGCCAGTCGTGCGGCGGGCGTGATCTCGCGCCGCGTCCACGTGAAGCTGTGCGTCGCGTCGTAGGTGGGAGCGCACTTCGCACATGACATCGGGCGCCCCGGTCGGCGGTGACGGTGGGCGACGTGCCCGGCCGGGCAGACCCCGATCCAGGGAGCGAGCTCGGTCGCCGTCTCGCCGTGATGGGTGGTGCCGCCGACGTACCCGAGATCCCGCGCCACCGCGCGCCACTGCGGTCCGTGACCGGCCGACGGGCCGGCCAGGGCATGGGCCACCTCGTGCAGCAGGGTCTGGTGGTTCGTGTCGTCGTCGTAGCGTGCCGAAAGATAGCGCGAGACGCTGATGCGCTTGCGCGTGTAGTCGCAGAGCCCGGCTCGCCGCTTGGCGTTGTCGAAGCCGAACGACCACGACGCGTCGAGGTGGAGGGCGATGAGCGCGTCCGCCCAGCGGCGGACATCGGCGAGGTCTGACATGCCGGGAACGCTAGAACATACCTACGACACTGCGGTGCTGCGCGCGGCCCACGCGGTGCACGGGCTCAGCTCGCCACCGATGCGGCAGCCCGACGCCGATCGGCGGCGTCGATCGCGAGGAGCGTCGATTCGAGCTGGTCGTCGGTGGCGCCCGACTCCTGCCGCAGGAACAGCGCGCGCTTGAAGTCCTTGCGCGCCGCCTCGTAGTCCTCGGTGTCGAAATGGACCTTGCCGCGGTGCTGGTAGGCGAAGGCGGCGATCGCCGCCCATCCCTGTCCCTCGGCTTCCTCGGCGCAGGTGGTCATCTCGTGCTCAGCGGCGGCGAACGCGCCGCGCGCCTGCATCACCGAGGCGTGCAGGATGCGTGCGCGCAGCAGGTCTTTGCGGGTGCCCGCCATGCGCGCGACGCGTACCGACTCCTCCGACAGCACGAGGGAGTCCTCGGGGCGGCCGAGCACCTTCAGCAGCCAGACCCGTTCGAGCAGGGCCGGAAGGCTGCGCTGCTCGCCGATCTCGGCGAGGCGCTCGCTGCATGCGCTCGGGTCGACCTCTTCGCGGAGGGTGTCGGGGTCGAATCCCTGGATGAAGCTCATGGCGCTCCCTTCGCTCGCGTGCCGCCGTATCCAGTGTGCCCGCTCGCCCCGGAGACCGGCGGATCGGCACGCGGGGTCGGCGGGAGAACCGCGACGGGGTTCGGACAGACGCGGGATGCCCGCGGGGCGACGGCGGTGTCAGCGGGTGAACAGCGACGCCGTCGGCTTCGGCGAGGCCGTGGAATCGGCATCCGTCGACACGCGCGCGCCGCGCGCGAACTCGTCGACCTCGCGCCCCTCGGCGACCTTCGCCGGATGGGGCCCCGCCGCCATCAGCCGCGGCAGCCACTCGGTCGGAAGCGGGGCGCGGGACGCGGCGATCACGAGGTTGCCGAACCGGCGCCCCTTGAGGGTCTGCACCTCGGCGAGCACGATCACGTGCTCGAGCACCGCGCGCACCGTCGCCACCTGCCGGCGCGCGAAGGCGAGCCCTGCGCCGTCGGCGACGTTGACCAGCAGCACGCCGTCGGGCGCGAGGAAGCGGGATGCCTCGGTGTAGAACTCAACGGTGGTGAGGTGCGCCGGGGTCTGCGCTCCCGAGTACACGTCCGACACGACGAGATCGGCTGCGCCGTGGAGCCCGGCGGGCAGACGCCCCAGGCCCGCGCGTGCATCGCCGATGCGCACCCGCAGCGACGCGCCGCGCGGCAGCGGGAGGTTCTCGCGCACCAGGTCCCACAGCGTCTGCTCGAGTTCGATGACCTGCTGGCGCGAGCCCGGACGGGTCGCCTCGATGTAGCGGGGGAGGGTCAGCGCACCGGCGCCGAGATGGATCGCGGTCAGCGGCTGCCCGGGCATCCGCATCCGGTCGATCACCGCTCCCATGCGCGCGATGTACTCGAAGTGCAGGTGCGTCGGATCGTCGAGATCGACGTGCGATTGGGGCGTGCCGTCGACGTCGAGCTCCCACCCGCCGCCATACGGCGAGGGCACGACGCGTGCGATCGTGCCGTCCGAGAGCCTGACTTCGGGGACGGATGCCTCGTCCCGGGTGCGCGCCATGGCCTCAACGTTAGCCGCGCGGGTGTTCTGCGCCGTCGCGTCAGCGAAATGCTGCACCGGCTCGTCGGCGACTGCGCACATCGCCCTCCGAGGGCGGTTCGGACGGGTCGAAACACAATCGAGACACAGGTGTAATGCCGTGGACCCCGCCGCGCGGGTAGCGTCGAGCCATCACACCCCGCGAGGGCTCTGCGCACCTCTGCTCCACGATGACGTGCAGCGGCGCCCACACGACATGGAAGGTGCACAGCACATGCTCCACTCTGCGAGAAGGCGCTTGATCACCGGCGCTGCCGCAGTCGCCGTCGGCACACTCGTCCTCACCGCCTGCGCGAGCCAGCGCGACGGCGGAGGCAGCACCGAAGAGCCCGGCGACGTCGACACCACGTTCGTCTTCGGCGCTTCGGGCGACCCCGCGAGCCTCGACCCCGCCTTCGCGAGCGACGGCGAGACGTTCCGCGTGGCCCGTCAGATGTTCGAAGGCCTCGTCGGCACCGTGCCCGGCACGGCCGACCCCGCACCGCTCCTCGCCAAGAGCTGGGAGCAGCCCGACGACACCACCTACGTCTTCACCCTCGAAGAGGGTGTGAAGTTCCACGACGGAACGGACTTCAACGCCGAAGCGGTCTGCTTCAACTTCGACCGCCAGAACGCCTTCACCGGCGTCGCGGCATCGCAGAGCATGGCCTACTACTGGGGCGTCATCATGCGCGGGTTCGGCGACGAGTCGATCTACGGCGGCTGCACGGCCGACAGCGACACCCAGGCGACCATCACGCTGAAGGCGCCGTTCGCCGGCTTCATCCCGGCGCTGTCGCTGCCGTCGTTCTCCATCCAGAGCCCCTCGGCCCTCGAGGAGTTCGGCGCAGACGAGGTCGGCGGCACCGAGGAGGCACCGGTTCAGAGCGAGTACGGTCAGGGCCACCCGACCGGCACCGGGCCGTTCGTGTTCGACTCGATCTCTCCCGGGGAGCAGACCGTGCTCACCGCGAACCCCGACTACTGGGGTGAGCAGGGTCAGGTCGAAGAGGTGATCTTCAAGGTCATCGGCGACACCACCGCCCGCCGCCAGGCTCTCGAGTCGGGCAGCATCGACGGGTACGACCTGGTCGCCCCCGCCGACCTGCAGGCGCTCGAAGACGCCGGGTTCGACCTCGTCAACCGCGAGGCGTTCAACGTGCTGTACCTCGGCATCAACCAGGCGGCGCCGGGTCTCGGCGACGTGAAGGTGCGCCAGGCGATCGCCCAGGCGATCGACAAGGACGCGCTCATCACCCAGGTGCTCCCCGAGGGCACCGAGGCGGCGACGCAGTTCATGCCGCCCGCCGTCATCGGCTGGAACGACGCCGTCACCGAGTACGCGTACGACCCCGACGCGGCCAAGGCCCTCCTCGCCGAGGCCGGCTACGACGAGGCGAACCCGCTCGAGATCACCTTCAACTACCCGGTGAACATCTCGCGCCCGTACATGCCCAACCCCGAGCAGATCTTCACCAACCTGCAGAGCCAGCTCGAGGCCGTCGGCATCACCGTCAACCCGGTGACGAACGAATGGGTCGAGTACCTCGACCTCATGCAGGGCGGCACCGAGCACGGCATCCACCTGCTCGGCTGGACGGGCGACTACAACGACCCCGACAACTTCGTCGGCACGTTCTTCGGACTGCCCACGAACGAGTGGGGCTTCGACAACCAGGAGCTCTTCGACGCGCTGAGCGAGGCGCGCGGTCTCGCGACCGAAGAGGAGCAGGAAGCCGCGTACCTCGCGATCAACGAGCAGATCATGCAGTTCCTGCCCGGTGTGCCCCTCGCACACCCGGTGCCGACGCTGGCCTTCGACGCCCGAGTGACGTCGTACCCGGCGAGCCCGGTGCAGGACGAGGTCTACAACATGGTCGAGCTCAGCGAGTGAGCCGATGACGGATGCCCCGGTCCGGCCGCATCGCCGGGCCGGGGCATCCGTCGCCCTCTGCTCGCTCGTCCTGCTCGCTCTGCGACCGCGGTCGCCCCACCGGAGAGATCCCACGTGCTACGCACCATCGGCCGGCGCCTCCTCCTGCTCGTCCCCACACTCTTCGGGCTGACCCTGCTGCTGTTCTTCTGGGTCCGTGCCCTCCCCGGCGGCCCGGCGGTCGCCCTGCTCGGCGAACGGGCGACGCCCGAGCGCGTCGCCGAGATCAATGAGCTCTACGGCTTCAACGAGCCGCTCATCGCCCAGTACTTCACCTGGCTCGGCCAGCTCCTGCAGGGCAACTTCGGCGTCTCGATCCAGACGCAGCGCCCGGTGACCGAGGAGTTCGCGCGCCGGTTCCCCGCGACCCTCGAACTGACGATCTTCGCGATCATCCTCGCCGTCGGCCTCGGCATCGCGATCGGCTACTGGGCCGCGCGCCGCCACGGCAGGGCCGGCGACCACGTCGCCGTGTTCGGCAGCCTGCTGGGCATCACGATCCCGGTGTTCTTCCTCGCGTTCATGCTCAAGTGGCTGTTCGCGGTGCAGCTGGGTTGGCTGCCGTCCGACGGGCGACAGGATCCGCGAATGGATGCCACCCACTACACGAACCTCTACGTGCTCGACGGCATCATCACGGGGGAGTGGGATGCCGCGTGGGATGCGTTCCTGCACCTCATCCTGCCCGGCATCGCGCTGGCGACCATCCCGCTCGCGATCATCACCCGCATCACCCGGGCATCGGTGCTCGAGGTGCAGAACTCCGACTTCGTGCGCACCGGCATGGCCAAGGGCATCTCGCGCGGCACCATCCGCAGCCGCTTCATCATGCGCAACTCCCTGCTGCCGGTGGTCACCACGATCGGCCTGCAGTTCGGCCTGCTCCTGTCGGGCGCGATCCTCACCGAGTCGGTCTTCGCCTACCCCGGCATCGGGTCGTTCCTCTACCGAGCGATCTTCAGCCGCGACTACCCCGTGCTCCAGGGGTTCATCCTCTTCATCGCCATCCTCTACGCGCTCATCAACCTCATCGTCGACGTGTCGTACAGCTTCATCGACCCGAGAGTGCGGGTGCAGTGATGGCGGGCAACCTGATCGGAGGTGCGGCATGACGTCCGCGATGCTCCCCCCGGCCGCGAGTGGCGGCCCCGTCGACGACACCGCGATCGACGACAGAGAGCTGCTCGCCGCCAAGACGCGCGGCGGCGGCTTCTGGCGCGACGTGTTCCGGCGCCTGCGCCGCAACCCCAGCGCCTGGGTCGGCGCCGTCATCACGGCGATCTTCGTGCTCGTCGCGGTGTTCGCCCCGTGGCTGGCACCGTATCCGGCCGAAGCACTGCCGGGTCAGCAGTACATCACCCCCGGGCACATCCCGGGCCCCGGCGAGATCCCCGGGTTCCCGCTCGGCCTCGACCGCTTCGGCGGCGACATGCTCTCGAAGCTCATCTGGGGCGCGCGGGCATCGCTGCTGATCGGCATCGTGTCGACCGTGCTCGGTCTCGTCGGCGGCATGATCCTGGGCCTCGTCGCCGCCACGTTCGGCGGCTGGGTCGACACGCTGGTCATGCGCTTCGTCGACATCCTGCTGTCGGTTCCGTCGCTGCTGCTCGCCGTGTCGATCGCGGCGCTCATGGGGCAGACGCCGCTGGCGATCATGATCGCGATCGGCGCCGCGCAGGTGCCGATCTTCGCGCGCCTCCTCCGCGCATCGATGCTGCAGCAGCGCTCGAGCGACTATGTGCTGTCGGCGGCGACGCTCGGTCTCGGCCGCGGCCGCATCACGATGACGCACGTGCTGCCCAACGCGGTCGGCCCGGTGATCGTGCAGGCGACGCTCACCCTGGCGACCGCCGTCATCGAGGCTGCCGGCCTGTCGTACCTCGGTCTCGGCGGCGGGGTGCCGCAGACCGCGGAGTGGGGCCGGATGCTCACCTATGCGCAGCTCGAGCTCGCGGTCAACGCGTGGATCGCATTCCTCCCCGGCATCTGCATCACCATCACCGCGCTCGGCTTCACGCTCCTCGGCGAGGCGCTGCGCGAGGCGATGGACCCGAGGACCCGAGCCCGCTGACGCCGAGCACTCCGCCCGCGCGCCTTCCGCGGTGCGAGGTCGCGTGACGCGGCGCGCGACCGCGGGAGGGGTCAGACGGCGATGTCGAGCTCGTTGCCCGGAATCGAAGCGAGGAGTCGCCGCGTGTACGGGTCGCGCGGGTTGGTGAAGATCTCCTCCGACGACGCCGCTTCGACGAGCTGACCGTCCTTCATCACGCACACGTAGTCGCTGATGAGCCGCACCACGGCGAGGTCGTGCGAGATGAACAGGTAGCTCAGCCCGTATTCGCGCTGCAGGTCGCCGAGCAGGCGCAGGATCTGATCCTGCACGAGCACGTCGAGGGCCGACACCGGCTCGTCGCACACGATGAGGTCGGGCGAGAGGGCGAGGGCGCGGGCGATCGCGATGCGCTGGCGCTGGCCGCCCGAGAGCTCGGACGGGTAGCGGCGCAGCATCGACTGCGGCAGCGCCACGTCGTCGAGCAGCTGCCGCACGCGCGCCGCACGGTCCTTGGCCGAGCCCCGCTTGTAGAACTCGAGCGGCTCGCTGATGATCCGCTCGATCGAGAACATCGGGTTCAGCGACGAGTACGGGTCCTGGAAGATCGGCTGCACGCGCTGGCGGAAGCTGCGCAGTTCGCGCCCTTTCAGCTTCGCGACATCCTGACCATCGAAGCGGATGGAACCGGCGGTGGGGTCGACCACCTTCAGCACCATGCGGGCGGTGGTGGTCTTGCCCGATCCCGATTCACCCACGACCGCGACGGTCTCGCCGCGGGGGATCGAGAACGACACGTCCTTGACCGCGGCGAAGTCCTCCTTGCTGCCGCGCACCGGGTACATCTTCGTCAGGCCTTCGACCTCGACGATGTAGTCGGGGACGGATGCCGCGGGCTCGGTGGCGCCGCGCTCGGCGGTCGTCGCGGGCGGGGCATCCGTGGCGGGCGTTGCAGCGGGAGTCGCCGCGGGTGCGGCGGCGGTGGCTGCGGGCGCGGCATCCGTCGTCGTCTCCTCGGCTGACGGCTCGACCGGCGTCTCGCTCGGTGCCTCGGCCGCCGGCGCGATGTCGACCGCGGCGTCCCCGCGGCGGAACACCTCGGGCCGCAGGCGCACCGCAGCCACCGACGGCGCCGCCTTCACGAGCGCCTGGGTGTACGGGTGCTGCGGGTCTTCGAGGATCTGGCGGGCGGGGCCCTGCTCGACGATGCGTCCGCGGTTCATCACGACCACGCGCGCGGCGCGCTCGGCGGCGAGGCCGAGGTCGTGGGTGATGAGCATCACCGCGGTGCCGAGGTCGCCGGTCATGCGCTCGAGCTGGTCGAGGATCGTCTTCTGCACGGTGACGTCGAGGGCGCTGGTGGGCTCGTCGGCGATCAGCAGCTTGGGGTTGCAGGCGAGTCCGATCGCGATGAGCGCGCGCTGGCGCATGCCGCCGGAGAACTCGTGCGGGTACTGCTTGGCGCGGTCCTCGGCATTGGGGAGCCCTGCCGCGGCGAGGGTCTCGACCACCTTGCGGTCGACGTCCTTGCGGGTGGCGAGCCCGTGCGCGAGCAGCGTCTCGGCGATCTGGGTGCCGATCTTCGTGACCGGGTTGAGGTTCGACATCGGGTCCTGCGGCACGAGCCCGATCGAGCGGCCGCGCACGGTGCGCATGACGCTCTCGGGCGCGCCGACGAGGTCCTGCCCTTCGAACAGGATGCTGCCGCGCACGACCTTGCCGTTGCCCGAGAGCAGTCCGATCACGGCCATCGCCGACGTGGACTTGCCAGAGCCGGACTCGCCCACGATCGCCAGGGTCTCGCCGGCGGCGAGATCGAGGTCGACACCCTCGACCGCGTGCACGGTGCCGTCCATCGTCTGGAAGTCGACGGCCATGTCGCGTACCTGGAGGAGCGGCGTGCCGGCCGCGAGACGTTCATCGGATCGGGCCATGCGCTCCATCCTGCCCCGCGCCGCTCCCGCGCGCACGCGTTCGGCGTCAGCCTTTACGCATCCGTAACGACCGCCGACCGCCGGGTCCGCGGCACGGGAGCGGGGCTACCGTGGTCGCATGACCGCGATCGACCTGAACGCCGACCTCGGCGAGACCGTCGACGGTGTCGCCACCGCCGACGACGAGGCGATGTTCGCGGTGATCTCGAGCGCGAGCATCGCGTGCGGCGGCCATGCCGGTGACGCCCCATCGATGCGCGCGGCCGTCGAGCGGGCGGGTCGGTTCGCCGTCGCGGTCGGCGCGCATCCCTCCTACCCCGACCGCGCGAACTTCGGGCGCCTCGCGATGTCGATCGACGCCGCCGACCTCGAAGCCGCGGTCTCGGCGCAGCTCGCAGCGCTCGCCGCAGCGGGCGCGGGCATCCGGTACGTGAAGCCCCACGGTGCGCTGTATCACGCGGTCTCGGCCGACCCGGCGCAGGCTCGCGCCGTCGCTCGGGCGGTCGCCGCGCTCAGTGATCGGCTGGGCCGGGCGCTGCCGATCCTCGGCATGCCGGGGGCGATCGTCGACGCCGCCGCCGAGGTGGGGCTGCCGTTCGTGCTCGAGGCGTTCCTCGATCGCGGCTACCGCGCCGACGGCACGCTCGTGCCGCGCGCCGAGCCGGGGGCGCTGCTGTCGGACGCGGCGGTCGTCGCGCAGCGCGCACTTCGGCTCGCGCAGACGGGCGAGGTCGAGGCGGTCGACGGCACGGTGCTGACGACGGATGCCGCGTCGCTCTGCGTGCACGGCGACTCGCCGTCGGCCGTGGCGATGGCCCGCGCGGTGCGGACGGCCCTCGACGACGCCGGCGTCGACGTGCGGGCACCGTGGTGAGGGGCGAGGTGCCGGGCATCCGCCCCGCTCGCCCGACCCGTCCGACCGCCGTGGGCGCCGAGCCAGGACGTCTCGCCGAGACAGTGCGCGACACCGCCTGCGTCGGCGAGCGTGCCTGTGTCGACGAGAACGGACCCGACGCGGGGGAGCGCACGGCATGGTGAGGGGACGCATCCTCCCGGTCGGCGAGCGAGCCCTCCTCGTCGAGGTCGACGGACTCGCCGAGGTGCTGCGCACCCATGCGGCGCTGGATGCGGCGCGGATCGAGGGCGTCGTCGACCTGGTGCCGGCGGCGCGCACCGTACTCGTGCGAATCGACTCCCGCGTGCTGCAGCCGACCGCGGCCCGCGCGTGGATCGCCGGCGTCGAGATCCCCGAGGCGGGCGCGGTCGCGGCCGGCAGCCCCGTCGAACTCGATGTCGTCTACGACGGCGCCGACCTCGCCGACACAGCCGAGCTCCTCGGACTCACGACCGATGGTCTCGTCGCCCGACACAGCGCGGCGTGCTGGACGGTCGCCTTCACCGGCTTCGCGCCGGGCTTCGGATACCTGGTGAGCGACGACTGGCCGTTCGACGTGCCTCGGCTCGACGTGCCGCGCACCCGGGTTCCGGCCGGATCCGTCGCCCTCGCCGCGGGATTCAGCGGCGCCTACCCGCGTGAGACCCCGGGTGGCTGGCGGCTGATCGGGGCGACGGATGCGCCGCTGTTCGACCCCGACTCGGATTCGCCCGCGCTCCTGATGCCCGGCACCCGCGTGCGCTTCCGCGTCGCCCCGGCTGCTCGGGCCGCCGGCGCGGGCGCGGCGGTATCCAGCGCGGGTGCGGCAGCCGCCGGCGCGGGTGCGCCGGTCTCCAGCGCGGGTGCGCCCACCGCCGGACCGGCGCTGCGCATCCTCGAGCCGGGGCTCCTCGCCACGATCCAGGACCTCGGCAGACCGGGGGCGGCCTCGCTCGGGGTCTCGGCATCGGGGGCGCTCGACCGCGGGGCGCTGCGCACCGCGAACCGGCTCGTCGGCAACCGTGAGGACGCGGCCGGCATCGAGGTCACGATGGGCGGGCTGCGCGCCGTCGCCGACACCGACCTCTGGTTCGCGGTCACCGGCGGCTGGGGGCCGGTTCGGGTCGACGGGCGCGAGGTCGACCCGTACGCGGCGCAAGCCTGGCCCGCCGGAGCGGAGCTGCACCTCGACTGGCTCTCCCACGGAGCGCGCGCCTACCTGGCGGTGCGCGGGGGAGTCGAGGCTCGCCTCGCACTCGGCTCGCGCTCCACCGATCTGCTCGCGGGCCTCGGCCCCGCGCCGCTGCGCGCGGGAGCCGTGGTGGCCGTCGGCGACGCGGCATCCGTCCCCGTCCCCGCGACCACGATCGCGCCCTGGAGTGCGCCCGACGACGCCGAGCTGCTCGTCGAGCTCGGCCCCGGCGCACGCGCCGACTGGTTCACCGCGGCCGCCCGCGCACAGCTCTACGACGCGGTCTGGACCGTGACGAACGACGCCGACCGCGTCGGCATGCGCCTCGACGGCCCCGTGCTGGAGCGCTCGCGCGACGGCGAGCTGCCGAGCGAGGGGATGGTGCCGGGCGCGCTCCAGGTGCCGCCGAGCGGGCGACCGACGATCCTCCTCGCCGACGGACCGGTCACCGGCGGGTACCCCGTCATCGCGGTGGCGACGGATGCCTCGCTCGATCTGCTCGCGCAGGCCCGGCCGGGCACCCGCATCCGGTTCCGCCACGCGCGACCGACCCGGTGAGCCGCGCCGCCGCCGTCACCAGCGGTGGAGCGCGCCGTGCAGGTCGGCGTACGCCTCGGGCGGGAGCGCCAGCTGCACGGCTTCGCGCATCGAGAGGTCGGCGCCCTCCGACTCGCCCGCGGCGACGGACTCGGGGTCGCGGCCGCGCAGGATCTCGAGGTAGGGCGTGTGCACGGTGAAAGCCTCCACGTCGAAGATGCCGATCCGCTGCCGGATGATGCCGGCTGCGACGGCGAGGGCGGCGGCGCGGAACGCCTCGCCGCGTGCGGCAGCGACCGCGCAGACCCCTTCGAGTCCGTACGCGACGCCCTCGTCGTAGCGCAGTCGCACCGACAGGATGAGGGTGCGGACGAACTCCTCCTCGGCATCGTCGATGTGCCCGAGCGTGAAGTTGAGGCGCGAGCGCAGGTTGCCCGCCACCGACGCGGTGAACAGGTCGCCGTGCTCGTCGGCGACGGCGCTCGCCCGGGCGAAGTGCGCGAGCGCCTCATCGGTGCTGCCGCGGAGCCACGCGAGCCTGCCGAGCGAGACCTCGGTGATCGCCTCCGCCCAGGCGTTGCCGCCGGCGCGGAGCCGGGCGACCGCGTCGCGCAGCTCCGCACCGGCCTTGTCGACGTCGATGTCGGAGAGCTGCACGCGCGCCGTCGCGCGTGCGGCGAGCGCCATGGCGGCGGCATCCTCGTCGCCCGCCTCGGTGAACAGGCGCACGCACTCGCCGAGTCCTGCGACGACCTGCTCGCTGGGGCGCTGCCACATCTCGCCCCACAGCGCGAAGAACCAGGCGATGGCGCGTGTGCGCTGAGTGATCGGATGCTCGTGCTGCTTCTCGAGCAGCTCCAGCATCCACACCCGCACCTCGGCGAAGAACCCCGAGATCCACCAGTAGATGAGCAGGCTCCAGGCGAAGTCGCCGGCATCGTCGAGCCTGTCGGTGTAGATCAGGTGGCGCACCGCGGCGCGGAGGTTGGGGAGGTCGAGTCCGAGCTGCACGACCGCCTCGACCTGGCTGCTGCCGCCGAGGCCCGGAGCGAGCCTGGCCACGAGTGCCGCGTAGTAGTCGGCGTGCGCCGCGCGCACGACATCCGCATCGCCCTCGGCCTTGAGCCGATCGATCGCGTACTCGCGCACCATCGCCAGAAGCGAGAACACCGCGCGCCCGTCGATGTCGATCTGCTTCACGAGCGAGCTGTCGACCAGCGCCGCCAGGCCGTCGATCGCCTGATCGCCCCACCCGCGCTCGGCGCCGAGCGCCTCGACCGCGGCGAACGTGAAGCGGGTCGCGAACACCCCGAGGTCGGAGAGCATGCCCCGCTGCTCGTCGGGGAGCAGGCTCACACTCCAGTCGATCGTCGCGCGCATCGTGCTGTGGCGCTCGGGCATGTCGCGCACCGTCGCCGTGAGGAGGGGAAGCGTCCGCCCCAGGCGCTCGGCGATGCCGGCGGGCGGAAGCAGGCGCACCTTCGCCGCGGCGAGCTCGATCGCGAGCGGCAGCCCCTCGAGCGTCCGGCAGATGTCGGCGACGTCTGCGGCGTTCTCTGCGGTGACGTCGAAACCGGGTTTGACGGCCTGCGCGCGGTCGACGAACAGGGCGACCGCCGCCGACCGCGTGGTGCGGTCGAGCTTCGCGGGCTGGTCGCCGGGAGGGGTCGAGAGCGAGGGGACCTCGTAGACGCGCTCGCCGCGGATGCGCAGCACGCTCCGGCTGGTGACGAGGAACGTCGCGCTCGGCGCCGCGGCATACAGCCGCACCAGCACGGGTGCCGCGTCGATGATCTGCTCGAAGTTGTCGAGCACGATGAGCACCTTGCGGTCGGTGAGGGCGTGGGCGATGCGCTCGTCGAGCGCGGCTTCGCCGTTGTCGCGGATGCCGAGGTAGTAGGCGAGCGTCGGAAGGAGCAGGCCCGGCTCGAGCACGCCCTCGAGCAGTGCGAAGTAGGTGCCGTCGGGGAAGAGGTCCTCGGTCGCCCGCGCCACCTCGATCGCGAGGCGCGACTTGCCGATGCCGCCGGGGCCGATGAGGCTCACCACCCGGTCGGTTCCACGGGCGAGCAGCGCCCGCACGTTCTCGATGTCGCGCTCGCGGCCGATCGTGGTCGTGTACGGGACGGGGATGCGCGGCACGGTCGGCTCGTCGAGCTCAGGGGCGCCGGCGTCGGCGGTCCGCGACTCGTCGAACCGCTCGGCGAGCAGCATCGCGAGGTCTGCGGCCACGCGCTCGCCGAGTTCCGCCGCGTCGGCGAAGTGGAGGTAGGCGGCCGTGTCGTCGGACTGGATGCGCGCGATCAGCTCGCGAAGGCGCTCATCGCGGGTGTCGACGTCTTTGACGTAGATCAGCTTGGGCATCCCCGGCGGGGCGAGGTTGTACTCGTCCTCGAGTCCAGACACCCCCTCGTCGGGGGCGATCCAGCCGTAGCTCGCCCCGTAGATCCCCACGAACACGTCGCTCTGCGCGAGATAGGAGCGATAGAGCTCGCGCGGCGGATGCGGCCGGGCCCCGAGTTCGAACATCACGGGCGCGAGCAGCATCGCCTCGACCGCCTCGCGCACCGCGGCGCGCTCGGCTGCGAGCTCGCGCAGGGTCGAGCTCACGAACACCCGGATCCGCTGGTCGGGAGTGCGGATCACGGGGCGTCCCACCCCAGTCATGTGCACATCATGCACCCGCATGCACCGGTCCCGCCATCACCCGGATGCATCGCTGTATCGACAGGATGCCGGGGGAGCCGACGATCGAGCCGTCGATCGAGCCGTCGTGACCGGTTCTGCAAGGCCCCCGACGGCGCGTATACCGCAGCATCCGAAGGTCGTCAAGGATCCCGCTTTACATGGCGCGTCTTGATGCGTATAGTGGGTAGTTGCGCTCTTGGATTCCCCCTGCCCTCATATGGTGGTCGGCTGTGCCCGTGCGCCCTCGCTCGATGCGAGGCGTGACGCGCGGGCTTCGGGGACGATCGAGCACCCAACCTGACGACAAGGATATGGGGCCTACGGGCCCACGGAGGTAATCCCCTTGGCTGCTGCGCGCAACGCATCCACCACCACCCTCAAGAACGGCCGCGGAGCTTCCCGCCTCTCGTTCGCCAAGATCTCCGACACGCTGGAGGTCCCCGACCTTCTGGCGCTGCAGACGGAGTCGTTCGACTGGCTCGTCGGCAACGAGGCCTGGAAGGCCCGTGTGCAGGAGGCGGCCGAGACCGGCCGCACCGGCGTTCCCGACAAGAGCGGTCTCGAGGAGATCTTCGAGGAGATCTCGCCGATCGAGGACCTGAGCGAGACCATGCAGCTCTCGTTCGCGAACCCGTACCTCGAGCCCGAGAAGTACTCCATCGAGGAGTGCAAGGAGCGCGGAAAGACGTACGCCGCCCCGCTCTACGTCGAGGCCGAGTTCATGAACCACCAGACCGGTGAGATCAAGACCCAGACGGTCTTCATGGGCGACTTCCCGCTCCAGACCGACAAGGGCACGTTCATCATCAACGGCACCGAGCGTGTCGTCGTGTCGCAGCTCGTGCGCTCGCCCGGTGTCTACTTCGACAAGACGCCCGACAAGACCTCCGACAAGGACATCGTCTCGGCGCGCATCATCCCCTCGCGCGGTGCCTGGCTCGAGTTCGAGATCGACAAGCGCGACCAGGTCGGCGTGCGCATCGACCGCAAGCGCAAGCAGTCGGTCACCGTCTTCATGAAGGCTCTCGGCCTCTCCAGCGAAGACATCCTCAACGAGTTCGCCGGCTTCGACTCGATCGAGGAGACGCTCTCCAAGGACACCGTCCTCACCAAGGAAGACGCGCTCCGCGACATCTACCGCAAGCTCCGTCCGGGCGAGCAGGTCGCCGCCGAGGCCGCCCGCGCGCTCCTCGACAACTTCTACTTCAACCCGAAGCGCTACGACCTCGCCAAGGTGGGTCGCTACAAGATCAACCAGAAGCTGGGCCTCGAGTCCGAGCTGGGCGAGTCGGTGCTGACGGTCAAGGACATCGTCGAGACCATCAAGTACCTCGTGCGCCTGCACCGCGGCGACACCGTCTTCGAGGGTGTCCGCGGCGGCAAGGCGGCCGAGATCCGCCTCGACGTCGACGACATCGACAACTTCGGCAACCGCCGCATCCGCGCGGTCGGCGAGCTGATCCAGAACCAGGTCCGCACCGGTCTGTCGCGCATGGAGCGCGTCGTCCGCGAGCGCATGACCACGCAGGACATCGAGGCGATCACGCCCCAGACCCTGATCAACGTGCGTCCCGTCGTCGCCGCGATCAAGGAGTTCTTCGGAACGTCGCAGCTGTCGCAGTTCATGGACCAGAACAACCCGCTCGCGGGTCTGACCCACAAGCGCCGCCTGTCGGCGCTCGGCCCCGGTGGTCTGTCGCGTGAGCGCGCAGGCGTCGAGGTCCGTGACGTCCACCCCTCGCACTACGGCCGCATGTGCCCGATCGAGACGCCGGAAGGCCCGAACATCGGTCTGATCGGCTCGCTCGCATCGTTCGCGCGCATCAACGCGTTCGGCTTCATCGAGACGCCGTACCGCCGCGTGACCGACGGCAAGGTGACCGACGAGATCGACTACCTCACCGCTTCGGAGGAGAGCGACTACATCGTCGCGCAGGCCGGTGTCGAGCTGAAGGCCGACGGTTCGTTCGCGAACGACCGCGTCCTCGCCCGTCGCGGCCAGGGTGGCGAGGTCGACCTGTTCCACGCCGAGGAGATCGGCTACATGGACGTCTCGCCGCGCCAGATGGTGTCGGTGGCGACCTCGCTCATCCCGTTCCTCGAGCACGACGACGCGAACCGCGCCCTCATGGGTGCGAACATGCAGCGCCAGGCTGTTCCGCTGCTGCGCTCCGAGTCGCCCGTGGTCGGCACCGGTATGGAGGGCTACGCCGCGATCGACGCCGGCGACGTCATCACCGCCGACAAGGCCGGTGTCGTCGTCGAGGTCTCGGCCGACGTCGTGACCGTGCAGCTCGACGAGGGCGGCGTGCAGGACTACTTCCTGCGCAAGTTCGACCGCTCGAACCAGGGCACGTCGTACAACCAGCGCGTGGTCGTCTCGGCCGGTGAGCGCGTCGAGGCCGGCGAGGTCATCGCCGACGGTCCTGCGACCGAGAACGGCGAGCTCGCCCTCGGCAAGAACCTCCTCGTTGCGTTCATGACGTGGGAGGGTCACAACTTCGAAGACGCGATCATCCTCAGCCAGAACCTGGTGAAGGACGACACCCTCTCCTCGATCCACATCGAGGAGTACGAGGTCGACGCCCGCGACACGAAGCTCGGCAAGGAGGAGATCACCCGTGATCTCCCCAACGTCAGCCCCGACCTGCTCAAGGACCTCGACGAGCGCGGCATCATCCGCATCGGCGCCGAGGTGCGCCCCGGCGACATCCTCGTCGGCAAGGTCACGCCCAAGGGCGAGACCGAGCTGTCGGCCGAGGAGCGCCTGCTCCGCGCGATCTTCAACGAGAAGAGCCGCGAGGTGCGCGACACGTCGCTGAAGGTGCCCCACGGTGAGCAGGGCACGATCATCGCGGTCAAGGAGTTCAACGCCGAGGACGGCGACGACGAGCTCGGCTCGGGCGTCAACCGCCGCGTCGTGGTCTACATCGCCCAGAAGCGCAAGATCACCGAGGGCGACAAGCTCGCCGGCCGCCACGGCAACAAGGGCGTCATCGCGAAGATCCTCCCCGTCGAGGACATGCCCTTCCTCGCCGACGGCACCCCGGTCGACGTGATCCTCAACCCGCTCGGCATCCCGGGTCGAATGAACTTCGGCCAGGTGCTGGAGCTCCACCTCGGCTGGATCGCGAAGCAGGGCTGGAAGGTCGAGGGCACGCCCGAGTGGGCCGCCCAGCTGCCGCAGCAGGCGTTCGAGGCCCCCGCGAACACGAAGGTCGCCACCCCGGTGTTCGACGGCGCGTTCGAGGCCGAGATCGCGGGTCTGCTCGACTCGACCCTGCCCACGCGCGACGGTGTGCGCCTGATCGACTCGACGGGCAAGACGCAGCTGTTCGACGGCCGCTCCGGCGAGCCGTTCCCGGCTCCGATCTCGGTCGGCTACATGTACATCCTGAAGCTGCACCACCTCGTCGACGACAAGATCCACGCGCGCTCGACGGGCCCGTACTCGATGATCACCCAGCAGCCGCTCGGTGGTAAGGCGCAGTTCGGTGGCCAGCGCTTCGGTGAGATGGAGGTGTGGGCCCTCGAGGCCTACGGCGCCGCATACGCGCTCCAGGAGCTCCTCACGATCAAGTCCGACGACATCCTCGGCCGCGTCAAGGTGTACGAGGCCATCGTCAAGGGCGAGAACATCCAGGAGCCGGGCATCCCCGAGTCGTTCAAGGTGCTCATGAAGGAGATGCAGTCGCTCTGCCTGAACGTCGAGGTGCTCTCGGCGGACGGTACGGCGGTCAACCTCCGCGACACCGACGACGACGCCTTCCGCGCAGCGGAAGAGCTCGGCATCAACATCTCCAGCCGCTTCGAGTCCTCGTCGATCGACGAGATCTAAGTCGCCAGGCAACGAACAGAATTCCGACACAGGAGAACTGAGAACTAGTGCTCGAATCAACAACTTTCGATCAGCTTCGCATCGGCCTGGCCACCGCTGACGACATCCGTCGTTGGTCCTTCGGCGAGGTCAAGAAGCCCGAGACCATCAACTACCGCACGCTCAAGCCCGAGAAGGACGGCCTCTTCGGAGAGCAGATCTTCGGACCGTCGCGTGACTGGGAGTGCGCGTGCGGCAAGTACAAGCGCGTGCGCTTCAAGGGCATCGTCTGCGAGCGCTGCGGCGTCGAGGTCACCAAGTCCTCGGTGCGCCGCGAGCGCATGGGCCACATCGAGCTCGCCGCTCCCGTGACCCACATCTGGTACTTCAAGGGCGTGCCCTCGCGCCTCGGGTACCTGCTCGACATGGCCCCGAAGGACCTCGAGAAGGTCATCTACTTCGCCGCGTACATGGTCATCTCGGTCGACGAGGATGCTCGTCACCGCGACCTCGCGATGCAGGAGAGCAACATCCGCCTCGAGCTGAAGACGCTCGCGGACCGTCGTGACGCCCGCGTCGCGGCCCGCCTGCAGAAGCTGGAGGAGGAGCTCGCCGTCCTCGAGGAGGAAGGCGCGAAGGCCGACCAGAAGAAGAAGGTCAAGGACGCCGCCGAGAAGGAGATGGCCTCGATCCGCAAGAACGCGGACGACCAGGTCACCCGCCTCGAAAAGGTGTGGGAGGACTTCCGCACCCTCTCCGTCGGCGAGCTCAAGGGCGAAGACGAGATCTTCCACGAGCTGCAGGACCGCTTCGGTCAGTACTTCGAGGCCCACATGGGCGCCGAGTCGATCAAGCGTCGCCTCGAGGCGTTCGACCTGGCCGCCGAGGCGGAGAACCTGCACCTGCAGATCGCCGAGGGCAAGGGCCAGCGCAAGATCCGTGCGATCAAGCGCCTGAAGGTCGTCAACTCGTTCCTGCAGACCGGCATGAGCCCGGCCTCGATGGTGCTCGACGTCGTTCCGGTGATCCCGCCGGAGCTGCGCCCGATGGTGCAGCTGGACGGTGGCCGCTTCGCGACCTCCGACCTCAACGACCTGTACCGCCGCGTGATCAACCGCAACAACCGCCTCCGTCGCCTGATCGACCTCGGTGCCCCCGAGATCATCGTCAACAACGAGAAGCGCATGCTGCAGGAGGCCGTCGACGCGCTGTTCGACAACGGCCGCCGTGGTCGCCCGGTCACCGGTACCGGCAACCGTGCGCTCAAGTCGCTGTCCGACATGCTCAAGGGCAAGCAGGGCCGGTTCCGTCAGAACCTGCTCGGCAAGCGCGTGGACTACTCGGGCCGTTCGGTCATCATCGTGGGCCCGCAGCTCAAGCTCCACCAGTGCGGTCTCCCGAAGCAGATGGCTCTCGAGCTGTTCAAGCCGTTCGTGATCAAGCGCCTGATCGACCTCGGTCACTCGCAGAACATCAAGGCCGCCAAGCGCGCCGTCGAGCGCACCCGTCCCGAGGTCTGGGACGTGCTCGAGGAGATCATCCGCGAGCGTCCGGTGCTCCTCAACCGTGCTCCCACGCTGCACCGCCTCGGCATCCAGGCCTTCGAGCCTCAGCTCGTCGAGGGCAAGGCGATCCAGCTGCACCCGCTCGTGTGTGCTGCGTTCAACGCAGACTTCGACGGCGACCAGATGGCCGTTCACCTGCCGCTGTCGGTCGAGGCTCAGGCCGAGGCCCGCATCCTGATGCTCGCCTCGAACAACATCCTGAAGCCGTCGGACGGCCGCCCGGTCACCCTGCCCTCGCAGGACATGATCATCGGTCTGCACCACCTGACCACGGTCAAGGAGGGCGCTGCCGGTGAGGGTCGTGTGTTCGGCTCGGTCTCGGAGGCGATCCTCGCCAAGGACGAGGGCACCCTCGACCTGCAGGCGAAGGTGCGCATCCGCGTTCCCGGTCTGACGTTCCTCGAGGGCGAAGCGCCCGAGGGCTACGAGCGTCACGGGCTGCTCGACGCCTCGCTCGGTCAGGCGATCTTCAACGACACGCTCCCCAAGGGCTACCCGTTCGTCCGCGAGCAGGCCGACAAGGGCAAGCTGTCGCAGATCGTCAACAAGCTCGCCGAGGAGTACCCCAAGGTCGAGGTCGCAGCTTCGCTCGACCGCATCAAGGACGCCGGCTTCTACTGGGCCACCCGCTCGGGTGTGACCGTGGCGCTCAGCGACATCCTCACGCCCCCCAACAAGGGCGAGATCGTCGCGGGCTACGAGAAGCAGGCCGCCAAGGTGCAGGGCCAGTTCGAGAAGGGTCTCACCACCGACGCCGAGCGTCGCCAGGAGCTCATCAAGATCTGGACCGAGGCGACCGACGAGGTCCAGAAGGCGATGCGCGACCACTTCCCGGCCGACAACACCATCAACCGCATGGTCTCGTCGGGCGCCCGTGGTAACTGGCTGCAGATCCGCAACATCGCGGGTATGCGAGGCCTGGTGAACAACCCCAAGGGTGAGATCATCCCGCGTCCGATCATCTCCTCGTACCGCGAGGGTCTGTCGGTCGCCGAGTACTTCATCGCGACGCACGGTGCCCGCAAGGGTCTGGCTGACACGGCCCTCCGTACCGCCGACTCGGGTTACCTCACCCGTCGTCTCGTGGACGTCTCGCAGGATGTCATCATCCGCGAGGAGGACTGCGGCACGTCGAAGGGCCTCGAGTTCGTCATCGCCGCCCCCGGCAGCGACGGCGTGCTGGTGCGCGACGCGAACGTCGAGAACTCGGTGTTCGCCCGCACGCTGGCGGCCGAGGTCGTCGACGCGCAGGGCACCGTCCTCGCGGCGGCCGGCGACGACGTGGGCGACGTGCTCATCGACAAGCTGGTCGAGGCGGGTGTCGAGTCCATCAAGGTGCGCTCGGTGCTCACCTGCGACTCGGCCGTCGGTGTCTGCGCGAAGTGCTACGGCCGTTCGCTCGCGACCGGCAAGATCGTCGACATCGGCGAGGCCGTCGGCATCATCGCGGCCCAGTCGATCGGTGAGCCCGGCACGCAGCTGACGATGCGTACCTTCCACACCGGTGGTTCGGCCTCGGCCGACGACATCACGCAGGGTCTTCCCCGCGTGCAGGAGCTCTTCGAGGCCCGCACCCCCAAGGGTGCGTCGCCCATCGCCGAGTCGGCCGGTCGCATCACGATCGACGAGAACGACAAGTCGAAGAAGGTCATCCTCACGCCCGACAACGGCGACGAGCCGCACGTCTACCCGGTGCTCAAGCGCGCCACGCTCCTGGTCGAGGACGGCCAGCGCGTCGAGGTCGGCCAGCCGATCCTCGTCGGCACGCTCGACCCCAAGGAGGTCATGCGTGTCATGGGTGCCCGCGAGGTGCAGAAGTACCTCGTGAACGGCGTCCAGGGCGTGTACCGCTCGCAGGGTGTGCCGATCCACGACAAGCACATCGAGGTCATCGTGCGCCAGATGCTGCGGAAGGTCACCGTGGTCGACCACGGTGAGACGACGCTGCTTCCGGGTGAGCTGGTGGACTTCAAGCGCTACCAGAACATGAACCGTGAGGCCGTGGCAGAGGGCAAGCGCCCCGCGTCGGGTCGCCCGGAGCTCATGGGTATCACGAAGGCGTCGCTCGCGACCGAGTCGTGGCTGTCGGCCGCCTCCTTCCAGGAGACGACCCGCGTGCTCACGCAGGCTGCGATGGAGGGCAAGAGCGACCCGCTCGTCGGCCTCAAGGAGAACGTCATCATCGGAAAGCTCATCCCTGCCGGAACGGGACTCTCGAAGTACCGCAACGTCACGGTCGAGGCGACCGAGGAGGCCAAGAGCGAGCGGTACCCCAACCGCATCTTCGCCTCGGACGGCGCGTACACCGATGCCGACCTGAGCTACGTCGACTTCGACAGCTTCTCGACCGACGGCGACTTCACGTCGTACAACTGAGTCTGAAGCGCTCTCGTCCGAAGGGTCCCGGGTTCTCCCGGGGCCCTTCGGCGTTTCCGGTGCGGCCGACCTCTGCGCGCCGCGACGCCCCGCCGTGGAGCCCGACGTACCGTGGAGCGAGGGGGTGGCAGGGTGGCGCGGATCGGCGGACGGAACCGCTGGATCGCCGTGCCCGTCGGGCTCCTGTGCGCCGCGGTGGTCGGCGCGCTCGTCTGGCTGGCGCTGCCGGGCATCCCCGCCGTCGTGGAGTGGACCGGTGACACGCTGCGCCGGGGGACGGCTGCCGAAGCACGCGAGGCCGAACCCACCCCTGCGCAGCTCGCGACGGACGGGCGACTGGACTGCCGGGAGCTCTACCCGTCGGATCTCTGGTCGCGGATGCTGCTCGCCCGCGACGCGCAGCTGAAGCAGGATCTGTCCGCTCCGGCCACCGCAGCCACGGGTCTCGTCGACGCGCTGACGCCGGAGGTGCGGGTCTCGTGCCGGTGGACGGGCGACTCCGGAACCGTCGCGACCACGCTCGCGTTCGTCGAGACGGATGCCGCGGCACTGGCCGATCCGGCCCTGCGCGGGCAGGGCTTCGACTGCTCGAGCGTCGACGACACCCTCACGTGCGTCCGCACCGAGGCCGGGGTGCTCGAGGAGCACGTCGTGCGCGGGCACCTCTGGCTCGCGACGACGGAGTCGACGTGGCATCCGGAGGACTACACCGAGCGCCTCCGCACCTACGTCTGGGGCTGACGCCCGGCGGGCGCGGGGTCAGCCGAAGATCGACTCCACGATCGCGGCGGTGTAGCCCGTCGGCGCCAGGTTCGAGTACTGCGTGTCGATCAGCACGCCGTCGCGCCAGTAGAGCGTGCGGCCGTCCTCGACCGGAAACTCCTCGTTCTCCCACGTCTTCTCGCACCGCGTGCCCTCGTCGGGCGTGTAGCAGGTGAAGTCCTCGTCGTCGGCGAGCTCGTTGAGCATGTCGAGCGCGGGGCCGCGCGACATGTACGCGATCGTCGTCTTCAGGTACGTGGTGTCGGCTGCCGGATCCCGCCACAGGCACACGAGCGACCCGTCTCCCTGCACCCCGGTGTCCTCACCCGTGGCGGGGTCGTTGAGGGGCACATCGGCCAGCTGGGAGCGCACGTCGTCGTCGAGCATCTCCTCGCAGTCGTCGGGGATGCCGGCGAGCGTGGTGGGGATCCCGGTGACCGTCGCGATGGGCGTCGGGTCGACGCTGCGGGTCGGCGTCGCGCCGCCCGACGCGTCTGCACCGGTGGTCGGCTCGGGCGCGCAGGCGACGAGGGCGGCGAAGGCGAGGACGACGGATGCCGCCGCCGCGGCCGCGCGGACGGTTCGGGATGCCATGCGCCCACCCTAGGCGCACCTCCTGTCCTCGCCGCGGCGGCGCGGCGCGGTCGCGCGATCACGCGGCACGCCTCCGCCGTGTGCGGGCTTCATGGGGCTAATCTCGCTAGCGGCGGGGACGGGCCCCGCGTGAGGAGTGCCCCGATGAGTGACCCCAAGTCGTCGTACGGCGAGCCGATCGAAGAGCCCGCCACCGTGGACGATGTGGTCGGCCGCGCCAACGAAGGGCTCGCCGATGCCGAGGCCGCCCGTGGCGACACTCCGGCCGCGACGGATGCCGGGGCGGATGCCGCGGCGACCGAGTCGGCACCCGTCGACGCCGAGCCCGCCGTGTCGGAGCCGGTCGCCCCGAGCGAGCCGGCCGTGAGCGAGCCCGTCGCCACCGGCGCGCCTGTCGCCGGCGAGCCCGTCGCGGACCCAGATCCGTGGAACAGCCCGGAGGCCGCGGCCCTCGACTACGAGCGCGTGGAGCCGGCGCCCGCCGCAGCCGCGCCCACCACGGTCTACGAGACGCCCGCCGAGCCGCTCGTGACGCCGAGCGAGCCGGTCGCCGACGACGCGCCGACCACCGCGTACGACGCACAGACCACGGCGTACGAGGCGCCCGCGGGTGCCTACGCCGGTGCGGCCGCCGCGAGCGCCGCCGCCGCTCCGCAGCCCATCTTCGTGCAGGCTCCTGAGGCGCCGCGTCCCCGCGGCAACCGTGGCGCGGCCGGCGCGATCGGTCTGCTGGCGGCAGTCGCCTTCGCCGTGCTCTTCTTCGGCGCGTGGATCGGGCTCTGGGCGGTCACCGGCGATGTCGCCGACTCCGCGGCGGGCGACGTCGCCGAAGCGGCGACGCTCACCCTCAGCCAGTGGGGCTTCTGGACCCCCGTCGCGCTGTTCTTCCTGGCCTTCTGGCTGCTCGGGGCGATCATCAACCGCGGCCGGTGGGGCGCGTGGGTCGTCTTCGGCCTGCTCGTCGGTGTCGCCTCCTACGGCGGCTACATCCTGGGTCAGCTCTTCCAGGCTCCGTTCTGGATGCTCACCCCGAGTGAGGGTGGCGAGGTGGTCGAGGGCGCACTCCTCGCACCGCTCGCGATCGCGGCCTTCCTCATCGGGCGCGAGCTCACGATCTGGTTCGGCGCGTGGGTCGCCGCTCGCGGCAAGCGCGTCACCGAGCTGAACGTCGAGGCGCAGCGCGAGTACGAGCGCACCCTCGAGGCCGGTCCCCAGCTCGTCCGGCAGTGACATGACGGGCCCCGCGGCTCCGGGCGGATCCGTCCGCCCGGCCGCGGCGCTCGCCCTCGCGACGATCTCTTTCGTCGCCCTGTTCATCTTCGGCCTCGGCATGACGAGCCTCGCCACCGGTGAGGACGTCATCGCGGTGCGGGGGCTCGGCCAGAGCCCGGGCATCGTCGCCGCGGTCGTGGCGACGGGCGTGTTCGCGGTTGCCCTGTGGCCGGGGCTGCGGCGGGTGCCGCCGACCTACTGGGCGGCGGCGTGGACCGCCGCGGCGACCTTCCTGGCCTATCTCCTCGCCCTCGTCGTGGCGGTCGTCGCGACCGGGGGAGACCTCGCTTCGGCCGTCGCGGTCGCCGGACGCATCTCGACGACGTGGTTCGGGGTCGTCGTCGCCGGCGCCGCCGCGGTGTGCGCCTGGGGCGGGGTGGCTCTCGTCCGCACCCGCGCGAGCCGGCCACGGTGGCCGTGGGAGGACGAGTTCGACGAGTGAGCACGCGGCATCCGTCTCCATCTGAAGATGAAGGATGCCGCAGGATCCCGGCGATCCGGCCCGCGCGGTAATACCCTGGTCAGCGTGGAGCGCTCGCTCGAGACGCAGGTGAGCCAGGCCGTCGACGCCTGGCTGCTGTGGCTGCCCCGCTGGGAGCCCTCGACCCATCGCGGTCGTGTCGCACCGTGCCGCCGCTGCCTCGGCTCGCCGGTGCTGTCGGCCGCGGGCCTCGGCTCCGACGTGCCGCACGCGGTGCAGCACGGGCTGTCGACGCGCATCAAGACGATCGTCGACCGCTCGGTCGCGGAGTACACCTCGCTCAACCTGCCGATGCTGCAGACCGAGCTCGATCAGCAGTCGGCCCGCAACCGGTCGCGCTCGTATCGGCCGGGGGAGGGCCTCGACCCCGAGTACGAGGGGTTGCCGCTGGATCCCGACCCGGTTCCGGGAGCGCCGTTCCTCTTCACGATCTCGGGTCTCGCGGCCGAGGCCGATGCCGACGTGCCGGCCCTGCCGCCGCTCAGCGAGGAGGCGAAGGCTGCTCTCCGGCAGGAGGTGGGCCTCGCCGACGACTACGCGAACATGGTCGGGCGCGAGGTGTGCACCATCCTGCTCCACCATCGCCTGCGCATCCAGGCGGCGATCACCGAGTACGTCGAACCGCAGATCACGGCCATGCTCGATGAGCTCACCCGGTCGCTCGACGCACCGTTCGACCCCCACGACCCCACAGTCTGAGTCAGACTGTGCACACGCTGTCAGTGGCGCACGGCGCGCCCTGTTAGCATTTTCGGGTTTGCGCGCCCGATCGGGAGGGCGTGCTCTTCGCTGGGGCGGATGGAGGGCGACGTGGCATCACGGCTTCCCTCCGCGCCCCCGATCCTTCCCGGGCTGGCGTACATCCGCCCCCTCGGGTCGGGCGGATTCGCCGACGTCTTCCTCTACGAGCAGGACATGCCTCGCCGCAACGTCGCGGTGAAGGTGATGCCGAGCGACGTCCGCGACCCCGAGCTGCGGCGCATGTTCAACGCCGAGGCCGACGTGCTCGCCCACCTGTCGGCGCATCCGGCCATCGTCACCGTCTACCAGGCGAGCATCTCGGCCGACGGCCGGCCGTACATCGTGATGGAGTTCTGCCCGGGGTCGCTCTCGCAGCGGTACCGGCTCGAGCGCATCCCGGTGCCCGAGGTGCTGAACATCGGCGTTCGCATGGCGAGCGCACTCGAGTCGGCCCACCGCGCGGGCCTCGTGCACCGCGACGTCAAGCCCAGCAACATCCTCGTCACCACCTTCGGCACCCCGGTGCTCGCAGACTTCGGAATCTCGTCGTCGCTCATGCACCGCAGCGACTCCGAGGTGCTGGCGATGTCGGTGCCGTGGAGCGCCCCCGAGGTCATCGCCGAGCAGACGCCCGGCACCGTCGCGAGCGAGGTGTGGAGCCTCGGCGCCACCGTCTACTCGCTGCTCGCGGGTCACAGCCCGTTCGAGCGTCGCGAGCGCGGCCAGAACACCAAGGAGCTGCTGCGCAAGCGCATCGCGCGGGCGACGTACACGCCCATCGCGCGCGCCGACGTGCCCGAGAGCCTGCAGACGCTGCTCGCCGCGTCGATGAGCCGCGACCCCGCTCGCCGGCACGGTTCGGCGCGTGAATTCGCCGAGGCGCTGCGCGCCGTGCAGACCGAGCTCGGTCTGTCGGCGACGCCTCTCGAGATCCCCGAGGACGACTGGGCGGCATCCGCGCCGGTCGACTTCTCGGACTCGGCGATGCGCGGACCGGCGCGGTCGCAGATCGTGCGGGAGGACCGGCGGAAGCTGCGCACCACGTCGGGCGTCGCGGGCCTCGCGCGCGATGAGGACACCGAGTTCTCGGCCCCGTCGCGGCAGCGGGCGAAGGCGATGCCGCTCGTCGTCGGGGTCATCGCCGGGGCTGTGGTCACTGCGGCGGCGATCGTCGGCGCGCTGCTGCTCACAGGGACGCTCGGATGAGGAGACGCACCGTCATCGGGCTGTCGGCCTCGCTGGCCGCGGTGGCCCTGGTCGTCGGCGCCACCGTCGTCTGGCCCGGACTCGACGCGCAGGAGACGCCCGAGGTCGACACCGCGGTGTGGGCTCTGCAGACCGGCGAGGGCAAGCGCTACGCGCGGGTGAACACCGCGGTCGGCGAGCTCGACACCGTCCGCAGCATCAGCAACCCCGACCAGGTCGTGCAGTCCGGCGACGCCGCCTACATCTTCAGCGACAGCTACAGCAAGGTCACCCGCATCGACGAGGCCCTGCCGATCGACCTCGACGACGAGGCTCTCGAGTCCTCGGCATCCACGCCGGCAGGCACGACCGACGTGTCGACCGCCGACGGGTATGTCGCCTATCTCACCGACTCGGGCGCGGTGTACGCCGGCCGGATCGAACAGGGCGACGTGGCGCAGCTCGACCCTTTCCCGAGCGACGACGAGGACGCCCCGCAGTACACGGCCGACGCCATCGCCGTCGACGAGCGCGGGATGCTGTTCGCCTATTCGCGGGCGGATGCCTCGGTGCTCCGGTACGACCTCGCCGGCGACGAGGTCGCCGGTCGCGACCCGTTCGAGCCCGACGGCCTCGCCGCGCCTCTCGTCACGGCCGCGGGCGACACGTGGGCGGTCGTCGACGCCGAAGACGGCGAGGTCTGGCTGCGCGATGTGCCGGGATCGGCGCCCACCCCGACGACGGGGACGGTGGTCGTCGGGCAGCCCGTCGCCGACGGGACCGCGGTCTACGTCGCCGGTGAGACGTCGCTCGTGCGGGTGCCGGCAGACGGCTCGGGGCCGGCCCTCGAGGAGGGGACCGAGGACGGCGTCGTGCTCGGCACGCCCGCGGAGCCGGTGCAGCACGACGGGGTCGTGTACGCCGCGTGGCTGCCGCAGGGCGAGGCCGCGGGTCAGCTGTGGGGCTCCGACGGCACCGCCGAGACGCTCGACTACCGCGGCAGGCCGATCTCCGACCAGCGGCGGCCGGTGTTCGTCGCCGGCGGCTCGTCGATGATCCTGAACGAGCTGCGCTCCGGGTGGGCGTGGTCGGTCCCCGACGGTGCGCTGATCGCGTCGAGTCAGGACTGGTCTCTCGACGACCAGACGAACCCCGACGCGGTGCCCAGCGACGAGCAGCTGCAGGTGGTCCTCGATCCGAAGCCTCCCGTGGCGGAGCCCGACGCCTTCGGGGTTCGCGCCGGAAGCCTCTCCGCGCTCCAGGTGCTCCTCAACGACCACGATCCGAACGAGGACGTGCTCACGATCGACCCCACGTCGGTCGGCGGCCTCGAGCCCGAGTTCGGCACGGTCTCGATCACCGACGACGGTCAGCGGCTGGCCGTGCGCGTCGAACCCGACGCCACGGGGTCGGCGACCTTCTCGTATGCCGTGACCGACGGAACCGCCGAGAACGGACTGACCTCCGAGCCGACGACCGTGACGCTGAACGTCGCCGGCGCGGACGCCGAGTCCGCCCCGGTGTGGTGCGGTGTGGACGGATGCCTCGTGGAGTGGCCCGAGCCCGAAGTGGCCCTCGGCGGCACCGTCACGGTTCCGGTGCTGTCGGGCTGGGTCGACCCGGAGGGCGATCCGCTGCTGCTGCTCTCGGTGACCAATCCGTCGGGCGGAGGCAGCGTCGCGGCCACTCCGAGCGGCGACGTGGTCTATCAGCACAGCGATCGCGGCGGGGGGAGCGAGGAGCTCGTCGACCTCGTCGTGACGGTCGCCGACACGCAGGGGCAGACGGCGCAGAAGTCGCTCGTCGTCCGCGTGTCGCCGCAGCCCGCGCTCACGGCCCAGTCGTTCGCGATCACCGACACCGTTCAGTCCGGCATCACCGTCGATGTGGCCGACCATGTCACGGGGACGGCCGGCACGATGTCGCTCGAATCGGTGCGCGTGCTCGACGACGCCTCGGCCACAGCCACGATCGTCGGCGGCTCGACCTCGTTCGACTTCAGCGCGAAAGCGCCGGGCACCTACCGCGTCGACTTCACGGTGGCCGACGAGGACGGGTCGGATGCCACGGCCACCGCGCGGATCACCCTGCTCCCCGAGGACGCGCCGGCCCAGCTGGCCACGGCGCCCGTCGTCGCCTTCGTGCATCCGCAGGAGGACGCGACGCTCGACGTCTTCGACGTCGTCTCCAATCCGACCCGCCGCGTGCTGCTGCTGAGCGACGTCGTCGCCGATGCCGACGCCGGGGCGACCCTGACCGTCGACGCCGTCGGCCAGAACAACCTGCGCGTGTCGGGGACGACCGAGGACGGCGGCCCGGGGCGACTGGGCACGGTGCGCTACGTGGTCAGCGACGGCACCGACGACGAGGGTGCGCGCGTCGAGGGGGAGGCGACGGTGTACCTGCTGCCGTCGGCACCCGACCTCGCGCCGATCGCGGTCGACGACTCGATCGTCGTGCGCGCGGGGGCGCAGATCGACATCCCCGTCCTCGACAACGACATCTCCCCGGCCGGCGGCCGTCCGACCCTCAACCCCGCGACCGTCGCCTCGACGACCGAGGACGCCCTCGCGTTCGCATCGGGCGACGTGCTGCGCTACCTCGCACCCGACGAGCCGGGGGAGTACGCGGTCGACTACTCGGTGTTCACGCCGGGTGCCCCGGCGCTGGCCGACGGCGCGCGGGTGCGCGTCCGGGTGATCGACGACGAGGCGAACCGGGCGCCGGCGGCCGACACCCTCGAAGGTCGCGTGCTCAGCGGGCAGTCCGTGCTCATCCCCTTCGACGGATTCGGCATGGATCCCGACGGCGACGTCGTCACCCTGGGACGCGTGGTCACTCAGCCGGAGCGCGGATCGGCCACGGTCGCCGCCGACGGATCGGGGATCCTCTACACCAGCGTCCCCGGCGACAGCGGCCAGCGCTCGTTCCGCTACCAGGTTGCCGACGCGTTCGGCGAGACGGCCGAGGGGACCGCGCGCGTCGGCGTGCTCGATGCCGAGGCGAACCCGAGCCCGATCACCTTCACGGACTACGTGCAGGTGCAGGCGGGCGAGGAGAACAGCATCCGCGTGAGCCCGCTGGCCAACGACGTCGATCCGACGATGGGCGAGCTGTCGATCACCGCGGTGCGCCCCGACGCCCCCGTGGCGCTCATCGACGGCAGCGACAACCCGGAGTACGCGCGCTGGGACGAGCGGCTGCTCGACGTCGACGACACGACCGTCGTGATCGCCGCGGGCGAGGAGCCTGCGACGATGTCGTTCCTCTACGACGTCGAGTCGTCGTCGGGCAACACCGGCCGCGGTCTCATCGTGGTGAAGGTCGTGCGCGACGTGGTCCCCGACTACCCCGTCGTCACCGACACCACCCTCACGGTCGAGACCCGCGACGACTTCGTCGGCGGTGTCGACGTGCTCGCCGACAAGGTCACCTGGTCGGGCGGAGACGTCTCCGACCTCGAGCTGTCGCTCTGGGGCTCGCCCGACGGCGTCACCGTGTCGGGGTCGACGCTGCGGGGCGACCTGCCGGCGGCCTCGCGCCTCATCCCGTTCGCCGTGACGGGCGAGGGCCTCGCGGGCGAAGTGACCAGCTACGGGTTCCTGCGGGTGCCCGGCGACGATGACGTCGCGCTCGCCCTCCGCGCCGGCGCCCCCTCTCCGCAGGTGCAGGAGCTGGCATCCGCCACCTTCGACATGGCCGAGCTCGTCGCCGCCCCGCGCGGCAGCACGATCGAGATCGGCGAAGACGTGCAGGCCTCGGGCGCCCGCACCGAGGCAGCGTGCGTGGTCGAGTCCGGCACCGTGCTGCGCTACGACGCCGGAGCCGGGGCGCCGTGGGTCGACGCGTGCCGGGTGCCGGTGCGGCTCACCGGGGAGGACGAATGGACGTACCTGTCGGTGCCGATCATCGTCGAGCCCCTCGACCCGCAGCCCGAGCTCCGGCCGGCCTCGATCACCGTCGGCCCCGGTGAGACGGTCAGCTACGACCTGCGCGACATGACCACGTGGCAGCTGCGCGAGGACTGGGAGGGTATCGAGTACGCCTTCGAGCACACCGGCGCGGCCTTCACACTGACGCAGCAGGGCTCGATCCTCACCGTCGTCGGCGCCGACGCGGCAGTGCCGGGTGTGGAGGAGACCGTCGTCGTGTCGGTCACCAGTCATCCCGCCGTGACGCCGGCGCGCCTCATCCTCCGCGTCGGCGCGGCGCCGTCGACGCTGCCGCAGGGCGGCACGCTGGTGCAGCAGTGCTCGCAGGCCTCCGGCGCGTCGTGCACCCTCGACGTCATCGGCGCCTCCGGCGAGGTCAACCCGCTCCCGGGCACGCCTCTGGAACTCGTCGAAGTCCGCCCCACGGGCAGCTGCACCGGCGTGTCGTTCGCACTCGCCTCGGCGACGGCCGTGACGGCATCTTGGACCGACGACGCACCCGGCGCGACCTGCACCGCGTCGTTCTCGGTGCGCGACGCCCAGGGCCGCGTCACGAGCTCGGAGCGCGACGGCCGCGTGACCCTCGACCTGCTGGGCTTCCCGAAGTCCGCAGCGAGCGTCGCGCAGATCGCGTACGACGACGGCACCGTCACGCTGCAGGTCGACCCGGGCGACGCACGTCTCGCCTACCCGGCGGTCGAGGGCTTCATCGTGCGGGTCGGCGGCGACGAGGTGGCCCGCTGCGGCGCCGACGGCGCGTGCCCGCCGATCTCGGCTCCGAACGGCGAGCAGCGCACGTACGAGGTGTGGGCACTCAACGCCGTCGGCGAGTCGGCCGAGAGCGTGCGCACGACCGCGTGGGCCTACAACCCGCCCGCGTCGCCGCAGAGCGTGTCGTGGTCGCCGGTGGTCACCTCGGGTGACGGGGGAATCGTCTCGCTGGTCATCGACGGGGTGGATGCCGCGCAGACCGGCACGCTCGAGATCGTGAGCGCCGCCGGCGAGACCCAGCGCGTCGCCGTCGGCCGCAACTCGGAGCGGATCGAGGTGCGCAGCTTCCGCGTGGGCTCCAACTCGTCGACCCCGGTGGCGATCACGCCGCTGTCGCGATTCTCGCTTCCGCCGGGCCTCGGCGGCGTCGCCAACGGCCAGACCGTCACGATCTCGGCCAACGGCGTCGGCGCCCCGCTCAACCCCGCCCTCACCGTCACAGCGCGCTCGTCAGACGACGGGTACGTCACCGTCGACGCGATCGCCACCGCGCAGCCCAACGGCACCGGGTCGGAGCTGCGCTACAACATCGTGCTCTACGACGACCGGGGCTCCTGCGACCCCGTCGCCGGCGGCGACCGACGCTCGTTCACCGGGCTCGAAGACGGCCGCGAGTACCGTTTCCTCGTCTGCGTCGAGTCCTGGTACGGTTCGGACTCGTTCGGCTCCGCCACCGCCGAGGCGACGGTGCGGGCCGAGCAGAGCCCAGACGCGCCCGCCGGGTACACCTTCACCGTGGCTCCCACTCCCGTGATCGACGGGCAGCAGGCCCGCTGGCGCATCACCGACACCCCGCGCTCCGACCAGAAGCCGCCGCGCCTCAACGACGTGCGGTTCGAGAACTGGGGGCCGGGAACCTCGGTCTACGACCGCGACCCGGGCATCCGCGTCTACTATCGCCACCGGTTCTGGGGCACGGAGTCCGCGCGCGGCGCCGTGACACCGGCGGCGGGCAGCGCCCCGTACCAGGTGCAGGCACGCTGGTCGATCGACAGCTGCGTCGCCGGATCGACGCTGTCGCTCGGCAGCTCGTCGAGCAACGGCGACGCCGCCGTCGCGTGGTCCGACGCCGCCCTGGTCTTCTACGACGACGACGACACGGCGCTGGCGTACACCGCGGGCAGCTGGGTGGTGCCGGCGGGCGCTGTTCGGGCCGAGGGTGCGCAGGTGACCGTCTCGTGGAACGCGGCGTGGAACCTGAGCCCGACCACCCAGTCGGTCTCGAGGACGTGCGACCCCGGCCCCGAACCGGAGCCCGAACCCACACCGACCCCCACGCCGACACCGTGATGACCGGCCCCACGACGACTTCCGCCCCGAGCACGAGCGAGGAACACGCATGACGATCACCCAGGAGCAGGCCGACTGGTTCGCGCAGACCTTCGGCCAGATCGCCGACAACGTCGAGCGCGCCGTGCTGGGCAAGCGGCACGTGGTCGAGCTCGTGCTCACCGCGATGCTCAGCGACGGCCACGTGCTCCTCGAAGACGTTCCCGGAACCGGCAAGACCTCGCTCGCGCGCGCCATGGCGCAGTCCGTCCAGGGGACGAACACGCGCATCCAGTTCACCCCCGACCTGCTGCCGGGCGACATCACCGGCATGAGCGTGTACGACCAGAAGGAGGGCGTCTTCGAGTTCCACGCCGGCCCGATCTTCGCCAACATCGTGCTCGCCGACGAGATCAACCGCGCGAGCCCGAAGACGCAGTCGGCCCTGCTCGAGGTGATGGAGGAGGGGCACGTCACCATCGACGGCGTCTCGCGCCCGGTGGGCGTGCCGTTCGTGGTGCTCGCGACCCAGAACCCCGTGGAGCAGGCGGGCACCTATCGCCTCCCCGAGGCGCAGCTCGACCGCTTCATGATGCGCACCTCGCTCGGCTACCCCGACCACGCGGCGACCGTGCGCATCCTCGACGGAGCCGCGACCGCGACGGCCGACCTGGTGCCGATCATCACGCCGCAGGCGCTGGTGGGGATGGCGGATCTCGCGGCGCAGGTCTACGTCGACGCGCTCGTGCTCGACTACATCGCGCGCCTCGTCGACAGCACGCGCGCCGCCGACGAGGTGCGACTGGGCGCGAGCATCCGCGGCGCCCTCGCCCTCACCCGGGCGACGCGCACCCGCGCTGCCTCGCAGGGGCGCACCTACGCGACACCCGACGACGTGAAGGCGCTCGCGGTGCCGGTGCTCTCGCACCGGCTCATCCTCCACCCCGAGGCCGAGTTCGACGGCGTCACCCAGGAGACGGTCATCGGCCAGGTGCTGCTCGACGTGGCACCGCCCAGCAGGCGCGAGGCCGTATGAGCCTCACCGAGTCGCGTCTGACCCGCACCTCCCAGTCCACCGGCACCGCCGGACGAACGCACGTCACCTCGACGAGCGTCACGTCGGCGCGCCGCGGACGGGCGGTCGTGAGCGCCGCCGTGTGGGCGACGCGCGCGTGGCGGGCGGCCGGCTCGGGCATCCGCGAAGCCGCCACCTGGACGGCCCGCACCGTGCGCCCGCCGGGCGTGCTGGTCGCGGCGGCGGCGACCGTCGGGCTCGTGCTCGGCATCGTCTTCGGCTGGGTCGAGTGGATGGTCGCCGGCACCGCCTCGCTCGTGCTGCTGGTCGCAGCGGTGCCCTTCCTCTTCGGCGCGCGCTCGTACGACGTCGACCTCTCGCTCGCCCACGAGCGGGTGGTCGCCGGTGACGGTATCGTCGGCGAGATCGTGGTGCGCAACCACGGGCATCGGGCCACCCTGCCGGGCCGCATCGACATCCCGGTCGGTGCGGGACTCGTCGAGTTCGGTGTGCCGCTGCTGCGCCCAGGACACACCATCGCGCAGCCCCTCGACATCCCGGGGCTCCGCAGAGGCGTCATCTCGGTCGGCCCGGCGACGACGGTGCGCAGCGACCCGGTCGGGCTCCTCCGCCGCGAGAACTCGTTCGAAGACGTGCACGAGGTCTTCGTGCACCCCCGCACCGTCACGATCCCGTCCACGAGCGCCGGTCTCATCCGCGACCTCGAGGGTGGGCCGACGAGGCGCCTCGTCGACAGCGACATGTCGTTCCACGCCATCCGCGAGTACGCCCCGGGCGACTCGCGGCGGCAGATCCACTGGCGGTCGACGGCGAAGACCGGGCGTCTCATGGTGCGTCAGTACGAGGAGTCGCGCCGCTCCCGCATGGCCGTCGTGCTGGCCGTCGCCGAGAACGAGTACGCGGATGCCGACGAGTTCGAACTCGCCGTGTCGAGCGCCGCGTCGCTCGGCCTCCGTGCCGTCCGCGACGCGCGCGACGTGCAGATCGCGGCGGGTTCCGAGATCCCCCGCGTCGTGCGCGGGCGCCTGCGCGCCATCCGCCACATCCCGGCGACCGCCCCGCGTCCCATGCTCGACGGCTTCAGCGGCATCGACCTGCTCGAGAGCACCATGCCGGTGCGCGACGTCTGCCGCCTCGTGTCGGAGTCGGGGGAGCGCCTGTCGATCGCCTTCGTCGTGGTCGGATCCCAGGTCACGCTCGGTCGCCTGCAGCAGGCCGCCCTCGCCTTCCCCGCCGACACCGCCGTGGTCGGAGTGATCTGCGACGAGCGGGCGCATCCGCGCATGCAGACGCTGTCGGGGCTCACGGTGCTCACGGTCGGCACCCTCGACGATCTGGCCGGACTGCTCCTGCGCGGGGCGACATCGTGAGCGCGACGAGGCGCGAAGCCGCCGCCGCGTCCGCCGCCTCGGGCGATGGGACCCCGCGGATCGCCGCAGGCGCCGTCCTCGCGGGCGTCACAGCCGTCGTGGCGGGCGTCGCCGCGTGGCCGATCTACGGCGCGGGCGGCTTCGTGCTGCTCGCCGTGGTCTGCGCGGTGGTCGGCGCGGGCATCGCGGCGGTCGCGCAGTGGCGGCGGTGGCGCGGGTGGAGTGTCGCCGCGTGCCTCGCCGGCGCCGTGCTGCTGCTCGGCGTGCCCCTCGCGGTGCCGTCGCGGCTGGGCGCACCCGCCGAGATCCTCCGGGGCCTCGGCGAAGTGCTCTCGGGGCTCGTGCTCGGGTGGAAGGACCTCATCACGGTCCAACCGCCTGTCGGGACGTATCGCAACCTGCTCGTGCCCGCTCTGGTGGTCTTCCTCGTGGGCACATGCGTCGTGCTGCGCCTGGCCTGGCGGGTCGACCGGGTCGCCTATGCGGCCGTGCCGGTCGCGCTCGCGATGGTGTCGTTCGGGTTGTTCTTCGGCCGCGCGAGCGTGAGCGAACCGCTCCGGCTCGGCCCTGTCACCCTCTACGCCCCCGTCGAGACGGCGATCGGCCTGATCGAACTGGTGGTGTGCCTCCTGTGGCTCACCGCGCGGGCCCATGCGGAGCGCGTGCGTGCGCTGCAGCGGGCCGCGGCATCCAGCGGTGTCCGCATGTCGGTCCGCACGACGCGCACCGACCGGCGGCGCACCGCGCTCGCCGCGTCGATGCTCGTCGGCGCGCTCCTCCTCGCCGGCGCGGCGGTGCCGTACGCGGCCCGCGACGCCGATCGTGACGTGCTGCGGTCGGCGATCGGGCCTGACATCGATCTCTCGGCCGAGCCGAGTCCGCTGTCGCGCTACCGGTCGCTGTTCTCCGACGGCGCGGACGACGTGATGTTCACCGTCGCCGCAGCCGACGGCGAGCTGCCCGATCGCGTGCGCATCGCGACGCTCGACGCCTACGACGGCGAGGTGTTCCGCACCGGCGGCGACGGGGCCGTCGACGACGGGCGCTTCGTGCGCGTGCCGTCGACGCTCGACGCCGGCGAGGGCGAGCAGGTCGCGGCGACCATCACGATCCGCGAGTGGGACGACGTGTGGATGCCCACGGTCGGGCACCTGGAGGACGTCGACTTCGGCGGTGATCGGGCGACCGCGCTCACCGACCGGTTCTACTACAGCGTGTCGGCGGCAGCCGGCGTGCAGACCGCCGGCGGCGGGCTGCAGTCGGGCGACACCTACGTCGTGCGCGGTGTCGAGCCTGCGTCCCCCGCGCTCGACGCGGTGCGCGCGCCCGGGGGCACGGCATCCGACATCGCGATCCCCGACAGTCTCACGACGTGGGTCGACGAGCACGCCTCGGGGGCGGACGGCGCGGCGCTCGCCGGCCTCGTCGACCTCATCCGCTCCCGCGGATACCTCAGCCATGGGCTCGACAAGGAGGCCGAGTCGACGGCCCTGTGGACCGCCGAGCTCTCGGACTACGTCTTCCAGCCGAGCGCCTCGGGGCATTCGCTGGCGCGCATCGACTCGATCTTCACCCGGCTGCTCGAGCGCGAGACCGATACCCGCGCGGAGTCGACCGGCAACTACGTGGCGGCGATCGGCGACGACGAGCAGTTCGCCGTCGTCGTCGCGCTCATCGCCCGCGAGCTCGGCTTCCCGGCGCGCATCGTGCTGGGTGCTCGCCTGGCGTCGGACGACCCCGATCTGCCGGTCTGCGAGGCGGGCGTGTGCCGAGCGCAGGACCTCGCCGCCTGGGCGGAGGTGCAGGGCGACGACGGTGCGTGGGTGCCGATCGATGCGACGCCGCAGCACGCGATGACACCCAGCCTCGACGTGACCGAGCAGCGCGACCCCGAGAACGTGACCGAGGTGCGCCCCGACACGATCGAGGAGGTCGTGCCGCCCGATCCGTCGCAGGAGGACTCCGCGGCCGACCGGACGGATGACGACGTCGCGGGCCCCGACCTCGCGTGGCTGCTGCCGTTCCTGCGCGTCGCGGGCGTGACCGCGCTGATCCTCCTCCTCGCATTCGGCCCCTTCCTCGTGGTGATCGCGGCGAAGGCTGCCCGCCGACGCGGGCGCCGACGCGCGAAGACACCGGCCGCGCGGATCGCCGGCGGGTGGGAGGAGTACCGGGATGCCGCACTCGATGCCGGCCGCGACGCGCCGCGCGCGGCGACCCGTGGCGAGCAGGCCGCGGTGTTCGCCACCCCGGCTGCGACCACGCTCGCGCAGGACGCCGATCGCGCCGTGTTCTCCGACGCCTCCATCGACGCCCGAGTTGCGGGAGACTACTGGAGAGCAGTAGACATCGAACGCCGGATTCTGCGACGCGAACGCGGATTCTGGCGCGGCGCGGTCTCGACCGTATCGTTGAGATCGTTGCTGCTTCCGCTGGCGCCCGAGCCGGGCGTCCGCGTGCGAACCACCGAGAGGGGGAGACGACGGGCGGAGCCCGCGCGTCCGACGTCATGAACGACACACAAGCTGCTGGGGCCGTGTTCGGCACGTTGATCATCGTGCTCTTCTACGCGGCGGTGTACGTCTGGGCCTCACTCGCCTTCGCCGCCGTGTTCCGCAAGTCCGGCGTCGAAGGCTGGAAGGCCTGGGTGCCGATCCTCAACACCGTCGTGCTGTTCCAGCTCGCCGGCCTCTCGCCGTGGCTGCTGCTGCTCCTCCTCGTCCCGGTGCTCGGACAGATCGCGTTCCTCGTCGTCTTCGCGATGGCGATGTACCGCCTGAGCGTCGCGTTCGGGTACGGCATGGGCATGGCGGTGCTCGGATTCCTGCTGTGCCCGGTGTGGGCCACGATCGTCGGTTTCGGAAGCGCCCGCTGGGTGGGTCACGAGACGGTCGGCAGCGGCGTGCGCCGCGCCTCGAGCGCGATCGACGATCCGCCGCCGCTTCCCACCTTCACCGCACACACCTCGGCCACCGTGGACGTCTCGGGTTTCGCACCGCGCACGCCGGTCTATTCGCCGGTGCCGCCTGCGCCCACGGCCGATTCGGCCGAGCCGGGCGAGCCGCCCGCGACTCTTCCCCGCTCGGTTCAGGCGCCCGCCGCCGGCTGGGCGCCTCCGCCCCTCCCGAGCGGCCCTGCCGACGCGGCATCCGGGATCCCGCCGATCCCCCCGATTCCTCCGGCGCCGGTCGCCGCAGACGCCGCGGCGGCGGTGCCCGCTGCTGCTGCCCCCTCCGCCGCGTCGCCCGCCGAGGCCGCACCGGCTCCGGTGTCCGCGGCGGCCCGCGCCCGCGCAGCGGCACCTGAGGCGCAGCCCGTAGACGACCCGTGGCTCGACCTGCCCGCCGAGAGCACCGACCTCACCGGCGAGGTCACCGCGGCCGAAGCCGGCGCGCCCGCCCCCATCGCCGCTGTTCCGTCGGCCCCGGTGTCGGCCGTCGCGCTGCGCGCCGACGAGATCGCGGGCTATGCCGGCGACCTGCCTCCGGTGACCCGCGTGCCCGGCGGCGTCATGCGCGCCCCCGCGGCCGAGCCGTGGGCGCCCCAGGAGTCCGACGGCGAGGCGGATGCGTTCCCCGAGAGCTCCGGGCCGGTCTCGGCGATCGCCGGTGCTCCGGATGCCGGGTCTCCCCGGTCGGCAGCCGGCGCGGTGTCGGCCCAGCACGTGCGGCCGGAGGTTCCCGAGACGCCCGAGGACTTCGACGAGACCGTGGTCGCCGCGCGCCGCCGGACCAAGTGGTCGCTGGTGCTCCCGGCCGGCTCGCCCGTCGAGCTGACCGGCGAGATCGTGCTGGTGGGGCGTCGCCCGGCGCGCAGCACCGCGTATCCGGGCGCCCAGCTCGTCGTCGTCGACGACGGCACGGTCTCGCGGACCCACCTGCGACTCGAGCGCGACGGCGACCAGTGGTCGATCACCGACCTGCAGTCGACGAACGGCACGGTGCTGCTGGCCGATGACGGCTCGGAGCGCGAGATCGCGCCGGGCACCGCCCAGCCCGCCCCCCAGCGCTGGCTCGCGGGCGACGCCGAGCTGCGGCTCACCAACGACACCGCGTCCTGATGTCGAGCGAGGTCGGCGACGGGCAGCACGAGGCCGTGCCCTCCGGACGCCGCGCTGCCCGCGCAGGTCGCGGCGCGCCCGCCGAGCAGGCCGACGGGGTGGATGCCGTCGACCCGATCGACGAGTCCACCCGGATCGTCGTTCGCCGCCTGGCGACGGTCGAGCCCGTCGACTCCGATGAGCTGGCCGACGACACCCTCCTCGTGACGCGGCGTCGCGCGCCATCGCGGGTCGGGACCGAGGACGACGTCGCCGACGAGACGCTCCTCGCGACCCGTCGCCGAGCCCCTGCCGTCGCCGGGGAGGCGCCCGTGTCCGCCGGTGCGCCCGTCGATGAGCCACCGGCCGACGAGACGCTCCTCGCCACGCGCCGTCGTGCACCCGTCGCCGGTCCGCCGACCGCCGCGGCGCCCACGACACCCGTCGATCCGATCGACGACGCGACCGTGATCTCCACGCGCGGAGCCGGCGAGCCCGACTCCATCCCCGGTACCGCGACCGTCGCCGACTCCTCGACGGGATCGGAGGAGCACACCCGGCTCGTCTCGGTGCGCCGGTCGCCGTCGCCTGCGTCGCCCGCGGGCGCGGCATCCGTCCCCTCCGTCTCGCCCACCCCGTCTCGCGCGTCGTACGAGCCCGACGCGGCGGCTCTGAAGGCTCCCGTCGCCCCGCGGCGGGCCGCGCCGGTGATGGTGCAGCGAACGGTCGTGCGGCCTCCGAGCGCCGGTCCGGTCGCCGACAGCGTCGAGATCGCGCACGAGGAGCACGGCCGCTCCCGCCGCCGGGTCGTCGTCATCGTGATCGTCGCAGCGGTGGTCGTCGTCGGGGCGCTGGCGGCGCTCGCAGCGGTGCTCGTCGCCGGACTCGCCTGAGCGCTCCGCACGCCCGCACCCGCGCGGCTGCGGGCGACACGGCCCACGTTTGCCCGGTCGGGTAAAGCCAAGTATCATAGATCGGGTGTGCGCCCGTGCGCGCCATCCGACGTGCCTTGGCGTGTCGGGCGGAGCGAGCGGAGCACCATCTCAGGGATCGACCTGCGAACAGGTCGCCCCCACGGCATATCCACCACACGACTGCGCGAAAGTCATTCTGCCGCGCCGGTGGATACATGTGAGCCCGCGGTGTCACGGAACGAAAGATCCGGATGCAGCGGGGGAGACACGAACGCTGTCACCGTGCAGCACAACAAGGAGAGAACGTGCCAACCATTCAGCAGTTGGTTCGCAAGGGCCGCTCGCCGAAGGTCTCGAAGACCAAGGCGCCCGCCCTGAAGGCGAACCCGCAGCAGGCAGGCGTGTGCACCCGCGTGTACACCACCACCCCCAAGAAGCCGAACTCGGCGATGCGCAAGGTCGCTCGTGTGAAGCTCCGCAACGGGACCGAGGTCACGGCCTACATCCCCGGTGAGGGCCACAACCTGCAGGAGCACTCGCTGGTGCTCGTCCGCGGCGGTCGTGTGAAGGACCTCCCCGGTGTCCGCTACAAGATCGTCCGTGGTGCACTCGACACCCAGGCAGTCAAGAACCGTAAGCAGGCTCGCAGCCGCTACGGCGCGAAGAAGGGCTGAGACAGATGCCTCGTAAGGGACCCGCCCCGAAGCGCCCCGTCGTCAACGACCCGGTCTACGGCGCTCCGATCGTCACCCAGCTGGTGAACAAGATCCTCGTCGACGGCAAGAAGTCGATCGCCGAGTCGATCGTCTACACCGCCCTGCGCGGCGTCGAGGCCAAGAATGGCCAGGACGCTGTCGCCACCCTCAAGAAGGCCCTCGACAACGTGCGCCCGACCCTCGAGGTCAAGTCGCGCCGCGTCGGTGGCTCGACCTACCAGGTGCCGGTCGAGGTCAAGCCTCACCGCGCCAACACCCTCGCGCTGCGCTGGCTCGTCAGCTACGCCAAGGGCCGTCGTGAGAAGACCATGACCGAGCGCCTCCAGAACGAGATCCTGGATGCCTCGAACGGCCTGGGTGCCGCGGTGAAGCGCCGCGAAGACACCCACAAGATGGCCGAGTCGAACCGCGCCTTCGCGCACTACCGCTGGTAAACAGCGGCCCGGTCGCCGGCCGGGGACGACCTCCCCGGCCGGCACCCCGCGACATCCCTCACCACACGTAAGGAAGACATCCCGTGGCACAAGAAGTGCTCACCGACCTGAACAAGGTCCGCAATATCGGCATCATGGCGCACATCGATGCCGGCAAGACGACGACGACCGAGCGCATCCTGTTCTACACGGGCGTCAACCACAAGATCGGTGAGACGCACGACGGCGCTGCCACCACCGACTGGATGGAGCAGGAGCAGGAGCGTGGCATCACGATCACCTCCGCTGCTGTCACGTGCTTCTGGGACAAGAACCAGATCAACATCATCGACACCCCCGGTCACGTCGACTTCACCGTCGAGGTGGAGCGCTCGCTCCGCGTCCTCGACGGCGCCGTCGCCGTCTTCGACGGCAAGGAGGGCGTCGAGCCCCAGTCCGAGACCGTGTGGCGTCAGGCCGACAAGTACGACGTCCCCCGCATCTGCTTCGTCAACAAGATGGACAAGCTGGGCGCCGACTTCTACTTCACCGTCGACACCATCGTCAACCGCCTGAAGGCCAAGCCCCTCGTCATCCAGCTCCCCATCGGCGCTGAGAACGACTTCGTCGGCGTCATCGACCTCGTCGAGATGCGTGCCCTGGTGTGGCCCGGCGACGCCAAGGGTGACGTGACCATGGGCGCGAAGTACGAGATCCAGGAGATCCCGGCCGACCTCGCCGACAAGGCCGCCGAGTACCGCGAGAAGCTGCTCGAGACCGTCGCCGAGTCCGACGAGGTGCTCCTCGAGAAGTACTTCGGCGGTGAGGAGCTCTCGGTCGCCGAGATCAAGGGCGCCATCCGCAAGATGACGATCGCCTCGGAGCTCTACCCCGTGCTCTGCGGCTCGGCGTTCAAGAACCGCGGTGTGCAGCCGATGCTCGACGCGGTCGTTGACTACCTCCCGTCGCCCCTCGACGTCCCCGCCATCGAGGCGAAGGACCCGAAGAACGAAGAGATCATCATCGAGCGTCACGCCGACCGTGAGGAGCCCTTCGCGGCCCTCGCGTTCAAGATCGTGACGCACCCGTTCTTCGGCCGCCTGACCTACATCCGCGTGTACTCGGGTCACCTCGACTCGGGCGCGCAGATCGTCAACGCGACCAAGGGCAAGAAGGAGCGCATCGGGAAGATCTTCCAGATGCACGCCAACAAGGAGATGCCGGTCGACTCGGTCACCGCCGGTCACATCTACGCCGTCATCGGCCTCAAGGACACCACCACCGGTGACACCCTGTGCGACTCGGCCAACCAGGTCGTGCTCGAGTCGATGACCTTCCCCGAGCCGGTCATCGAGGTCGCCATCGAGCCCAAGACCAAGGCCGACCAGGAGAAGCTGGGTCTCGCGATCCAGAAGCTCGCTGAAGAGGACCCGACGTTCCGCGTCGAGCAGAACTCCGAGACCGGTCAGACCGTCATCAAGGGCATGGGCGAGCTGCACCTCGACATCCTCGTGGACCGCATGAAGCGCGAGTTCAAGGTCGAGGCCAACGTCGGTAAGCCCCAGGTGGCGTACCGCGAGACGATCAAGAAGACCGTCGAGCGTCACGACTACACGCACAAGAAGCAGACCGGTGGTTCGGGCCAGTTCGCGAAGATCCAGTTCGCGCTCGAGCCCCTCGAGGTCACGGCCGACAAGATCTACGAGTTCGAGAACAAGGTCACCGGTGGCCGCATCCCGCGCGAGTACATCGGCCCCACCGACCAGGGCTTCCAGGACGCCATGAACGTCGGCGTGCTCGCCGGCTACCCCATGGTGGGTGTCAAGGCGATCCTGCTCGACGGTGCGTCGCACGATGTCGACTCGTCGGAGATGGCGTTCAAGATCGCCGGCTCGATGGGCTTCAAGGAGGCCGTCCGCAAGGCGAACCCCGTCATCCTCGAGCCGCTCATGGCGGTCGAGGTGCGTACTCCCGAGGAGTACATGGGCGACGTCATCGGCGACCTGAACTCGCGTCGCGGCCAGATCCAGTCGATGGAGGACGCCCAGGGCGTCAAGGTCGTGCGTGCACTCGTTCCGCTCTCCGAGATGTTCGGATACATCGGTGACCTGCGCTCGAAGACCTCGGGCCGCGCCGTCTACTCGATGGAGTTCGACTCCTACGCCGAGGTGCCCCGCGCCGTGGCCGACGAGATCGTCCAGAAGAACAAGGGCGAGTAACCCTCTTCTCCGGGATGCCTCCGCGACGAGGCATCCCGGGGCACAACTTCACACAGAATCAACACACACCTCTCTACTAAGCTAGAGAAATCCCCGTAGACGGCCGGTCGCAAACCAGTGACCGGGACTTCTACACGAACGTCCTGAGGAGGACCCAGTGGCTAAGGCCAAGTTCGAGCGCACCAAGCCGCACGTGAACATCGGAACGATCGGTCACGTCGACCACGGCAAGACCACGCTCACCGCCGCAATCTCGAAGGTGCTCGCTGACACGTACCCGTCGGCCACCAACGTGCAGCGCGACTTCGCGTCGATCGACTCGGCTCCCGAGGAGCGTCAGCGCGGTATCACGATCAACATCTCGCACGTCGAGTACGAGACCCCGAAGCGTCACTACGCTCACGTCGACGCGCCCGGTCACGCCGACTACATCAAGAACATGATCACCGGTGCCGCTCAGATGGACGGCGCGATCCTCGTGGTCGCCGCCACCGACGGCCCGATGGCTCAGACGCGTGAGCACGTTCTGCTCGCCAAGCAGGTCGGCGTGCCGTACCTGATGGTCGCGCTGAACAAGTCCGACATGGTCGACGACGAGGAGATCCTGGAGCTCGTCGAGCTCGAGGTCCGCGAGCTGCTCTCGTCGCAGGGCTTCCCCGGCGACGACGCTCCGGTCGTCCGCGTCTCGGGCCTCAAGGCTCTCGAGGGCGACGCCGAGTGGACCAAGGCGATCCTCGAGCTGATGGACGCCGCTGACGAGTCGATCCCCGACCCGGTGCGTGACAAGGACAAGCCGTTCCTCATGCCCATCGAGGACGTCTTCACCATCACCGGCCGTGGCACGGTCGTCACGGGCCGCGCCGAGCGTGGCACGCTCGGTATCAACTCCGAGGTCGAGATCGTCGGCATCCGCCCGACGCAGAAGACCACGGTCACCGGTATCGAGATGTTCCACAAGCAGCTCGACGAGGCGTGGGCCGGCGAGAACTGTGGCCTCCTGCTCCGTGGTCTCAAGCGCGACGATGTCGAGCGTGGCCAGGTTGTCGTGAAGCCCGGTTCGGTCACGCCGCACACCAACTTCGAGGGCACCGCCTACATCCTCTCGAAGGAAGAGGGCGGCCGTCACAACCCGTTCTTCACGAACTACCGCCCGCAGTTCTACTTCCGTACCACCGACGTCACCGGCGTCATCTCGCTGCCCGAGGGCACCGAGATGGTCATGCCCGGCGACACCACCGACATGACCGTTGAGCTGATCCAGCCCATCGCCATGGAAGAGGGCCTCGGCTACGCGATCCGTGAGGGTGGCCGCACCGTCGGTGCCGGTACCGTCACCAAGATCCTGAAGTAATAACTTCGCCTGAAACGCCCCCCGAGCTTCGGCTCGGGGGGCGTTTTCGTTTGTGCGGTGGCGGCAGCCGCGCCAGAAGTCTTCGCGGCGACGAGCAGCGCCCGGTCACCGGCTCGGGGCCGGCCGACCGGGCGCTCAGCGGAACGCGCGGGTCAGCGCGTCACCGCTCGCACATGATGCCGTCCTTGTCCCCGTCGCGGGCAGGGGACTGCAGGTTGTACAGCTCTGTGGACGTGTACGGGCTCCCGTTGACGGGCTTGTTGACGCCGCTCCGCTTGTCGAATTTCACACCGCTCTTGCGGATGCCGTCGCGGTAGTCCGCGTTCAGGGCGGTGCAGTTCGCGTAGGCCTTGCCCTTCACCGCTGCCGTCGACGCGCTGGTCTTCGTCGCCGTGGCGTGGCCGGACAGTTTGCCCGTCACCTTGACGGAGATCTTGGCGTACGCATCGGCGGGGCGAGCGCGGAATGTCGCACTCGTCGCTCCGCTGATCGCCACACCGTTGCGCAGCCACTGGTAGGAGAAGGCTGTTCCCCTCGTCCAGGTGCCCGACTTGGCGGTGAGTGTCGAGCCGACCGCGGCGGTGCCGCTGATCGTGGGAGTGGCGGTCATGATCACCTTTGCGGTTCGTGTGGAAGTCTTCGAGACCGTCGTGTAGCCGCTGCGCTTGCCGGTGATCTTCACCGAGATCTGCTTGCCTGCTGTCGCGTTGGAGAGCCTGTAGCTGGACTTCGTGGCTCCGCTGATGGCCGACGAGTTCGCGTACCACTGGTAGGTCAGCGTCGTGCTGCTCGTCCAGGTGCCGGCCTTGGCGGTCAGCGTGGAACCGACGGCGGCAGTGCCGCTGACGGTCGGGGTGGCGGACAGAAGAGCCTTCGTCGTCTTCGCGGACGTCTTCGAGACGGCCGTATACCCCGACCGCTTCCCGGTGACGTTCACCGAGATCTGCTTGCCCTGCTGGGCGGTCGTCGGCTTGTATGCGGATGCTGTCGCACCGCTGATCGCGGTCGAATCGGCGTACCACTGGTAGGTGAAGGTCGTTCCGCTGGTCCATGTGCCGGGCTTGGCGGTGAGGGTCGAACCGACCGCCGCGGTGCCGGAGATAGTGGGAGTCGCTGTCGTGGGCACCTTCGAGGTCGCCGCGGAGGTCAGCTTCAGTGACGCGCCCCCCGTCAGCGAACCTGTCACGGCGACGGAGATCGCTTTGCCCTGCTGAGCAGACGTCACAGCGAACGTGGATCTCGTCGCGCCGGCGATCGCGGCGCCACTGGCATACCACTGGTAGGTGAACGTCGCGCCGGTGGTCCACGTGCCGCGCTTCGCCGTGAGCGTGCTTCCGACCGCAGCCGAGCCGCTGATCGTCGGCGCAGCACCGGTGAGGTTCGGGTCCAACGAGAAGTCGATGCCGTCCACCGCCGCGCCTTCGGCGACGGTGACGACGGTCGCCTCGTCGACGGTCGTCGCATCGGAGTAGAACTCGTCGCGCCACGGGCCCCGTGGCTCACCACCGTCAGGGCCGCCGCAGTCGCAGCCCCAGCGGAACTGCACCGTGTAGTCCCCCGCGGGAAGATAGCTGATGCTGTAGCGGCCGTCGGCGTCGATCGGGGCGTTGAACGTCGTCGTGCCGGGCGTGTAGGGAGTGCCGCCGTCCGCGACTGGCAATGCGACCATCCACGACCATGAGCCGCTGTCCACAGGGGCGCCGGCATCGGTCGTGACGGTGCCGCTGATCGTTCCCGCCTCGGCGAGTTCGGCATCCACTCCCTCGCGCGCTTCTCCGAGCGCGAGGGTGATCACGTCTGCCGCGCTGAACCGCGGAGCGTTGTTCCACCACTCACGAGCGCTGTCGCCGCTGAACTCGACCTTGTAGTCGCCCGGGGCGAGGCCGCCCGCCGTGTAGTTTCCGTCGGGGTCTGTGAGCGTCCACGCTGCGGGGTTGCCGGGGTATGCGTCGACTGGGTAGACCGCGATGTAGGCGGAACCTCCGTTCCACCCAGCGCTCGGCGGAAGCTCGACGTGGCCCGAGATCGACGCGGCGGGGTCGAGAGTGGGATCGGCCAGGTATGCGCCGCCGTCGGCGAGGTCGATGACCGTCGCGGTGTCGGCGGTGGCGGCATCCTCCCACCATTCCGCCGTCACGCCTTCGTTGACATCCAGCGGCACGAAGTGCAGCTTGTACTGCCCCGGGTCGAGCTCGGCGAAGGCGAAGGCGCCGGTGCTGTCGGTCTCCGTGGTGTCAGCCCTGCTGTCGCCCCAGAAGTCGATCACGTACAGCTGCACCTCGACCTGCACGGCTGCAGGATCGACCCCGTCCGGCAACACCACGGTGCCCGAGATGGATGCTGTCGGCGCGGCCATCGCCGGTGTGCCGATCATGCCGAAGATCAGTGCGAAGACAGCGACGACAGCCGCTGCGCCCGCGCGCCACGAACGAGTACTCACAGTTCCCCAGACGTCAGAGGACGATGCCTCGAGTCGACCCACGGTGGTCGATCCGGCATCGTCCGGTTCCCGCCTCTCTTCTTAGCAGAGGGAGATTCCCGGCTCGTGTCTGTTGCTTGCGGAAACCTCAAGGTCGGCTCAGCATTGGGTCGATCCGGTCATGCGCAGGCGCGTACGACCGGTCAGGAGGTCACGGGGGATGAGCCGGATCGCACCATGCCGACCGACTACTGTTGGCTGAGCAACCGCTCGCGCTTCCGGCTCCCGAAGCCACGCGCGCTCGCGGCGCCGCTCGCGCGGCATGCCCGGGGTACGTCGGGCAATCGGCGAGCCCCCTGCCTGTTGAAAGCGAAACCGCGGAAGGAGCATCCCGGTGACCGGCATCCTGGTCCACGAGTGGCTCGCACCTCACGGCGGTTCCGAGAATGTCTTCGAGGTGCTCTCGGGCGTCTTTCCCGATGCTGAGCGCTTCTGCCTCTGGAACGACAGCGACGGCCGATTCACCGGGGTCCAGGAGACGGTCCTCGCGCGCACGCCGCTGCGACGCAGCAAGGCCGCCTCGCTGCCGTTCATGCCCACCGTGTGGAGGCATCTGCCCGCCCGCGAGGCCGAGTGGGTGCTGTGCAGCAACCACCTGTTCGCCCATCATGCCCGCTTCGGAGGAGCTGCACGCGACGCGCCGAAGCTCGTCTACGCCCACACGCCCGCGCGCTACATCTGGACACCCGAGCTTGACGGCCGGGGGGAGGGTGCAATCGCCCGCGCGGCCTCGGCCGTATTGAAGCCGATCGATCGCAAGAGGGCGGCCGAGCCGATCGCCATCGCGGCCAACAGCGCCTTCATCGCGCAGCGCATCGCCGACACCTGGGAGCGCGAGGCTACCGTCATCCATCCGCCTGTGGACGCCGTCGCCTTCGCGGCGCAGCCCGGAGAGCTCGCGCCGACCGACGCGGCGACATCCGCGGCGCTGCCGACGGAATTCCTGCTGGGTGTCTCCCGGTTCGTGCCGTACAAGCAGCTCGAGCGTGTGATCGAGGCGGGTGCCGCGGCCGGGGTGCCGGTGGTGCTCGCGGGGCGGGGGCCGGAGGAGGAGCGCCTCCGCGCGCTCGCTGCCGACCGTGGTGAACCGGTGGAGTTCGTTCATGATCCGTCGCCGGCGCTCCTCCGCGAGCTGTACCGCCGGGCGCTGGCACTGGTGTTCCCTTCGATCGAGGATTTCGGCATCATCCCGGTCGAGGCCATGGCCACCGGCACTCCCGTGGTGGCGAGCGCCGTCGGAGGGACGGCTGAGACGATCGTCGACGGGGTGACCGGCGCGCTCGTGCATGATTGGACGACCGGCGAGCTGAGGGGCGCGGTCGAGCGGGCGATCGCCACCCAGCCCGACGCCTGCGTATCACGGGCCTTCGAGTTCGACACTGCGGTGTTCGTGGACCGCGTGCGCGAGTGGGTCGCCGTCGAGACCGACGGCGGGACATGGCACCAGTGACCGGACTCCTCGTCGACGACCGCTATCGCGGCGACCACGGCATCGGCCGCTATGCCCAGGAGGTGCTGCCCCGGCTGCGGCCGGAGTGGCGGTCTCTCGGGCTCGATGGCAGCCCCCACACTGCGCTGGACGCGTTTCGCGCGCTGCCGCGCGTCGACGCTCGCGCGCTCGTCTACTCGCCAGGATACGGAGCCCTGGTCCGTGCTCGCCGACAGATCCTGACCATCCACGACCTCATCCAACTGCGGTCGCCCTGGCCCGGGCGCATGAAGTTCGCGGCCTACTATGCGGGGCCTGTACGCCATGTCGTGCGCAAGGCCGGGGTGGTTCTCACCGTCTCTGAGACCTCCGCGGGTGAGATTCGGGACTGGCTGCGCGACGAGTCGGTCCGCATCGTCAACGCCGGCAACGGATGCTCGGCGGCGTTCACTCCAACCGGACCGGCAACGGATTCCGCGGATCCGTATGTCCTCTTCGTCGGCAATGTGCGCGAACACAAGAACCTCGATGTGGTGATGCGGGCGTTGCCCCGCGCCGCGGGAGTGCGGTTGACGGTCGTCATACCCGCTTCCGAGTCCGCCGCGCTCAGCGCGCGGGCCGCGTCACTCGGGGTCACGCAGCGGCTGACCATGTTCCACAACGTCGACGACGCGCGGCTGGCGGCGCTCTACCGAGGAGCTGCCGTCACGGCGATGCCATCGAGGATGGAAGGATTCGGACTTCCCGCCCTCGAGTCGATCTCGTGTGGCACCCCCGTGGTGTATTGGCGAGACTGCGACGCAGTGTCGGAGATCGTCGGGGAACGCGGCTGGGCGTTGGAGAGCTGGGACGATGCCGATGAGTGGGCGGACGCCCTCGTGACGGCATGCGGCGCCGGGCGTCGGATCGCGCCGCCGGAAGCGAACCGATATGACTGGCAACGCACAGCGGCCCTGATCTCGGACGTGCTGGAGGCCGACGCCGCTCCCGCCGCCCCCCGCGTGTCTACGGCGTAGATCGCGCAGGGTAGGCTGGGAAGGCTATGCGACTGATCGAATATGACGCCGCCGAACTCACCCCCGCGGCGTGGCGCTCTGGAGGAGCTGCCCGAGCGTTCAACCCGACCATCGCGGAAACCGATGACGGCTACGTCATCGCATACCGGATCGTTCAGGTGGACTCCGAGCATCGTCGCATCGCGACAGCGAGGCTGGACCGCGACCTCGCGCTCGTGCCCGGCAGCGTCGTGCCCCTGTCCGACGAGGTGGAGTTCGCCGACCCGGCGTTGAACGAGCGTGCGCTCACGTGGCACGCGGACCCGATCTTCCTGCGGCTGCGGGGGAGTCTCTACCTGACCTGGAACGACGGAGCCAATCGGCCGAGGAACCATCAGTTCCTCGCGCCGATGACAGCCGACGGGCAGCACTTCGCGGGCGCCGCACGGGAACTCGCCACGCGGGACCGTCGCAGCATCGAGAAGAACTGGACGCTCTTCGACGTCGACGGCGAGGTGTACGCGAGCTACTCATATCGGCCGCACCGCGTTCTGCGGGTCGATCTCGACTCGGAGGGCACCGTCATCATCGGCACTCCCGTGGCCACGAGCGACTTCGCGTCGGAGTACGAGAGAGTCTTCGGCATCATGCGGGGTGGAGCGCAGCCCGTGCGCATCGGCGACTCTTTCGTCGCGATGGCTCACTCGAGCTACAAGGTGGCCGAAGGGCGCGTCTACCGCGGGCTCCTGATCGAGTTCGAAGCGAAGAGACCTTTCCGGGTGCGCCGGGTGTCGCGGGCTCCGTTCGACCTGCCGAGCAGTATCGGGGCACAGTTCAAGCACGAGAAGCTCAACCCCGATGTGCACGATGTGATCTACCCGCGGGGCATGGTGCGCCATGGCGCGGACGAATGGATCGTCACGTACGGCGTGAACGACGAGGAGTGTGCGATCGCCGTGGTTCCGGGTTCCGCGATCGACGCGGCGTTCGGCAAGCCCGTCTTCACCGAGTATTCGCAATGGCCGGGAGACCGCGAATTGCGTCCGATCGGACCCAAGCGATTGCTGCGGTCGGCGGACGTTCCGGAGCTGCCGGTGTTCTGGTTCGATGCGAAGGGCAAACTGTTCGACGGGTTCGCCGGCGGACGCCGGTTCGCGATCGGGAACTTCGGCGACATCGCCTCACGTTGGGTCTCAAAGCGGGTTTCGGGCGTGAACCTGCGCAATCCGCTCCCCGGCCAGCCTCGACTCCTTGCGATCGGATCGGTGTTGCATCGCGCGCAGGACGGCGACGTGGTCTGGGGGTCCGGGGTCAAGGGTGGGTCAGCTCCGCTCGAACCCGGTATCGATCTCGATGTGCGGGCCGTGCGCGGTCCGATCTCCCTCGACTATCTGCAGCAGGCAGGCATCTCGACAGACAAGGTCACGCACACCTTCGATCCGGGAGTGCTCCTGCCTCACCTGTATGCCACCGAGCTTGCAACCAGCGAGTCGCGGGGTGGAGACCGGATCATTCCGCACTACCACGACGACCTCATCATGCGGCGGAAGCATCCTGATCACAGCGACTCGTTCGTTTCGGTGGACACGACACCGCTCGGGATGATGCGCGCGATCAAGGGCGCGGACCGAGTCTTCGCCAGCTCCCTGCACGGGATCATCTTCGCCGAGGCGATGGGCATCCCCGCATACTGGCTGGCGCCGGTCGGTGGCGAGGACGAGCTGAAGTACTACGACTACTACTTCGGTACCGGTCGTACCGACGTGAAGCGATTCGAAAGTCTCGAGGAGGCGATGGCATCCGAGCCGATGCCTCTTCCCGAATTCGACATCGAGGCATATCTGGCCACGTTCCCCCACGACGCTGTGCCGCGGCTGACGACGGCGACCGTGGCACCTGGTCAGCGCTTCGAGTTCAAGGACTGGGGTGCCCTCCGACTCGGGAGGTTCTTCAGCGCAGCGGGGTTCGACGCGCGAGATCGCGGCGGTATCTGGATGACTGCCAAGAAGGCGGCGCTGCGGATGACCGTCCGCGCTACTCCGGGCGAGCAGCTGGAGGTCACGTTCGGTGTCACACCGTCTGGCGCAGGACCGCTTGCGGGCGGTCAGGTCTTGCGGATGAGCGCCAACGGCGGGCCTGTCGAGGTCATCCGGTGGCGCAAGGGCGGCCGCGGTCAAGCGCGCGTCACACTCGGATTCACCGCTGAATCGGCTGAGACCGTCCTGCAGGTCGACTTGACGGTCGACCATCTCGCCCGCAGCCCTCGGCTGGCGTCGCGCGGGAGGCTGGGTCGACTGGCGGCGGATGTCGCATCCGCGGCCCGAATCCTGCCCCGTCGGGGCAGCGTTCTGACGTTCGTGAGCATCGCTTCACTCTCGCAGTCCGCCTGACCTTCGCCGAAGGCTGCTCGGCCCGGGCGATGCGCGACGGTCGGCGGCCTAACCCGCGGCGCCCGCGCCCTGTCCGCTGACCTCAGGGTCCATGCAACCCGTCGGTGCAGTGCAGGTTTCGATCTCACGGGCGAGCCAGGGGCCGAGACTGCGCGAGTAGGTTCCGCTGAGGTGCACCCCGTCGAAGTACACCGACACTCCGCCGACGCCCGAATAGCACCGGTCGTCGTCGCAGAAGCGGCTGCTGGGATCGATGACGGGCAGTCCGGGGACCCGCTCGGCCACGTCATCGGTGACGTCGGAGGCCATCAGCGCCCGATTCACGGGGTTGGAACACTGGCCATTCGCCTGGAGGCACTCCGGGCCGTCGATGCGGGACTTGACTCCGTCCGTCAGCGGAACGTCGCCGATCCAGATGACCTGGGCACCCGTGTCATCCACAGCATCGACCGCATCGACGAATCCGCCGATGCTCCGGGCTCCATCGGCCCAGCCTGCGCGGAGGTCCGCCATGAGCACGATATCGGCCTGCGGAACGAGCTCTGCGAGCACCCAGGCGTTCCGTTGGGCGCAACCGACGAGCTCCTCCTCCGTCGCTCTGCGGAGGTCGCTCTCCGAGGGCGGATCCAGGTTCGCCGCACAGCTCGATCGCGACGCGACGATCACCTTCATCCCGAGGATCTTGCCCGCCTCATCCGCTGCGTCGCTCCACGCGGAAGCGTGCGAGTTACCCCACAGGAGGAGCGTGCGATCACCGTTCGGATCACCGTACTCGCAGGTGACGTGCGTGAACGGACCGGTGGAGTCGGAGCAGCGCGGCTTGCGCGATGCGATCGGCAGGTCCGTGTGCCCAGCGAGTGCTGCGCTCTCGTCGACCGCGCCGAACGGATCGTCGCAGTCGTTGTCGAGTGCGGCGGCGCCCAGGCAGCTGCCCGCCTCTGACGTGTGCTGCTCGAATTCCACGGTTGCAGCCTCGACGCGTGCGTCGCCGGCGACGCCGAATGCGACCGCACCGGCGGTGATCACCGCGATCGCCGCGGCGCCGAGCGACCACGCACGAGCGGGGGTGCGGAGCAATCGACCGCGCCGGAACGGCTGTTCGACGATCCGGTACGTCAGTTCGGAGATGATCAGCGTCGCCGCGAGCAGGAGCAATGTGTCGAAGAGCGTGAGCTCTCGATCGAGCGCGAGCGGAACGAGGATCAGGAGCGGCCAATGCCACAGATACACGGAGTACGAGATGTCGCCGAGATGCTGGACGGGCCGTGGGCTCGCGATCCTGTCGAATGACAGAGGACCCGTGTTTCCGCCGATCAGGATCAGGCAGGTGCCGATGGTCGGAAGCAGGGCGGCGTAGCCGGGGTAGGGCATCCCGATGTCGATGAAGGCGAACCCCGCGCCGATCATCGCCACGCCGATCCATGGCGCGATGCGAACGCCGCGGATGGCGATCAGGGCGACAAGACCGCCCGCGGCGAGTTGCCAGATCCTCGCCGGCGTGATGAAGTACGCCGCGCCGGGGTTGGCTGCCGTGATGAAGAGCGAATACCACAGGCCGGTGGCGAGGGTGACGCCCATGATCACGCCGATCACAGCCCGCTTGCCGAGACGGCCGCGGCCGAAGCGCCTCGCGATGACGGTGCCCAGCAGCAGAAGGAGCGGCCAGATGACATAGAACTGCTCTTCGACCGAGAGCGACCAGTAATGCTGAACAGGACTCGGTGCCGCGCCCTCCGCCCCATAATCCACAGCATCGGCGGCGAGCACCCAGTTCTCGATCGACAGTGCTGAAGCGACCACGTTGCGACCGATCTCCGCCCACTGCGACGCCGGAACCAGGAACCACGAGGCTGTGAGGACGGCGACGAGCACCAGCAGCGCCGCCGGGAGGATGCGGCGCACTCGCGCTGCCCAGAACCGAGCCGCGAACGCGCCGGCGCCGAAGCGGTCGACATCTCGGAGGATCTGGCCGGTGATGAGGAAGCCGGAGACGACGAAGAACACGTCCACACCCGTGAACCCACCCGGGAGGAGCTCCGGCCAGAAGTGATACACGACGACGGCGGAGACGGCGATCGCACGGAGCCCCTGGATATCGGCCCGGGTGCGGTGAACCTGCGGCGCGACGGGCATCGACCCCGCCACATTCCCCGGTTCTGCCGAACTCTTCTCGGAAACCTGCGTCACCGGGCGATTCTAGTGCAACGCATCGTCCGCCTGAGTCAGCTCTCAGCATCGGGAGGATAGACTCATGCGGCCCCATTTCCGCCCCGCCCGGTGCTGCGCGCCGTCTGCAAGACAGGGTTCCCAGTTGTCTTCTTCGCTTGACGACGTCATCGTCTGTTCCTTCTACACCGATGACGACTACTACCGGGGGTGGGCTCGCACGCTGGAGCAGAATCTCGATGAGCTCGGCATCGGTCACGTGCTGCGCGAAGTCCACCCCGAAGCGGGACAGGACTGGGCCGACATCTGCCGCCAGAAGGTGGCGTTCCTCGACCAGGTGTGCCGTGAGAACCCGGACAAGCGCGTGTACTGGACCGATGTGGATTGCCAGATCCTCCAGTTCCCTGAGTATCTGCACACCTTCACCGCTGACGTGATCGGCTTCCAGCACGGGTTCGCGGGTCCGATGGAGATCGGCTACAAGGGTCATACCCGGTTCTGGGCGCCGAGTTTCATCGGCGTGAACACCACTCCGATCGCCCGCAAGTTCGTCGCGGACGCCGCCAAGCTCGAGCGGGAGTCGTCGATCAAGGCCACAGACGACTACTTCTTCGAGGAGTCGTGGCGGGCGAACGCCGATCTCATGAGCTTCCAGATCATTCCCGCCGGCGCAGTCCTCGGGCGGGGGAACGGCAACGTGGAAGCGTTCTTCAAGTTCGGCTCGAGCGGCAACGTCCCCGAGTTCCGGAACAAGGTGGTGCAGCACACGGCACCGGGGTCGAAGACGGCCCCCGGGAGCGCGGCGTCGAACGGCCACCGGACCTCTGGGCGTATCGTCGCCGCGCGCACCAAGGTTCGGATGGGAACCTACAAGGTCCTCAAGGGCATTGACGACGGAATCACCAAGCTTGCTCCCGACAACGCCGAACGGCTCCGGGAGTGGGCCAAGCAGCAGCCCCTCGTCCATCGGGTCCGCCCGACGACGCCCCCCAAGGCGCAGAGCCACCGCGCGCGGCTGCTCGCGCAGGCGACCAACGCGGGCCAGAAGGGGAACATCGCCGACCTCGAGGACATCTCCACGCGGCTGGCCACGTCCGGCGTGCTCACCACGGATGAGTCGGCAACGCTCGCCGCAGCGCAGGCATTCGCCGAGTACGCGCTCAGCGGCGACCAGGGCGCCGAGCGTATCCCGCTCATGTGGTGGACACGGCCCTCCCCCGGAAACTTCGGAGACTGGGTTAGCCCTCTCGTGGTGACACGCACAGCCGGTCGCGGGGTGTCGGTCGTCCCCACGTCGGGCACCGAGCGCAGACGACACCTCGTGTCCGTCGGGTCGATCGCACGTTTCACCAACGAGAACTCCATCGTGATCGGGACCGGTGCCTCGGCGGAATCCGCTGAGCTCCACCCCGATGCGCACTACCACTCCCTGCGGGGCCCGCTCACCGCGGCGCTTCTGCGCGATCGTGGCGGGCGCACGGTGGACAGCTTCGGCGATCCGGCGTTGCTGCTGCGCCGGCTCATCCCCGTGGACCGCCCTGCGTCGAACGGGCGGCTTCTGCTCGTCCGCCACTTCACCCACGCCAATCTTCCGGTGACACTGCCCGACGACATGGATGAGGAGAGTGTGTACCGTTCGAGCCCGGCGGACCACTCGGCGTTCCTGGCGAAGCTGAACGAGTATGACGGTGTGGTGACCAGCGCAATGCACGTCATGATCGCCTGCCACAGCTACGGGATTCCGGTGACGCTCATCGGCTTCCGAGGGTTCGAGGACACCGTCTCCGGTTCGGGCATGAAGTATCGGGACTACTCCGAAGGTGCCGCCCTCGAGCGGAACTGGGAGCCCGTGCCGATGGCCCTCAACCTCGGGAAGGCCGACCTTCGGTCGCGACTCGAGCGCGAGTACGTATCGGACACGAAGCTCGACGAAGTCGAGGCGGCGGTGCGCGCTGCCGTAGCCGACTGGCGGAACAGCGGCGACTGAATGTTCAAGGACATCTTCGCCTCGTTCGGACAGCAGTTCCCGAATTGGCGGATCCGCACGCTCCTGATCGCCCTCATCATTCTGATGGCGGCGGTCCCCGTCGGCGAGCTACTGGTCCTGCAGATCTTCTCCACCCTCCTGGTGGACGGCCCAGGCGAGCTCGCCGGACAGGTCGGCAAAGTTCTCGGCCTGCTCGCCATCTTCTTCGTCGGGTTCGGGATCACGCGTGGTCTGCACCACATGACCAAGTTCTGGCGTGTGCGGCTGTTCCGATCGGCGTTCGCCGATGTCCAGGCGCGGACCGGAATCGGGTCGGTCGGGTGGCAGTGGGCTGTCGCCTTCGACGTCTCGACCCTCATCGCCGATATGGTGCAGGTCGTGGCCATCGCCATACTGCTTCTCTTCCTCGATCGGATAGTCGGGGCGGTGAGTGCAGTACTGCTCGTCGTCGTGGTCCTCCAGATGTCGATGCTGTACCGGCGGCAGATGCGGGTGCAACGTGAGCTGATGGAGAGCACGGTTCGAGACGTCGAGGCACCGATCCGCGAGCGCGTGTTCTCCGCAGAGTTCGCGGCTGTGGCGACCTCGGTGGCCACGGGAGTCGCGCTCGCCGCAGTCGTGTGGCAGACATTCACCGGGGCGCTGGCGATCGCGACCGCGATCGTGCTCGCCATGGCGCTGCGGATCTTCTTCAGCAGGGTCGGCGGGCTCGCCCCGACGCTCATGCGGTACGCGCGTGACTCACTGCGGCTGGAGCGCGATGTGAGCCGACTGGCTGCCCGTGCTCAGGCCGGTGGCCCGCCGCTGCTGGACGACGACGGCGACGGCGACGGCGATCTGGAGGAGATCGATGCGCAGGCTGCCGCCGTGGAAGCCGAGGTCGCCGCCAAGCGCCGTGCGGCGATGATCGATCGCGTTCTCATCGAAGCTCAGCGCGGCGAGAGTGCAGAATTCCACCACGCGGCGGGGAAGCTCCTTTCGACGGGCGATCTCACTCAGCGGGAGCGCGATGCGATGCGCGGTGCCGACGCCTTCCTCAGCTACTCGACGCCCGGCTCCGACGCTGCTCGATCCGCCGGCCCTGTGGCCATGTTCTGGGTGCCGAAGCCTCTGCCTGGATCGTTCGACGAGTGGGTCAACCCATACCTGATCCATGCCGGGACACGCCGTGCCGTGCAGTTCGTACCGTTGAAGGCGTCGATCGACGCGCCCCCGCACATCGTTCTCGGAGGATCGCTCCTCGCAAACGTCCAGGCGACCTCGATCGTCGCCGGTGCCGGCATTCCGAAACTGGACGCGCGAGTGAACCCGGGTGCGGACTTCGTGTCGCTCCGGGGGCCGCTCACGGCACGGGCCGTCCGGCGCGAGGGTGGTCCGGCCATCGAGACCTTCGGAGACCCTCGCCTCCTGGTGCGGCGCGTCCATCGGATCAGGATCGGCAGGACGAACGGCCGCCTGGTCTTCGTGCGCAACCACTCGGATGCCGATATCCCCTTCGTTCTTCCGCCCGATGTTGACGAGCTCTCGATCGAGGGCTCCCGGCCGGAGCAGGTCCTGGCAGCGATCAACGCGCTGGCGGGCTACGACGGTGTCGTGACGAGCAGCGTGGGTGTGATGGTCATCTGTCAGAGCTATGGCATCCCCGCCGCGCTGGTTGCAGTGACGGGCAGTTCCCGTGCCAAGCGGGTGTCGATGGAGTTCCGTGACCATCTGCAGGGAGCCGACCTCGAGCACGACTGGCGACTTCACGAGACGACTGTCGATCTCAGCGCCGTGGAGTGGCGGACGCGCCTTGTGGCCGAGCGAGTGGCTTCGGCGAAGCTCGACGAGATCGACACCAACGTGCGCATCGCGATCGAGCGCTACGAGGAGGCGATCCAAGACGAGGTCGAGCAGGGCATGGCCGATGACCAGGACGAGGATGGCTGAGGCGGCGTCGCGCCCGATCCGGGTGCTGCAACTGCTCGCCGACCCCGCGCACTCCGGCGGCCGCCCGGTCGACAACCCCTATACGTCGCTTCTCATCAGGTCACTGCCCCGAGACCGCGTCGACATCGGCTATTTCCGCTGGCGCGGAATGCTGACCGACCGGTTCGATGTGCTCCACGTGCACTGGCCGGAGAATTCGCTCCGTCACCCGAGAGCCGTCGGCAGAGCGCTGAAGATCGTGCTCTTCAGCGTGTTCCTCGTTCGACTCCGACTTCGGCGGAAGGCTGTCGTCCGAACCCTGCACAACGTCCAGCCGCACGATTCGGGCACGATGGCCGAGCGATGGGTCCTCCAGAGGCTCGACGCCCTCACGACCCTGTGGATCGTCCTCAACGAGACGACACCGTCACCTGATCCGCTGCGCACCGTTCTCATTCCCCACGGGCACTACCGGGGCTGGTATGCCACGCCGACAACGGAGCCCGTGCCCGGTCGTCTGCTCAATTTCGGAATGATCAAGCCCTATAAGGGCACGGAGCGGCTTGTCGCGGCATTTCGAGATCTGAACGGTCCTGCGATGAGCCTGCACGTCGTGGGCGAGCCGAGCGACGCCTCCCTGGCGGCGCGGGTGGCCTCTCTCGCCGCAAGCGACCCTCGGGTTCGACTCGATCTCCGGTTTCTCGACGAGGACGAACTGGCCGAGGAGATCGGGCGGTGCGAGGCGGTGGTGCTGCCCTACCGGATGATGCACAACTCCGGCGCGGTGCTTCTGGCGCTCTCACTCGATCGTCCCGCGATCGTCCCGTCCTCGGACGCGACGGAGCTGCTCGTCGCAGAATTCGGCGCGGAGTGGGTCGTCACCTTCTCCGGCGAGTTGGATGCCATCGCTCTTCAGGGGGCTGTCGACCGTGTCCGTGCGATGCCCCGTGCCCCCGGCGGACCCGATCTCACGCGTCGGGACTGGCCGGCGCTCGGACGACTCCTCGCAGAGGCGTACGGGCGGGCGGTCGAGCTCGCGCGCGGGCGCAAGCACGAGTCGCTCAACGCGCCGTGACCCCAGCGACGAACTCCAGGAGGCGACGCGCCTTGGTCGTCCACGCCTGCCCGAGCGCATGCTCGACACCGGCCGCGTTCGGCGACGCGTGGCGGATGGCGTCCTGGAGCGCCTCTGCGGCGTTCGCGGCATCCGTGTAGGTGAACACGCCACGTGCGGGGTCGGGGTGAACGACCTCCGTCTGTCGCGACACGACAGACAGCCCGCTCGCCAGGTACTCGTACAGTTTCATCGGGCTGCGGCCGCGGTTGAGCGGATCATCCGACAGCGGGAGCAGCCCGATGCGCGCTTCCGCGAGCAGTCGGGGGACGCTCTCGTACGGCACGGGCCCGAGAAGTTCGACGTTGACCGGCAGCGCAGCCGGTGGTGTCGCGGCGGGACCGGCGAGCACGAACCTCCACCGGGGGAACCGCCCCGCCCACGCCATCGTCTGGTTCCAGTCGAACCTCGAGTCGAATGCTCCGATGTACACGCAGATCTCAGGTCGGGGTCTCCAGTCGACCGTGTGGAAACGCTCCGTGTCGACGCCGTTCTCGATGACAGTCGACGGGAAGGGGAGCGGACCGAGGCGATCGAGTACGGGCCGAGACGTCGCGATCACACCGTCGACGCGGCGGATGGCGTCCCGCTGCAGACGCGCCTTCATGCCCGACGGGTACTCGTCGGTCGGCCGATATACGACTGCGGGCGCGACGCGCAGAAGAGACCGCGACCAGAGCAGCGGCTGATCGATCAGTACCATGTCGAATCCCCGAAGTCCGAGCCGTCGGAGCCTCCGAGTTACGCGGAAGGCGCCGATGCCCGCCGGTAGCAAGGTTCGCGGAACCAGGTACCGCACCCCGGCCTCGCCGACGGAGTCGACCGGCGTCGCGGCCGCCTTGGCACGCGAAACCCGTCGTGTGATGAGGTGCACAGCCGAGATCGGAGTCGACAGGTGTACGACGTCGTGCCCATCCCGTGCCAGCGCATCAGCGAGGTGGTGACTGCCGATCCGGAACGGACCGTAGGGGTCAGTGTGGCTGACGAACAGGATCCGCGTCGCAGGCGGTTCCTCGGCAGCATCGGCGACCCTGTTCACGTGACCGGAGGGGAGAGCGGCTCCCACAGGTCTTCGGGAAACGCATCCAGCAGTGCGTCGGCAGACCAGGCGGAGAGGGGCGGGGCGGGGGCGGTGCGTAGCCCTTCCTGCCAAGATCCAGCGGGAGACGGCATTCTGCGCCCGGTGCCGCTGTAGTAGTCCTCGTACTTGAACGTCGGCTCGCTGGCCGACGCGACGAGGACGGCCGGAACGCCGTACGCCTCCGCCACTACGATCCCGTGGAGCGAACTCGCGACGACCCGGTCGGCCGACGCGATCCTGCGGATGCACGCCAGGACGTCGCTGCGGGGGTTCAGGGCGTCGGGCGGGAAGTGCGCACGGTCGTGGAGGTTCGGGACGAGGACGGTTCCAGCCGTTCCACGCGAGATGCCCAGCTCGGAATCGCTCCACAGACGGGGGAGAAGCAGGGCTGGATCCCCGTAGACGTCGGGCACGTGGATCCCTGCAGCGCGAAGGGCAGCCGCGCTCGCAGGCCCGCGCACGGCGCGCACATCCAACCGCGGATAGGTTGTGCGCTGCATCTTCCCGTTCACGCCCGTTCCCCACACGACGTCGCCGTCGCGGGCGAGATGCATGATCGAACCGACGGCGAGCAGGCGCCGATCACGCGCCCCGCGATCGCCGAGCGTGCGAGACTGCCGGATCCGTTCGACGATGAGCGGGCCGAGCAGATCACCGAAGTTGTCGATCCTGCGCCCGATCTTCACACGCGTGAGGATTCGACCCGTGCCGACGGCAGTCCGCGGGTTCCAGTGCACGACTTTCGGCATGTCTCCTCGCCCGGGCCAGATCGTCTCCACAGCCTACTCGGACGATCTGCCGTCGATCGCGTGTGCTCGGCGACGGATACGCTTCCTGCATGAAGATCGCCATCGTCGGAACGGGCTACGTCGGCCTGTCGAACGCCGTCGTCCTCGCCCAGCACCATGAGGTCACCGCCGTCGACATCGATGCGCGGAAGGTCGAGTTGCTGCGGCAGCGGCTGTCGCCAATCGTGGATGCCGAGCTCGAGGAGTACCTCGCGACGCGGAACCTCAAGCTCACCGCCACACTCGACTCGAAGGCGGCATTCCGCGACGCGGAGTTCGTGATCGTCGCCACCCCGACCAATTATGACGAGGTGACGAACTACTTCGACACCTCGTCGGTCGAGTCCGTCATCGACGCCGTGCTCTCCGTGAACCCGCAGGCCGCGATCGTCATCAAGTCGACCGTTCCGGTCGGCTTCACCGCACGGATGGTGGCCGAGCACGCCGGCGCGACGATCATCTTCTCGCCCGAGTTCCTGCGCGAGGGGCGTGCCTTGTACGACAACCTGCACCCGTCGCGCATCGTCGTCGGGGACCGCGGCGCTGCAGGGCGGCGCTTCGCGGATCTTCTGCTCGAGGGCGCCATCGACACCGACGTGCCGGTGCTGCTCACCGATTCGACGGAGGCGGAGGCGATCAAGCTCTTCGCGAACACCTTCCTCGCGCTGCGGGTCGCGTACTTCAACGAACTCGACACCTACGCCGCGGTGCACGGGCTCGACTCGCGCCAGATCATCGAGGGTGTCGGTCTCGATCCGCGGATCGGCTCGCACTACAACAACCCGTCGTTCGGCTACGGGGGATACTGTCTGCCCAAAGACACCAAGCAGCTGCTCGCGAACTACTCCGAGGTGCCGCAGAACCTCATCGCGGCGATCGTCGAGGCCAACAGCACCCGCAAGGATTTCGTCGCGTCCGACATCCTCGCCCGCAGCCCCCGGACCGTCGGCGTGTACCGCCTGGTCATGAAGTCGGGATCCGACAACTTCAGGGCATCCTCCATCCAGGGCATCATGAAGCGAATCAAGGCCAAGGGCGTGACTGTCATCGTCCACGAGCCGGCGCTCGACGACGCCGAGTTCTTCAACTCCGCCGTCGTGAACGACCTCGAAGAGTTCAAATCCCGCGCCGATGTGATCATCGCGAACCGATCGACGGATGCCCTCGCCGACGTCGCGCACAAGGTCTATACGCGCGACATCTACGGCCGAGACTGACCGTCGCGCGCGTTTCCGGTGGCGCTGCGGGCCGCTTCGGTACTATTGCCTTGATTATGAGCGCCGTGAACCATGGGATCGCCGGGTCGCCACCGGCGGTCGGCCGCGAGTCGGCCCCCCACGTCGCCACCGCCGTTGTGGCGGCGGGCGCCGCGGCGGCCGACCCATTCCCGTGGCAGGCCCACAGTGCGCGCATCGCGCGCGCGAACGCGACGAGCTGGCGCCGGCGCTACGCCACTCGCCTGCTCGCGACCGATGCGGTCGTCACTGCGGCGACCCTGCTGCTGGCGGGGATCTGGATCGGTCTGGATGCGACGCTCAGCTGGCGTGGCGGACCGCGGGTCGAGTACTCGGTCGCGATCTCGGCTGTCTGGCTCGCGTGGATGCTCATGCTCTGGCTCGTCGACAGCCGCGACGTGCGGATCGTCGGCCATGGGGTCACCGAATACCGCAAGGTCGTCCACGCCGGGGTGTTCCTGTTCGCCGGCCTCGTGATCGTCGCGTTCTTCCTCCGCATCGACCTGTCGCGTCTGTTCTTCTTCACCGCGATCCCGATCGGCACGGTGGTGGTCATCGCCTCCCGCTGGGGTTGGCGGCAATGGCTGCGCCGACGTCAACGCCGCGGGACCTTCGTCGACCGCGCTGTCATCGTGGGAGAGCGGGCGAAGATCGACGCCATTGCGCGCGTCATCGCGAACACCGAGGGCACCGGCTACCAGATTGTCGGGGCGATAACCGCGCGCGGGCACGCGATGAAGATCGCGGATCACATCGGCGTCATCGGCGACTACCAGCACGCGGTCGAGAGCATCGAGGGGGTCGGAGCGAACACGGTCATCGTGGCCAGCGCAGACGACCTCGACCCCGAGACGCTCCGCACGCTCAGCTGGCAGATGGCGGACCGCGACATCACGTGGGTCGTGGCGCCCGCGATGACCGACATCGCCGGACCCCGCATCCACGCCCGACCCGTCGCAGGGCTCCCACTCGTCGAGGTGGCTTTCCCCATGATCGAGGGGGGCAATCGCATCCTGAAGCGGGCGATGGACATCGCGGGGTCGCTTCTCCTCCTGATCCTCTCCTCTCCGCTCATGCTCGCCGCCGCGGTGACGATCCGCATCACCAGTCCGGGTCCGGTGTTCTACACCCAGCCGCGGGTGGGTCAGTTCGGCAACGTCTTCGGCATGATCAAGCTGCGGTCGATGATCCCCGACGCCGACGACCAGCTCGCATCGCTCCTCGACCTGCAGGGCCGCAGCGACCGGCCGCTCTTCAAGGTGAACGACGACCCGCGCATCACCCCGTTCGGCCGATTCATGCGTCGGCACTCGATCGATGAGCTGCCGCAGCTGCTCAACGTGCTCCGCGGCGACATGAGCCTCGTCGGTCCGCGCCCCCAGCGCCCGGCCGAGGTCAGCCTGTACGACGACAAGGCGCATCGCCGCCTCATCCTCAAACCGGGCATGAGCGGGTTGTGGCAGGTGAGCGGTCGGTCGAAGCTCAGCTGGGAGCAGGCGCTGCGCCTCGACCTCTACTACGTCGAGAACTGGTCGTTCGTGCAGGACGTCATCATCCTCGGGCGCACTCTGAGGGCGGTCATCCGACCGGAGAACTCGGCGAGCTGAACGCAGTCGCCTCCCTGAGACCTTCGTGTCGGTTCGGCGCGGATGTCCTGGTGAGAGCGTGCCTCTCGGCAGCGTCACAGGACTCACCCGATAGCATCCTGTGGTGTCTTCCAAGCCATCCCCCGGCCGCTTCCGCAAAGGCCGTGCCGGTAACCACGCGCCCGCGCCCCAGCGCGGTCGCCGATGGCCATGGATCGTGCTGGGAGTCTCGGTCGCTGTCTTGACCCCGATCGCGATCGTCGGCGGCATGTTCGCGTCTCAGGCGTTTCAGGTGCGCGACAACCTTCTGCAGGCCAAGAGTGAACTGGCATCGATCGTGAAGCTCGTCAAGGATGGCGACCAGGCGGGCATCCAGGGCGTAGCCGAGGAGGTTCTCGCGCTCACGGATGAGGCGGCGGTCATCGTCGAGGGGCCGCTGTGGGATGCTGCGGTGGACGTTCCCGCCGTCGGTGTGAACATCGCGGCGGTCCGTGCCGCGACCCGCGCGACCGACACCCTGGTCACCGATGCGCTTCCGCCGGCGCTCGAACTTCTGGGATCCGTCCAGATCGACCAGCTCAAGGTCGCCGGCGGCGGACTCAACCTCGAGCCGTTCACCGGCGCGATCGAGATGCTGCCAACCGTGCGCGAGGCGGTCGAGGATGCGCAGAAGCAGGTCGCCGACGTAGACCGCGCGGAGCTTCTGCCTGTGGTCGATGACGCCGTCGGCCAGTTGCTCGATGTGATGGATGAGGCGGGGCCGGCTCTCGACCTCGTCGAGAAGTACCTGCCCACGCTGCTGGCTCTCGCGGGAGCCAACGAGGACCGCACCTACGTCGTGCTCTTCCAGAACAACGCCGAGATCCGCGCCACGGGCGGAAACGCCGCCAATGGCGCGGTCGTCTCCGTGTCGAACGGAAAGATCGAACTGCGCAAGGACGAGCAGACCGATGCGTTCCACAACGCGGGCTACAACGGCGAGCTGTTCTACGAGATGCCCGAGTCGACCCTTTCGATGTACGAGTGGGACTTCGACCGCTCCTCGCAGAACTTCACCCGCACACCGGACTTTCCCACCAGCGCTGCGATGTACCGTGCGCTCTGGCAGGGCGCCAACGGGGGCGACATAGACGGCGTCATCTCCATCGACCCCGTTGTGCTCTCGTCCATGATGGTGGCGACGGGGCCGATCAAGCTCGCTGACGGAACAAAGCTCACGGCCGACTCGGTTGTCAAGGTGCTGCTGAGCGACACCTACGAGCGCTTCGGCAAGGACGGTGACGCCGCGGACGACTACTTCTCCGACGTAGCCGGCGCGGTGTTCGACACGGTCGCGGGCGGCGATTGGGACGCGGTCGAGATGCTCCGCCAGTTGCAGAAGTCGACCTTGGAACAGCGTGTCTACATGGCGTTCACCCGCGAGGCTGAGCAGAACCTCGCGGTCGAACTCGGTCTGGATGGCGCCCTGACGGACGACAACGCCGATCAGACACAGATCGGCGTCTGGCTGAACAACGCGTCGTACAGCAAGCTCGAGTACTACCTGAGCACGAAGCTCGACGTCTCGTGCGACGCCGAGGCCAGGACGGTGACGTCGACGCTGACCATGGCGAGCGCCGTGCCCGGCTGGAATCTCAGCCAGTACACGCTCGCGTGGCGCAACCCGAGTCTGGGGATCGACCGAACGACCATGATCCTCGATGTTCTGTCGTATGCGGTCCCAGGCGGCACGCTGACGTCCGATCCCGAGTACGGCGACCTTGCCGACTGGACGCGCACGGGCTCCGAAGCCGGCCGCGACGGCAGGAGCATCACGATGCTCCTGCCCATGGGGGAGACCAAGTCCGTGTCCTTCACGAGCACCCTTCCCGACGGTGAGCTCGGACCGCTTGCGGTCCGTTACTCGCCGACAGTGGCGGATACGCCGGTCACGGTCGGCGACTCCTGCGCCTCACTCTTCCCCGAGGCTGAGCCGACGCTGCTCGAGACGCTCCCGCTGCCGACGCCGACCCCCACCGCGACCCCCACGCCGACGCCCACCCCCACCCCGTGAGCAGCGAACGGCTCCCGAGCACCAGCGGCCCGCGTCACGCGCTCGTCGCCATGCTCGCGATCGGGTACGGGGCCTTCCTCGCCTTCGTCGTCTTCTGGCCGAGCCCGATCGACCAGCCGGTCGAGGGCCTCCTCGATCGCGCGATCGCAGAGATGCACGAGCGCGGTGTTCCCGCATTCGTCGACTACACCTTCATCGAGTCGTTCGCCAACGTGCTCCTGTTCATCCCGGTGGGGCTGTTCTTCGGACTCATCGTGCCGCTGCGCTGGTGGCCGGTCGCTCTGCTCTTCGGGCCGGCGCTGTCGGGACTCATCGAGCTCGCCCAGCGAGAACTCCTCGAAGCCCGCTACGCCACGATCGACGATGTCATCGTGAACTCGATCGGCGCGACGATCGGCGTGCTCGTGGCGGTCATCCTCCGTGGAGTCGTGAAGGCCCGTGACACACGGGTCATCGCGCGCAGCGACGCGATGCGCCGCGCCGCCGTCGCACGCTGACCCGGGGTTCCGCGCGGTCGCCCGCCCGGACAGAATGGACGGGCACGCCTCGCCCGGGGGCGGCGGAGGGTAGGAGCGATGAGCGGTTTCGACGACCTGATCAACCAGGGCAAGGACTTCCTCGAGCAGAACAAGGACAAGATCGACGACGTCATCAAGTCCGAGCAGGCGGAGGGTGTGAGCGACACTGCACTCGACGCGGCGGCCGACTTCGTCAAGAAGATCGCGCCCGACCAGATCGACGAGCACGTCGACAACATTCGCGGCACGATCGACAAGTCCATCGGCCACGAGTAGGGCGATCCACCGACGGCGGCGCAGGGCGGAGATGCCCTGCGCCGCCGTCGTTCCCCGGCTGTCTGAGAAGCCGCCGAGCATACCGCCGTCGCGACACGCCCGAGTTTGCGACACGCCCGGGCGTCTGGCAGACTAGTGAGGTTCCACATTCCTGCGCCCCTGTTGGCGTGCGCAGGATCACTGCCAGGGCAGTGCATAGGCGGCGCGAACGCGCAGGGTCCTAGGCCGCGGGCAGCAGAACCACCACATCACGAATCCTTCCATCGCGGAATCCATTCCGCGCGCAGTCGGATGACGGATGCCGGGAGCGGCGCTTCGGCGCGGCCTCCGGATTGACACAAGAACAGCGGTGCAGCATCCCTCGACCAGCTCGGGAACGAGCGGCCGTGAGATATGAAGTGCCCTGGCGCGCAAGCGTCACCGTGCGTCCGATGCCCTCGAGGTAAGACGCGAGAAGAGAGAGAGCAGACAATGGCGGGACAGAAGATCCGCATTCGCCTGAAGTCGTATGACCACGCCGGCCTCGATTCGTCGGCCCGCAAGATCGTCGACACCGTGACCCGTGCGGGCGCGACGGTCGTGGGCCCCGTGCCCCTTCCGACCGAGAAGAACGTGGTGTGCGTCATCCGGTCGCCCCACAAGTACAAGGACAGCCGCGAGCACTTCGAGATGCGCACCCACAAGCGTGTCATCGACATCATCGACCCGACGCCCAAGGCCGTCGACTCGCTGATGCGCCTCGACCTGCCGGCCGATGTCAACATCGAGATCAAGCTCTGAGGTTCGACATGGCTGACATCAACTCCAAGGTTTCCAAGGGCCTGCTGGGCACCAAGCTCGGCATGACCCAGGTGTGGGACGCGAACGGCAAGCTCGTTCCCGTCACCGTCATCGAGATCGCGCCGAACGTCGTGACCCAGGTCCGCACCCCCGAGAAGGACGGCTACAACGCCGTTCAGATCGCCGCCGGCCAGATCGACCCCCGCAAGGTGAACAAGCCCCTCACGGCCCACTTCGAGGCCGCGGGTGTCACCCCCCGCCGTCACCTCACCGAGGTCCGCACCGCTGACGCCGCCGAGTACACGCTCGGTCAGGAGCTCACGGTCGACGGCACCTTCGAGGCCGGCCAGCTGGTCGACGTCGTCGGCACCAGCAAGGGCAAGGGCACCGCGGGTGTCATGAAGCGCCACAACTTCAAGGGCGTCTCGGCATCGCACGGTGCACACCGCAACCACCGCAAGCCCGGCTCGATCGGCGCATCGTCGACCCCGAGCCGCGTGTTCAAGGGCATGCGCATGGCCGGCCGTATGGGTGGCGAGCGCGTGACCGTCCTCAACCTCACGGTCCACGCCGTCGACGCCGAGAAGGGTCTGCTGCTCGTCAAGGGCGCGGTCCCCGGTGCTCGTGGCCGCACCGTCTACGTCCGCAACGCAGTGAAGGGTGCCTGAACATGGCTGACTCGACTCTCGCGCTCGACGTCGTGAAGGCAGATGGCAAGAAGGCCGGCTCGGTCGAGCTGCCCGCCGCGCTCTTCGACGTCAAGACGAACATCCCCCTCATCCACCAGGTCGTCGTCGCGCAGCGCGCGGCGGCTCGCCAGGGAACCCACTCGACCAAGCGTCGCGGTGAGGTCTCGGGTGCCGGCCGCAAGCCCTTCAAGCAGAAGGGCACCGGTAACGCCCGTCAGGGCTCGATCCGCGCGCCGCACATGACCGGTGGTGGCATCGTCCACGGCCCCAAGCCGCGCGACTACGCACAGCGCACCCCCAAGAAGATGATCGCCGCCGCGCTGCTGGGCTCGCTCAGCGACCGCGCCCGCGGTGAGCGCCTCCACATCGTCGACTCGTTCGGCATCGAGGGCGCTCCGTCGACCAAGGCCGCTGTGGCCGTGCTCGCTTCGCTGGGCGCCGTCAAGAACGTCCTCGTGGTCATCGACCGCGCCGACGACCTGGCCGTGCTGAGCGTCCGCAACCTGGCCTACGTGCACGTGCTGTACGTCGACCAGCTCAACGCCTACGACGTGCTCGTCTCCGACGACATCGTCTTCACCAAGGCCGCCTACGACGCGTTCGTCGCGTCGAAGAGCGCCGCCACCGAGGAGGTCTCGGCATGACCGCCGCGAACATCGCCCTGAACAAGGACCCCCGCGACATCATCCTGAAGCCGGTCGTCTCGGAGAAGAGCTACTCGCTCATCGACGAGGGCAAGTACACGTTCCTCGTGGACCCCCGCGCGTCGAAGACCGAGATCAAGCTCGCGATCGAGAAGATCTTCGGCGTCAAGGTCGCTGCGGTCAACACGATCAACCGCGTCGGCAAGGCCCGTCGCACCCGCTTCGGCACCGGCAAGCGCAAGGACACCAAGCGCGCCATCGTGACCCTGAAGTCGGGCACCATCGACATCTTCACGGCAGTCGGCTGACGGTCGGGATAGAGGACTAGAGATATGGCTATTCGCAAGTACAAGCCCACGACCCCGGGTCGCCGCGGCTCGTCGGTGGCCGACTTCGCCGAGATCACCCGATCGACGCCGGAGAAGTCGCTCCTCCGCCCGCTCAGCAAGACCGGTGGACGCAACAACCAGGGCCGCATCACGACCCGTCACATCGGTGGTGGCCACAAGCGCCAGTACCGCGTCATCGACTTCCGTCGCAATGACAAGGACGGCGTCAACGCCAAGGTCGCTCACATCGAGTACGACCCCAACCGCACCGCGCGCATCGCGCTGCTGCACTACTTCGACGGTGAGAAGCGCTACATCCTCGCCCCGAACAAGCTGTCGCAGGGTGACATCATCGAGTCGGGTCCGTCGGCTGACATCAAGCCGGGTAACAACCTGCCGCTGAAGAACATCCCCACCGGTACCGTGATCCACGCGATCGAGCTCCGCCCCGGCGGCGGCGCGAAGATCGCGCGTTCGGCCGGTGTGTCGGTTCGCCTCGTGGCGAAGGACGGCCCCTACGCTCAGCTGCGTCTCCCCTCGGGCGAGATCCGCAACGTCGATGCGCGCTGCCGCGCGACCATCGGCGAGGTCGGCAACGCCGAGCAGTCGAACATCAACTGGGGCAAGGCCGGCCGCAAGCGCTGGCTGGGCGTCCGCCCGACCGTCCGTGGTGTCGCCATGAACCCTGTCGACCACCCGCACGGTGGTGGTGAGGGCAAGACGTCCGGTGGTCGTCACCCTGTTTCGCCGTGGGGCAAGGCCGAAGGCCGCACCCGCCACGCGAACAAGGAAAGCGACAAGTACATCGTTCGCCGTCGCAACGCCGGCAAGAAGCGGAAGTAGGAGTAGAGGAAGATGCCTCGCAGCCTTAAGAAGGGCCCCTTCGTCGACGAGCACCTGCTTCGCAAGGTGGTCGTGCAGAACGAAGCCGGCACCAAGAACGTCATCAAGACCTGGTCGCGCCGTTCGATGATCATCCCGGCCATGCTGGGTCACACCATCGCCGTGCACGACGGACGCAAGCACATCCCCGTGTTCGTGTCCGAGACCATGGTCGGCCACAAGCTGGGCGAGTTCGCGCCCACCCGCACCTTCCGCGGCCACGTGAAGGACGACAAGAAGGGCCGTCGCCGCTGAGGCGGCGACAGAGGAGAGAGAAATGGTGGAGTCCATCGCACGCGTGCGACACATCCGCGTGACCCCTCAGAAGGCTCGTCGTGTCGTTGCGCTCATCAAGGGCAAGCAGGCTGAGGAGGCCCTGGCCATCCTCAAGTTCGCACCGCAGGGTGCGAGCGAGCCGATCTACAAGCTCGTCGCCGCCGCGATCGCGAACGCTCGCGTCACGGCCGACAAGGACGGCGAGTTCCTGGACGAGCAGGACCTGTACGTGAAGAACGCGTACGTCGACGAGGGCACGACGCTCAAGCGTTTCCAGCCCCGCGCTCAGGGTCGTGCTTTCCAGATCAAGAAGCGCACGAGCCACATCACGGTCGTGCTCTCGACGCCGGAGGTCGCTGAGACCGGCACCGGCGCACAGACGAAGAAGGCGAGCAAGTAATGGGACAGAAGGTAAACCCCTACGGCTTCCGCCTCGGCATCACGACGGACCACGTGTCGCGTTGGTTCTCGGACTCGACGAAGCCCGGCCAGCGTTACGCCGACTACGTCGCCGAGGACATCCGTATCCGCAAGCTCCTGCAGACGCAGCTGGACCGCGCCGGCGTGAGCGGGATCGAGATCGAGCGCACGCGTGACCGCGTCCGCGTCGACATCCACACCGCCCGTCCGGGCATCGTGATCGGCCGCCGCGGCGCCGAGGCCGAGCGCATCCGCGCCGACCTCGAGAAGCTCACCGGCAAGCAGATCCAGCTGAACATCCTCGAGGTGAAGAACCCCGAGGCCGACGCTCAGCTCGTCGCGCAGGGCATCGCCGAGCAGCTCTCTGCTCGTGTGGCGTTCCGCCGCGCGATGCGCAAGGGTCTGCAGGGCGCTCAGCGTGCAGGTGCCAAGGGCATCCGCATCCAGGTCTCCGGCCGCCTCGGCGGCGCCGAGATGAGCCGCTCGGAGTTCTACCGCGAGGGTCGTGTGCCGCTGCACACGCTGCGCGCGAACATCGACTACGGCTTCTACGAGGCGAAGACCACCTTCGGCCGCATCGGCGTGAAGGTCTGGATCTACAAGGGCGACCTGACCAACAAGGAGCTCGCTCGCGAGCAGGCCAACGCGCCCAAGTCGCGTGGTCGCGATGACCGTGGCGACCGCCGCGGCCCGCGCAACGACCGCCGCACCGAGGCACCCGTCGCAGAAGGAGCGTCTGCCTGATGCTTATTCCCCGTAAGGTCAAGTACCGCAAGCAGCACCACCCCAAGCGCGATGGCCAGGCCACCGGCGGCACCAAGGTGTCGTTCGGCGAGTTCGGCATCCAGGCGCTCACGCCCGCTTACGTGACCAACCGTCAGATCGAGTCCGCTCGTATCGCGATGACCCGTCACATCAAGCGTGGTGGAAAGGTGTGGATCAACATCTACCCCGACCGTCCGCTGACCAAGAAGCCCGCCGAAACCCGCATGGGTTCGGGTAAGGGCTCGCCCGAGTGGTGGGTCGCGAACGTCAAGCCGGGTCGCGTCCTCTTCGAGGTCGCCGGTGTCAACGAGGAGCTCGCTCGCGAGGCCCTGACCCGTGCAATCCACAAGCTGCCCCTGAAGGCACGCATCATCAAGCGCGAGGAGGGCGACGCATAATGGCGATCGGTACCAAGACGCTCGCTCCGAGCGAGCTCGACACGTTCGAAGACCAGCGCCTCGTCGAGGAGCTGCGCAAGGCCAAGGAAGAGCTGTTCAACCTGCGCTTCCAGTCGGCCACCGGCCAGCTCGAGAGCCACGGCCGCATCCGTGCGGTCAAGCGCGACATCGCGCGGCTCTACACCGTGATCCGTGAGCGCGAGCTCGGCATCCGTGCCACGCCCGCCCCGCTGGAGACGGCGACCAAGGCGAAGAAGACGAAGGCCAAGAAGGCGGATGCCGCTGACGAGGCCGTGAAGGAAGAGGCTGAGTGATGGCCACCACGAAGAAGGCTGCGGCTGAGGCGACCGAGGTCGCCGGCCACGAGCACGCCGAGAACGACGTGCGTGACGCCGAGGCCCGCGGGTACCGCAAGGCCCGTCGCGGTTACGTCGTCAGCGACAAGATGGACAAGACGATCGTCGTCGAGGTCGAGGACCGCGTGAAGCACCCCCTCTACGGCAAGGTCATCCGTCGCACCTCGAAGGTCAAGGCGCACGATGAGGGCAACACCGCCGGCATCGGCGACCTCGTCCTCATCAACGAGACCCGCCCGCTGAGCGCCACCAAGCGCTGGCGTCTGGTGGAGATTCTGGAGAAGGCCAAGTGATTCAGAACGAGTCCCGCCTCAAGGTCGCCGACAACACCGGCGCGAAGGAGCTGCTCACCATCCGCGTGCTCGGCGGCTCCAACCGTCGCTACGCCGGCCTCGGTGACATCATCGTCGCCACGGTCAAGGACGCGATCCCGGGCGGAAACGTCAAGAAGGGCGACGTGGTCAAGGCCGTCGTCGTCCGCACCAAGAAGGAGACCCGTCGTCCCGACGGTTCGTACATCAAGTTCGACGAGAACGCCGCCGTCATCCTGAAGAGCGACGGGGAGCCCCGCGGCACCCGCATCTTCGGCCCGGTCGGTCGTGAGCTTCGCGACAAGAAGTTCATGAAGATCGTCTCGCTCGCACCGGAGGTGATCTGACCCCATGGCCAACATCAAGAAGGGTGACCTGGTTCAGGTCATCACCGGCAAGAAGCAGGACAAGGGCGGCGACCGCGGCAAGCAGGGCAAGGTCCTCGAGGTCCTGACCGAGCAGAACCGCGTCATCGTCGAAGGCGTCAACTTCGTCACGAAGCACAACCGCGTCGGCCAGTCGCAGCGCGGCACCAAGACGGGCGGCATCGAGACGATGGAAGCCCCGATCCACATCTCCAACGTCCAGCTCGTCGACCCCTCGACCAAGAAGCCGACCCGTGTCGGCCACCGCGTCGAGGAGCAGACGAAGGACGGCGTGAAGCGCAACGTCCGCGTGCGCTACGCGAAGAAGTCAGGCAAGGACCTCTGATGAGCACTGACACTGCCGCGCCGGCTGGCAAGATCCAGCCGCGCCTGAAGCAGAAGTACAACACCGAGATCAAGAAGGCGCTGCAGGAGGAGTTCGGCTACGCGAACGTCATGCAGACTCCCGGTCTCGTGAAGGTCGTCGTGAACACCGGTGTCGGCGAGGCAGCTCGCGACAGCAAGGTGATCGATGGTGCGGTCGAGGACCTCACCAAGATCACCGGTCAGAAGCCGGTCGTCACCAAGGCCCGCAAGTCCATCGCGCAGTTCAAGCTGCGTGAGGGCCAGGCCATCGGCGCACACGTCACCCTCCGCGGCGACCGTGCGTGGGAGTTCATCGACCGTCTGGTGAACCTCTCGCTGCCCCGCATCCGCGACTTCCGCGGTCTGTCGGCCAAGCAGTTCGACGGCAACGGCAACTACACCTTCGGTCTCCAGGAGCAGTCGGTGTTCCACGAGATCGACCAGGACAAGATCGACCGCGTCCGCGGCTTCGACATCACGATCGTGACGTCGGCGAAGACGGATGCCGAAGGCCGTGCGCTGCTGCGCCACCTCGGCTTCCCCTTCAAGTCGGACGACGCCCAGGCGTGATCTTCCGCGGGGGCGCCGCCTGGCGGCGCCCCCGCATCCCACAACTGAAAATGGCAGTCATAGAAGGTCGTCTTCCGTGTAACGGGAGCCGAAACCTCATGAACGAAAGAAGCATCACATGACGATGACAGACCCGGTCGCAGATATGCTGACCCGTCTGCGCAACGCGAACTCGGCCCACCACGACTCCGTGTCGCTGCCGAGCTCGAAGCTCAAGACCCACATCGCCGACATCCTCAAGCAGGAGGGCTACATCTCCTCCTGGGAGGTCAGCGACGCCCGCGTCGGCCAGACCCTGACGCTCACGCTGAAGTACGGCCCGAACCGCGAGCGGTCGATCGCCGGCATCAAGCGCGTCTCGAAGCCCGGTCTCCGCGTGTACGCGAAGTCGACCGAGATCCCCCGTGTCCTCGGTGGCCTCGGCGTCGCCATCCTGTCCACCTCCTCCGGTCTTCTCACCGACCGCCAGGCCGAGCAGAAGGGCGTGGGTGGGGAAGTCCTCGCCTACGTGTGGTGATCTGACATGTCGCGAATCGGACGTCTCCCCATCGCCATCCCCGCCGGCGTGACCATCTCGGTCGACGGCCAGGATGTCGCAGTCAAGGGCCCCAAGGGCGAGCTCCAGCTCACCGTGGCGCGCCCCATCGAGGTCAAGGTCGAAGAGGGCCAGGTCGTCGTGACCCGTCCCGACGACGAGCGCGAGTCGCGGTCGCTCCACGGCCTGACCCGCACCCTGATCAACAACAACATCATCGGTGTCACCGAGGGCTACTCCAAGGGCCTCGAGGTCGTCGGCACGGGTTACCGTGTCGCCCAGAAGGGCACGGCCGTCGAGTTCGCGCTCGGCTTCTCGCACCCGGTGCTCGTTGAGGCTCCCACCGGCATCACGCTGACGGTCGAGGGCAACAACAAGCTCACCGTGAGTGGCATCGACAAGCAGGCCGTCGGCGAGGCGGCTGCAAACATCCGCAAGATCCGCAAGCCCGAGCCGTACAAGGGCAAGGGTGTGCGCTACGCCGGCGAGGTCGTTCGGCGCAAGGCCGGAAAGGCTGGTAAGTAACCATGGCTGTGAAGTCGAAGTCCGACGCGCGCGCGCGTCGTCACGCCCGCCTTCGCAAGAAGGTCGTCGGCACCCCCGAGCGTCCGCGCCTGGTCGTCACCCGTTCGGCGCGTCACGTCTTCGTGCAGATCGTCGACGACAGCAAGGGCCACACGCTGGCCTCGGCCTCGACCCTCGAGACCGACCTGCGTACGTCCGACGCTGACAAGACCGCCAAGGCCCGCAAGGTCGGCGAGCTCCTCGCGGAGCGCGCCAAGGCAGCCGGCGTCTCGGACGTCGTGTTCGACCGTGGCGGCAACCGCTACGCGGGACGTGTCGCGGCAATCGCCGACGGCGCCCGCGAGGGAGGTCTGAACCTGTGAGTGACAACAAGGAGAGCAACGTGACCGAGCAGGCTGCTGCCGAGGCTCCGGCCGAGGCCGCCACCACCGAGCGCGAGCCCCGCGAGGCTCGCCGCGGCGGTCGCGAGCGCAACCCCAACCGTGGTGAGCGCGGCGGTCGTGACCGCAGCGAGAGCCAGTTCCTCGAGCGCGTCGTCACGATCAACCGCGTGTCGAAGGTCGTCAAGGGCGGTCGCCGCTTCAGCTTCACCGCGCTCGTCGTGGTGGGTGACGGCAACGGTCTCGTGGGCGTCGGCTACGGCAAGGCCCGCGAGGTCCCCCTGGCGATCTCGAAGGGTGTCGAAGAGGCCAAGCGCAACTTCTTCCGCGTTCCGCGCGTCGGCTCGACCATCCCGCACCCCGTGCAGGGTGAGGCAGCCGCCGGTGTGGTGCTCCTGCGCCCCGCCGCGGCCGGTACCGGTGTCATCGCCGGTGGTCCGGTGCGTGCCGTCCTCGAGTGCGCCGGCATCCACGACGTCCTTTCGAAGTCGCTGGGTTCGTCGAACACGATCAACATCGTCCACGCGACGGTGGAGGCCCTGAAGCAGCTCGAGGAGCCGCGTGCGGTCGCCGCGCGCCGTGGCCTCGAGTTCGACCAGGTCGCCCCCGCCCGTCTCGTCCGTGCCGAGGCTGAGGCCGCGGCTGCTGCGAAGGCAGGTGTCTGATGGCCGAGCGCCTGAAGGTTACCCAGGTCAAGTCCAAGGTGAGTGAGAAGCAGAACCAGCGTGACACGCTGCGTTCGCTCGGTCTGAAGCGGATCGGCGACTCGGTCGTCCGTCCCGACGACGCGCAGACGCGCGGCTACGTCAAGACCGTCGCGCACCTCGTGAAGGTTGAGGAGATCGACTGATGGCTGAGAAGGCCGAGAAGAACGAGGCCGTCGAGGCAGAAGCCCCCAAGAAGGCTCCTGCCAAGAAGGCTGCTGCGCCCAAGGCCGCCGCTGCGAAGCCGGCTGCCAAGAAGGCGCCCGCCAAGAAGGCCGAGCCGAAGGCGGATGCTCCGGCATCGCGCCCCGGCGTGCTGAAGGTGCACCACCTGCGTCCGGTCCCGGGCTCCAACACCGCCAAGACCCGCGTGGGTCGCGGTGAGGGCTCGAAGGGCAAGACCGCCGGTCGTGGCACCAAGGGCCAGAAGGCCCGCTACCAGGTCAAGGCAGGTTTCGAGGGTGGGCAGATGCCGCTGCACATGCGCACCCCGAAGCTCCGTGGCTTCAAGAACCCGTTCCGCGTCGAGTACCAGGTCGTGAACCTGGACAAGCTCGCGGAGCTGTACCCCACCGGTGGCGATGTCACCGTCGGCGACCTGGTCGCCAAGGGTGCGGTGCGCAAGAACGAGAAGGTCAAGGTGCTCGGCACCGGCGACATCTCGGTGAAGCTCACTGTGTCGGTCGACAAGGTCTCGGGTTCCGCCGAGCAGAAGATCGTCGCAGCAGGCGGCACCGTCAAGTAATCACAGTCCACGGGGGCCGGAGTTTTCTCCGGCCCCCGTTGGGTTACCCTGGATCACGGTGTGCCCCCGAGCACCCCGTCATCTCTTGGAGGCATCCTCTTGTTCAGCGCCATCGCGCGGGTCTTCCGTACCCCCGACCTCCGTCGGAAGATCGCATTCACCCTGGGCATCATCGTGCTGTACCGCTTCGGTGCCCACGTCCCCGCGCCCTTCGTAGACTTCCCGAACGTCCAGTCCTGCCTCGATCAGAGCGGCTCCACCGACGGACTGCTCTCGCTCGTGAACCTGTTCTCCGGCGGTGCACTGCTGCAGCTGTCGATCTTCGCGCTGGGCGTCATGCCGTACATCACGGCCACGATCATCGTGCAGCTGCTGCGCGTGGTCATCCCGCACTTCGAGACCCTCTACAAGGAGGGCCAGGCGGGCCAGGCTCGTCTGACGCAGTACACCCGCTACCTGACGATCGCACTTGCACTGCTGCAGTCGACCACCCTCGTCACCGTGGCCCGTTCGGGTCAGCTCTTCGGTACCACCGGCATCGCCGAGTGCGCGCAGCTGCTGACCAACGACGCGTGGTGGGCGCAGCTGCTCATGATCATCACGCTGACCGCCGGCACGGGCCTCATCATGTGGTTCGCCGAGCTCGTCACCGAGCGCGGCATCGGCAACGGCATGTCGCTGCTCATCTTCACCTCGATCGCCGCGACCTTCCCGGCCGCCCTCGGCGCCATCTGGGCCGCCCGCGGCTTCGAGATCTTCCTCCTCGTCATCGCCGTCGGAATCGTCGTGATGTCGCTGGTCGTGTTCGTCGAGCAGTCGCAGCGCCGCATCCCGGTGCAGTACGCCAAGCGCATGGTCGGTCGTCGCACCTACGGCGGCACCAACACCTACATCCCGATCAAGGTGAACATGGCCGGCGTCGTGCCTGTCATCTTCGCGTCGTCGCTTCTGTACATCCCCGCGCTCATCGCGCAGTTCAACATGCAGCCCGACGAGAACAACCAGATCCCGGGCTGGGTCACCTGGATCCAGACGTATTTCACCAACGGCGACCACCCGCTGTACATGGCGGTGTACTTCCTGCTGATCATCGGCTTCACCTACTTCTACGTCGCGATCACGTTCAACCCTGTCGAGGTCGCCGACAACATGAAGAAGTACGGCGGATTCATCCCCGGCATCCGTGCCGGCCGCCCCACGGCCGAGTACCTCGACTACGTGCTGACGCGCATCACGCTCCCCGGCTCGCTGTACCTGGGTCTCATCGCGCTCCTGCCGCTCATCGCCCTGGCGACGGTCGGCGCCAACCAGAACTTCCCGTTCGGTGGCGCCTCGATCCTCATCATCGTCGGCGTCGGCCTCGAGACCGTGAAGCAGATCGACGCGCAGCTGCAGCAGCGCCACTACGAAGGGCTCCTCCGATGACCAGGCTTCTGATCGTGGGGCCGCAGGGCTCCGGCAAGGGCACGCAGGGCGTGCGCATCGCCGAGGCGTTCGGCATCCCCGCCATCTCGACGGGCGACGTCTTCCGCGCGGCTGTCGCCGCCGGCAGCGACCTGGGCAACCAGGTGAAGGCGATCATCGAGGCCGGAGACCTGGTCTCGGACGAGCTGACCAGCGCCGTCGTGCGCGACCGTCTCGCCCAGGCCGACGCCGAGGGCGGGTTCCTCCTCGACGGCTACCCGCGGAACGTGGCGCAGGTGGCGCACCTCGACGAGTACCTCGAGGGCCGCGACGAGTCGCTGGACGTCGTCATCGAGCTGAGCGTCCCGCGTGACGAGAGCATCGCCCGCATCGCGCTGCGCGCGAAGGAACAGGGTCGCACCGACGACACCGAAGAGGTCATCGCGAACCGCCTCGGCATCTACGAGCGCGAGACGGCCCCGATCCTCGACGTATACCGCACCCGCGGCATCGTGGCGCCGATCGACGGCGTCGGCACCCTCGACGAGATCACCGCACGCATCCTCGCGGCCCTCGAGGCGCGCGGACTCGCGCGTCCCGAAGCTGCCTGAGTCGTGGGACTCCGCCGCTCGATCTACAAGACGCCCGCCCAGATGCGGGCGATGGTCGAGCCCGGACTCATCACCGCCGCAGCGCTCGACGCCGCGCGCGCACTGGTGGCACCGGGTGTGACGACGCTGGAGCTCGACGCCGCTGCGTCCGCGGTCATCGTGGGGCGGGGTGCGAAGTCGAACTTCCAGATGGTGCGCGGGTACCGCCACACCATCTGCACCTCGGTGAACGAGCAGGTCGTCCACGGAATCCCCGGCTCGCAGGTGCTCGCCCCCGGCGACATCCTCTCGGTCGACGCCGGTGCCGAGTACGGCGGATGGAACGGCGACAGTGCGTTCACCGTGGTGATCCCGGATGCTGCGCGCCCCGAGGTCGTCGCCGAGCGCGAGCGGCTCTCGGAAGTGACCCGCGGCTCGCTGTGGGCGGGGATCGCATCTCTCGCCACCGCTCGGCGTCTCGCCGAGGTGGGCGCCGCGATCCAGGGCCACATCGAGGCGAACGCGCCCGAGCCGGGCTACGGCATCCTGCGCGAGTACGTGGGGCACGGCATCGGTCGCAAGATGCACGAGGCGCCGTCGGTGTTCAACTACCGCGTCTCCGACCCCGGGCCCGAGGTGCGTCCAGGCCTCGTGCTCGCGATCGAGCCCATGGTCGTCATCGGCGACCAGGCGACGTTCGTCGAAGATGACGACTGGACGGTCTCGACCGTCGACGGCACCGCAGGCTCCCATTGGGAGCACAGTGTGGCCGTGCATGATGACGGCATCTGGGTGCTCACGGCACCCGACGGCGGTGCGGAAGGGCTGGCGCCGTTCGGCGTGACGCCCGTGCCCATCGCCTGAGCACGACGAAAGAGGAGTGGCCGACATGGCTGAGGGAACGCGCAAGGTCAACTGGTTCGCGATCTGGGTGAGCGCCGCGGTGGTCGTTGCTCTCGTGCTGGTGACTGTGCTGGTCGTCTCGCTCAACAACGCCGGCACCGATCCGGGCGATCCTCCGCAGTCCGCCGTGATCGAGGAGGACACCGGCGCCATCCTCGTGGGGGAGGGGCCTGACCGCCTCGACACCTACATCGACTTCATGTGCCCCATCTGCAACCAGTTCGAGCAGGTGTACGGCGAGTCGATCCAGGGCCTCGCCGACGACGGCACCATCACGCTCGGCATCCACCCGATCTCGATCCTCGACCGCTATTCGCAGGGCACCGAGTACTCGACCCGCGCGGCCAACGCGATGTACTGCGTGGCGGTCGCCGATGCTGACGCCGCTGTGCCGTTCATGCAGGCGATGTTTGCGAACCAGCCCGAGGAGCAGTCCGAGGGGCTCACCGACGACCAGATCCTCCAGGTGGCGGCGAGCGTCGACGTGACGGGCATCGATGCATGCGTCACCGGCCAGGAGTACGCCGGGTTCGTCACGGCGATGACCGCCGAGACGCCGCTGCAGCCGGGGGCCTCCGGAATCGGGACGCCGACGATCGCCGTGAACGGCGAGGCGATCGCGAACGCCGACCTGCCCCAGCCCGACCAGCTGGCGACGCTCTTCGACTGATTCGGACCACATCCGTGTAGGGTTCGCCCGCGAGTTGCCGCGGGCCCACCTATCACGTATGCTTGTCCTTTGGTGCCGTGCGCCATCATCGGCGTGTCGCCGCACCAATCCATCCATCCGCAGACCGACCGGTCTGCACAAGTGTTAGCGAGCGTATGGCGAAGAAAGACGGTGTCATCGAGATCGAGGGCGTCGTGTCCGAGGCTCTGCCCAATGCGATGTTCCGCGTTGAGCTCAGCAATGGCCACAAGGTGCTCGCCACGATCTCCGGAAAGATGCGGCAGAACTACATCCGCATCATCCCCGAGGACCGTGTCGTCGTGGAGCTCAGTCCCTACGACCTCACCCGCGGGCGCATCGTCTACCGCTACCGCTAGACCGGTCGAGAAGTAACGCCCCAGGGCGCCCCGCAAGGGTGCCGCCTGCCCGGCGAAGACAGCGAAGAGAAGAAATCATGAAGGTCAACCCCTCCGTCAAGCCCATCTGCGACCACTGCAAGGTCATCCGCCGCCACGGCCGCGTCATGGTGATCTGCAAGAGCAACCCGCGTCACAAGCAGCGCCAGGGCTGACAAGGCTTGCCGGATGCCTCGTCCCGGGGCATCCGCGCCACACAACTGAATACGACAACGGCAGCATCAGAACCTCCTCCCGACCGGCTCGGGGGAGGGGACACCTCGGGCGGAGGCCCGGGCACCGATGCTGCTCCACACCTCCACTCACTCCCAGGAGAACCGCATGGCACGTCTTGCCGGCGTTGACATCCCGCGCGACAAGCGCGTGGTGATCGCCCTTACCTACATCTACGGCATCGGCCGTACCCGCTCGGTCGAGATCCTTCAGGCGACCGAGATCGACGAGAGCATCCGCGTCAAGGACCTCACCGACGACCAGCTCGTCGCGCTCCGCGACCACATCGAAGGCACCTACAAGGTGGAGGGTGACCTTCGCCGCGAGGTCGCCGCCGACATCCGCCGCAAGGTCGAGATCGGCTCCTACGAGGGTCTGCGCCACCGTCGCGGCCTCCCGGTGCGCGGTCAGCGCACGAAGACGAACGCGCGTACCCGCAAGGGTCCCAAGCGCACCGTCGCCGGCAAGAAGAAGGCGCGCTAAGGCGCGGCCCCAGGGTTTAGGAGAAAACGCACATGGCACAGGCCAAGTCCGCTGCGCGCAAGCCGCGCCGCAAGGAGAAGAAGAACATCGCGCTGGGCCAGGCCCACATCAAGTCGACGTTCAACAACACGATCGTCTCGATCACCGACCCGTCGGGCGCTGTCATCAGCTGGGCCTCCTCGGGTGGCGTGGGCTTCAAGGGCTCGCGCAAGTCGACGCCGTACGCCGCCGGCATGGCCGCGGAGTCCGCTGCCCGCCAGGCGCAGGAGCACGGCGTCAAGAAGGTCGACGTCTTCGTCAAGGGCCCCGGTTCGGGCCGCGAGACCGCGATCCGCTCGCTCCAGGCCGCAGGCCTCGAGGTCGGCTCGATCAACGACGTCACCCCGCAGGCACACAACGGCTGCCGTCCGCCGAAGCGTCGCCGCGTCTGATTCCCGGACTGCTGGGGCCCTGCTCGCGCAGGGTCCCGGCATCCGTCATTGACAACTCAACACCTCACTCACCGCACGTGTCATATAGCGGGCACGTGATCGAAAGGAACACATAGTGCTCATCGCACAGCGTCCGACTCTGACCGAGGAGAAGATCGGGGAGTTCCGCAGCCGTTTCGTCATCGAGCCGCTGGAGCCCGGCTTCGGCTACACGATCGGCAACGCGCTGCGTCGCAGCCTCCTGTCGTCGATCCCCGGCGCGGCCGTCACCTCGATCCGCATCGACGGCGTCCTCCACGAGTTCAGCACCATCCCCGGTGTCAAGGAGGATGTCACCGAGATCATCCTCAACATCAAGCAGCTGGTCGTCTCCAGCGAGCGCGACGAGCCCATCACCGCGTACCTGCGCAAGACCGGCGCCGGTGAGGTCACCGCCGCCGACATCTCTGCGCCGGCCGGTGTCGAGGTGCACAACCCCGAGCTCGTCATCGCGACCCTGAACGACACCGCGAAGTTCGAGCTCGAGCTCACCATCGAGCGTGGCCGCGGCTACGTGTCGGCGACCCAGAACCGCAACGAGTACGCCGAGGCGGGCCAGATCCCGATCGACTCGATCTACTCGCCGGTCCTCAAGGTCAGCTACCGCGTCGACGCCACCCGTGCCGGTGAGCGCACCGACTTCGACAAGCTGGTGCTCGACGTCGAGAGCAAGCCGTCGATCGACCCGCGCGACGCCGTCGCCTCGGCCGGTCGCACCCTCACCGAGCTGTTCGGCCTCGCCCGCGAGCTCAACGTCGAGGCCGAGGGCATCGAGATCGGCCCCGCGCCGGTCGAGACCGTGCTCTCGAACGAGCTGTCGATGCCGATCGAGGACCTCGATCTGTCGGTGCGTTCGTACAACTGCCTCAAGCGTGAGGGCATCAACACCGTTTCGGAGCTCGTCGCCCTCTCGGAGACGCAGCTCATGAACATCCGCAACTTCGGTCAGAAGTCGGTCGACGAGGTGCGCGACAAGCTCATCTCGCTCGGCCTGTCGCTCAAGGACTCGGTCCCCGGGTTCGACGGTGCACACTTCTACGCCGGCTACGACGACGAGACCGTCTGAGCCGTTCGGCCCACCGACCGACTTTTCCCACTGGAGTAACTGAGAATGCCCAAGCCCACCAAGGGTCCCCGCCTCGGAGGCGGCCCCGCCCACGAGCGCCTGCTGCTTGCCAACCTGGCCGCTGCGCTGTTCACGCACAAGTCGATCAAGACGACCGAGACCAAGGCCAAGCGCCTGCGTCCGCTCGCCGAGCGCCTGATCACGTTCGCCAAGCGCGGCGACCTGCACGCGCGTCGTCGCGTGCTGTCGGTCATCGGTGACAAGGAAGTCGTGCACGTCCTCTTCACCGAGATCGCGCCGCTCGTCGCAGACCGTGAGGGCGGCTACACCCGCATCACGAAGGTCGGCAACCGCAAGGGCGACAACGCCCCCATGGCCGTGATCGAGCTCGTCCTCGAGCCCGTCAACCCGAAGCCGAAGTCGGCCAAGAAGGCCGCCAAGGCCGAGGCTGCCCCGGTCGAGGAGGCCCCGGCCGAGGAGGCTCCCGTCGAGGACGCCGCCGCCGACGCCGGTGCGGAGTCGCAGGCCGAGGGTGCCGCCGCCGAGGCAGCAGCCGAGGATGCCGTCGAGGCGCCCGCCGAGGAGAAGTCCGAGTAATCGGCTGCCGGGCCCCGAGCCCGGCCCGGGCGCCGAGTACGCGCCCACCTGTGCAACCGCGAGACCCGCGGCCCTTCGGGGCCGCGGGTCTCGCTGCGTCTGCGGGCAGGTCGTCGCGACGGTCGGTATCAGGCCTGATACCCAGGGCTCTACCGTGATGCGGATCGCGGGCGCTAGGGTGGGCCCAACCTCGATGGGGATCGGGGGACGGGGACCTTGTGCGCGGCATCCGCGCCGAGAGGTGGGACGTGTCAGAGGCGACCGCAGCGGAGTCGACCAGTGTCTGGGTGGGTACCCCGCGCTCACGTCGGCGTGCGGGCCTGTCGATCTACTCGATCCTGCTCATCATGTTGCTGTCGGTGAGCGTGCTCTCGAGCATCGTGGTCGGTGTCATCGGGTACGTCAACGGCACCGAGGCCCTGCGGGCGATCGCGTACGAGCGTCTCGTCGAGATCCGCGAGAACCGCGCACGCGAGATGGAGCAGCTGTTCTCCAACATCGAGAGTGCGGTGCGCCTGGCCGCCCTCAACGACACGACCAAGCGCGCGGTCGAGGCGTTCTCGGAGGGGTTCGCCGAACTCGACGCGGGGCCGGTCGATCCGGCGCAGGCCGATGCGGTCGACGAGTTCTACCGCACCACGTTCGCAGCCGACCTGTCGGAGGCCGCGGGCGAAGAGGTGGCCGGCGACACGTTCGCGCCCCGGGGCGCCGCTCAGACCTACCTGCAGTTCAACTACGTGATCCCGTTCGCCTCGTGGGAGGAGGCGGTGCTCTCAGACGGCGCCGGAGACGGCAGTGCGTGGAGCGAGGCGCACCAGCGCTACCACCCCTACTACCGTGCGATGACCGAGCTGCTCGATTACGAAGACGTGCTCATGCTCGACACCGACGGCAACGTCGTCTACTCCGCGTTCAAGGGGGTCGATCTCGGCACCGACTTGTTCGACGGGCCGTACCAGCTCTCGAACCTCGCCACCGCGTACCGCGAGGCGATGGACCGCAACATCGTGGGCGACGTGGTGCTCGCCGACTTCGCCGCGTACTCGCCCAGTCTCGGCACGCCGGCAGCCTGGGCGGTGACGCCCATCGCCGACGACGGCGAAGTGGTCGGGGCTCTCGCCATCGAGCTGCCGATCGACCGGATCAACGGCGTGATGACGGTGGGCGAGGAGTGGGAGCTGAACGGCCTCGGTGCCACGGGCGAGACGTACCTCGTGGGAGCCGATCGTCTGATGAGGTCGGTGTCGCGCTCGCTGATAGACGATCCCGACGCGTACCGCGCGGCGGCGGTCGCCGCCGGCCTCTCGACCTCGCAGGCGGGCCTGGGCGTGCGCAACGGAGACACGCTCATGCAGCAGTCGGTGACGACGGATGCCGTCGACCGGGCGCTGTCGGGTCAGTCCGGCACCATCGTGGAGCGCGACTACCTCGGCCGCGACACGCTCGCGGCATATGCTCCGCTCGGCATCGACGGACTCGACTGGGCGATCGTCGCGCAGGAGACGTCGAACGAGGCGCTCGTGCCGGTGGAGGACTTCACGCGCAACCTGATCCTCTCCACGGCAGGCATGATCATCTTCGTCTGCCTGCTCTCACTCGTGCTCGCACAGGTGTTCGTGCGGCCGCTGCGGCGTCTCAAGACCGCGGCGCAGCGGATCGGCGCCGGCGAGGAGGGCGTCCAGGTGGACGCCGGGTCGAGCGACGAGCTCGCCGACGTCGCGACAGCCTTCAACGACATGAGCCGCAGCCTCCAGGCCAAGTCGCAGCTGATCGCCGAGCAGGAGCGGGCGAGCGAGCAGCTCATCCTCTCGTTCATGCCCGAGGGCATGGCGAGCCGCTACCGCCACGGCGACGATGCGATCACGCAGGAGAGCGACGACGTAACGGTGATCTTCGCCGACATCGTCGGTTTCGAGGAGCTCGCGCTCACCCTCTCGAGTGACGAGGCGGTGGCGCGTCTCAACGACCTCATCCGCACCTTCGACGAGGCAGCCGAGCGCCACGGGGTGGAGCGGGCGCGCACCACCCGGCAGAGCTACCTCGCGACGTGCGGCCTGGCCACGCCGCGCGTCGACAACGCCCGGCGCGCGGTGGACTTCGCCCTCGAGATCCAGACGATCCTCGAGCGCTATTCGACGCAGCAGGGCATCGACCTCACACTGCGCGCCGGGCTCGCCTCGGGCAAGGTGACCAGCGGTCTCATCGGGCGCGCGCGGATCGTGTACGACATGTGGGGCGACGCGGTGAACCTGGCGTTCCGCGTGCAGGACGACACCGATCAGCCGGGCGTCTACATCACTCAGCGCGTGGCGGACCGGCTGCCCGAGTCTGCCGCGATCACCCCGGTCGGCGAGGTCGACACGCACGAGGGCGTCCAGCGGGTCTGGAAGGTCTCGATCCCCGCCCCGATCGTCGAGGGGTGAGTCATCGACATGGGTGACATCGTCTCGCAGGAGTGGTTCTGGCCGGCCGTGATCGTCTCGGTCGGGCTGCCGCTGACGCTCATCGCCCTCACCGAGATGCACAACGCGCTGGCCCGTCGCGGCAGCCGCGCCGCACCGATCGTCATGATGGTGCGCAACTACCTGGTGCCCGTCGCCGGTGTGCTCGTCCTGATCAGCCAGCCCGGTGCGTGGCAGGGGTCCGGCACCTGGCCGCGCGTGGTCTGGACGATCTTCGGGCTCCTGGTCATCGTCGTCACCATCAACGCGATCAACCACCTCGTGTTCCATCGGGCGGAGAAGGGATCGTGGCGCGACCGGTTCCCGGCGATCTTCAGCGACCTCATCCGCTTCGTCTTCATCATCATCGGCATCGCCCTGCTGTTCTACTGGGTGTGGGGAGCGGATGTCGCGGGTGTGTTCGCCGCGCTCGGCGTGACCTCGATCGTGGTCGGGCTCGCGCTGCAGAACGCGGTGGGCTCGATCGTGTCGGGCCTCTTCCTCATCTTCGAGGCGCCGTTCGAACTCGGCGACTGGATCGAGACCGGCGGCATCCGCGGGCAGATCATCGAGGTGAACTGGCGCGCCATCCACCTCGACACCGGGAACGGCACGGTCATCATGCCCACGTCGGAGCTCGCGGAGGGCTCGTTCGTCAATCTCTCCCGAGGCCCCGAGCCGTATGCGGCTGTGGTCGAGGCGACGTTCGCGACGGACGACCCGCCCGGCAAAGTGCGTGAGCTGCTGGTGGCTGTCGCCCGCGATCTGCCGCAGGCCGCGCACGACCGGGCGCCGACGGCGACCACGAACGGCGGTGCGACGTACGCCGTGGCCATCCCGCTCGACAGCCCCGGCGACCTGTCCGCCGCCGTCGACACCTTCCTCACACGCCTCTGGTACGCCGCGCGGCGCGCGGAGCTGCACCTCGACGGCGATGCGACCGACGACTGGCGCACGCCGGGCCGGCTGCAGGACGCCCTGCACCAGATCGTGCCCCTGCTGAGCCTGCGGCCCAGTGAGACCGACGCGCTCGTCGCCCACGCGCGCCTCGAGCGCTACAGCGCTGGCGAGGCCATCCTGCGCCCGGGCATCGTGCCGGTCGAGACGCGCTTCATCCTCTCGGGCACGGTCGACCTCATGATCCCGACCGATGACGGCGCGACGGTGACGGTGACGGAGCTCGGACGCGACGATGCCGTGGGCCTCACCGCTCTCTCACGGACGCAGACGATCTCGCGGGCGGTCGCCACGAGTGAGGTCGATGTGGTCTCGCTGCCGGTGCGCGTACTCGATGACATCGTGCGCGCGCATCCGGTCGTGGCCCGCGAGATCGTGCGCGAGAGCGAGAACCGCGTGCAGCAGGCGCGGCTCGCGCTGGCGGCAGTGGGAGCACGGCTCCCGCTCGCGCGGCGTGTGCTCGGCTGACCAGCGCCCCGTCCTGCGCAGCGCGGGACAGCGCGCACGCCGGCTGGCCGCATAGGCGCCACCGCACACGCCCGCCCAGAGCGCGCGGCTACGCTGGGTGGGTGCGCATCCGTCTCGACATCGCCTACGACGGCACGCACTTCCGCGGGTGGGCGCGTCAGCCGACCCTGCGGAGCGTGCAGGGAACGCTCGAAGACGCCATCGCCCGTGTGCTCGGCGGTGAGCCGCGGCTGGTGGTGGCCGGGCGCACCGACGCCGGCGTCCACGCGCGCGGCCAGGTGGCCCATCTCGATCTCGACCCGCAGCAGGAGGAGCGCCTGCGGGCGCGCCGCTCTCGGGCCGGCGGGGAGACTCCCGACCCCGTCGAGACGCTCGCCGCACGACTCACCGGCGTTCTCGGCGGCTATGCCGACGCGGCGGTGCTGCGCACCTCGATCGCGCCGGAGGGGTTCGACGCCCGGTTTTCGGCGGTGTGGCGACGGTACGAGTACCGCATCGCCGACCGGCTGTCGGGGTACGACCCGCTCGAGCGGCACCGGACGACCACCGTGCGCGCCGATCTTGACGCAGCGGCGATGGATGCAGCGGCCCGCTCGCTGATCGGGCTCCACGACTTCGCGGCCTACTGCAAGCCGCGCGAGGAGGCGACGACGATCCGCACCCTCCTCGAGTTCGACTGGCACCGCGACGGCGACAGTGTGCTCCTCGCCAACGTGAAGGCTGATGCGTTCTGCCACAGCATGGTGCGCGCCCTCGTCGGCGCGTGCGTCGCCGTGGGGGAGGGGCGTCTCGCGGTCGATGACGTCGCCGACATCCGCGACGAGGGCGAACGGGTGCCCGAGGTGAAGGTGCTGGCGGCGCGGGGTCTCACGCTGACCGAGGTGGGATATCCCGCCGCTGGACTGCTCGCCGCGCGGGCCGAGCAGACGCGCGCGCGGCGCGACCGCGAACCGGGCGCTCCACAGCCCGACCCATCACGATGACGTCGGCGATCGCGGTCGCCGTGACCCGGGCTGCCGGGAGCGCGTCGTCGGCGATCGCGGCGGCGAGCGTGGCGGCGGCCTGTTCGATGCGACGTGCACGCTCGAGCGCTGCCTGCGCCGCACCGACGTCGGCCGTCGCGGCGGCATAGTCCGCGCGCAGGCGGGCACGGCCCGCCTCATCCATCGTCATCGGGTGGAGGTCGCGCTCCATCGCGTCGGCGACGCGGTGACGCGTGTGCTCGCACTGGCGGAGGTGCTTCTCGGCGGACACGCGGGCGTCGCCGGCAGCGACGAGCGTCGCGTGGAGGGCGTCGCGCTGCGCAGCAGCGGTGTCGGACGGGACCGGCAGGGAAATCGTCATCAGATGCTCCAGATCGCGTTGGCCTATGAGTGTGCTCGGTGTCGGCGGTACGTCACCCGTTCGACACGTCGTGCACGTATGGTGGAGGCGGTATGAGGGTGATTTCGTACAACCTGCGCAAGCATCGGGCCGCCGGCGAGCTGGCCCACCTCGTCGAGCGCTACAACCCCGACGTCCTCTGCCTGCAGGAGGCCGACACGTCGGCGATCCCCGACGAGATCGAGGGACTCCATCTCGCCGATGCGACGCAGCGCAACCGTCTGGGCCTCGCGGTCTACTACCGCCGCAACACCTATCGCGCCGTCGAGGTGCGCGCCCTGGCGCTCAAGAAGTCGCTGCACGACCGGGTGCTCAAGCCCGCAGAGGAGCGTCTGCTGGGCGTGCGGCTGCACGACATCGATCACGGTCGTGAAGTGATCGTCGCGTCGTTCCACGCCGCTCCGCTCACCGCACTCAACTCGCTGCGTCGTCATCAGATCCGCACGGCGCTCACCGAGCTCGAGAGCCTCGGCCGCGGGGTGCCGGCGCTGATGGTCGGCGACTACAACTACCCGGTCTTCAAGGAGCACCTGGGTCAGCACGTGCGTGCGCAGGGGTTCGAGCTCAACCTCAGCGACTCGCGCACGTACACGCGCTACCGCTTCTTCCGCGGCCACTACGACTTCGCGACGTCGATCGGCTTCGAGATCGACCGCGTGCGCACCCTGCCGCAGGGATCGAGCGACCATCTGCCGATCCTCATCACGGCTCAGCCGCTGGAGACGCGGAAGACGGCGGCTGGCGCGGCCTGAGTCGGCGACCGCCTGCGAGACGAGTCGTCGCGGTGCTGGGGAGCTGTCGTGCTCGCCGGGCGGTGGATCCACATCGTCGGGGATCGCACCGCGCGGCGGCCGGAAGAACTCGCGCCCGCCAGAGGGGGGCTTCGGCGGGCGCGACACGAGTCCGAACTGCTTCGCGGTGAAGCGTGGATGACCGACGGTCAAGCGCAGGGGGGATGCGCGCGTCCGACGGACTGCCGGTGGTGCGAGGGAACGAGTTCGGGCTCGTTGGCACCACCATAGCGGTTCTCGAGGCTGAGCGGAAAGTGAGAAACGAATGAGAATGCGGAGGGTGTGGAACCGCTCCCTCCCGCGTCGATTCTCGGCCTCGGGGAATCCTGTCTCAGAGACAGTTGTGGCCCCCTCAGGGAGGTGCTGGGGGACACTCTCCTCGAGGGGGCCTCACGCTGCGATCGCCCGCTGGAGTCACCTCGACGGCGGAATCGGAAGGAGACTGGGGAATCCCATCCCGAAGCGATCGTCGCGTTCGTCTACAACGGTACGCCTGTCGGTCGGCGTTGGGTGCCCCTCGCCGTGATGTCTCATGGAACCCTCATACGGCGTTCAGGGTTGATGTCGCGCCCGCGGCTGCGCTCCCGAGGTGTCGTAGGGCTGGCCCGACCGGGCATCGCGCGCGTAGGCTCTGCCCACAGACTCGCGCAGCACCGCCGCCGCGCCCCGGCGGACGGAGGTGGGCGGATGACTCTCGACGTGCGCCGTCGCCCCGCCGTCGTCGTGCTGGCGATCTACTGCGCCCTGCTGATCGTCGTCGCACTGTGGCCGACTCCCGTCGATCTGCAGGTGCGCGGAGTGCTCCGCGACATCGCGGCGATGTGGCCCTGGGCCGGCTATGCGCTGGTCGAGTTCATCGCGAACGTCGTGCTTTTCGTGCCGTTCGGTCTCCTCGGCGGCGCGATCATGCCGGCTCGGTGGGTGCTCGTGGTGCCGGTCTCCGCTGCGGCGGCGATCGCGATCGAGGTGGGGCAGGCGCTCCTGCTTCCGCAGCGCACGGCGAGCCTGGCCGACGTCGTCGCCAATGTGCTCGGTGCGGCCATCGGCGTCGCGATCTTCAGTCTGGCCAGCGGGCGGGCGCATCGGCGTCGGGCCGAGGGTGGGCCTGCGGCCGTCGAAGCGGATGCTCCGCGCTGAGCCGGGCGTTCGGGCCAGGCATCCTCATGGTGTAAACTGTTTCTTTGGTGTCCGGCTCTGCTGAACCGGCACCGCGAACGTGAGCCCTCCACTGGCGTGTTCTTCCCCTCGACGAGTTCGAGGATCACGACGAACCACCCCGGAGTGGGATTCACGAACCTCTCCGTTCGACTCAAGAAAGCAGCACTATTGTGACGCGTACTTACACCCCCAAGGCGGGCGAAACCCAGCGCGAATGGCTGGTCATCGACGCGACCGACGTCGTCCTCGGCCGTCTCGCCTCGCACACCGCAGCGCTCCTGCGCGGCAAGCACAAGCCCACCTTCGCGAACCACATCGACACCGGTGACTTCGTCGTGATCATCAACGCCGACAAGGTGGCCCTCACCGGCCAGAAGCTCGAGCAGAAGAAGGCCTACCGCCACTCGGGCTACCCGGGCGGCCTCACGGCGGTCACCTACTCCGAGCTCATGGAGAAGAACCCCGTCCGCGCTGTCGAGAAGGCCGTCCGCGGCATGCTCCCCAAGAACAGCCTCGGCCGTCAGCAGCTGTCGAAGCTGAAGGTCTACCGCGGTGCCGAGCACCCGCACGCGGCCCAGCAGCCCAAGACGTACGTTTTCGACCAGGTCGCCCAGTAAGCGCCGGACAGACAAGGACACACTCGTGGCGAAGATCGAAGAAACCGAAATCAGCAACTACTCGACCGAGACCCCTCTCGACGAGTCCGTCACCACCATCGAGCGCCCCGTGCTCTCGGTCTCGGGTGCGGCCGTCGGTCGTCGCAAGCAGGCCATCGCCCGCGTGCGCGTCATCCCGGGCTCCGGCACCATCACCGTCAACGGCCGCACGTTCGAGGACTACTTCCCGAACAAGCTGCACCAGCAGCTGATCACCGACCCGTTCACGGTGCTCAACCTCACCGGCGCGTACGACGTCATCGTCCGCATCTCGGGTGGTGGCCCCTCGGGCCAGGCCGGCGCCCTGCGTCTCGGCATCGCCCGCGCGCTCAACGAGATCGACGCGGAGAACAACCGCCCGACGCTCAAGAAGGCCGGTTTCCTCTCGCGCGACGCCCGCGTCATCGAGCGCAAGAAGGCTGGTCTCAAGAAGGCCCGCAAGGCTCCGCAGTACTCGAAGCGCTGATCGGCCTCCACTCCGTATGCCGCTCTTTGGCACGGATGGGGTGAGGGGGCTGGCCAACGGCCCCCTCACCGCCGATCTTGCGCTCACCCTGGCCCAGGCGACCGCCGTCGTCCTGGGCCAGGGCCGTTCTGCCGACGCGCGACGCGCGGCCGGCAAGCGACTCACCGCCGTGGTCGCCCGCGACCCGCGGGTGTCGGGCGAGTTCCTCTCCGCCGCGGTCGCGGCCGGGCTCGCCTCGTCGGGTGTCGACGTGTTCGACGCCGGCGTGCTCCCCACCCCGGCGACCGCGTTCCTCATCGCCGACATCGACGCCGACTTCGGCGTGATGGTGTCGGCGTCGCACAACCCCGCGCCCGACAACGGCATCAAGATCTTCGCGCGCGGCGGTGTCAAGCTCCCCGATGTGGTCGAGCAGCGCATCGAGAGCGCCATGTCGGGGCCGAAGCTGCAGCCGACCGGCGCCGAGGTCGGACGCATCCGCCGCTTCGCCGACGCGGAGGATCGCTACGTCGTGCACCTCCTCGGCTCGCTCCCGCATCGGCTGGACGGCATCCATGTCGTGCTCGACTGCGCGCACGGCGCGGCCTCGGGCGTCTCGCCCGAGACGTTCAAGGACGCGGGTGCTCGTGTCACCGTGATCGGCGCCGATCCTGACGGCTGGAACATCAACGACGGCGTCGGCTCGACCCATCTCGACAAGCTCGCCGACGCGGTGCTCGCCCACGGCGCCGACATCGGCATCGCGCACGACGGCGACGCCGACCGCTGCCTCGCGGTCGACGCCGCGGGCCGCGTGATCGACGGTGACCAGATCATGGCGATCCTGGCCGTGTCGATGAAGGAGCGCGGCCACCTCGCGGGCGACACCCTCGTCACCACCGTGATGAGCAACCTCGGCCTGCACCGCGCCATGGCCCACCACGGCATCCACGTCGAGACCACTGCGGTCGGCGACCGCTACGTGCTCGAGCGCATGAACGAGCGGGACTACTCGCTCGGCGGCGAGCAGTCGGGTCACGTGATCATGAGCGAGTACGCCACGACCGGCGACGGCCTGCTCACGGGCCTGCACCTGGTCGCCGAGATGGCGCGCACCGGGAAAACCGCCGCCGAGCTCGCCTCGATCATGACCGTGTACCCGCAGCTGCTGGTCAATGTGCGCGGCGTGGACCGCACGCGCGCGGCGACCGACGAGGTTGTGGCGGATGCCGTCGCCGCCGTCACCGCCGAACTCGGTGACACCGGGCGTGTGCTGCTGCGCCCCTCGGGCACCGAGGAGATGGTGCGCGTCATGGTCGAAGCGGCGTCGGAAGAGGACGCCCGCCGTCACGCCGACGCACTCGCCGACGTGGTACGCGAGCGACTCGCGCTCTGATCTCGCTGGGGTGAGGGGGTGCACGCCGCCGCGTGCACCCCCCTCCCGGCTCAGCGGTCGCGCCGCCGCGACACGGCGACCGCGTGACCGCCGACCGCGAGGGCGAGGAGGCCTGCGATCGCGGCGAACGGCACCCACCACATGCTGGTGCCGGTGGCGGCGAGGGCCGAGGGATCCTCGGACGCCGCGGCGCTGGCCGACACCGCAGCCGTGGTGACGGTGGGCGTCGCGACGCTGTTCGCGAGGGGAGCAGGAGTCGCCGTCGGCGACGACTCGGCGAGGGGCGTCGTGGGTGTCGTCGGTGTTGTCGGTGTCGGTTCCGGCGTCGCGGCCTGCTCGGACGGTGCGACAGTCGGCGACGGAGTCGGCGTCTCGGGCTCCGGTGTGGGTTCGGTCGTGGCGACCGGGCAGCCGAGCACGGTCACGCGCGGGTCGGGGTACGCGACCTGCCCGCTGGTCCATGACGGTTCGGCGTCGTCGGCCTCGGCGAATCCGAAGGCCGCTGCCGACGTGAGCGAGAGGTCGTCGCACGAATAGCCGAGCAGGGTCGTGGTGTAGTCCCAGTCCTCGCCGGCAGCGTAGAGCTTCGGGCCGAAGCGGTGCAGGTCGCCGTTCGGCGCTTGGACGACGGCTGCGCCCCAGGCGGGCACCTCCGAGAGATTCGTCGTGTCGACCGTCACGGTGACCTGACCCGCGACGGTGAAGTCCAGGATCGTCGTGGTCGATCCTTCTATCCCGTTGGCAGCGCTCGCGGCGGTGCCGCTCAGACCGATGCCGATCGTTGTGATGAGGATCGCTCCGGCGATCGCAGGCGTCTTCCAGTGCTTCATGGCTTCCCCCCGGGAAGGCTCAATGGCGCGCGGTGAGCGCGATGCACCGGTGACATGAAAAACGGCCACCGTGGCATCGGTGCCCGTTTGATGAGAATCAGATTAGAGCGCGGTCATTTCAGGGACATGACGAGGCCGTGAAGCGTCGGCAACCGATCGGGTCTGCCGCACGGGGTTCGGTACCCACGGGCAGCTCGCGTCTGCCGCGTGAGCACCCGCGATCGCGCGGCTACCAGCCGAGCTCTTCGATGTAGCGCAGCAGCACGCCTTCGCGCAGCGCCCACGGCGACACCTCGAGCTCGTCCACGTCGAGAGCGCGCATCGCCTCGTGCAGCACGACGGCGCCCGCGACGATCTGGAACGCACGATCGGGCGTGATGCCGGGCAGCTCCTGGCGGGCGCTCGCGGGGATGCGCGCGAGCCGAGGGATCCACGAGCCGAGAGCCGCGCGCGGCAGCACCATCCGCTCGATGCCCGACCATCCGGGCACGGGGTAACCGACGAGCTTCGCGAGCGAGCGGATCGCCTTGGACGACCCCACGACGTGGTCGGGGCGGGGGAGTGAGCCGAACGCCTCGGCCACCGGTGCGAGCGTCGTGCGCGCGTGGTGGCGCAGCTTCTCCACCGCGTCCTCGCCGGGCGGGTCCTGGGGGAGGAACTGGATCGTCATGCGACCGGCGCCCAGGGGGACGGATGCCGCGGCATCCGGCATCTCGTCGCCGCCGGCGGCGATCTCGAGCGATCCGCCCCCGATGTCGAACAGCAGGATCTGCCCGGCAGCCCAGCCGAACCAGCGGCGTACGGCCAGGAAGGTGTAGCGGGCTTCGCTCTCGCCGCCGAGCACCTGCAGTGGCTGGCCGAGCGCCGCCTCGATGCGCGCGATCACCTCGGCGCCGTTCGCGGCTTCGCGCACAGCGCTGGTGGCCGTGGCGAGGAGCTCGTCCACCTTCTCGGATGCCGCCACCGCGCGTGCATCGGCCACCGCCGCGACGAGCGCCGAGACACCCTCCTCGGTGATCTCGCCGTCGGGCCCGAGGTACCGCATCAGGCGCAGGACCGTGCGCCGGCTGGTCGTGGCCAGCGGCCTGCCACCTGGCCGAGCGTCGGCGACGAGCAGGTGGACGGTGTTCGAACCGATGTCGAGGACTCCCAAGCGCACGGGGACACACTAGCCGTCGCGCGTGCCGCCGCCGGGCGTGTGACCGTTCGGCGCGGGGCGGACGGGCGGGCGCGGCATCCGTCATCGACTGCCGAGCGGCTACGATAATCGCGATGTCCGCCGACGAACAGGCCACCGCCACCGCAGCCCCCGCGCTCTCGCTCTACCGCGAGATCGACCGCTCCGAATGGGCCCGGTTGGCCTCGGGCATCGCGCAGCCGCTCTCCGAGACCGAGATCGTGCAGATCCGCGGCCTCGGCGACCGCCTCGACATGGCCGAGGTGCGCGAGGTATACGTTCCCCTGTCGCGCCTGCTGTCGCTGTACGCGGAGTCGACCAAGCGGCTCGGCGCCGACGAGTCGGCGTTCCTCGGCGACAGCGACACGACCACCCCGTTCATCGTCGGCGTCGCAGGTTCCGTCGCCGTCGGCAAGTCGACGATCGCGCGACTGCTGCGCGAGCTCACCAGTCGCTGGCCGGGGACGCCCCGGGTGGAGCTGGTCACCACCGACGGGTTCCTGTACTCCAACGCCGAGCTCGAGCGGCGGGGTCTCATGGAGCGCAAGGGCTTCCCCGAGTCGTACGACCGGCGGGCGCTGGTGTCGTTCCTCACCGAGGTCAAGAGCGGCGCGGCGGAGGTGCGGGCGCCCTTCTACTCGCACATGCGGTACGACATCGTGCCCGACGCCGTCGTGACCGTGCGCCGGCCCGACATCGTCATCGTCGAGGGCCTGAACGTGCTGCAGCCGCCGCCAACGCCGAACGACGTCGCGGTGAGCGACCTGTTCGACTTCTCCATCTACGTCGATGCGGCCGCAGAGAACATCACCCAGTGGTACGTCGATCGGTTCCTGGCGCTGCGACGTGCGGCGTTCAGCAACCCGAACTCGTTCTTCAACGTGTTCGCGCACCTGAGCGACGACGAGGCGGTCGAACGGGCGCTGCACTTCTGGAACACCATCAACCTTCCCAACCTCGAGGAGAACGTGCTGCCCACGCGGCACCGCGCCAACCTGGTGCTGCAGAAGTCCGCCGACCACACAGTCGAGACGGTGCTGCTGCGCAAGTTGTGACGGACAGCCCCGGGCCTCTCAGCGGGGATGAGAGGCATCCGTCATTCGTTCGGGCTCCGTGCAAACCCCCGCGCCTACCATTGGGGGCATGTGCGGAATCGTCGGATACGTGGGCCCGCGGCCCAGCGAGCCCATTCTGATCTCGGGTCTCTCGCGCCTCGAGTACCGCGGGTACGACTCCGCCGGCATCGCGGTCATCGACGCCCAGGGTGATCTCGGCATGCGCAAGCGCGCCGGCAAGCTCGCGGTGCTGCGCGACGACCTCGCCGCGCACCCGCTCGCCGCCGGCACCACCGGCATCGGGCACACCCGCTGGGCGACGCACGGCGGTCCGACCGACGGCAACGCGCACCCGCACCTGGCCGACGACGACAAGCTCGCCGTCATCCACAACGGCATCATCGAGAACTTCTCCGAGCTCAAGGCCGAGCTCCTCGCGGAGGGCTACACGTTCCGCAGCGAGACCGACACCGAGGTCGCCGCTGTGCTGCTCGGACGCGAGTACCGGGCATCCGGTGATCTCGTCACGGCGTTCCGTGCGGTCGTCTCGCGGCTCGAGGGCGCTTTCACGCTTCTGGCGCTGCACGAGGACCAGCCGGGACTCGTCGTCGGCGCACGACGCAACTCGCCGCTCGTGATCGGTCTGGGCGAGGGGGAGAACTTCCTCGGCTCCGACGTCGCCGCGTTCGTCGAGTACACGCGCAGTGCGCTCGCGATCGGCCAGGACCAGATCGTCGCCATCACGCCGGGCGGCGTCGAGGTCACCGACTTCGCCGGCGCATCGGTCGAGGTCGAGCCGTTCGAGGTCACCTGGGACGCCTCGGCGGCCGACAAGGGCGGCTGGTCGTCGTTCATGGCCAAGGAGGTCTCGGAGGAGCCCGAGGCGGTCGCCAACACGCTCCGCGGCCGCATCCGCGACGGCGAGGTCGTGATCCCCGAGCTCGACGGACTCGACGAACTGTTCACCGACGTCTCGCGCATCATCATCATCGCCTGCGGCACGGCTGCCTACGCCGGCCAGGTCGGCAAGTACGCGATCGAGCAGTGGACCCGGGTGCCGGTCGACGTCGAGCTCGCCCACGAGTTCCGCTACCGTGACCCGGTGATCGGGCCCGACACGCTCGTCGTGTCGATCAGCCAGTCGGGCGAGACCATGGACACGCTCATGGCCGTCAAGTACGCACGGGAGCACGGCGCGCGCACCCTGTCGATCTGCAACACCCAGGGTGCGACCATCCCGCGCGAGTCCGACGCCATCGTCTACACGCACGCCGGCCCCGAAGTCGCCGTCGCCTCCACCAAGGCCTTCGTCGCGCAGATCACCGCGCTGTACCTGATGGGGCTGCACGTCGGGCGCATCCGCGGCACGATCTCGCCGGCCGACGCCGCGGATCACGTGCGCGAGCTCGAAGCCGTCCCGGGCAAGATCGCACAGATCCTCGAGCGCGAGCAGCCCCGCATCGAGCAGTTCGCCGGCTGGATGGCCGACACCCGCTCGGTGCTGTTCCTCGGCCGTCACGTCGGCTACCCGATCGCCCTCGAGGGTGCGCTCAAGCTCAAGGAGCTCGCCTACATCCACGCCGAGGGCTTCGCCGCCGGTGAGCTCAAGCACGGTCCGATCGCCCTCATCGAGCCCGGGCAGCCGGTGTTCGTGATCGTTCCGTCGCCGCGCGAGTCGGCCGAGATGCACAAGAAGGTCATCTCATCGATCGAGGAGATCCGCGCGCGCGGCGCCCGCGTCATCGCGATCGCCGAAGAGGGCGACGCCGCCGTGCTGCCGAAGTCCGACGAGGTGCTGCGCATCCCGCTCGCCGGAACGTTCTTCGAGCCGCTCCTGGCCGTCGTGCCGCTGCACATATTCGCGATGGGCCTCGCGACGGCGAAGGGCCTCGACGTCGACCAGCCGCGCAACCTGGCGAAGTCGGTCACAGTCGAGTAGCCGCCGGATGCCCTCACGGGCGATCGACGGACCGGACGGTATTCTGACGGATGCCGCGCCCCGCGGCCCGCAGGAGGACTGATGATCGTCGGGATCGGCGTCGACCTCGTCGACATCGCGCGCTTCGAGCGCACGATCGAGCGGACGCCCCGGCTGCTCGATCGGCTGTTCTCGGCCGCGGAGCGCGAGCTGAAGCCGCACTCGCTCGCGGCCCGCTACGCCGCGAAGGAAGCGCTCATCAAGGCTCTCGGCGGCTCCGACGGCGTGCACTGGACCGAGATCGAGGTCACCCCCGAGGCATCCGGTCGCCCGTGGTTCACCCTCACCGGGTCGACTGCCGAGGTCGTCGCCCAGCGCGGCATCGGCACGCTGCACCTGTCGATGTCGCACGACGGCGGGTTCGCCACCGCGTATGTGGTCGCCGAGTCGACCGGGGCGGGGGTCGCCGCGTGAGTGCGCTCGCGGCCGGGGTGATGCGCGAGGCGATCATCGACGTCGGCGCCATCGAAGACAACGTGCGGCACCTCCGCCGCCTCACCGAGAGCGACGTGATCGCCGTGGTCAAGGCCGACGGCTACGGTCACGGCGCGGTGCGCGCCGCGGTCGCCGCGCTCGCCGGCGGGGCGACGCGACTCGGGGTGGCCGACATCGGTGAGGCGCTCGCGCTGCGCCGTGCGGGGATCGACGCGCCGATCGTCGCCTGGCTGCACGCGCCCGGAGCGGACTTCTCCGATGCCGTGGCGAGCGGCGTCGAACTGGGGGTGTCGAGCTTCGTGCAGCTGCAGGCGGCTGCTGCCGCGGCCGGCGGCGGGCATCCCGCCCTCGTGCACCTCAAGCTCGAGACCGGGCTGTCGCGCAACGGCATCGCCCCGGCTGACCAGCGGCTCGTGTTCGCCGAAGCCGCGCGTCTCGAGCGCATCGGCCGGCTGCGTGTGGTCGGGCTGTTCAGCCACCTGTCGAACACCTCCGTCGAAGACGACCGGGCCGCGATCCGCGCGTTCGACGCGGGCGTTGCGCTCGCAGCGTCGCTCGGCGTCGCTCCGCCGCTGCGGCACATCGCCGCCACGAACGCGGCGATCGACCTGCCCGAGGCCCGCTACGGCTGCGTGCGCCTGGGCATCGGCATCTACGGCATCTCGCCGTTCCACGATCGCACCTCGGCCGATCTCGGCCTCCGGCCCGCGATGACGCTGCGTGCGGCAGTCGCCGCGGTGCGTCGGGTGCCGGCGGGCACCGGGGTGTCGTACGGCTACACGCATCGCACCGAGACCGACACGACCCTCGCGCTCGTGCCGCTCGGCTACGCCGACGGCGTGCCGCGGCAGGCATCGGGCCGCGGTCCCGTGCGCATCGGCGGCCGCACCTTCCCGGTGGCGGGCCGCATCGCCATGGACCAGTTCGTCGTCGACGTCGGCGATCACCCGGTGGCGGTCGGCGACGAGGCCGTGCTGTTCGGCGACCCCACCCTGGGCGCGCCCGCCGCACGCGATTGGGCAGACGCGGCCGACACGATCGACTACGAGATCGTCACGCGCATCGGCACCCGCGTGCCGCGCACGCAGGTGCGCGAATGAGCGGCGTCGATGACCTCGTCGGCGAGCGCGAGATCGCGTCGCCGGGCGAGATGGAGGCCCTCGGCGAGGAGATCGGGCGGATGCTGCGCCCCGGCGACCTCGTCGTGCTCACCGGTCCGCTCGGTGCCGGCAAGACCACGCTGACCCGCGGCATCGGCTCGGGCCTCGGCGTGCGCGGGCCGATCCAGAGCCCCACGTTCGTGCTCGCACGCACGCATCCGTCACTGGTCGGCGGCGCGCCGCTGGTGCACGTCGACGCCTACCGGCTGGGGTCGTCCGCCGAGCTCGACGACCTCGACATCGACTTCGACGCGTCGGCGGTCATCGTCGAGTGGGGGCGCGGCATGGTCGACGGGCTGCGCGATCACTGGTGGGAGATCGAGATCGACCGCGAATGGCACGGCCGCGGGGTCGACACCGCGTGCGGGATCACGGCGCACCAGGACGAGCTCGACGCCGACACCCCGCGCCGCGTCACGATCTCGCGCCGGGCGTAGCGGCCGGCGCAGGGCGGTCGCGGGGAGCCGCGACTACGCTGGAACGGTGATTCTCGGCATCGACACGTCTCTCGGCACCGCAGTGGCCGTGGTCGAACCCGACGGTGCCGTGCGGTCCCAGCTCGAGAGCGCCGACCCGCGAGGGCACGCCGAGGTGATCGGCACCCTCATCGAGCGCGCGTTGGCCGAGGCATCCGTCCGCCCTGCCGGCATCACCGCCGTCGCGGCGGGTATGGGGCCGGGGCCGTTCACCGGACTCCGGGTCGGGATCGCCGCCGCCCGCACGTTCGCCCTCGGGCGCGGAGTCGAGGTCATCCCCGTCGTCAGCCATGACGCGGTCGCCCTGGAGCTGCTGCTGCACGATGCGCTCACCGGCGGGTACGACGACGAGCAGCCCGAGGCCTTCGCCGTCGTCACCGACGCGCGGCGCCGCGAGTTCGCCTACACGGTGTACCGGGGGCTCGACGACGACGGGCTGCCCGTGCGCCTCGCCGAGCCCGGGCTCGCCCCGCGCGATGACCTCGACGGCGTGCTCGCCGCCCGCGGCATCCTGCGTCGCGACGCCGACCGCATCTCCGCTGCGATGCTCGCCGTCACCGCCGGTCGCGCCGTCGCGGCCGGGCGTGTGATCGGCCCGCACGACGCGCTGTACCTGCGCTCACCCGACGTGACCATGCCCGGCGCGCCGAAGAAGGTGGGCGCATGACGCTGCGCACCGCCGTCGCCGCCGACCTCGAGGCCGTGATGCGGCTCGAGCGCGACTCGTTCCCGACCGACGCCTGGTCCGACGCGATGATGCGCGAGGAGCTCGCGTCGCCGCACGGGTGGTACGTCGTCGACGAGGAGGCCGGCCGCCTCGTGGGCTACGCGGGACTGCGCGCAGTGCGCGGAGCGACGGATGCCGACGTGCAGACGATCACCATCGCCGCGGGTTCGCGCGGGCTCGGCCGCGGTCGGACGCTGCTCCGTGCGCTGCTGGTGGAGGCGGCGGCTCGTGGAGCCCACGACGTGTTCCTCGAAGTGCGCGCCGACAACCCGGTGGCGCAGGCGCTGTACGCGTCGGAGGGCTTCATCGAGATCGCCCGTCGCCCCCGGTACTACCAGCCCGACGACGTCGACGCCATCGTGATGAAGCTCGACCTGCGCGGCTGGGCGACCGCACCCGCGGCGCGCGCTGACGAAGCGGGAGCCTGCACATGAACCGCGACGAGCCCCTGGTGCTCGGCATCGAGACCAGCTGCGACGAGACCGGCATCGGCATCGTGCGTGGGCGCACCCTGCTGTCGAACACCATCGCGAGCTCGATGGACGAGCATGCCCGGTACGGCGGCGTCGTACCCGAGGTCGCCGCGCGCGCTCACCTCGAGGCGCTGCAGCCCTCGATCGAGGCGGCCCTCGCCGAGGCAGGCGTCGCCCTCGCCGACCTCGACGCCGTCGCCGTGACGAGTGGTCCGGGTCTGGCCGGTGCGCTCATGGTGGGGGTCGGCGCAGCCAAGGCGCTCGCCGTCTCGCTCGGCAAGCCGCTCTACGCCGTCAACCACCTCGTGGGGCACATCGCAGCCGACATCCTCGACGCGGATGCTCCGCCCCTCGAATACCCCACCGTGGCCCTGCTCGTGAGCGGCGGGCACACCTCGCTGCTCCTCGTCCGCGACCTGACGACCGACGTCGAACTGCTCGGCGAGACGATGGACGATGCCGCGGGCGAGGCCTTCGACAAGGTGGCGCGGCTGCTCGGGCTCCCGTACCCCGGCGGCCCGCAGATCGATCGCGTGGCGGCCGCCGGCGACCCCCGCGCGATCGCGTTCCCACGAGGACTGTCACGCGCGAGCGACATGGCGGCGCATCGCTACGACTTCTCGTTCTCCGGCCTGAAGACCGCCGTCGCGCGGTACGTCGAGCAGCGTCGCGCCGCCGGCGACGAGGTGTCGGTCGCCGATGTCGCCGCGAGCTTCCGCGAGGCCGTCGTCGACGTGCTCGTCACCAAGGCGCTCGCCGCCTGCCGCGACCACGACGTGCCGCGACTGCTGCTCGGCGGGGGTGTGATCGCCAATCGGCGCCTGCGCGACACGGCGCTCGAGCGCGGCGCTGCCGCCGGCGTGACGGTGCGCATTCCGCCGCTCTCGCTGTGCACCGACAACGGCGCCATGATCGCCGCGCTCGCCGCCGAGCTGATCATGTCGGGGCGCGAGCCGTCGACGCTGGAATTCGGCGCGGACTCGACGCTGCCCGTGACGGAGATCCAGGTCGCCGGCTACGCGGAGGCTGCCGCGTGAGCGACGGAGGAACGCGGATGCCTGCGGCCGGCGCCGGGCCGGCGGGCGCCGACCCAGATGCCGTCGAAGCCGCCGCCGACCAGGCGGCGGCCGAGACCCCGGCAGCCGACTCGGGTGCGGCGGCGCCTGGGTCGATCGCCGAGCGGACCGACGAGGCGGCCGCATCCCCCGCGTCCGCGTCGTCTTCACGCCCCGACGCGCCGTCGCCGGCGTCGGCGCCGATCGTCGAACCGGTGTCGCCCGACGTGACCGTGGCCGGCGACGCGGCGTTCCTCCCGGGCGTGCACCGCGGCGGCTATCTGCGGCTGCCGACGGCCCCGATCCAGGTCACCACACAGTCGGCCCCGAGCGAGCCTGGGGTGGAGGAGCCGCACGAGCTCCTCTGGGAGCCGGCCCCCGAGCCGGTGCTGCCCCACCGCGGTCTCGCGGGCTGGGCGCTGCTGTTCGCGATCATCGGGCTCGTGGTGTCGTTCTTCGTGGGCTGGGGGTTCCCGATCGGCGTCGTCGCGATCGTGTCGGCGCTCCTCGCGCTGCGCCGCCCCCTCGAGAGCCGCGCGATGGCGGTGTGGGCGCTGTCGCTCGGGGTGGTGTCGGTGCTCTACAGCGCCGGATGGCTCGCCTTCGCGGCGATGCGCGCCGAACTCTTCGTCTGACGCCGGCCCGCGGGCGTCACGCGCCGATGCGGTCGGCGAGGATCGCGGTGCGGGTGGACCCGATGCGCGTCAGGATGAGCGTCGCCGCGTCGTCGCCTTGCAGCTTCAGCCGAGTGCGAAGTGTCGCCGGGTCGACGTCGACCCCGCGCTTCTTGATCTCGAGTCGCCCGATCCCACGCGCCCGCAGCGCCTTCGCGAGCGCCTTCACGTCGGAGGGGAGCGTCTCCCTCACCCGGAACGACGACACGAACGGGCTCGTCAGCGCGGCATCCGACGTGAGGTACGCGATGTGCTCGTCGAGCACGCCGGCTTGGAGCGAGCGCGCGACGTCGCCGATGAGCCGGGCGCGGATGACGGCACCGTCGGGCTCGTGCAGATAGGCGCCCAGCTGCCGCGCCTCGACGTCGGGAGCATCCGCCCCCGCGGTCAGTTCGTGTGCGGAGTCGCCGCGCACGACGAGGGCGGAGCGACGGATGCCGGCGCGCGCGAGTGCGCCCGACCACAGCACGAGTTCGATGGTCGACCCGTCGGCGCTGACCCACTGCGCTTCGACGTCGTCGGGGATGAGGCTGCGGTCGAGGCCGGGGCCGAGCTTGATGCCCGTCGGCATCCGCTCGGCGAGCGCGAACGCCCAGTCGAGCGACGGCGACCAGTCCTCGGGGCGGGTGCGGGTGGTCTCGGCGTGACCGGCCGTGCGTCTCGCGGGGTCGAGCCACACCGCGTCGACGCCGGTGAGGTCGGTTCCTTCGGCGGTGCCGTGCTTCACGACCGCGCCGTCGCCGAACGGCGCGAGGTTGTACGCGGCGATCGCCGCGGTGACCTCGTCGGCGTCGACGGCGGTCACGGTGAGTCCGATGCCGGCGAGACCGAGGGCGTCGCCGCCGATGCCGCAGCCGAGGTCGGCGACGCGCGTCAGGCCCGCGTCGCGGAACCGTGCGGCGTGGCGCGCGGCGATCGGCAGGCGGGTGGCCTGTTCGAGCCCGGCACGGGTGAACAGCATCCGATCCGCGAACGGTCCGAACTTCGCCGACGCGCGTGAGCGCAGCCGTGCCTGGGTGACGACGGCCGAGACGAGGTCGGGGGAGTGCCCGTCGCGACGGAGCCGCGTCACGGTGCGCGCGACCTCGTCGGTGGAGCCGATCTCGCCGAGTCCGTCGAGGAGGCGCAGGCCTTCGGGGGTCAGCAGGGCGGTCAGTTCGGACATCTCCACCGCCCCAGCCTACGGAAGCCGGCCCGGATCCCCCGGGGGGAGGGGGATCCGACGCCGGCGATCCCCCATTCCGGCCGGGCGAGTGCCGGAGCCAGCCCCGATGCGGCGGTGCCCCGGCCGGTCCTACCGTGAGGGCACATCAACAGGTCGGGGCCGGGCCCCGGGATTGGGAAACTCTCATGGCAGACACCGAGATCGAGGTCGAGGTCGAGGACTCCCTCAACACCGACAACTCGATGAAGACCGAGTACGACATCGACGATTCGGGCAACACCGACAACTCGGTCGACACGGACACCGATGTCGATGTCGACATCGAGGACTCGTGGAACACCGACAACTCCGTCGACACCGACGTGGAGGACTCGCACGACACCGACAACTCCGTCGACACGGACACCGATGTCGACGAGTCGTACAACACCGACAACTCGGTCGACACCGACGTCGAGGACTCGTGGAACACCGACACCGATGTCGACGAGTCGTACAACACCGACAACTCGGTCGACACCGACACCGAGGACTCGCACGACACCGACAACTCGGTCGAGACCGACATCGACGACTCCTACAACACCGACGACCACTCGGTGCAGGTCGGCGCGCGCAGCTACAACACCGGCATCGACGGTGGTGCGGGCGGTGCTGCGGCTGCCGCGGGTGCGGCTGCTGCCGGCGCGGGTGCACTCAACATCCACAGCACGACGGTCGACCAGTCGCAGAACGCGAGCATCTTCGCGCACGGCGACGTCGACATCGATTCGCGGGCCGAGGCCGCAGTGGCATCGGGCGACGACGCGGTGGCTGCGGGTGACGACGTGAACATCAACACCAACGTCAACAGCTCGATCAACGTCACCTCCAGCGGCGGCGACGCGAACCTGAGCAGCGACACGGTGATCCAGTCGGTGATCGGGTCGTACAACACCTACACCGACAACTCCGTCAACACCGACAACTCGATCGACGTCGACATCGAGGACTCCTGGAACGACTACTCCGAGAACAACGTGGCGACGGACTCGTTCAACGACTTCGAGACCGACACCGAGGTCGACGTGGACGTGGACGTGGATGCCATCGTCGGCAGCCTCGGCGCGTCGATCGCGGACGACATCGATTTCTGATCGACTCGACTGGGGAAGGGGCCCGGCCGCCGTTGCGGTGGCCGGGCCGCACCTCGGCCCGGGGAGCGGCACGGCAGGCGCGAAGGAGGGTGAGCGACGATGGACGACACCGATCCCGCTGCGCCCTTCGATGACGACGACCTGCTCACGCCGGTCACCGCACCGGCGGATCCCGATGCCGGCAACCTCTTCGACGACGAGCTGGCAGGCATCCACGCCGGCGACTGGGACCTCGACGCCGACCAGCTGTGGGGGGAGGAGATCGCGCCGCCGCCGGCGGATCCCGATCTGGATCTCCCGCTCTGGTGACCAGAGGTCTAACGTGGGTCGCGGGGGACCGCTGGACCGAGGGGGTGACAGTGGATCAGGCCGCGCCTGCGACGACCGTCGCGGTGAGAGTGCCGGCGCTCGCCGGTGACGTCGCATCAGCCGATCTCATCGCGCTCGTCGACAGGGCGAGGGGCCTCGCGGCCGACCTCGATCGCGACGATCTCACCGCCCGCCTCGCAGGCACACGATCGCGACTGCTCGACCCCGACATCCGTGTGGTGGTGGTCGGCCAGTTCAAGCAAGGCAAGAGCAAACTCGTCAACGCGCTGATCAACGCGCCGGTGTGCGCGGTCGACGACGATCTCGCGACCAGCGTGCCCATCGCCGTGGGGTTCGGACCGTCTCCGTCGGCCGAGGTGCTGCTTCGCGAAGACGGGGCGCGCAGCGGGGTGGTCGATCGCGTCTCGGTGCCCATCGACGCGATCGACGATTTCCTGTCGTCGCACGTGCGCTCCGACGACCGGCGCACCGTGGTCGGCGTCGAGGTGTCCGTTCCGCGCGAGATCCTCAAGGGCGGGCTTCGGATCGTCGACTCGCCCGGGGTCGGCGGGTTCGAGTCGACCCGGTCGCTGTCCACGCTGACAGCCCTGTCCAGCGCGCACGCCGTGCTGCTGGTGTCGGATGCGTCGCAGGAGTACACCGAGCCCGAGATGCAGTTCCTCCGCCACGCGCTGCGGATCTCTCCCAACGTCGCGGCCGTCGTGTCGAAGACCGACATCTATCCGCAGTGGCGAGACATCGAGTCGATCGATCGCGGCCACCTCTCCGACGTCGGCGACGTGCCCGTCTTCGCGGTCTCGAGCGACCTGCGCCTGCTGGCTGCGGGGACGCAGGACCGCGAGCTCAACGACGAGTCCGGGTTCCCCGCGCTCGTCGCCCACCTGCGCCGGAACGTGCTCGGGCAGGCGGAGGAGGTGCAGCGGCGCGCGGCATCCCACGATCTCGTCTCGGTGACCGAGCAGCTGGCGCTGTCGCTCCAGACCGAGCTCAACGCGCTGCTGCACCCGGAGGAGACTCCCGCGCTCATCGCCCGGCTCGAGGAGTACAAGACCCGCGCGGAGGAGTTCCGCAGCCGGGGCGCCCGGTGGCAGGTCGCCCTCAGCGACGGCGTCGCCGACCTCATCTCCGACACCGAGCACGACCTCCGCGACCGGCTGCGCAAAGTCCAGCACGAGGCGGAGACCTCGATCGAGGAGGGCGACCCCGGACCCATCTGGGACCAGATCGTCGAGTGGATCGATCAGCGCGTGGCGGCGGCGGTCGCCGAGACCTTCGTCTGGACCGACGAGCGGTCGAAGTGGCTCGCAGAGCAGGTGGCCCGCGAGTTCGCCGAGGACGAGCTCGTCCTGCCCCGCATCGACGTCGGCGCGACCGACGGGGTGCTCGACCCCGTGACCGACCTCCGCACCCTCGACGAGGGGCGCCTGAGCGCGACCGAGAAGATCTACATCGGGGTGCGCGGCTCGTACGGCGGCGTGCTGATGGTGGGACTCGCGACGAGCCTGATCGGTCTGCCGCTCATCAACCCGCTGTCGCTGCTCGCGGGCGTGCTCGTCGGGCGGCGGGCCTATCGCGAAGACATGTCGTCACGACTCCTGCGCCGCCAGTTCGAGGCGAAGAACCTGATCCGCCGCCACATCGAAGAGGTCGTCTTCCAGGTCGGCAAGCAGCTCAAGGACAGGCTCCGACTGGTGCAGCGCGCATCGCGCGACCACTTCACCGCGATCGCCGACGAGCTCCACCGGTCGATCACGGAGTCGGTGACCGCGGCGCGACAGGCTGCCGTCGGCTACGAGCGCGATCGCGACAGCCGGGTGCAGGCGCTGCGGGCGCAGCTCGCCCGGGTCGAAGAGATCCGGCGCCGGCTGCCGGCCCCCGTGCACCCCGTCACTGTGCACCCGGGCACCGTGCATCCGGCCATCGAAGTCGGAGAGAGTCCGCGGTGACGCGGTCGGAGATGCTGCGGGTCGCCGGCCTCGTGACGTCGGCGCAGGCGCTCTATCACGACGATCCGACGGCGGTCGCGGAGCTCGACGGGTACGCCGTCCGTCTGCGAGAGCCGCTGCGGCTCGCGGTGGCGGGCATGGTGAAGGCCGGCAAGTCGACGCTCCTCAACGCCATCATCGGCGAGCAGATCGCGCCGACCGACGCGGGCGAGTGCACGCGGACGATCACCTGGTACCGGCACGGCGCATCGCCGCGCATCACCGTGCACCTCGCCGACGGCACGACCTGGTCGATGCCGATCCACCGCGTCCGGGGGCGGCTCGTGCTCGATCTCGGACCGTGGACCGCCGACGACGTGGCGTGGATCGACGTCGAGTGGCCGGCCGAGGCCCTGCGCTCGCTGATCCTGATCGACACCCCCGGCGTGGCGTCGTTGTCGTCCGACGTGTCGGCGCGGTCGTCGGCGTTCCTCTTCCCCGATGACGCGCCCCCGGCGGCCGACGCGATCGTCTACCTCCTGCGCTACATGCACGCATCCGATCTCGGATTCCTCGAGTCGTTCCGCGACACCGCGGCCGGCGCCTCCGAGACCGTGAACGCCGTGGCCGTCCTGTCCCGCGCCGACGAGATCGGCTCCGGGCGGATCGACTCGCTCCTGTCGGCGGCGCGGATCGCCGAGCGCTATCGCGGCGACGGCGAGCTGCGCGCCCTGGCGCTCGACGTGCTCCCCGTCGCGGGGCTCCTCGCCGAAGCGGGGACCACGGTGCGCGAGCACGAGTTCGACGCGTTCTGCGCGCTCGCCGACCTCGCGCACGAGGAGCGCGAGCGCCTGCTGATCTCAGTCGACCGGTTCACGGCGCCGGGCATGCGGGCCGGGCTCGATCACGCCGAACGGCAGGAGCTGCTGGGCAGATTCGGCATCTTCGGCGTGCGTCTCGGGGCGGCGCTCGTGCGTGCCGGTGCCGCGAGCGCTTCCGAGCTCGCCGAGCGGATGGTGCAGCAGAGCGGCCTCATCGACCTGGAGCGGTTCATCGACGCGCAGTTCCGCTCACGCATCGCGGTGCTGAAGTGCCGCGCGGTGCTCGACGGGCTGCAGCGCCTGACGGCGTCGCGTTCGCGGCCGGGCGACGACGTGCTCCGCGGCGGCATCGAGCGTGCGCTCGCAGGGATGCACGAGCTGAGAGAGCTCGCCCTGATCGCTGCGCTGCGCACCGCGACGTCCTCGATGCCGGCCGAGGAGGCGGCGGAGGCGGAGCGTCTCGTCGGCGGGTTCGGCGTCGACCCGCTGGTGCGCCTCGGGCTCCCCGAGGGATCGGATGCCGCGGCGGTGCGCGGCCGGATCACGGTCGCGACGGCACGGTGGCGCGCGCTGGCGGCGTCGCCCGTCGCCTCGCACGCAGTGGCCGACCACTGCGGAGTCGTGGTCCGCAGCGTCGAGGCGCTGGCCTCAGATCTCCGCGCCCGCTCCCGCGCCCGCCCCGCGACGGACGTCGTGGCCGCGGGCCGTCCACTTCAGGGCCCCGGGTAGCACGCTCAGCAGCAGGCCGAGCGCGAGCAGGGCCATCTGCGCGACGAGCAGAAGCTCGACCGGCTCGCCGCGATCGCCCCGGGTCACCATCTCCCGGCCGAGGAAGTACAGCACGGCGAGCAGCACCGTGCTGCCGAAGAGGTACCAGCGGGCGCCCGGCCGACGGTTGGTGAACGACACCACGAAGACGATCTGCGCGAGCACGACGGCGACCAGTCCTCCGAACAGGCACCAGAAGAGGATCTCCGCGGTCGTCTCATGGGTGGCCTCCGCGCGATCCGGAGCGATGCCGGCCACATACGCGGTGATCTCGTCGAGCTGCGGCACGCGGATGACGAAGAGATACACCGCCGCGGCGGCGCCCGCCATGAGGCTCAGCACCCAGCAGACCAGAGCCAGCGCCGCCGATGCGGGCGGCGGCCGCTTCACGATGACGGGCGGTGCCTCCTTGCCCGCCGTCGCGGGCCGGGGCGGAGCCTCCCGCGGGAGACTCCGCCCGTCGCCCGGGGGCGGGGCCTTCACGACGTCGCGCCGTGGCGCCTCGCCGGCGGCGAGCTCAGAACTCGTCATCCGATGCCATCTCGTCGGGCGCGCCGCTGTCGTCCGCGCCGAACATCTCATCCGACTCCGGTTCGGGCTCAGGCATCGGTTCGGGTTCGGGTTCGGGCGCGGGAGCGGGTGCGGGCTCGGCCGCGGCGAGTGCCGGCTCGGGCGCGGGGGCTGCCGGGGCCGCGGGTGCCGCGGGCGTCTGCGACGCGCCCACCGAAACGCCGACCGAATCGTCGGTGAGCACGACCTGCGTCGACGAGGTCGTCTCGGTGGTGGTCGACGTCGTGTTGCCCGACGACTCCGAAGTCGTCACCTGCAGACCGTCGTTCCCCGAGGCGACGATGGTCGCCGTCGTGGAGTTGTCGGTCGTCACGGAGTTGTCGGTCGTGTCGTTGTACGAGTCCTCGACCACGGTGACGGTCGTGTCGCTGCCGATGTTCACCGCGCCGCCGGCGGTGACCGTGACCGAGTGATCCGACGTCTGGTCGATGTCGACGTCCTCGCCCGCGGCGATGGCGTCGTCGCCCGAGGCGACGGCCGCCTCCTGGTCGAACACCTGGGTGACGTCGCCGCCCGCCCAGATGCTCTGGTTCGTGGACTGGTCGACGATGGAGGCGCGGTTGTCGGCCCAGGTGAAGTTCTGGGTGATGTTCTGGATCTCGCGGACGGCGGGCGCGGCGGCCTGCGAGACGACGATGCTCACGGGCGTCGAGTGGTCATCGCCGCCACCGCCACCGCCACCGCTCCCGGACGGTGCCGGGATCACCTGCACCCGATCGATGACGACCGGGGTCACCGCCTGCACGTCGGATGCGGTCACGTTGCCGAGACCCCGCTGCGCGAGCGCGCCGTCGGGATCCTTCGCGAACTCCTCGGCGGCATCCGGATCGCGAAGCAGACTCAAGATGAACTCGATCAATGCTTCCGCCACGGTGGCGAGGGTGACGCTCATGATGGACTCCTCCGGTGGATTCTGGGATCGACAGTACGTTCGGATCGCGGGTGCCCGCGTCGGTGCTCATCCCCCTAAGCCAGACCCCCCACTAGGGGAACGCGCTGACCGTCGGGTGACGGATGACTAGGGGCTCAGGCCCGGGTCGGGTTCGCCCCCGAGTGTGGCCCGCAGTTTGGCCATGAGATCGGACCGCGAGGTGGCCGACAGCCGGGTGCGGATGCGCGCGATGTGATGTTCGGCGGTGCGCGGCGAGATGAACATCGCCTGCCCGATCTCGACGTAGGTCTTGCCCTGCACCACGAGTTCCGCGACCTCGCGCTCGCGCGGGCTCAGCACGCCGGCGGGGGTGACGACGCCCGCGTCGACTGCGGGAGCCGGGGCGACGGGGTCGCCGGCGACCGTCGCGGACTGTCCGTGCGGGTGCAGCTGCCGCGCGCAGGCCAGCAGGCGCGCCGAGACCTTGCGGTCGCTCGACCGCGCAGCGCCGTGGCCGGCGAGGCGAGCTCCGTCCCATGCCAGACCGACCGAGGCGAGTCCTTTCGCGGCGCTCTCGACCTCGTCGCCGTCGACGGATGCCGCGAGCACGGTCGTCCACACGCGTCCGGCGTGGGCCATCCGCGCGGCGACCCGGCTGCGCGGCGCGGCGGCCACCAGCGCACGGGCGTGCGGCTTGAGCTCCTCGGGGCTGCTGTGCAGGATCGCGCGCTGGATTCCCGTCCAGTGCGCGTGCGCCGCCCAGCAGGGTGCACCGCCGAGCCCGTCCACGAGTTCGAGCGCATCGGCGAAGCTGCGGTCGAGCACCGATGACGCGAGCTGCAGGCGCGCCGCGGCGATGACGAACTCGCCGAGCACATGCAGGCTGTACAGGTCGAATCGTGCCGAGAGCAGGCTCGCGCGGGAGCGGCGCCACTGCGCGCTCAGCGCCTCGTGGTCGGAGTAGCGCCGTGCCAGGGCGAGCCGGATCCCGGCGGCGAGGAGGCGATCGCGTTCGCCCAGCGCGCGCCCCGAGCCCTCGGCCGCCTCGAGCGAGGTGCCGGCCTCGTGCGGGCGGTCCTGCAGGATCGCAACCCAGGCCGACCACAGGCGGAGCCTGTCGGCAGCGGCACCCCCGCCCTGCCGGCCCTGGAGCGCATCGGCGAGCACCCGCTCGGCGATCTCGAGTTCGCCGGTGTTGATCGCCGTGAGCGCCGCCAGCACCGCCGGGTACTCGGGCATCGGGTCGGCTCCGCCCGACGCGGTGGTCAGGCTCGACGCGCGGACGAGGCGATCGAGGGCGTGCGCACCATCGCCGTCGACCGTGTCGCGCAAGCCGCGTCGGAGGAAGTCCGCGGCCACGGAGCGCGTCGTCGGCGTCGCGGCGGCGCTCGGATCGAGCTCATCAGCGCGCAGGATGGCGGCATCGCCGATCGCGAGGGCCGACACGGCCGCGCTCGCCCGCGACGTGGGGGCTGTCGGCGGGCGAGCGCGATACACAGCGTCGGCCTGATCGGGCAGGCCGCGTGCCGCCCACAGGCTGGCCGACAGGTCGGAGAGGCGGTCGTCGCCGTCGTCGTCGGCCAGCAGGCTGTCGGCGCGCAGCGCGGCCGCGTCGATGTCTCCCAGGCCGAAGCTCGCGATGGCCTGTCCCAGCGCGCAGTCCGGCGCTCCTCCTGCCAGGGCGGCCGCCTCGAACAGCGCGGCTGCGCGGGCGGCGTCTTCCGGCACGGCGAGCCACCCCTCCTGCGCGAACCGTGCGGCGGCCTGCGGGTCGCCCTGGCTCACGGCGAGAGGTGCCAGCCGCACCACGTCGTCGACGTGATCCGCCGCCAGCGCCGGCCAGTTGTCGGCGACGCGCGACGCGGCGGCGGTCGCGACGACTGCGGAGCGGACGAGTGGGCTGGCCCGGCCGCCGCGCTGCGCGAGCCCGGCGGCGTGCGCGCGGGCGGCGAGGGCCGGGTCGAGCGCGTCGCCCTCCGCGAGGCAGGCCGCCTCGACCGCGTCCCGCACGGCGGGATCGAGCATCTCCACGCGGTGCGCGATCTCGTCGATGAGTGCGGCGTGGATCACGCTGTGCCCGGCCGGGTCGTCACAGGCGGTCGGATGCAGCGACAGCGCGGCCGTCATGAGCCAGGCGATCCCCCCGGTGCGTCCGATGAGTTCGTCGATGCACTCCCGCGCGTGCTCGGGTGCGGTGCCGGGCTCCGTCAGGTCCGCTGCGGTGAGCGACCCGATGACGATCGCGGCGGATGCGCGTTCCAGCACGTGCATGATGCGGTCGACGTCGGCGCTGACCGGTCCGGGATGCACGCTCGCGATGACGCTGGCCGAGGCATCCTCCGTCGCCGAGACGATCCGCTGCATCGCTTCGTCGTCGAGCAGATCGAGGTCGTCCACGAAGAGCACGGTGTTGGCGGTCGTCGACGGGGGAGCGGTGACGCGCCCCGGTTCGATCCACGTCGTCGGGGCGCCGGCGGCGGCCAGCGCGGAGCGGATCGACTGCAGCAGCCGCGTCTTGCCCGACCCGGCGGTTCCGACAACCACCGCGCGCCGCGACGGCCGGTCGGGCAGCAGCAGGGAGTCCAGCCGCGTGCGGGCGATGCGGGGCAGCAGGATGTCGGCGTCGAAGGCCGGCCGGTCCAGGCGCGGTCGGATCATCGCGTCACGCCGATCCCCGTGCGCTGGGACTGAGGAACGGGAGCAGGCGGCCGACGAGGTCCTTCATCGGGTGCGCATGCCGCGGGGCGGCTGCCGGCTGCGGCATGAGCGGCTCGACGGCGCCCGGCTCGCCGTCGAGCGCGCCGCGCATCTCGTACGACCCGTCGGCTGCCGCCTGCGCGGCGCCCGCGGCCGCTGCGATCTTGGGGGAGCCGTCGACGATGATCGGTCGCCGGACGCGCTCCGAGACGAGCTGCGCGACGCGGGGGATGCGCGACGAGCCGCCGGTCAGGAGGATCGCGTCGACGCCGTCGGGTTCCACCCCTGCGTCGTCGAACACATCGAGCATCAGATCGATCGTGCGCGCGAGGTGCGCGTCGATCATGGCCTCGAGATCCTCCCTCGTCACCCGCACCGTCGTGCATCGACCGGCGACGAGCACCGGGATGATCGACTCCGAGTCCGACGACAGCGCCTCCTTGGCGTCGGTGCATTCACGGCGCAGCGCCGCGAGCGCGACCCGTTCACCGGCGTCGCGCTCCAGCGCGCCGCTGTCGAGTCCGGGCACGCCGGCGCGTCGGAGCGCGAAGTCCATCATCCGGTCGTCGACGTCGATGCCGCCGAGGTCGTCGATGCTCATCGGCGTCCCCTCGATGGCGACGTCCGACTCGCCGGTCCGAACCAGCGCGGCGGTGAAGGAGCTGCCGCCGAAGTCGTAGACGCCCACGAGCGCTCCGGCGTGGATGCGGTCGTGACGGAGGTGGTGGCGCGCGACGGCGACGGGACCCGCGACGAGTGTGGCATCGCCGAGTCCGTGCCGCTCGAGCGCCTCGCCCACGAGGGCGGTGCGGTACGGCCCCCACGCCACGGGCACGGTCACCGCGATCGAGGCGGGCAGATCCCCCTCCTGCACTGCGGCAGCCTGGACCGCCCATCCGATCAGGCGCACGAAGAGGTCTTCGGCCGCGAACCGTCGATCGACGACGGCGAGCGGCGTGTCGTCGCCGATCCGCGGGAGCAGCCGGCGCACGAGCAGGTCGGGCTGCGCGAGTGCGCGACGCTCCGCGGCGTCGCCGAAGACGATGTCTCCGGACGACACGAAGATCGAGGCAGGAGCGGCATCGGCGTGCCGTCCCAGGCTCACCGGGCGGGCGCGCGTGTCGCCGGCGGCGTCCCAGACCGCCGCTGAAATCCGACTTCCACCAGGATCGATACCCAGGCAGAACCGTCGAGCCGTCATCTGTTTCCCCTATGACGAGCGTTACGCGAGCCCCCGCTGCGCGCCTCCCCACGACGTGTCTACCACTCGGAGCCTCGAACCGCGAGGGGTCTCCCGCCCATCGACGACTCTCACCGTCATGGATTGGCACTCGCGTTGCACGAGTGCCAGAAGCCCACCTAGACTGAACATCAGCACTCTCAACGTCAGAGTGCTAACGAGTCTTCAGTCTCAAGAAAGAAGAGGTAGACCGTGTCGGTTTCCATCAAGCCGCTCGAGGACCGCATCGTCATCAAGCAGGTCGAGGCCGAGCAGACCACGTCCAGTGGCCTCGTCATCCCCGACACCGCCAAGGAGAAGCCCCAGGAGGGCGAGGTCGTGGCTGTGGGCCCCGGTCGCATCGACGACAACGGCAACCGCATCCCGCTCGACGTCGCCGTCGGCGACCGCGTGATCTACAGCAAGTACGGCGGCACCGAGGTCAAGTTCGGCGGTGACGAGTTCCTCGTTCTGTCGGCTCGTGACGTGCTGGCGGTCGTCGTCCGCTGACGCCTGTCGCGCACCGCGCGAAAGCCTGAGAGGGTCGGATGCTTCGGCATTCGACCCTCTCTGCGTATGCAAACCCGGGATGGTGGCAGGAATCCTGCGAACGTCGGCAGGCGTCAGCCTCCCGAGGTCAGCGCCTCCGGCCGCGGGGTCCGGGCACCCGCCTAGGCTGAGCAGGTGAAGCGCAGCACCGGACCGATCCCCGCAGCCACGACCGCGTCGGATCTCGGCGAGATCGCCACCGACACCGCCGGTATCGGGGTGGTGGCGGCATCCGGTTCCCTCGACTCACCGCGCCAGCGCACGCTGGGTGGCGTCTACGCGTTCAGCGCGTACTTGCTGTGGGGCTTCCTGCCGCTGTACTTCGTGCTGCTGGCGCCGACCGGGCCGTTCGAGCTCGTCGCGTGGCGCATCGTGCTGTCGCTCGTCTTCTGCGCGCTGCTGCTCACGGTCATGCGCTCCTGGCCGCGGCTGATCGCCATCATGCGTCAGCCGAGGCTGCTCGGTCTCACCGCTCTCGCCGGCCTGCTCATCTACGTCAACTGGCAGGTCTTCATCATCGGGGCGCTGTCGGACCACGTCATCGAGACGAGCCTCGGCTACTTCATCAACCCGATCGCGACGGTGCTGCTCGCGGTGCTCGTGCTGCGGGAGCGGCTGCGGGTGACCCAGTGGGTGGCCATCGGCATCGCCGCGGCGGCGGTGCTCGTCATCATCGTCGGCTACGGCTCGGTGCCGTGGATCGCCCTCACCCTCGCCGCATCGTTCAGCGTCTACGGCCTGGTGAAGAAGCGCGTCGGCCCCTCGGTCGACGCGGTCAGCGGTCTCACCCTCGAGTCGCTGTGGCTGGTGCCCATCGCCGCGGTCATCTTGACGGTGGTCGGCACGACCACCGGGTTCACCCTGGGAACGAGCGGGCCCACCCATGCGGTGCTGCTGAGCCTCGCCGGCGTCGTGACGGCGGTGCCGCTGCTCTTCTTCGCCGCCGGGGCCCGCCGGGCGACCCTCACCACCATCGGCCTGCTGCAGTTCGTGGCGCCGATCCTGCAGTTCCTCACCGGGTGGCTCGTCCTCCAGGAGCCCATGCCCCTCGAGCGCTGGATCGGATTCGGCCTGGTGTGGGTCGCGCTCATCGTGCTCACGGTGGACTCCGTCGTCCACGCCCGTCGGGTGCGCGCGGCCCAGCCGTAGGGCATCCGTTCCCCTCTCTGACCCTGCGCGCCGCCGGGCTACGCTGATTGGCCTGTCGCGGTATGCGGCCCACCGTGTGATTCGCGACAGCTGAGCCTGCGCCGATGTGGTTCGCCTGTCGCAGACTGCGGCGCGGGGCGTCGATTGCGACAGGCGAGGATGCTCGCGCGGGGCGCGCGTGGGGTGAGGGTGTGCCCGCTCGCGGCTCAGCGGACGAGGCGGGCGATCGCCTGCGACGCCTCGACGATCTTCGCCTCGGCCTCGTCGCCGCCGGCGCGCGCCGCGTCGACCACGCAGTGACGCAGATGGTCTTCGAGCAGCCCCACCGCGACGGCCTCCAGGGCGCTCGTGAGGGCGCTGATCTGCGTGAGGATGTCGATGCAGTACTTCTCGTCGTCGACCATCTTGTGGATGCCGCGGGCCTGGCCCTCGATGCGCTTCAGGCGATTGAGGTACTTGTCCTTGTCGGTGATGTAGCCGTGGTGGCTGTGGTCGGCGTGGGTGTCGACGGTGGTCATCTCGTTCTCCCGTTCAGGCTCGGGCGGTGGTGCGGAAGCGGCGCAGCCGCAGGCTGTTGGCGACGACGAACACGCTCGAGAGCGCCATCGCGGCGCCCGCGATCATGGGGTTGAGCAGGCCCAGCGCCGCCAGCGGGATCGCCGCGACGTTGTACGCGAACGCCCAGAACAGGTTGACCCTGATCGTTCCGAGGGTGGCGCGCGAGAGGCGGATCGCGTCGGCGGCGCCGCGGAGGTCGCCGCGCACCAGGGTGATGTCGGATGCTTCGATCGCGGCATCCGTCCCCGTCCCCATCGCGATGCCGAGGTCGGCCTGGGCGAGCGCGGCGGCGTCGTTCACGCCGTCGCCGACCATGGCGACGACGCGTCCTTCGGACTGCAGCGCCTTCACCACGGCTACCTTCTCGTGGGGGAGCACCTCGGCGGTGACGCGTTCGATCCCCACCTCGGCGGCGACGCTGTGCGCCACGGCGGCGTTGTCGCCGGTGAGCAGCACCGGGTCGAGTCCGAGTTCCCGCAGCTGTGCAATGGCCTGCGGGCTCGTCGGCTTGATCTCGTCGGCGATGACCAGGATGCCGCGCACCGCGCCGTCCCACGCGACGACGACTGCCGTGCGCCCGGCGCGCTCGGCGGCGGCCTTCGCGTCGGCGAGGTCAGCCGGCAGGGTCAGCGCCCAGTCGTCGAGCACGGCCTCGCGGCCCACCACGACGGCGTGGCCGTCGACGACGCCCGAGACGCCGATGCCGGCGGTGCTGCGGAACGACTCCACCCCCGGGAGCGCGCCGATCTCGGCCTCGGCCGCGACGGCGATCGCCTGGGCGAGCGGATGCTCCGACGCGTGCTCGAGCGCGCCGGCGAGGCGCAGCAACTCGGCGCGGTCCGTGGCGCCCGCTCCGGCGGGCACCGCGTCGACGAGGGTCATACGGCCGGCGGTGACGGTGCCGGTCTTGTCGAGCACGATCGTGTCGACGCGTCGCGTGGACTCGAGCACCTCGGGCCCCTTGATGACGACGCCGAGCTGCGCGCCGCGCCCGGTGCCCACGAGGAGCGCGGTCGGGGTCGCGAGACCCAGCGCGCACGGGCACGCGATGATGAGCACGGCGACCGCGGCGGTGAAGGCGACCTCGGGCGAGGCGCCGAGCGCCAGCCAGACACCCAGCGTCGCGGCGGCGATCACGAGCACGATCGGCACGAAGACGCCCGAGATGCGGTCGGCGAGGCGCTGCACGTCGGCCTTGCCCGACTGAGCCTCCTCGACGAGACGGGCGATCTGAGCCAGCTGGGTGTCGGCTCCGACGCGCGTGGCGCGCACCACCAGCATCCCGCCGGCGTTCATGGTCGCGCCGGTGACCGCGTCGCCCGGCACGACCTCGACCGGGAGTGATTCGCCGGTGACGAGCGAGGCGTCGACGGCGGATGCGCCCGAGACGATGACCCCGTCGGCGGCGATCTTCTCGCCGGGGCGCACGGTGAACTCGTCGCCGACGCGCAGGTCGGCGACCGGCACGCGGGTCTCGGTGACGGCGCCGGATGCGTCGGCGCGGCGCACCGCCACGTCTTTGGCGCCGAGGTCGAGGAGTGCGCGCAGGGCTGCGCCGGCGCTGCGCTTGGAGCGCAGCTCCATGTAGCGCCCGGCGAGCACGAACGTGGTGACGCCGGCGGCGACCTCGAGATAGATGTCGGCGCCGCCTTCGCCCGGCCGGGCGATCCACGTGAACTCGTGCACCATGCCGGGCATGCCGGCGCCGCCGAGGAACAGCGCGTAGAGAGACCACACGAACGCCGCGGTGACGCCCAGCGAGATGAGGGTGTCCATCGTGGCGGCGCCGTGGCGCAGATTGATCCACGCGGCGCGGTGGAAGGGCCAGGCTCCCCACACCACGACCGGCGCCGCGAGGGCGAGCGACAGCCACTGCCAGTAGTTGAACTGCAGCGCGGGGATCATCGACAGCGCGATCACCGGAACCGCCAGCACCGCGGAGCCGATGAGGCGCTGCCGCAGCGACCGGAGCTCGGGGTCGACGGCGCTCTCGGCCGGGGGCTCGGCGGCGGGGAGAGCGGCGGAGTAGCCGGCGTGCTCGACCTCGGCGATGAGTGCCTGCGGATCGATGCCCGCCGGTGCGAAGACCACGGCCTTCTCGGTGGCGTAGTTGACCGAGGCGTCGACGCCGTCGATCTTGTTCAGGCGCTTCTCGACGCGGACGGCGCACGACGCGCACGTCATGCCCCCGATCTCGAGCTCGACCCGGGTGCCTCCGGCCGTGGTGCCCATCATCAGGCGCGGACGGCGGTGTAGCCGGCCTCGTCGACCGCCGCGATGATCGCGGCGTCGTCGATCGCGGTGCCGGCCGTGACGATGAGCGAGCCGGATGCGGCGCTGACGGCCACGTCTTCGACGCCGGCGATCTTCGTGACCTCGGAGCGGACGGATGCCTCGCAGTGCCCGCAGCTCATTCCGGTGACCTGGTATGCGATCTTCTCTGCCATGTCCTCAGCCTTTCGATGATGTCTGGGATACCCCTGAGGGGTACATCTGGCTCCAACCCTATACCCGCTTGGGGTATTCCGCTCCGGCCGTCGCCCCAGGGCGGGGAGGCGAATTGCGCAGAGCGCCGGGACGACAGCTCTCAGGCCGTTATGACACCGAGACATTTCTGTTTCACATCGTTAACGAACGGCAACACTCACGAGACCGACCGCCGGTTAGGTTTGGTCCACTGGGTCGGCGCCCGAGCCGTTCCCGTTGTTGAATGAACAGCAAGGAGCAACATGAGCGTCATCACCCGCTCGCGTAAGTCGTCGGTCCTCGGCGGCATCGCACTCGCCGGTGCTGCAGCACTCGTCCTCGCCGGCTGCGCCGCGGGCACGAGCAGCGAGCCGACCGAGTCCGAGGTCGAGGCACGCGACCTGACCCTGAAGATCGGCACGATCCTGCCCGTCACCGGCAGCCTGTCGTTCCTCGGCCCGCCCGAGGAGGCGGGTGTCGGTCTCGCCGCATCCGACATCAACGAGGTCGCCGAAGAGACCGGCCTCACCATGGACGACATCGTCTGGGGCGACTCGGGCGACACCGACAACAAGGCGTACGCCACCACGATCCAGACCCTCATCTCCGAGGGTGTCTCGGCCGCCATCGGCGCCGCGTCGTCGGGTGTGACGAAGCTCTTCCTCGACGACGCCGTCGCCGCGGGAATCATCACCTTCTCGCCGGCCAACACGTCGCTCGACTTCACCACGTGGGACGACAACGACCTGTACTGGCGCACGGCTCCGTCCGACAAGCTCCAGGGCGAGGTTCTCGCGAACCTCGTCGCCGAGGACGCCCACTCCAACGTGGCGGTGCTCTACCTGAACGACTCGTACGGCACCGGCCTCAACGATGTCTTCCAGGAGAACTTCACCGGCACCGGCGGCACGATCGTCGAGGAGCAGTCCTACAACACCGGTGACACCACGTTCGACGCGCAGATCAGCGCGATCCTCGCCTCGAACCCCGACGCCGTCGTGCTGATCACGTTCGACGAGATCTACACGATCGGCCCGGCGCTGCTGGCTGCGGGCTACCCAGCTGAGGACCTGTACTTCGTCGACGGCAACCTGAAGAACTTCTCGGCCGACGACAAGTGGCCGGCCGACGTCAGCCTCGAGGGCGCCAAGGGCACCACGCCCGCCGGCCCCTCGACTCCGGAGGACTTCCAGACCCGACTGAACGACTGGTGGGTCGCGGACGGCAACTCGGAGCTGACCGACTTCGCGTACGCCAACGAGTCGTACGACGCCGTCATCCTGCTGGCGCTGGCTTCGCTCGCCGCCAACTCGACCGACGCCGCCGACATCGCGGGCAAGCTGCAGGAGGTCTCGGGCGGTTCCGGCGACGGTGAGAAGTGCGAGTCGTACGCCGACTGCGCCGACATCATCCTCGGCGGCGGCGTCGCGGACTACGACGGCTACTCGGGCCCCATCGGGTTCGACGAGGTCGGCGACCCGCAGGAGGCTACGGTCGGCATCTTCCAGTACCAGGCCGACAACTCCTTCTCGCGCATCGACCTCTGATCGCACTGAGCTAGAGCGAAGGGCCCCGGAGCGATCCGGGGCCCTTTCGCGTGCCCGGTGGGCGTAGTCGGTCGAGCCCGGGTGCCTCGGCGCGCTGAGCGCCCCGGTGCCTTCGGGGGTTGGTTTCCCCCCAGAGTGTGTGGTGAGGGCTGACTCAGCGCAGGCCGACAACGAGGAGGGGGACGGATGCCGAAGCATCCGTCCCCCTCCTGAAGAGGTCCCGCGTCTAGTGGTCGGTGTCGGCGCCCAGTGAGCCGAGGTACAGCCCGATCACCTTGGGGTCGTTCAGAAGGTCGCGGCCGCTGCCCTCGTAGGCGTCGCGGCCCTGGTCGAGCACATAGCCGCGGTCGCAGATCTGCAGGCAGCGGCGGGCGTTCTGCTCGACCATGATCGTCGTCACGCCGGCTTTGTTGATGTCGGAGACGCGGATGAAGGCGTCGTCCTGGCGCACGGGCGACAGGCCCGCCGACGGCTCGTCGAGCAGCAGCACCGACGGGTTCATCATGAGCGCGCGCGACATCGCGACCATCTGCCGCTCACCGCCCGAGAGCGAGCCTGCGCGCTGCTTGAGGCGCTTGCCCAGCTCGGCGAAGATTCCGGTGACGAACTCGAGCCGCTCGGCGTACCCCTTGGGGTTCTGGTACAGACCCATCTGCAGGTTCTCCTCGATGGTGAGCGAGGGGAACACGTTGTTGGTCTGCGGCACGAAGCCGACGCCGCGCTGCACGAGCTTGTCGGACTTGAGCCCGACGACGCTCTCGCCGTCGACGGTGATCGAGCCCTCGCGCACCTTCACCATGCCGAAGATGGCCTTGAGCAGCGTCGACTTGCCGGCGCCGTTCGGGCCGATGATGCCGATCAGCTCGCCCTTGCGGGCGACCAGGTTCGTGCCGTTGATGATGTTGATGCCCGGGAGGTACCCCGCATAGAGGTCGGTGACCTCGACCACCACTTCGTCGGTCTTGACCGCGGCTGTGCCCGCGGCATCCGTCGTCGGCGTGCTCACTTGGTGTCCTCCTCGGCGTCCTGGATCGCCGCTTCTTCGTCTTGGCGGATCTCCTCCAGAAGCTGCTGGGCCTCGGAGTCGAGCTCGCCCGCGATGCGGCCGGTGACGACACCCAGGTCGACGTCCTGGTGGCTGCCCAGGTATGCGTCGATCACGGCCTTGTCGTTCATCACCATCTCGGGCGGACCCTCGGCGACGACGCGACCCTCGGCCATCACGACCACCCAGTCGGCGATGTGGCGCACCATGTGCATGTCGTGCTCCACGAAGAGCACCGTCATGCCGAGGTCCTTGAGGTCGAGGATGTGATCGAGCAGCGACTCGGTGAGGGCCGGGTTGACACCGGCCATCGGCTCGTCGAGCATGACGAGCGTCGGGTCGCTCATGAGTGCTCGCGCCATCTCGAGGAGCTTCCGCTGGCCGCCCGACAGCGACGCCGCGTAGTCGTCGGCCTTGGCGTCGAGCTTGAACCGCTGGAGCAGCTCCATCGCCTTGTCTTCGATCGCGTCGTCCTGCTTGCGCCAGATGGCGGGGATGATGCTCGCCCACAGGCTCTCGCCCTTCTGGCCGGTGGCGCCGAGCTTCATGTTCTCGAGCACCGTCAGCAGCGACAGGGCCTTCGTCAGCTGGAAGGTGCGCACCTGACCCATGCGGGCGACCTTGAACGACGGGATGCCGCTCAGCTGCTTGCCGTCGAACGACCAGGTTCCCGAGTTCGGCTTGTCGAAGCCGCACAGCAGGTTGAACAGGGTCGTCTTGCCGGCACCGTTCGGGCCGATGAGCGCGGTGATCGCGTGGCGCGGGATCTCGAGGTGCTCGACGTCGACGGCGATGAGGCCGCCGAAGCGGCGGGTCACGTTGTCCATGACGAGGACGGGATCGTTCTTGGCCACGCCCGGCGTCGACTCCCCGGCCGCGAGGCCGGTCGACTTCGGGCGGCGGACCGAACCGGTCGTCGTCGGGACGGCGCCCGTCGAGGCGGGCACGGCGGGAGTCTCAGCGGCCGCGTCGCCCGCGGCCGCGTTCTCGGGTGCGTTACTTGACAAAGGTCAGCTCCCTCTTGTTTCCGAAGATGCCCTGCGGGCGGAAGATCACGATGAGCATGAGCGCGACGCCCACCAGGATGAAGCGCAGCGTGCCGGCCTGCGCCGAAGACAGCGGCAGGATGTCGGCCGCGGCCATCGCGGGGAGCACGTTTCCGAGGAAGCCCATGATCACCCAGAAGATCACCGAGCCGACGACCGGTCCGAAGACCGTCGCGGCGCCGCCGAGCAGCAGGATGGTCCACACGAAGAACGTGAGGCTGGTGGTGTAAGTGGCCGGGACCACCGCCGACGGCAGGGCGAAGACCACACCGCCGAGGGCGCCCATGACGCCGCCGATGATGAGCGCCTGCATCTTGTAGGCGAACACGTTCTTGCCGAGCGAGCGCACCGCGTCTTCGTCTTCGCGGATGCCCTTGAGCACGCGGCCCCACGGGCTGCGCATGAGCGCCCAGACGAGGTAGACCGCGATCGCGAGCAGGATGATGCCGAACACGCGCACCCACAGCTGGTCGGCGGTCCACACCCACGGGCCGAACCCGTAGTTGCCGTCGGGGAACGGGTTGGCCGCGCGGAACCCGGCGTGATAGTTGCCCAGCCCGTCGGCGGAGTTCGTCCACTCGTCGAAGACCTGCGTCGTGAGCATGAGTCTCACGATCTCGGCCGCCGCGATCGTCACGATGGCCAGATAGTCCGCTCTCAGACGCAGGGTCGGGATGCCGAGGATGATCGCGAAGACCACTGAGGCGAGGCATCCGACGATGATGCCCAGCCACCACGGCCAGCCGAAGCTGAGGATCGAGATCGCGTATCCGTAGGCGCCGAGGGCCATGAAGCCGGCGACGCCGAAGTTGAGCAGGCCGGCGTAGCCGAAGTGCACGGCGAGACCGGTGGCCGCCAGTGCGTAGGCGATCGTCTCCGGGCTGAACACCCAGTAGGCGGTGTTGTTGAGGATCTGTCCCCAGTCCATGGGTCAGCCCAACCTTTCCTTGCGGCCCAGCAAGCCCTGGGGCCTGACGAGGAGGATCACGATCAGCACGGCGAGTGCGCCCACGTACTTCATGTCCGGCGGAATCCACAGTGTCGAGATCTCGACGAGGATGCCGACGATCAGCGAGCCGACGAGTGCGCCGAACGCGGTGCCGAGGCCGCCGAGGGTGACCGCGGCGAAGATGAGCAGCAGCACCTGCACGCCCATGTCCCACTTCACGCCGGGCCGGAAGTAGGCCCACAGCACGCCGGCCACGGCGGCGAGCGAGGCGGAGAGGATCCAGACGGTGCGGATCACGCGGTCGACGTTGATGCCCGACGCGGCGGCGAGCCCGGGGTTGTCGCTGATGGCGCGGGTGGCCTTGCCGACGCGCGTGCGCAGCAGCCAGTACGCGACGGCCAGCAGCAGCACGATCGAGGTGCCCATCGAGACCGCGTCGATCCACGACATCGACACCGGACCGAAGCGGATGTCGCGCGGCGCGCCGGCTCCGGGGAGCTGATACGTGCCGCCGCCGATGAAGAACGCGTACAGGTAGCGGATCGCGAGCGAGAGGCCGATGCTGACGATCATCAGCTGCACCAGGCCCAGGCCCCTGCGGCGCAGCGGTCGCCAGAGGCCGGCATCCAGGCTCCATCCGAACGCGGCGCCGAACAGCACCACGATCGGCACGACCAGCCACATCGGGAGGCCGAAGTTGCCACCGAACACCAGCGCGACGATCGCTCCGAAGGTGAGCATCTCGGCGTGGGCGAAGTTCGTGAGGCCCGTGGTGCCGAAGATCAGCGAGACGCCGACCGCGGCGAGCGCGAGGAGGAGGCCGAAGTTGAGGCCGTTCACCAGGCGCTCGACGAGCTGGTCGACGAACGACGTGGTGACGCGCTCGCCCTGGCCGAGGAAGAGGTTCAGCACCCGCGAGTCGGTGAGGCCGAACTCGACCTCGAACGACGCGGTGGTGCCGTCCTTGGGCGCGATGCCCTCCGGCAGCTGCTCCGGGTCGACGATGACGCCGTCGGGGAGGGTGGTCTCGTCGACGGTGAGCGTGTACGCGTCCTTCTCGGGCACGTACAGCCGCCAGCGACCCTCGGCGTTGGTGATGGTCTCGGCTTCGAAACCGCCGCCTTCGATCGACACGGTCACATCGGCCACAGGCTCGTCCTGGTAGCTGATGAGCCCGGAGAAGTAGTAATCGGTCGCCGTCTGATCGGCGCCCGGCTCGTCCGGAGCCGTCGCATCGGCGTGCGCGCCGAGCGGCGTCGCGAACAGCAGCATCGCCGCCGCCATCAGCGCTCCGGCAAGAATGACAGCCCATCGCAATGAGCGTCTCGTGGTCACAGTCGTGGGACCCACAGAACCTCCAGTCCGGCACCACAGGACGCCGACGCTCGGGATCGCATCGGCAGTGATGAACGACGGTACGACCCTAATGTGTCGTCGGTGTTTCGCATACAACGCGCCTGCGCGCCGTGATCGAATCGGAACCGCCCGCGCGCTCACCAGGCGCCGGGCCGCTCGACCACGCGATGCGCGCGCGATGTCGCGCGGCGCGCGTCACCGCACGCGCGCGGGAACAAAGGGCGTCCGCGCCCGCTTAGAATCGAGTACGGAGCGTCACGAGCGCCCCGGCCGCCGTCGTCCACACACTCGAGAGAACGCGCCCCGGCACGGAGCGCAGGAGACCCCATGGAGCACAACGACCCCTTCGGCTTCGTCGGACTGACCTACGACGACGTCCTGCTGCTGCCCGGGCACACGGACGTCATCCCGAGCGAGGCCGACACGTCGTCGCGGCTGACCCGCCGGATCACGGTCGCGACTCCGCTGATCTCCGCGGCGATGGACACGGTCACCGAGGCGCGCCTCGCGATCGCCATGGCCCGCGAGGGGGGTCTCGGCATCATCCACCGCAACCTCTCGATCCAGGATCAGGCCTCGATGGTCGACCGGGTCAAGCGCAGCGAGTCCGGCATGATCACCGACCCGATCACCACCACCCCCGACGCGACGATCGACGAGGTCGACTCGCTGTGCGCGCAGTACCGCATCTCGGGCCTCCCCGTCGTCGACGAGGAGGGGCGCCTGGTCGGCATCATCACGAACCGCGACATGCGCTTCGTCTCGGGCTTCGAGCGTCAGACCACCCTGGTCAAAGACGTCATGACCCGCGAGAACCTCATCACCGGCACGGTCGGCATCGGCGCAGGCGAGGTCATCGCCCTGTTCGCCCAGCACCGCGTCGAGAAGCTTCCCCTCATCGACGAGGCGGGCAAGCTCGCTGGTCTCATCACGATCAAGGACTTCGACAAGAGCGAGAAGTACCCGCTCGCCACGAAGGACGACCAGGGCCGTCTGCGCGTGGGCGCAGCGATCGGCTTCTTCGGCGACGCGTGGGAGCGCGCCGAGGCGCTGCGCGACGCGGGCGTCGACGTCATCGTGGTCGACACCGCCAACGGCCAGTCCGCCGGCGTCATCGACATGGTCCGCCGCCTCAAGGGCGACGCATCCTTCGCCCACATCGACGTCATCGGCGGCAACGTCGCGACCCGCGAGGGCGCCCAGGCGCTCATCGAGGCGGGCGTCGACGCCGTCAAGGTCGGCGTCGGTCCCGGCTCCATCTGCACCACGCGCGTCGTCGCGGGCGTCGGCGTGCCGCAGGTCACCGCGATCTACGAGGCTTCGCTCGCGGCCCGCGAGGTCGGCGTTCCCGTGATCGCCGACGGCGGCCTGCAGTACTCGGGCGACATCGCCAAGGCGCTCGTCGCCGGCGCCGACACCGTGATGCTCGGCTCGCTCCTCGCCGGCACCGACGAGTCCCCGGGCGAGGTCGTCTTCCAGGGCGGCAAGCAGTTCAAGCTCTACCGCGGCATGGGTTCGCTCGGCGCGATGCAGACCCGCGGCAAGAAGACGTCCTACTCGAAGGACCGCTACTTCCAGGCCGACATCCCCAGCGACGACAAGCTCATCCCCGAGGGCATCGAGGGCCAGGTCGCCTACCGCGGACCGGTCTCGGCCGTCGCCTACCAGCTCGTCGGAGGACTCCGGCAGTCGATGTTCTACGTCGGCGCGCGCACCGTCGAGGAGCTCAAGGCCCGCGGCAAGTTCGTGCGGATCACCGCCGCCGGTCTCAAGGAGTCGCACCCGCACGACGTGCAGATCGTCGTCGAGGCGCCCAACTACAAGAAGTAAGTCGTACGAGGGGGGCGGATGCCGCGGCATCCGTCCCCCCTCGCGTTCCCCGGTGCGGGACTCAGACCGCGATGCGCTCGTGCTCCGCGGCATCCGTCGCGGGTTCCCCTGCATCGGGGGCCGACGCCGACCCCGAGACCGAGCGCCCCGCGGGCAGCCACAGTGCGGCGACGGTCGCCAGCGCGAGCACGGCCGCGCCGGTGAACACGGCCGGGCGGGCGGCGTCGACGTACAGGTCGGGCAGCAGCTCGCCGCCGGCGCCCACGAAGATGGCGGTCATGACCGCGGTGCCGAGGGCCACCCCGAGCTCGCGCACCGTCGAGTTGACCCCCGACGCCTTGGCGTGGTCGATGAGGCCGAGGGTCGCCAGCAGCGCGGTGGCCGAGGGGGCGAATACGAGCGCCATGCCGACGCCGGCCATCACGAACGGCGCGATGAGCACGGGGTATTCGAGGTCGGTCGACATGACGGCGCCGATCCAGCCGAGCGCGACGGCCTGCAGCGCGAGGCCCGCCACCATCAGCACGCGGGTGCCGACGCGCGGGGCGAGGAGGCCCGCGATCGGCGCGACGAACACGGGCGCGAGGGTCCACGGCGTCGTCTGCACGGCAGCCTCGAGCGGCGTCGAGCCCTGCACGACCTGCAGGTACTGGATGAGGATGAACACCGCCCCGAACGTGCCGAAGCTGAATGCGAAGCCGATGATGTTCGTGACCGAGAACGACCGGTCGCGGAACAGCCGCAGCGGTACCAGGGGCGCTTTCGCGCGGGTCTGCCAGACGAGGAAGCCGAGCACGAGCGCTGCGCCGAGGGCGAGTTCGACGATGACGCCGAGCGAGTCCCAGCCGTCGTCGTTGCCGCGCACGATCGCGTGCACCAGCGCGACGACACCGGATGCCGCGAGCAGCGCGCCCGGCACGTCGATGCGCTCGCGGGCGCCGAAGTCGTTGCGCAGCACGACGAGGGCGAGGGGGATCGCGATGAGGGCGACCGGCACGTTGATCCAGAAGATGCCCTGCCAGTTCCAGCCCTCCATGATGGCTCCGCCGACGAGAGGGCCGACCGCGACGCCGAGGCCCGAGACGCCGCCCCAGATGCCGATGGCGAGGGGACGGCGGGCTGCGGGCACGGCGCCCGAAAGCAATGCGAGCGACAACGGCATGACGCCGGCCGCTCCGAGGCCCTGGAAGGCGCGGGCCGCGATCAGCTGCCCGGGGTCGGTGCTGAGCGCCGCGAGCGCGGACCCGATGCCGAAGACCGCGATGCCGATGGCGAACACCGTGCGGCGGCCGAAGCGGTCGCCCAGGGCCGAGGCGATGAGGATCGTGCCGGCGAACGCGAGCGTGTACGCGTTCACGAACCACTGCAGCTCTTCGACCGCGGCTCCCATCTCGGTGTGGAGCACGGGGAGCGCGTTGGTCATCACGAGGTTGTCGAGGGTTGCCATGAACATGGGCAGCGACGCCGCGGCGAGGACGAGCGCGAACGGACGCGGGCGGCGCGGAGCCGCGAGAGGACGCTGCGCGCCGACGGGCGCGGCAGGAGATTCGAGGGCCATGCGGACTCCAGTTGTAATTGGATGATTACTTGACAGGAAGGACTGTAGTAATCGCATGATTACAAAGTCAAGTCATTCGCTGATAATCTCGGGAGCATGAGCTCTGGAAGCACGCCCGACCTCGACATCGCCGTCGATCCGGGGCGCAGGATGTCGTCCGACGAGCGACGGCAGCAGATCCTCGTCGCAGCGCTCGCGGTGTTCGGCACCCGGGGCTACGACGGCGCCACGACCGACGAGGTCGCGCGCGCCGCCGGCGTCAGCCAGCCCTACGTCGTGCGCCTGTTCGGCTCGAAGGAGAACCTGTTCCTCGCCACGATCGAGGAGGCGCTCGCGCGCCTGCTCACCGCGTTCCGCGAGGCGACGGTCGACGCGGATGCCGAGACCATCGGAAAGCGCGTCGGCCAGGCGTACGTCGACCTGCTGTCGGTGCGGGGCCTGCACCAGACCCTCGCGAACGCGTACCTGATGGGCAGCCATCCGGTCATCGGCCCGGCGGCACGCCGGGGCTTCGCCGCCGTCTGGCGGTTCTTCCGCGACGACATGGGCCTCGACGCCGACCGGGCGCGCGAATTCCTCGCGGAGGGCATGCTCATCAGCACGATGATCGGGCTGCGCCTCGTCGACGACTACGGCTCCGACCCCGAGATCACCGAGCTGTTCCGCTCGTGCTTCCCGACCGACCTGCCCCACATCCTCGACGTCGTCCCCCGGGGCACCGACCGCTGGTGAGCGGGTGACGGATGCCGCGTCGCGGCGTATCGTCGCTGCCATGTGCCGGAACATCCACACCCTCCACAACTTCGAGCCCGCCGCCACATCCGACGAGGTGCACGCGGCGGCCCTCCAGTACGTCCGCAAGATCGCGGGCACCACCAAGCCGTCGAAGGCGAACCAGGAGGCGTTCGACCACGCCGTCCACGAGATCGCCCACCTCACGCAGCACCTGCTCGACGACCTCGTCGCCACCGTGCCGCCGAAGAACCGCGAGGAGGAGGCCGAGAAGGCCCGGGCGCGCGCCATCAAGTCGGGCCGGTACGCCGCGGCCTGACGTCGCAGCGCCACCCACCGTGCGATAGCCTGGTCGGCTCCCCGAACGGCGACGGATGCCGCACGGAGCAGGAAGCACGACATGGGGTACATCGACATCGCCGCGGTCAGCTACGCGCTGCCCGACGGCCGGCCGCTCCTCGACGAGGTCTCGTTCCGGGTCGGCGAAGGGTCGACGACGGCGCTCATCGGGCAGAACGGCGCCGGCAAGACGACGCTGCTGCGCATCATCCGCGACGAGCTCGATCCGCTGTCGGGGGTCGTCTCGATCGACGGCGGGCTCGGCGTCATGGACCAGTTCGTGGGTCACGGCCAGGCGGGGCAGACCGTGCACGATCTGCTCATCGCGGTCGCGCCCGATCGGGTGCGCCGGGCTGCACGCGAGCTCGCCGAGGCGGAACTCGCGATCATCGAGGACGACGACCTCGACACCCAGATGCGGTACGCCGGCGCGCTCGCCGACTACGCCGAGGCGGGAGGGTACGAGTACGAGACGGTGTGGGACACGTGCACGACGGCCGCGCTCGGCATCCCGTTCGCGCGGGCGCAGTACCGCGAGCTGGCCACGCTGTCGGGCGGCGAGCAGAAGCGGCTCGCGCTCGAGGCGCTGCTGCGCGGACCCGACCAGGTGCTCCTCCTCGACGAGCCCGACAACTACCTCGACGTGCCCGGCAAGCGCTGGCTCGAGGATCGGCTGCGCGAGACGCCGAAGACCGTGCTGCTGGTCTCGCACGACCGCGAGCTGCTCGCCCGGGCCGCCGACCGCATCGTCACGCTCGAGGCGGGCGGCGCGGGCAGCACCGCGTGGGTGCACGGCGGCGGGTTCGGCACGTACCATCGCGCCCGCGACGACCGGATGGCGCGCCTCGACGAGCTGCGCCGGCGGTGGGACGAGCAGCACGTCAAGCTCAAGGAGCTGGTGGCGACCCTCAAGGTGAAGGCCACCGCGAACGACTCGTTCACCTCGCGCTACCGCGCCGCCCAGACGCGCCTGCGCAAGTTCGAGGAGGTCGGTCCGCCGCAGGAGCGGCCGAAGGAGCAGGACCTCGACCTGCGCCTGCGCGGCGCGCGCACCGGGCGTCGCGCCGTGGTGGCCGAGCAGCTGGAGCTCACCGGGCTGATGAAGCCCTTCGACGCCGAGGTGTGGTTCGGCGACCGGGTCGCCGTGCTCGGGTCGAACGGGTCGGGCAAGTCGCACTTCCTGCGTCTGCTCGCCCGTGGCGGCACCGATCCCGACGCGCGGCTCGGCCACATGACGACCACGGGCGGCGCGCTCGCGCCCGTCTCGCACACCGGGCGGGCGGTGCTCGGCGCGCGCGTGGTTCCGGGGTGGTTCGCGCAGACCCACCGGCATCCGGAGTTCGACGGCCGCACCCTGCTCGACATCCTCCACCGCGGCGAGGACGCCCGCGCCGGCTTGCCGCGTGACGCGGCGAGCTCGGCGCTGGACCGCTACGGCCTCGTCGGGCAGGCCGAGCAGCGCTTCGACGACCTGTCGGGCGGACAGCAGGCGCGGTTCCAGATCCTGCTGCTCGAGCTGTCGGGAGCGACGCTGCTGCTGCTCGACGAGCCCACCGACAACCTCGACCTCGTTTCGGCCGAAGCGCTGCAGGACGCGCTCGCGCGCTTCGAGGGCACGGTGCTCGCCGTCACGCACGACCGGTGGCTCGCGAAGTCCTTCGACCGGTTCCTGGTGTTCGGGGCGGACGGCAGGGTCGTGGAGTCGGATGCCCCGGTCTGGGACGAGACGCGGGTCGTGCGCGACCGCTGACCGGCATCGGGGCGCCGCGCACCGACGGGTAGGCTGGGCTCGTGAGCATGGACATGGAGATCGGCCGCGCCAAGCGCGCTCGCCGCGCGTACACGTTCGACGACATCGCGGTGGTGCCCTCGCGGCGCACCCGCAATCCTGAAGATGTCTCGACCGCGTGGGCCATCGACGCCTTCCAGTTCGACATCCCGGTGATCGGCGCCCCGATGGACTCGGTCGTGAGCCCTCGCACCGCGATCATGCTCGGGCAGCTCGGAGGCCTCGGCGTGCTCGACCTCGAGGGCCTGTGGACCCGCTACGACGACCCCGAGCCGCTCCTCGCCGAGATCGCCGCGCTCGAGAAGTCGGCCGCGACCCGCCGCATGCAGGAGCTGTACGCCGAGCCCATCAAGCCCGAGCTCGTACGCGACCGCCTCGCCGAGATCCGCGCCGCCGGAGTCACCGTCGCCGGCGCCCTCACCCCGCAGCGCACCCAGGAGCTGTACGAGACGGTCGTCGCCGCCGGCGTCGACCTGTTCGTCATCCGCGGCACCACGGTGTCGGCCGAGCACGTCTCGAGCGTCGATGCCCCCCTCAACCTCAAGAAGTTCATCTACGACCTCGACGTGCCCGTCATCGTCGGCGGCGCGTCGACCTACACCGCGGCCCTCCACCTGATGCGCACCGGTGCAGCCGGCGTGCTGGTCGGCTTCGGCGGCGGCGCCGCGTCGACGACGCGCGCGACGCTCGGGGTGCACGCACCCATGGCGACCGCGGTCGCCGACGTCGCCGGTGCGCGCCGCGACTACCTCGACGAGTCGGGCGGACGCTACGTCCACGTCATCGCCGACGGCGGCGTGGGCACGTCGGGCGACATCGTCAAGGCTCTCGCCATGGGCGCCGACGCGGTCATGCTCGGTGTCGCGCTGGCGCGGGCGACGGATGCCCCGGGCCTGGGCTACCACTGGGGCCCCGAGGCCCACCACCCCAAGCTGCCCCGCGGCCGCCGCGTGCGGGTCGACCAGGTCGCCTCGCTCGAGGAGGTGCTGTACGGTCCGGCTCCCGTCGCCGACGGCACCGCCAACCTCATCGGGGCCCTGCGCAAGTCGATGGCGACGACCGGCTACTCCGAGCTCAAGGAGTTCCAGCGCGTCGAGGTCGTCGTCGCGCCGTACGAAGCCAGATGACCTCGATCGACCCCTCGACAGGCTCGGGGACCGGAAGCGGCGCGGGCGCCGCGGCCGACGTTCCCGAAGTCTTCCCGCCGACGCTGCGCGAGGTGATGCTGCGCCCGCAGTGGATCGGGCTGCTCCTGCTGTGCCTCGTCGTGGCGGGCGTGTTCGCCTGGCTCGGCCAGTGGCAGCTGGGGCGCGCGATCGACACCGACCCGCCGCCCGCGGGGATCACCGAGGAGCTGAAGCCGATCGACGAGATCGTGCAGCCGGGGGAGTACCTCAGCGAGCCGCTCGTCGGCCAGCAGGTCGAGGTGACCGGCCGGTTCGTTCCCGGCGACTTCCTCGTCGTCGCCTCCCGCTACAACGACGACGTAGAGGGCTACTGGGTGACCGGACAGCTCCGCGTCGGCACGGCCGACGGCGATCGCATCCCGCCGACCTCGCTCGCCGTCGCGATCGGCTGGGCGCCGACCGCCGACGACGCCGCGGCCGCGGTCGAGGCGCTCGACGCCGAGGCGCGCGGGCAGACCGGGCTCGAGCTCACCGGGCGACTCATCTCCGACGAGGGTCCCGTGCTGCCGGGCGAAGACGACGACCCGCAGACGATGACGCGCATGTCTCCCGCCGCGCTCCTCGGGCAGTGGAGCGACGTGGACGGCCTCGACGTGTATCGCCAGTACCTCGTCGCCGACGAGACGGCGGGCGGTCTCACCGAGATCTCGTCGCCCGCGCCCGAGGCGGGCTCGACGGTGAACTGGCTCAACATCTTCTACGCCGCCGAGTGGGCGATCTTCGCCGGCTTCGCCTTCTACCTCTGGTACCGGCTCGCGAAGGATGCGTGGGAGAAAGAGGTCGAAGACGTCGAGGATGCCGCGGCCGAGGCATCCTGAACCGTCGGCGGATGCCGCGCGCAGCCGCCGCTAGACTGGAACCCATGCCCCGCGAACCGAAACTCGCTACCTTTCCGGCGATCCGCGGAGCCCTGAGGTTCTACCAGGTCTGCTCGATCATCACCGGCACGATGCTGCTGCTGCTGGTCGGCGAGATGGTGATGAAGTACGCCTTCCACCTGGAGCTCTTCCTCGGCGGGTCCGGCGGATTCCTGTGGTGGGCGCCGGCGGTCGAGACCGCGTCCGGCCTCGAGTCGACCGGCGACGGAATCAACCTGTCGCTCGGCATCCTCGTCGCGCACGGCTGGTTCTACGTCGTCTACCTCATCGCCTGCTTCCGCATCTGGAGCCTGATGCGGTGGAACGTGCTGCGCCTCGGGATGCTCGCCTCGGGCGGCATCGTGCCCCTGCTGTCGTTCTTCATGGAGGCCGTCGTCGCCCGCGACGTCAAGCGCTACCTCCAGGCGCGTGAGGATGCAGAGCTGCATTCGCGCGCCGAGCATTCGTCTTTGACCCACGCGATCCCGACGGAGAACAAGCGGTGACAGAACAGACAGAGACCAGCCAGCGCCCGGTGCTGGTCGTCGACTTCGGTGCGCAGTACGCGCAGCTGATCGCGCGACGCGTGCGTGAGGCCGGCGTGTACAGCGAGATCGTGCCGCACACCGCGACGGCGGCCGACATCGCCGCGAAGAACCCGGTCGGCATAATCCTCTCGGGCGGGCCCTCGTCGGTGTACGAAGAGGGAGCGCCGTCGCTCGACGCCGGCGTCTTCGACCTCGGGGTGCCGACGCTCGGCATCTGCTACGGCTTCCAGGTGATGGCCCGTGCCCTCGGCGGTGAGGTCGCGAACACCGGCCTGCGCGAGTACGGCGCGACGGATGCCGCGGTGGTGAACGACGGCGGCGTGCTGCTGGGCGGTCAGCCGGCGGAGCAGAACGTGTGGATGAGCCACGGCGACCAGGTGTCGCGCGCGCCCGAGGGCTTCGACGTGCTGGCTTCGACCGGGGCGACCCCGGTCGCCGCGTTCGGCAACGACGAGAAGTGCTTCTACGGCGTGCAGTGGCACCCCGAGGTGAAGCACTCCGACTACGGCCAGAACGTGATCGAGAACTTCCTCCACAAGGCGGCGGGACTCCCGGCCGACTGGAACAGCGACAACGTCATCGCCGAGCAGGTCGAGAAGATCCGCGCGCAGGTCGGCACCGGCCACGTGCTCTCCGCACTCTCGGGCGGGGTCGACTCCGCCGTCTCCACGGCGCTCGTGCACAAGGCGGTCGGCGACCAGCTCGTCGCCGTGTTCGTCGACCACGGACTGCTCCGCAAGGGCGAGCGCGAGCAGGTCGAGAACGACTACGTCGCGTCGACCGGTGTGCGCCTGGTGACCGTCGACGCGCGCGAGACGTTCCTGAACGCCCTCGCCGGCGTCAGCGACCCCGAGCAGAAGCGCAAGATCATCGGCCGCGAGTTCATCCGCGCGTTCGAGAAGGTGCAGGCCGATCTGGTCGCCGAGGCGGCGGCCGAGGGCGAGCCCATCCGCTTCCTCGTGCAGGGCACGCTCTACCCCGACGTGGTGGAGTCGGGCGGCGGCACCGGCACCGCGAACATCAAGTCGCACCACAACGTGGGCGGCCTCCCCGAAGACCTGCAGTTCGAGCTCATCGAACCGCTGCGCACTCTCTTCAAAGACGAGGTGCGCGCGATCGGCCGCGAGCTCGGGCTCCCCGAGGTGATCGTCGGGCGCCAGCCGTTTCCGGGGCCCGGCCTCGGAATCCGCATCGTGGGTGAGGTCACCGCTGACCGCCTCGAGATTCTGCGTGATGCCGACGCGATCGCCCGCGAAGAGCTGACGAAGGCGGGCCTCGACGGCGAGATCTGGCAGTGCCCGGTCGTGCTGCTGGCCGACGTGCGCTCGGTGGGCGTGCAGGGCGACGGCCGCACCTACGGTCACCCGATCGTGCTGCGCCCCGTCTCGAGCGAAGACGCGATGACCGCCGACTGGACCCGTCTGCCCTACGACGTGCTGTCGAAGATCTCGAACCGCATCACCAACGAGGTGCGCGACGTCAACCGCGTCGTCCTCGACGTCACGTCGAAGCCGCCGGGCACCATCGAGTGGGAGTGACTTCCGGATGCCGCGGGCCTGTGCCCGCGGCATCCGTCGTCTCACGCCATCGTTTCGCGCTGCCGCGGCGAACCGGCAGGATTGACGGGTGACTTCGAACGCGCTGCCCGACGCCGACTACGTGGTGCTCGGCAGCCGCATCGCCCTGGGGCTCGACGGCGGATTCGCGGTCGCGGTGCCCACGCGGGTGCGGCTGCTCGCGGCGGCGGGGGCGCGTGATCCGCTGATGCTGAGCGTCGACGGCCAGTCGGCCGAGGTGCACGCCGCGCAGCGGCAGGAGTTCGTCGAGGCGGGTCTGCTGGCCACGGCATCCTCGTTCCGCAACCTGTTCGACGACCTCGCGGCCGATCCCACGTGGCTGTTCGACGCCGGTGCGCCCGGGGGACGCGCTGCCGGCGTGGAGTACCGAGAGGTGACGGATGCCGCGGGCCGGCCGATCGTGTCGCTGCCGGTCTTCCAGGACGATCCCGAGTGGCATCTGCGCGACGCCGCCGTCGTGGCGCACGCACCGGACGGCGATCGGGTCGTCGCGGGCTTCCCCGGCCTGTACATCGCGTGGCTCGAGCACATCGCCGCCGAGCGGCGAGCGGCCGCCGGTGACCCCGATCGGCTCTTCGTGGTGGTGTGCGAGTCCCGACAGATCGGCGAGGCGCTGGTCGGCTGGTCCGACCCGCGCGTGCGGCTCGTCCACACCGTGCACAACTCGCACCTGCCCGCACCCCACGACGACCCGTCGGCTCCGGTCGTAGGGCTGTGGCGTCGGTGGCTGGCGACGCTCGGCGCGTACGACGCCGTGCTCTGGCCGACGGCCGCGCAGCGCGACGACGTCGCGTCGCGGTTCGGGCACGCCGACCGGTCGCACGTCGTTCCCAATCCGATCGAGCTGGGAGACGAACCGTCTGGTGCGCGCGACGGGCGCACGGTCGTGATGCTCAACCGGCTCGCGCCCCAGAAGCGCGTCGATCTGGCCGTGCGGGCCTGGGGGCAGGTCGTGTCGGCAGTGCCCGATGCGCGCCTCGACGTGTACGGCGACGGGCCGCTGCGCGGCGAGCTGCAGGCCCTCATCGACGAGCTGGGGCTGGGCGGGTCGGTGACCCTCCACGGGGTGACGTCGGAACGCGATGCGATCTTCGATCGGGCGGCGCTGTTCCTCACCGCGACCGCGTTCGAGGGGCAGGGGCTGTCGATCGCCGAGGCGATGGCGCGCGGGCTGCCGGTCGTCTCGACCGATGCGCGGTACGGACCGCGTGAGACGATCGGCGATGCGGGCGTGCTGGTGGCGCCGGGTGACGTCGACGCCCTCGCCGAGGCGGTGATCGGGCTGCTGCTCGACGACGACCGGCGCCTCGCGCTGGCGTCGCGCGCACGGACGGCCGCCGCGGGCTTCACCGCGGACGCCGTGCAGCCTGCTCTGGTCGCCGCGCTGCAGGCGGCGGTCGCTTCGCGCGGATGACGCCGATGGGTACTTGTCCCCATCGAAGCGGGACGGCGATGCCCGGTAGCGTGGTGGCGTCGCGCTGCCGGTCTCGGCCGCGGCTGTCCGCCTCCGCTCTCAGGGAGTCTCACCATGTCGAATGATGCGCTGACCGCGGCGCTGGGTGGGTTGCGCGTGCGCGTGCCCGAGTCCGCGGCGGATGCCGACGCCCTGCGCGCCGAGGTGCGCGCGGCCGACGCCGCCCTGGGCGAGTGGCTGCGCACTGCGGCGGACCGACGCGGCAGCGCCGCCCCGCGCCACGATGGGGGAGATCGATGACCGACGTCCGGATGGACCTTGCGCGGCTCGAGTCGACCGCGAGCTCGGCGAAGAACCTCGCGACCACCTTCGAGGAGGCCGAGAAGTTCGCCGACGACCTCGGGAGCCTCACCGGTCACGGGGGTCTCGCCGACAAGATCGAGGACTTCGGCGGCAAGTGGGACAACGCGCGCGAAGACCTGCAGGAGAACCTGCGCTCCCAGGCCGACTTCATGCAGGCGATCGTCGACACGTTCCGTGATCTCGACGCGAAGATGGCGCAGGACGGAGAGGGCGGATGAGCGTCCTTCCCGGGCACCCGGCGGAATTGTCGGCGCGAGCGGTCGACCTCGTGTCGTCGGCCGAGGTCATCCGCTCCGTCATCCGCGAACTCCGCGGCATCGTCTCCGACGATGACGAGGGCCAGGCAGTGCGGGCGCTCGCCGAGCAGAACGAGCAGATATCCGCCGAGCTCGAGCGCATCCAGCCCCGCTACAAGGGCACGGCCGACGCGATCTCGGAGTACGCTGTCGCACTCACGACGGCGCACGACGATGCGCACCGCGCCCAGGACGACCTCGATGAGGCGCTTCTCGAGCAGAGCCGTGCCGACCGCGCCCTCGAAGATCTCACCGACCAGGCGAACGCCGCCGACGACCCGTCGCCGAGCCTCACCGGTCGGGTGTCGGGCGCGCAGCGGGACGCCGACGATGCCTCCGCCGCCGTGGCCGCCGCCGAGCGGCGCATCGAGCGGGCACGCGAAGACATGGACGATGCGGCCGAGACCGCGATCCGCAGGATCGATGCGGCGATCGACGCGACGAACGAGGGCTTCTGGGATGGCGTCGGCGAGTTCTTCTCCGACATCGGCGACTTCCTCGCCGGGATCGGGGAGTGGATCGGCGATTTCCTCGAGGACGTGGTCAACCTCCTCAAGGCGATCGCAGACACGCTCGTCGCAATCCTCGCCACGATCGCCATCCTGCTTCTCATCGTCGCGATCGGAGCGCTGTTCGGCACGATCGGCCTCATCATCGGCGCGGTCATCGCGGGCGTCCTCGCCGCCTTCCTCATCGCGAGCGTGCTGTCGGACGTGCTCAAGCCGACACCGGCCGTGAGTGGGACCGACCCGTATGCCGGCGACGAGAACAAGAAGCCCGACGACCCGAGCCTCGCCACCGTGCTCGACGGCACGACCGAGGTGGACAAGCTCGGTGGCGAGACGGACACCGTCGTCAAGATCACCAAGGTGCTCGGGCCCGACGGCTGGTACTACACCGTCACCCTGCCGAGCACCCAGGAGTGGCTGTCGCGGTTCGGCGATCAGGGCGCCGTGAACGACCTCGACAGCAACCTGGCGCTGATGCTGACACCCGCGCTGCAGACGCAGTACGAGCGTGCGGTGCTCGACGCGATGGCGCAGGAGGGGATCGGCCCCGACGATCCGGTCATGCTCGTCGGGTTCAGCCAGGGCGGGATCATGGCCGGGCACCTGGCCGCGTACAACTCCGACTACAACTGGCAGGCGGTCGTCGTGTCGGGTGCGCCGATCGACCACATGCCCATCCCGAACGACGTCGACGTCGTCTCGGTGCAGCACAACGGCGACCCGGTACCGAGACTGGACTTCCTCGGGGGAGACGTCGACAGCATCGAGCACGGATCGAACTGGACGTCGATCCGCGTCGATCCTCCGACGCCCAACCCGACCCTCGGGGTCGATGTCGAAGCCCACAACTCCGTCGACTACTCGGCGACGCTGGAGGACCACATCGGCGAGGTGCAGGCGAACCATCCCGACCTCGGCAACTTCTTCAACGACAATGGGTACGTGGACACGTCGTACTACCAATGGACCGAGTGACGATGGCAAGACAGAGCAAGGGGATGCGTCTGCTGCCCGCCCTCGTGCTGGCGGGAGCACTGCTGGGCGGGGCGCTTGCAGGGTGCGGCGTCGTGCCTCAGGGCACCCAGAATTCGGAGGAGGCGACCGTGGATTACGGCGATGTGGCAGAAGCGGTGACGACGGCCGTGCCCAGGGTCGTGGCGGTCGAGGATCCGAGCCGGTGGAAGAACGGGTTCGGTCACGGCCTCGCGCTGTCGCTCGTCACCGACTCCGCTGAGCCGTTCACGGCTGAGGAACTCGATGCGGTCGTCGAGACGGTCTGGCGCACGCTCCCGTGGGAGCCGAACACCATCGAGCTGATCGCCGGCACGGTCGACGCGGGCGACCCCGTCGATCTCCGCGCCGCCGCCGCCGACCTCGACCAGCTCGTCGTCCGCAACGCCGGCCAGGGCGGCGTCACCCTCACCGGAATGGACGCCCGCTACGGCGACTGGGCGGCGCCCGAGTGAGTGGTGCCCGGCTGCGCTTCCGTCTTCCCGGACGGTGGTTCTCCGTCGATCTGTCGGGCGCCGATGCCACGACGGCATCGATCCGTCGGATCGCGAAGGATGCCGTGGGCCCGGCCGATGACCGCGCGACGGAGCGCGCCCGGATTCGGCGCCAGCTGGAGGCAGCCGCCGCCGAGGGTGCGCGGGGAGACGTGCGGGCCATCATGTTCTCGACCGAGATCGCACCGGGCACGCCGCTGCCGGTGACGCTGCTCGTCTTCGAACCGGCCGACCTGCGCATGAGCCCCGCGATCGGCACGGCCCCCGAGACCGTGCTGAAGGTCATGGCCGAGGGGCTCGCGCAGATCGACCCGGTCGCGCGCGCGTCGATGGTCGAGGTGCGGGGTCCCGGCGTGCCCGCGCTGCGTACGCATCGCGTCGAGCCTGTGCACGACGGCACCGAGGCGGACGGGACCATCCGGCTCACCGCCGATTACTGGATACCGGTGCCCGGCTCCAAGCAGCTCGTGATGGTGCGCTTCGCCACCCCGCTCGGCGAGCTCGAGAACATGATGTGCGCCCTGTTCGACGAGTTCGTCGCCGTGGCGTACTTCAGCGACGAGCGGCCGCCGTCGCTGCGCGACCAGATCCTCGCCCGCGGGGCCGCGGCGCGCTGAGCAGGTTCAGCGCTCGGCGAGCGGCCCGGGCCAGGTCTTGCCCGCCCACGGGTCGTAGTCGGCGAGCAGCGCCTCCTGCGGAGGACGCTCCGCCTCGGGGATGTGCTGCAGGTTCACCCGCACCCGGTACCAGAGCGAGCTCGACCCGCGCATGCCGTCGACCATCACGTCGGCGGGATGCAGCATCCCGGCCGCCTTCGTGTGCGCCTGCTTCCACTGCTCCAGCGCCGCCAGCGCCTCGGGCTTGGTCTTCGTGCGAGCGACCTCGATGAGCGGCATCGTCGACTGCCGACGCCCGTCGGCGGAGCCGGCGCGCGGCGGCTTCTCGGCGGGGCCGAGCTCGTCGGCGAGGCGCAGCAGGCCGTCGAGCGTGCCGACCGCGTCGTCGATGCCCGCGTGCGGGTCGCCGATCGCGGCGTAGCGCTCGAGCACGGTCGCGACGGTGAACTCCTCGGGGCGGCGATCGCGCACCTCGTCCCAGTCGAGCGGGGTCGAGACGCGGGCGTCGGCGAGCGGGCGGATCGAGTACGCGGATGCCACGGTGCGGTCCTTGGCGTTCTGGTTGAAGTCGACGAACACGCTCTCGCCGCGCTCCTCCTTCCACCAGCGGGCGGTGGCGAGGCCGGGGGCGCGGTTCTCGACCTCGCGGGCGAGCGTCTCGGCGGCGAGCCGCAGCTGCTTGTAGTCCCACTGCGGGGCAATGCGCACCAGGATGTGCATGCCGCGCGACCCGCTCGTCTTCGGCCAGCCCACGAGCCCGACGTCGTCGAGCACCTCGCGGGCGACGAACGCCACGTCGACGATCTGCGACCAGTCGACGCCCGGCATCGGGTCGAGGTCGATGCGCAGCTCGTCGGGGTGGTCGAGGTCTTCGGCCCGGATCGGATGCGGGTTGAGGTCGAGGCATCCGAGATTCACGACCCAGGCGAGGCCCGCGGCATCCCGGATCACGGTCTCTTCGGCCGATGTGCCGCGGGCGTAGTGGAGGGTCGCGGTGTCGATGAACCCGGGGTGGTTCTCGGGCACGCGCTTCTGGAAGAAGGCTTCCTGGTCGATGCCCTTGACGAACCGTTTGAGCACCATCGGCCTGCCGCCCGCGCCCCGCAGCGCGCCGTCGGCGACGGCGAGGTAGTAGCGCACGACGTCGAGCTTGGTGATCCCGGCCTCCGGGAACACGACCTTGCTCGGGCTCGAGATGCGCACCTCGTGCCCGTCGATCTCGAGGATCTCGGCTTCGCTCCGGCTCGGGCTCACCCGCCCCACGCTAGCGGCCGCCCGCGTGGGCTGGTACCCCGGCGGTGTCGCGGGGGGTGCGGCGCGGGGGAACGCGGAACGGCCGCCCGGAGAACCGGACGGCCGTTCGCAGCGGATGCCTGTGCGCTAGTTGTTGCCGCGCAGGATCGCGAGGATGCGCAGGATCTCGACGTACAGCCACACGACGGTGACCATGATGCCGAAGGCCCCGAGCCAGGCGTACTGGCGCGGGGCGCGGTTCTTGACGCCGCGCTGGATGTTGTCGAAGTCGAGCACGAGCGAGTATGCCGCCATGATCACGACGACCACACCGATGATGAGGCCGAGCGGGATGCCGAAGACCTTCTGGCTCAGCAGACCGAAGGCGCCGCCGGCCATGGGCACGTTGAACACCATGAGGAGCACGTTGAGCAGCGAGAAGACCAGGTAGCCGACCATCGCGATGAGGAAGATCTTCGTGGCCTTCGCCGAGGCGCGGATCTTGCCGCTCGCGAACAGCGCGAGGGTGACGCCCACGACCGAGAACGTCGCGAGGGTGGCCTGGATGACGATGCCCTCGTAGAGGAACTCGAAGAACGCCGAGATGCCGCCGACGAAGAGACCCTCGAATGCGGCGTAGCCGAAGATGAGCGCGGGGCGGATCTTCTTGCGCGAGCCGAAGATCACGACCATCGACATGATGAAGCCGCCGATGCCGCCGATGAGCCACGGGGCCATGCTGGGGTTGGGGTTGGCTGCGTCGACGCCGGCCATGGTCCACACCCAGCCGACGACGGCGGTGACGAGCAGGATGGCGAAGAGGCCGACCGTCTTGATCACGGTGTCTTCGACCGTCATGCGGTCGGTGTCGACGGCGCCTGCTGCGGGGGCGGCGTACATGCCCTCGAGCTGAGCCTGGGCTGCGACATCGGTCGCGCCGTGCTGCGCCGAGGACGTCTGGCTGGATGAGCCGATGTTCGCTGCCTGCGGACCGCCGGGGTACGTCTGAACGGCGCGCTGGTCCTGGAACGCCGGGTTGTTGAACGCGGGGTTGTCGAGGGCCACTGCTCTCACACTCCTGTGTCGGGGGTAATCACAGCACTGTGCTGTTGATCAACACTATCCGAACCGGCGCCGCGCGGCCCCGGTGCAGTCTGGGAGTGGGCTATGAACGGATGCCGCCCCCCGGCCCGCTCGCAGGCGCCGGGTAGCCTGTGACGGTGGCTCGCCGCATCCCTCTCGTCATCGGTCATCGTGGGGCGCCCGGCTATCGCCCCGAGCATTCGCGCTCGTCGTACGACCTCGCCCTCGAGTTGGGCGTCGATGCCGTCGAGCCCGATGTCGTCGTCTCGCGCGACGGCGTGCTGGTCGTGCGGCACGAGAACGAGATCTCGGGCACGACCGACGTGGCCGACCGGCCGGAGTTCGCCGAACGTCGCACCACGAAGACGGTCGACGGCGCCGAGCTGACCGGCTGGTTCACCGAGGACTTCACCTGGGACGAGCTGTCGACGCTGCGCTGCCGTGAGCGCCTGCCCCACGTGCGGGTCTCGAGCGCGAGCTTCGACGACCAGCAGCCGGTGCTGCGGCTGCGCGACGTGCTCGACCTGATCCGCGCAGGCTCTCTCGAGCACGGGCGTGAGATCGGCGTGGTGCTCGAGATCAAGCACGCGACCTACTTCGCGAGCCTCGGGTTCGACATCGCCGAGCTCATCGCCGCCGAGCTCACCGCTGCCGGCTGGGCGCACGGCGAACTGCCGCTCACCGTCGAGGCCTTCGAGTCGACGGTGCTGTTCGAGCTGCAGCGTCTCGGCGTCGAGGCTGCCTACATCTACCTGCTCGAGGCTGCCGGGCGGCCGTTCGACCTGTTCGCGGCCCAGGGCAAGACCGCGCTCACCTATCGGCAGACCGCGGCGCCTGCGGGCCTCGACGGCCTCGTGGGGCGAGTCGACGGGATCAGCGTCGACAAGCGGATGATCCTCGCCCCCGACAAGCTCGGCCGGGCGACGGGTCCGTCGTCGGTGGTGACGGATGCTCACGCCCGGGGCCTGTGCGTGTTCACCTGGACCGCGCGGCCCGAGAACTCGTTCCTCGTGCGGCAGTTCCGCCACGGCGGCGACCCGTCGGCATTCGGCGACTGGGAGGCGGAGTGGGCCCTCATCCGCGACTCCGCCGTCGACGGGGTCTTCGTCGACCACCCGGATCTCGGGGTGGAGTTCTTCCGTCGTTGACGCGCGGGCCGTGACAGCGCCCCCGGGGCGCCGGCATCCGTCCCGTCAGTCCGTCGGCTCGGTCACGACGGCGCTGCGGGAGCGCGTGACTCCGACCACGCCCGCCATGAGCGCCACGGCTCCGCCGAGCGTCGCCAGCCCCCAGGGCAGGGCGGTCGCGGCGGCGACGGCTCCGACGAGCAGGGGCCCGGCGCTGTCGCCGAGCTCGCGGCCGAGCTCGGCCGTGCCGAGGGTGCGGCCCATGCGCTCCTGCGGGGTCGAGTCGGCGAGGGCTGCGAAGGCGAACGGTGTGACGACGCCGATCCCGGCCCCGATGAGTACGGCGGCGAGGTAGAGCACGACCGCAGTGGGGAGCACGGCGACGAGAAGGATGCCGGCGGCGAGCACGAGCAGCCCGCCGATCGCGCCGGCGCGATCGGAGAAGCGGCGGCTGTCGCGCAGCGACCCTGCCCACGGCTGCACGATCGCCGACGCGAGGGCGAGCACGGTCGCGATGGCGATCGCGGCGAACAGCGACAGGCCGAGGTGGGTGGCGAGGGCGGGGAGGAAGCCGATCGCGGCGCCGAGCGCGGCGGTCGAGGTTGCGAGGGCAAGCGTCGGCACGAGGAACGCCGAGTCAGTCGTCTGGCGCACAAGATCGACGACCGTGTACCGCGTGCGGGGGAGCGGCGCGGGCGCCGGGAGTGCGAGAAGCACCCAGATCGCGGTCATCGCCGCGGCGGCGCTCAGCACGCCGAACAGCAGCGGCAGCCCGCCCCACGCGATGAGCCCCGCACCGAGCAGTGGCCCGATCGTGTAGCCGAGCGCCTTCCACGAGCCGTACCGGCCGAAGTAGGCGCCGGTGCGCCCGGCACCGAGCCGCGCGACCGTGGCCGACGCGGCCGGGGAGAACGCCGCGGCCGCTGCGCCCTGGCCGAGACGCGCCAGCGTGAGCAGGGCGACGTTCTGCGCGCCGAGGCCGAGCAGCGACAGTGCCGCGAACCCGATCAGGCCACCCACGATCACCGGCTTCGCGCCGATGCGGTCCGACAGCGAGCCGAAGATCGGCTTGAGCAGAACCTCGGCGATGTCGTACAGCGCGAGCAGGAACCCGATCCGCAGCAGGCTCAGGCCGATGTCCTCGCCCGTCGCGCCGACGCCGGCAGCCACGCTGTGCGCGCCGAAGGCCGTGACGAACCCTGCGGCGTACAGCGGACCCATGCGGTGGCGCGGGGTGGCTGGCTCATCGCGCCGGGCTGTGGTCACGGCATCCAGCATCCTGGAACGTTCCGCCGACGACGGTCTCGCCGAAAGAAGGGGGCGCGGCTCGATGACACGGCATGTTGCAGCAACGTTTCAACGTCCGAGCACTCTGCGCGTTCAGGCAACCCGTTGTCGAGCATTCTGAGCGATGTGGTGAACCTGAGAGATTCCTGTTGACTTCCTGGATGCGGCGGCATACGTTGCCCCTCGTGTCCATCCCGTTACCCCACGACGGAGAAAGAAGGTCCGCTTTGTACCTGCGTTCGTTGGCAGTCGCCGGAGTCCTGGCGCTGTCGCTCCCCGCGACGGCAGCAGTCGCCGCCACACCTGATGCCGATCCCTTGTCCAAGTTCGAGAAGGTCGAGTCCTCGGGCTCGGTCAGCACGACGTTCACGCCGGGAGCCGTCGACGCCGACGGCGACGTGACGGTCGTCGTGCAACTCGCCGCCGACCCCGTCGCCGTCGTCGAAGCCGAGAAGGGCTCCGAGCTCTCCAAGGCCGAGCGCAAGGCGCTCCGCGACAGCCTCAAGACCGCGCAGAAGCCGGTCGTCGACGCGGTGAAGGGCAGCGGCGGCGCCGTCGAAGCCCAGATGCAGTCGGCCTACAACGGCGTGCAGGCGACCATCCCGGCATCCGCTGTCGACGAGGTCGCGGCACTGCCGAACGTCGTCGCCGTGCGCCAGGCGCGCACCTACACGGTCGACAACGCGACGTCGGTGCCGTTCCTCGGCGTCCCGCAGGTGTGGGAGAGCACCGGGTTCACCGGTGAGGGCATCAAGGTGGCGATCATCGACACCGGCATCGACTACACGCACGCGAACTTCGGCGGCCCCGGCACGGTCGAGGCGTACGAGGCGGCACACGCCGCCGAGACGTCGGCCGCAGACCCGGCGCTGTTCGGCCCGAACGCACCCCGCGTGAAGGGCGGCTGGGACTTCGTCGGCGACGCGTACGACGCGAACGACGACGCGAGCGTCCCGAAGCCCGACGCCAACCCGCTCGACTGCCAGGGTCACGGCAGCCACGTCGCCGGCACCACCGGCGGCAGCGGCGTGACCGCCGACGGCGTCGGCTACACCGGCGCCTACGACGACACGTCGGCGTCGAAGGACTGGCGGATCGGCCCGGGTGTCGCACCCGAGGTCGACCTGTACGCCCTGCGCGTCTTCGGCTGCGACGGCTCGACCAACATCACGGTCGCGGCCATCGACTGGGCCGTCGCCAACGACATGGACGTCATCAACATGTCGCTCGGCTCGAGCTTCGGCTCGAAGGACGACCCCGAGGCCGTCGCCGCGGCCAACGCGGTCGGCGCGGGCGTCGTCGTCGTCGCCTCGGCCGGCAACTCGGGACCGAACCCGTACCTCGTCGGTGCACCCAGCACGGGCGACGGCGTGATCTCGGTCGCCGCCACCGACAGCTACCAGACGTTCCCGGGCGCGATGATCACGCTCGACGGCTCGCAGCAGGTGCAGGCGATCAACGCCAACGGCGTCGACGTATCCGGTCTCGGCGAACTCGAGGTCGTGAAGCTCGCCGACATCGCGGGCACGCCCGAGAACGAGGCGCTCGGATGCTCGGTCGCGGCGTACACGCTGAACGGCGTGGTCGAGGGCGGCGAGCAGATCGCCGTGTCGGTCCGCGGAACCTGCGCACGCGCAGCGCGCGCCGTGTTCGCAGAGCAGGCGGGTGCCGCAGCGGCGCTCATGGTCAACAACGCAGCCGGCTTCCCGCCGTTCGAGGGTCCGATCACCGAGAACCCCGACACGGGTGACAAGTTCAACGTGACGATCCCGTTCCTCGGAGTGCCGTCGACGGATGGTGCGAAGTTCACCTCGGGCCAGGCGGCGACCTTCGCGGCCAACACGCTCACCAACCCGGGCTTCCGCGGCTTCGCGTCGTTCTCGTCGAACGGACCCCGCAGCGGTGACTCCGGAATCGGTGTGGATGTCGCGGCGCCCGGCGTCTCGATCGTCTCGACCGGCGTCGGCACGGGCAACCAGCCCGGTGTGCTCTCGGGCACCTCGATGGCGGCTCCGCACGTCGCCGGCGTCGCGGCGCTCGCCGTGCAGGCGCACCCGGGGTGGAAGGCATCCGAGGTTTCAGCCGCGGTCGTCTCGTCGGCAGACCCCGACGGTGTGGCGGGTCAGCAGCTGACCCGCGGCGGCGTGGGCCTCGTCGACACCGCGCAGGCCGTGGCGACGCAGGTCACCGCGACCGGCGACTCGTTCAAGACCGACAGCGGCAGGAACCGTGAGACGGCGCTGAGCTTCGGCTTCCAGGAGTCGCAGAGCTCGTTCAGCGGCCGCAAGGAGATCACGCTCACCAACCACGGCAAGACCGCGGTGACGTACAAGGTGAGCGCTGCCCCGTCGGCGCAGTCCGAGCAGGCCAAGGTCTCGTTCAACCGCTCGTCGGTGACGGTCCCGGCCCGCGGCACCGCCAAGGTGCAGGTCACGGTCTCGGCTCCGGCGAGCGCGGTCGGCACGTCCGACGCGAGCACGTTCGCGCTGTACGAGTTCTCGGGCAACGTCGAGTTCACGTCGAAGTCGTCGACGCTGCGGGTCCCGTACCTGCTGGTGCCGCGTGCCGACAGCAACGTCGACACGAAGACGAAGGAGCTCTTCGGCAAGAAGGACAAGATCGTCGATACCACCAAGAAGGTCACGCTGACCAACTCCAAGGGTGCAGCCGACGCGTACGCCGACCTGTACACCTGGGGCCTCTCCGACAAGAAGGACGTGTCGAAGAAGATCGCCGACACGGGCTTCGACATCGCGAGCGTCGGTGTGCAGTCCTACCCGGACGACGGCGTGGTCGCCTTCGCGGTCAACACCCACAAGCGGTGGTCGAACGCGGCGGCGATCGAGTTCGACGTCGTGATCGACAACGACCGCGACGGTGAGCCCGACGTGATCCTGCTCGCTCTCGACGGCGGCCTGCTGCTGAGCGGCAGCTCGGACGGACGCAGCCTCGTGGCCGCGTACGACCTGGCCACCGGTGCCATCACGCCGATGTACTACTCGGTCGCGCCGACGAACAGCAGCACGATCATCATGCTCGGCGACATGAGCGAGCTGGGCATCACCGGCGCGTTCGACTACTCCGTGCAGACGTTCTCGCTGACCGACACCGCCGGCAGCGACTCGGTCGACGGTGTGGCGACGTACGACCCGACGGCGAAGGCGTTCGACGACGCCCAGTACGAGGTCGTTCCCCGCAACGGCAAGCTCGACGTCACGATCGCCGTGGACGCCGAGCAGGTCGCCGCGCAGAAGCCGCTCGGGGCGATGTTCGTCGCGATCGACAACGCGTCGGGCACCAGCGAGACGGTGCTCGTCAAGACGCGCAAGTAGCGCTTCGCGAACCCGACGGGGCCGGCATCCGATTCAACGGATGCCGGCCTCGCCGGCGTTCCGGGCAGTCGGCGCTCAGCGCTCGCAGAGCAGGGGAGTGGCTTCGGTTCCGAACCGGTAGTCGTACACGACGCCGTCCACCGTCACGACGACGCGCATGCCGTCGATGAGCGCCTGCGTGTACGACATGCCGGGCTTCGGGCAGCCGAGGGCGGCGTTGGGCCATGTGACGTTCTCGGCCGAGACGAGCTGCGGCTCACCGGTGACGCCGCGGGATGCGAGATCGGCGACGATCGCGTCCCAGTGGGATGCCGGAACCTCGGCGGCTTCGCCCGACGCCGTCGGCACCGGCTCGAACCGCGAGAGGCTCGGCGAGGGGGAGGCAGGCGACGACGGCTCGGACACGGTTCCTCCGGGAGCGCAGGCGGTGAGGGCGACGGCGGTGGCGAACGCGACGGTCGTCATGGCGATTCGGCTCAGACGACGCACGCTGCCTCCTTCGGTCGTGGTCACGCTAGCCCCGCAGCCTGCGAACCGCCTGAGGCGGGCGGGTGTCAGGGGATGAGCAGCAGCAGCCAGCCGCCGATCACCACGAGGCTCACCACGGCCAGCACGATCGCGGTGACGTGGGCGGCGCGCGAACCGCGCAGCGCGCCGCGGAACATGACGGCGATCGAGGCCGCGAGCAGCACGAGCCAGGCGAGCACGAGGGCGATGCCGACGACGAGCCCTGCTCCCTCATCGTCCTGCCAGAAGCCGCCGGTGTATCCGCCGATCCATGTCATCGACTTCATGACGAAGAACGCGGCGGCGAGCACCCCGGCGAGCATCGCAGCCGCCCAGAGGGCGATGCCCCCGATGAGGCGCGGTGCGCCGTTGCGGGCCGGCGCCGTCGCCGGGCCCACGTCGATGCGTGTCTGTTCCATGAGCCGCACTGTACTCGCGGGATGCTCGGCGGTGCCACGTGTCCGGACTGAGCATGCCGCTCACGCCGGATCAGTTGATGATCTCGCCGCGTTCGGTGCGGATGGTCTCGAGCCGCTCCTGCCACATCTGCAGCGCCTCGGGCGTCAGCCGCGTCCAGTCGGTCACCTCGGCGACGATGCGCAGCGGCGCGCTGCTGCGGTACGAGCGGGTGGGGTTGCCCGGAAACTTCTTGTCGGTCACGTTCGGGTCGTTCTCGAACGGTCCGGTCGGCTCGACGCGGTACACGCGGGGTGCGCCGTCGCCCGGAGCGATCTCGGCCGCGAGCCCCGCCCCGTCGGGGAGCGCGGTGAAGTAGATGTGGTTCATCACGATCTCGGGGCGGTAGTTCGAGCGGAACCCCGCTGTGAGCAGGTCGCCGACCTGGAGGTCGGCTTTCGTGCCGTGGTAGAACGGGCCGTCGTCGAGCTGGCTCATGCTCTCAGCCTGCGCGACGAGCTGCGGATGCCGCAACCGCGGTGCGGAGCCGCTCAGCGGTACTCGGGGTTGGCGTCGAAGCCGAAGTGCTCACCGGCATCCCACCTCTTGCGCAGGTTTCCGTACGCCGGGAGGCCGCCCGCGTCTTTGAGGAGCCGCGCGATGTGGAGCAGGTTCCACGTCATGAAGGTGGTGTTGCGGTTGGTGAAGTCGTTCTCGGGGCCGCCCGATCCGGGGTCGAGGTAGCTCGGGCCGGGTCCGACCTCGCCGATCCAGCCGGCGTCGGCGGCGGGCGGGATGACGAAGCCGATGTGCTGCAGGCTGTAGAGGATCGCCATCGAGGCGTGCTTGATTCCGTCTTCGTTGCCGGTGATCATGGCGCCGCCCGTCTTGCCGTAGTAGACGTACTGGCCGCGGGCGTTGAACATGCCGCTCATCGCATAGAGGCGCTCGATGAGCTTGCGGGTGATCGAGGAGTTGTCTCCGAGCCACAGGGGCCCGCCGATCACGAGGATGTCGGCCGCGTCGATGAGCGGCCACACGTCTTCGAGCCAGTCGTCGGTGTCCCAGCCGTGCTCGCGCATGTCGGGATAGACGCCGGTGGCGATGTCGTGGTCGACGAAGCGCAGCGTGTCGACGGTCACGCCCTGGTCGCGCATGAGCGCGATGCTGTGGTCCATCAGCCCCTGCGTGTGCGAGAGCTCGGGGCTGCGCTTGAGGGTGCAGTTGATGTAGACCGCGCGGAGGTCGTCGTAGCTCGCGGGCGGGGTGGTCGCGTCGCTCATGGCGCCGACGATACGCCCGGGAATGGGCGGGCGCACCGGGGTCGGGTGACGAGACGGCGACGGATGCCGCAGGCCGCGGCATCCGTCGCCCTGGGATCGGCCGGGCGGCGCGCGGGTCGTGCCGCCCGGCCCGTCAGCTCGCGAGGGCGAAGCCGCCCGTCCAGCCGATCTTCTCGCCGACGGCGAGGGTGAGCTGCAGGAACCCGATGGCCTCGAGCTCGTGGGCGCGCGAGAGGGCGCCGGCGTCGACGGCGGCGACTCCGCCTGCCTGCACAGCGGCGATGAGCGCGGCCTTGGCGTCGGCGTCGTCACCGGCGACGAGCACGGTGGTGGGGGCGCCCTCGACGGTGCCCGAGGCGAGCGTCGCGGCGAAGTTCGTGTTGAACGCCTTGACGACCTTCGCGGCGGGGAGTGCGGCCTGCAGCTCGGCGGCCGCGGAGCTGCCGGCGGGAACGACGAGCGAGTCGAAGGTCGAGAAGTCGAGCGGGTTGGTGATGTCGACCACGGTCTTGCCGGCGAACTGCTCGCCGTAGGCGGCGACGATCTGCGCGAGCGAGGGGTGGGGAACGGCGAGCACGACGATGTCGCCGTTGACGGTGGCGGATGCGTCGCCGCTGCCGATGTGCTGGATGTCGGCGCCGCCGCGTGCGAGAACGCCGGCGATGGCCTGGCCCATGTTGCCGGTGCCGAAGATGGTGATCGAGGTCATGTCTCTCTCCTTGACTATTTGCTTGTAGCTTCAAGCATCTGAGAGGTGGAACTCGCTTGTAGGCACAAGTATTCCTAGAATCGGAGAATGAGTCGCGCCAGGTTCTACACAGCTGAAGAACTCGACACGTGGGTGCCCCTGGCGGCCCTGCTCGAGCTGCTGCCGCGCGAGCTCGATGCGCAGCTGCAGCGTGACGCCGACCTCACGCATTTCGACTACGTCGCGCTGTCGGCACTGACCAACGCCGACGGGCATCGGCTGCAGATGAAGCGGCTCGCCTCAGTGACCAACGCGACGCTGCCGCGGCTGTCGCACGTGATCACCCGGCTCGAGCGGCGCGGGCTGGTGCGGCGGGAGCCGAGCACCGTCGACGCTCGGGCGACCGACGTGGTGATCACGGCGGAGGGCCGGCGCGTGGTGCTGCGGGCGACGCCGGGCCACGTCGAGAATGTGCGCCGGGTGCTGCTCGACCGCCTGACCGCGGAGCAGGCGCAGAGCCTGCGCGAGGTTGCGGCCGCGGTGCTGGGGGAGCTGGATCCCGACGGGGCGATGGCGGCGACACGGCCGCGGTGAGTGTGGAGCTGCGACCCGTGGGGTGCCTCACCGCGCGTCGTTCGTGAGCTGACGAGCGCGTACGGTGGGTCTGTGCGCATTCTGGGTGACGACGACGCTGCTGGCCGGGGTCGCGCACGCGAGCACGCGTCCGCAGTCGAGGCGGGCGAGGGGGCCTCGACGTGACAGCATCCGTCAGCCGTCGGGTCGAGCTGCGGCTCACGAGGCCGTGGTTCGCGCTCTACTTCGGCGTGCGGCCGACGATCGTGATCGAGGGACGCGGCCAGCCGGTGCAGTGGGGCGTCGGCACGTGGCAGCTGCCGGCCGACCGCGCGGCGACCATCGGCGTGTTCCTCTTCAACCGGCTCTGGCGGTTCGGGCAGGCCGAGCTCATGCTCGCACCCACGGACGCACCGGTGATCGCGTATCGGGCGCCCGCCCTGCCGTTCGGTCGTGGACGGATGCGGGTTCAGCCGGCGCCGTGACGACGGGGGCGTGATCGGATCCGGTCAGTCCTCGTCAGGACCGTCGGCGGTGCCGGATGCTCCGAGCACGAGGTCCTGCTCGAGCGTGAGGTCGATGATCTGCCGCAGCAGTCCGCCTGCAGTCGTCGCGTGGAGGAGGGTCTGCCGGTCGAAGTCGCCGAGGGGAGCGATGGCGGCCAGCTGCCAGGTGGACTCGATGGGGTCGTCCGAGAGCTCGGTCGCGGCATCCCATCTCACCGACTCGGTGAGTTCGCCGAGCAGGGTGGCGCGCGCGACGACGCGCCGCACGATCGCCTCCGCCTCCGCGAGGAGGGGCCCGAGTGCGTCGTCCCACTCCAGTGCCGCAAGCGTCGTCACGTCGGCGCGCGGGTAAGGATCATCGTCGAGCCACGCGGTGACCTCGACGCGCTCGCCGCCGACGGCCACCACGTGCATCGCCTCGGCGGCCGACTCGACCTGCACGATGCGTGCCATGGTGCCGATGCGGCTGCGCTGGTCTTCGCCGCCGACCTCGCTGCCGCGCTCGATCAGCACGACGCCGAACTGCGGATCCTCGTCGTCGAGCAGGCGCCCGAGCATCGTCAGGTAGCGCGGTTCGAACAGCCGGAGCGCGAGCGGCGTATGCGGCAGGAGCACCGAGCCGAGCGGGAACATCGCCACCGGAGCCATGGCGCCTAGTCAACCAGTGGAGGGAGAGGGTGGCGCGTCTCTCAACTGGGAGGTCGCTGAGATCGAGCCGCGTCGGCCGGGCGGTTCGTAGGCTGGCGGCGAGGAGGGCGCCATGCAGCATCCGCAGCCGGAACCGATCTCGGCAGACCAGGAATCGGTCTGGGACTACCCGCGCCCGCCACGTGTCGAGCGCGTGGACCGCCGCGTGCGCATCGTGCTCGGAGGCGAGGTGATCGTCGACACCACCGACGTCGTGCGGGTGCTCGAGACGAGTCATCCGCCGGTGTATTACCTGCCTCAGGCCGCGTTTCTTCCGGGGGCGCTGATCCGCGGCCCCGGGGGCTCGGCGTGCGAGTTCAAAGGATCGGCGCGGTACTTCGACGTGCGGGCCGGCGGCGAAGAGCGACCGCACGCCGCGTGGGGATACCCCGCCCCGCTGCCCGGCTACGAGGCGCTGAGCGACCGCGTCGCGGTGTACCCGGCGCTGATGGACCGGTGCACCGTCGACGGCGTCGAGGTGACACCGCAGCCCGGCCGGTTCTACGGCGGATGGATCACCCCCGAGATCCGCGGCCCGTTCAAGGGCGGGGTCGGCACGATGGGGTGGTGAGCGTCCTTTCATGGCGCTGGGCCCGCTGCGCGGGTGGGTGGTCGTGACGCGGTGAGGTGACCTGCCATGGGCCATTGCTCACCGCGGTACCTCGACACGGCACTGGCGCTATCGCGCCGAGGCGGCGTGCGCAAGTGGTTGCACACGGTGCAGGCGGGTGCGCAGAGTGATGGTGTGACCACACCCCGCATCGCCGTCGTCTACAACCCGAGCAAGATTAAGCGCGACGATCTGCGCGACGCCTTCGACAAGGTCGACGCCGCCGCGTGCGCCGCCGCAGACTGGTTCGAGACCACCGAACACGACCCTGGCAACGGGCCCGCGCGCGACGCCCTCGACGCCGGTGCGCAGTTGGTGATCGTCGCGGGCGGCGACGGCACCGTGCGTGCGGTCGCTGAGGTGCTGGCGGGGTCGGATGCCGCGCTGGCGATCGTGCCGCAGGGCACGGGCAACCTGCTCGCCCGCAACCTCGAGGTGCCGATCGGCGATGTCGCTGCCGCGCTCGAGCGGGCTCTGCGGGGCGATGAGCGGCGCATCGACATCGGCTGGATCGACACCGGGGGCGGTGACGAGCAGGGCTTCGCGGTGATGGTCGGGTTCGGTCTCGACGCCCACATGCTCGTGGAGACCGACGACGACTTGAAGGACAAGGTCGGCTGGCTCGCCTATGTCGAAGCACTCGGCCGGGCGGTGTCGAAGTCGGAGGTCGTCGACTTCACGCTGAAGGTCGACGACGGCGAGCCCGAGGCCGTGAGCGGCCACACGCTCGTCATCGGCAACTGCGGAACCATCCAGGGCGGCGTCGCGATCCTGCCCGACGCTGCCGTCGACGACGGCCTCCTCGACGCGCTCCTCGTCAGTGCAGACACGGTGACCGGATGGCTCGACACCGTCCGCTCGTTCGTGTGGGACAACGGCATCCGTCGCGTGTTCACGTCCGAGGCGCAGACGGTGGATGCCGACACCGCTCGCCACCTCACGGGTGCGTCGATCAGCGTCGAACTGCCCCGGCCGCTACTGTTCGAGATCGACGGCGAGGAGGTCGGCGACGTGCAGACCTTCACCGCGCGGGTCGATGCTGGAGCACTGCGGGTGCGATGACGTGGGGATGCCGCCTCTGGTGTCCACGAGAGACGCTCCTGTCACCCAGCGCTGACGGTGCGGAATCCGCAGTTGCCCATCGACGAATCCGGAGTGTTGCCGGTGCGCGCGGCGACGCGGTATCGGTTGCAGTACGACTCGTGGCAGAGGTACGACCCGCCGCGCGTCACGCGGCGCTCCTCTTGGACGATCGGCAGCAGCGGGGCTCCGGTTCGGGATGCTGACGCAGGGGTGGTCTCGAACCGGTCGGCACACCATTCCCAGACGTTGCCGGCGACGTCGAAGAGGCCGTAGCCGTTCGCGGGGTAGGTCCCGACGGGCGAGGTGGTCAGCCAGCCGTCCTCGCGGGTGTTGCGCGTGGGGAACGTGCCCTGCCAGATATTGCACATCCACCGTCCGCCCGGGGTGAGCTCGTCGCCCCAGGCATAGCGGGCACCGCGCAGGCCGCCGCGCGCAGCGGCTTCCCACTGGGCCTCGGTGGGAAGCGCCCGACCTGCCCAGGCCGCGTACGCCTGCGCGTCGGCCCATGAGACGTGGACGACGGGGTGGTCGTCGAGGCCGTCGACGTTCGAGAGTGGCCCGTAGGGATGCCGCCAGTCGGCGCCGGCGACCGACAGCCACCAGGGCGCCCCGCCGAATCTTCCGCGCACGTGCTCGGGTCGAGCCGCGACGGCGAGGTGGAAAACGGCCGAGTCGCCGAAGGTCTCCGCCTCGGTCACATATGCGGTCGCGTCGACGAAGCGTCGAAAGGCGGCGTTCGTGACAGGGGTCGCATCGATGTCGAAGCCCTCGAGCTCGACCTCACACTGAGGGCCCTCGCCGTCGAACGGGTACCCCTCGTCGAAGGCATCGCCGAGCAGGTAGCGGTCCGCGGGTATCAGGCAGGTCGCGGCATCCGTCGGGGAAGTCGTCACCGCGAAAGCTTGACACATTCGCCGCGGGCACGCTATAACACTAGTTACATATGTGCATCTGCACATAGGCGACTCGACGAAGAGGAGAGCGATGATGAAGTTCGAGCACGTGCTGCTGGGCGTTCTGGCGAACAAGCCCTACCACGGCTATGAGCTGATGAAGTGGTTCGACGTCGAGGGCCAGTTCATCCGGTCGAATACGCACCACAGTCAGATCTATCGCGAGCTGGCGCGGATGGTGAAGAACGGCCTTGTCGAGTTCGAGGTCGACCCGCGCGAAGGCAGGCCCGACGCCAAGGTGTACCGCATCACCGAGATCGGCCAGCAGGTGCTGCTGGAGTGGGTGCGTTCGCCGTACGAGCCGACCAGCCGCTTCCAGGACGCCGACTTCAACACGCGCTTCTCGTTCACCGTCGGCCTCGACGTCGAGGCCGCCCTGCGGGTGGTCGAGACCGAGCTCACCTACCGTCGCGATCAGGTCGCCGCCAGCCGTGTGCGCAAGCGCGGATACGTCGGCGTCGAGCCCATCCCCGGCCTCGACATGGAGCGCGCGGCGCGCTACGGCGAGCAGATGCACCTCTTCGGCGCCGACTCCGTCGACCACTGGATGGACTGGCTCGAAGAGATCCGCGCCATGCTCATCGCCGACATCGCACGTACTGCGTCGACCGCCGACGCTGAGGAGGAATCCGCATGAGGGCCATCATGGTCATGTTCGACAGCCTGAACCGGCGGATGCTGCCGAACTACGGCGGCGATTGGGTGCACGCGCCGAACTTCCAGCGGCTCGCATCCCGCACGGTGACGTTCGACAACTGCTACGGCGGATCGATGCCGTGTATGCCGGCACGGCGAGAGATGCACACCGGGCGCTACAACTTCCTGCACCGCTCGTGGGGACCCCTGGAGCCCTTCGACGACTCGGTGCCCGCGATGCTGAAGGCCGCCGGCGTTCACACGCATCTGGCTACCGACCACCAGCACTACTGGGAGGACGGCGGCGCGACCTACCACAACCGCTATTCGACCTACGAGTTCTTCCGTGGTCAGGAGGGCGACCCCTGGAAGGGGCAGGTGGCCGATCCCGAGATCCCTGATTCGCTGGGCATGACCGCGAAGGTGAAGCCGAAGCTGTGGCGTCAGGACTGGGTGAACCGCGCCCACCTCGAAGACAAGGCCGATCACCCCCAGACGCTCACGTTCGACGCCGGCGTCGAATTCATCGAGACCAACAAGGGTGAGGACTCCTGGTTCGTCCAGATCGAGACCTTCGACCCCCACGAACCCTTCTTCAGCTACGCCGAATACAAGACGCACTACGCCGCGGCGGAATACGACGGTCCGCACTTCGACTGGCCCGACTACGCCAAGGTCACCGAGACCCCCGAGGCTGTCGAGCACGCCCGGGCAGAGTATGCCGCGCTGCTGACGATGTGCGACGAGTCGCTGGGGCGCGTGCTCGACCTCATGGACGAGAACGACATGTGGAACGACACGATGCTGATCGTCTGCACCGACCACGGCTTCATGCTCGGCGAGCACGGGTGGTGGGGCAAGAACGTGCAGCCCTGGTACGACGAGACCATCCACAACCCGCTGTTCGTGTGGGACCCGCGTGCCCAGGTCGCGGGGGAGCGCCGCGGTGCGCTCGTGCAGACGATCGACTTCGGCCCGACGCTGCTCGACTTCTTCGGCGTCGATCCCACCGCCGACATGCAGGGCTCCTCGCTCGCACCGGTCGTCGCCGACGACACCCCGGTGCGCGAGTACGGCCTGTTCGGCGTCTTCGGCGGGCACGTCTGCGTCACCGACGGCCGCTATGTCTACATGCGCGCGTCGGCGACACCGCAGAATCAGCCCCTGTCGGAGCACACCCTCATGCCGACGGTGATGACCGGGTTCTTCCCGCAGCAGCAACTCGCGCACGCGCAGCTCGTCGACCCGCTCCCCTTCACCAAGGGGCTCAAGGTGCTGAAGACGCCTGCTCAGGCGTGGGTGAGCCCATACGCCTTCGGCACCCAGCTGTTCGACCTGCACACCGATCCCGAGCAGATCGCGCCGTTGAGGGATGCCGACCTCGAGCTGCGGCTCGCGACCGCACTGCGCGATGCGATGACGGCGGCGGATGCCCCGACCGAGCAGTTCGCGCGACTGGGACTTCCCGAAACCGGCCCCCTGACGGAGGAGCACCTGCTCATCGACGCGCAGTGGCAGCTGCTGCAGCTGTCGCTGGCCCCGGCCGCCAGTGCCGAGGACTTCGGCGCCGACGGGGTGGTGCTCGACCGCCCGATCGCCGAGCTGCTCGCCGACCCCCGCACCCGCGCGGTGCTCGTCGAACGGGCGCCCATGCTCGCGGGCGGACCCATGATCCAGATGATCGGCGGCATGAGCCTGCTGCAGATCGCCGCCATGATGGTCGGCCTCCTGCCGCGCCCCGTGCTGGCCGGACTCGCACAGCTGCTCACGGCGGCTGAGGCATCCGATCAGCCCGTTCCCGTCGAACCCGTCGAGCAGGCGTGACGCCCTCAGCTCGTCCGTAAGACCCGTCACCTGACGGCACGACCCGACTCTCACCGAAACGCATCGAAACGCACCGCCACAGACGCATCCCGAATCGATTTCACCGAAACCATCATCACGAAGGAGTGACCATGACCACCGACAGCAGCACCCCACCGCAGACCGGCTACGCGCCGGCTCCGGCAGCCTCTGCCCCGACCGTCACGGCGGCGATCCGCCACGGCGACCTCGACAAGAAGGGCGGCGTTCCGCGCCGCAAGACCAACCTCGTCATCCTCGGCGGATCGATGATCGCCGACGGCGGCGAGGGTTCGATGGCGACGACCTTGTTCCCGGTGATCGCCGCGGCGCTGGGTCTTGCGACCAGCGCCCTGGGCATCCTGGCCGCCGTCGGCCGTATCGTCGGCGTCGTCGCCGGCCCCGCGTGGGTCTTCCTCTCGAAGAAGATCGGCCGCCGATGGGTGCTCGCCATCGCCACCGGCTTCTGGGGCGTCTGGGGAGTGGCCGCTGGTCTCGCGCAGGACTTCACTCAGCTGCTCGTGCTCTACGGCATCATGGCCGCCGGCACCGCGGCGGCGCACGTGCTCGTCCCCGAGGTCATCGGCGACTCGTTCGAAGACAAGAAGCGCGGCCGCGTCGTCGGCTGGGTCTACGGCGGCACCGCCGCGGTCAGCTCGCTCATGGCACCGCTCATCGGCAGCCTCGCCAACATCGAGGACGGGTGGCGCTACGGCTTCTTCTTCTTCGGCGCACTCAACGTCGTCTTCGGCCTGCTGATCCTCGCGTTCTACAAGGACCCCGGCACCGGCGGCGGCGAAGAGCAGCTCAAGACCTTCTCGAAGGAGGAGCGCGAAGCTGCCTCGAAGATCACGTGGGCCAAGGTTCGCAAGCTCCTCACGATCCGCAGCTACCTGATCCTGCTGGTCAGCCGCCTGCTGTCCAGCCACATGCTTCTCGCCGTGTTCGGCGTCACGATGCTCGTGCAGGAGTTCGGCTTCGACGTCGCCCTCGCCGCCACCGTGATGGCGCCCTTCGGCATCGGATTCCTCGTCGGAAACGTCTCGGGCGGTCTGCTCTCGGACTGGCTCAACAAGGTCAGCGTCAACTACGGTCGCATCGCCATGCTCCAGGGCGCCCAGCTGCTGTTCGCCGTGTTCGCCTACTTCACGACGCAGGTCGTCTACGACGGCATCATGCCGTACCTCATCCTCTTCGGACTCTGCGGTCTCGCCCAGGGCTTCAACCCCGCCGTGAACCGTCCGCTGGTGATGGCGATCGTGCCGCCCGAGCTGCGCGGTGCCGCCTTCGCCATCTTCGTCTCGATCATCGAATCGATCGGCTTCGCGATCTACTCCGTGGTCGGCGGGGCGCTGGCGGCGACGATCGGACTCCAGGGAGTGATGCTCTGGATCGTCTGCGGCGTCATGGTCGTGAACGCCGTGTGGCTGTCGCTGCTCTACCGGCCGTTCAAGAAGGACCGCCTCGCGCTCGAGGCCGACCTCGACGCACGCCGCGCCCACATCCTCGACGCCGAAGCCCACGGCCAGGCGATCTGATGGGAACGAGCATGACTCGGGAGCAGGTCGAACAGCTGCTCACTGCGGCCAACGCGCACTCCTGACAACCACGAACTGGGGCCGGGCAGTGATCTGCCCGGCCCCAGTTCGTATCCCCCGACGATCGAGAGAGACAATGACCAGCCCGAGCGCCATTGACGCTGAATCTCCGGCGACTCGAATCGTTGGGCACCGCCGGAATCCGGACAGTCGCGGCATGACCGACCGCCGCTTCCCGCGCGCGGTGTTCCGCCACGGCATCGAACCTGACGCCCGCTTCACGCTCGCCAACGAGCGCACCTTTCTCGCGTGGATCCGCACCGCGCTCGCGCTCATCGCCGGCGGTGTCGCGCTCGAACTGCTCGGACTCGACCTCCATCCGGCCTCCGGCTCGCAGCATCCCTCGTGCTGGTGATCGCCGGGCTCATCACACCGGCGCTCGCGTGGCTCAACTGGGCTCGCACCGAGCGGGCGCTCCGTCGCGGCGGGCCGCTCCCCGCCACAGTCCTCGGACCGCTGCTCGCCGTCGCTGTCACCGCTGCGGGTGCGCTCGTCCTGCTCGCGATCCTGATCCCATGAGGGCACTGTTCGACCCCGGGCTCCAGCCGGAGCGTACCGAACTCGCGTGGCGGCGCACGTGCCTCGCCTTCGCCATCGGCTCGCTCGTCGCTCTGCGCGTGCTGCCCGCCGCGCTCGACAACGCGTGGTGGGTGCTCGCAGGCGCCGCCGGACTCGCAGCATCCGGTGCGCTGTGGCTCAGCGCGAGCCGACGCCTCAGCGTCGTCGACACCATCCTCGCGCGTGATTGTGACAGAGGCGGGATGCCGGCGGGCCTACTTCTCGCACTTTGCCTCATCGCACTCGTCGCGGGTGTCGTCAGCCTCGCGGTTGTCCTTGGCGCGTGACACCCGATTTTGGAAGACCGTCGTCATGGGAGATGACGCTCCAGAGGAGGGCGGCCCGTTGTTCCACGCGACTTGTTCAAGCGAGGGCGGTCACGACGGCGGCCGCCGTGCTCAGTGCAGGTCCCCCCCGTGTGTCGAAGCAGTCGTGAACTACCAGGCACGAGGCGCCGCGGTCCGTTGGAAACACTGAGATCTCTTCCCGAGAGAACTGGACGCGACGGCGGGAGTCGAACCCGCTGCGCTTCCGGGTATGAACCGGAGCCCGGGGCCACCCGGTTCGCCGCGATGCCCCGTTCGAAGACCGACACCTCACGAGGGTCTGCTCCCGTGCGGGGACGACACCACGCTAGCCCTCGGCGCCGACAACGGGCAGAGGCGTAACCGAACGTTTCCCTGAGCGTCGCCGTGTGACGAGTGCGAAACACGGCGGCCTGCACCGGCCCTCGCCGTGCTCCGGAAGCGTAGGTTCGAGGGAGCGGAAGGAGGCCCACATGGCCCGCATCCACATCATCGGCGGACACGGCAAGATCGCCCTGCTGCTCGCGCCGCTCCTCGTGGCGCGCGGCGACGCCGTCACCTCGATCATCCGCAACCCGCAGCACGAGGCGGATGTCGCAGCCACCGGCGCGCATCCGCTCGTCGCAGACGTCGAGGCTCTCGACACCGACCAGCTCGCGCAGCTGATCACGGATGCCGGTTCCGACGCCGTGGTCTGGTCGGCGGGCGCGGGTGGCGGAGATCCGCAGCGCACCTATGCGGTCGATCGCGATGCAGCGGTGCGGTCGATGGATGCCGCCCAGGCGGCCGGCGTGCCGCGCTACGTGATGGTGTCGTACTTCGGTGCCGCACTCGATCACGGCGTTCCCGCCGATCACTCGTTCTTCGCCTATGCCGAGGCGAAGGCTGCGGCCGACGAGCACCTGCGCCGGAGCGCCCTGGACTGGACGATCCTCGGCCCGAGCACGCTCACTCTCGATCCGCCGACCGGACGCATCGACACCACAGCAACCGAGTCGGGCTCGGTCAGCCGCGCCGATGTGGCGGCTGTGATCGCCGCTGCCCTGGCCGACCCGTCGACGGTGGGGCGCAGCATCCTGTTCAACTCGGGCGACGTGCCGATCGCCGAGGCGATCGCGCCGTAGATCCGCGGGGACCGTCCCCATCGCACCCCGCAAGTCACTGGCGCCCTTCGCTCGCTCGGCGGACACGGATCCGTCTCACGGGGGAGGCGGATGCATGCCGCGGCACGCATACTCGGAACCATGAGCGAATCCGTGTTCTCGGCGGGAGCCGAGGTGGTCACGCCCCGCGGGCGCGGCTCCGTCGTCGATGCCCGCGCCACCCACTCCGGCACGTTCGTCATCGGTGTCGAGGACGCCACGGGCGAAGTGACCTACTTCGTCGAGAAGGCCGTCCGCCTGGCGAACAGCTAGCGCCTCAGCGCGAGGCGACGAAGGCCCGCAGCTGCTCCACGACGAACGCGTGGTCGTCGGCCTGAGGCAGGCCCGAGACGCCGACGGTTCCGACGACGCCGACGCCGGCGACGGTGATCGGGAACACGCCGCCGTGCGCGGCGAACAGCTCGGTGTCGAGTCGCGCGTCGGTGTCGAAGCTCTTGCCGGCGGCGCGGAACGACAGCCCGACCCCGTACGACGATCGGCCGAAGCGGCGCGCGACGCGAGTCTTGCGCTCGAGCCAGCCGTCGTTGTCGGCGCTCGAACCCGGCAGCGCGGTGTGGAAGACACGCGCCTCGCCGAGGGTGATCCCGATAACGATGGGGAGGGATGCCGCCGCCGCGGCCTCGCGCATGCGGGCGCCGAGGGTCCAGGCATCCGTCAGATCGAAGCCTGTGAGCACGAGCTCACGCTCCTCGGACTCGACGCGGTCGAGAATCTCGCGGGGGTCGCTCATGAGGACGAGCGTAGTGGTGGGGGCCGGGGTGAGGCGGGGCGTTTCGTCTCGCTGCGCTCGCTCAACGACCGTGGGAGGCGGGGCGTTTCGTCTCGCTGCGCTCGCTCAACGACCGGAGCGGGGCGCGGGCCGCTCAACGACTGGGGGTGGAGGTGGCGGGCGCGGGCGGCGGGGCGGCCAGGGCGCGCAGCATCCGTTCCAACACCTCCTGCAGCTCTTCGCGAGCCGGCGACGCGAGATCGGTCGTGTATTCGACCCCGGCCGGGATCCATGTGAGCCCGTACATCGTCTCTCGGAAGTCCGCGCCGCCGACGGGCCAGCGGGTCAGCCCCGGGCCCGCGTCGGTCGCGCCCTGTCCCCACTGGCCGAACATCTCGCGCATCACGTCGAGCGGAAGTTCCATGACCGCATCCGCCTCGACCGGCTGGCGCGCCCACGACCGTGCGACCAGGATGAATTCCTCGACCTGCTCGGGTGTGAGCGGCTTCGGCTCGAACAGCACGCGCGTGTGCTCGACGCCCGAGAGCCGGTCGACGCGGAAGGTGCGCCAGTCGTCGCGCTCGAGGTCCCAGCACAGCAGGTACCAGTGCCGGTCAGCGGGCGCGAGCGCATGCGGCTCGACGCGCCGCCGCGTCACCTCGCCCGATGCCGCCCCATAACTGAAGCGCACGCGCTCGTGGTCGCGGCAGGCGAGGGCGAGCTCGCCGAGCACCTCGGTCGACACCGGCGCTCCGGCGGCGATACCCGTCGGCTGCACCGTCTCGGCGAGGGCGTTCACGCGGCGCTGCAGGGGCGCGGGCAGCACCTGTTCGAGCTTCGCGAGCGCGGTGATCGTCGTCTCGGGGCCGCTGATCAGCCGCTGGGATGCCGCGACCCGCAGCCCGATCGCCATCGCCACGGCCTCTTCGTCGGTGAGGAGCAGCGGAGGCACGGCGCTGCCGGCCTCGAGCCGGTAGCCGCCGGTGGACCCGGGCGACGACTCGATGCGATACCCGAGGTCGCGCAGGCGCTCGACGTCTCGTCGCACGGTGCGCTCGGTGACGCCGAGCCGATCGGCGAGCTCCGACCCGGGCCAGTGGCGATGGGTCTGCAGCAGGTTGAGCAGCGAGAGGGCTCGGGTGGTGGTGTCGGACATGCGTCAAGATTCTCATGCATTGCGGACCGTATGTGTCCGCATCCGCTTCTACCCTCGAGCCATGGCGAACGAACCGATCATCGAAGCGCAAGGGCTCACCAAGCGCTTCACCGTCAAGAAGAAGACCGTCGAGGCCGTCACCGACCTCACGTTCCAGGTCGCGCGAGGTGAACTCGTCGCATTCCTCGGCCCGAACGGCGCAGGCAAGTCGACGAGCCTGCGCATGCTCACCACACTCATCCCGCCGACCTCGGGTACCGCCCGCGTGGTCGGCCACGACATCCTCACCCGGCCGGGCGACGTGCGGGCGCGCATCGGCTACGTCGGCCAGCTGACGAGCGGCAGCTTCTCGCAGCGCTCGCGCGACGAGCTGCTCAGCCAGGGCGCGTTCTACGGCATGTCGAAGGCTGCCTCGCGCGCGCGTGCCGACGAGCTCATCGAGTCGCTCGACCTGTCGGGCTTCGCGAACCGCTCGGTGCAGCAGCTCTCGGGCGGGCAGAAGCGCCGGCTCGACGTGGCGCTCGGACTCATGCACGCGCCGCCGCTCATCTTCCTCGATGAGCCGTCGACCGGTCTCGACCCGCAGAGCCGGGCGAACCTGTGGCAGCACATCCTCGAGCTGCGCCGCACGCACGGCACCACCGTGTTCCTCACCACGCACTACCTCGAAGAGGCCGACCGGTACGCCGAGCGCGTGATGGTGATGGACCGCGGGCGCGTCATCGCCGACGACACGGCCACGGCGCTCAAGGCGACCCTCGCCGGTGACGTGCTTACGCTCGGCTTCGACGGCGAGACGGATGCCGCCGCCGCGGTCGCGGTGGTGCAGCGGCTCACCGACCGGCAGGTGACGCAGGATGCGGCATCCGTCACCGTCACCGCCCCCGATGGCGACGCGCTGCTGCCGGCGGCGGTGCGCGCGCTCGATGCCGCCGGCATCCAGGTGCAGCGGGCGACGGGCGTACCGCCGACCCTCGACGACGTGTTCCTCGCGCTCACCGGGCGCACCCTGCGCGACGCCGAGCAGTCGGCGACGGGCGATGAGAACGAAGAGACGGATGCCGCCGCCGACGGCCCGGCCGCAGGTGACAGTGCGGCCGAGCAGAACACCGCGGGCGACGCCGCACAGAAGACAGGAGCGAACCGATGACCGCGCAGATCGAGACCCGGCCCGACACCGCCGTGCGGGCGAACCCCGCCCGCGACACCTGGAACGTGCTGACCCGCGAGCTCAAGCCCGTGGTGCGCGACCCGTTCACGCTCATCTTCAGCCTGGTGCAGCCGCTGGTGTTCCTGGGGCTGTTCGCTCCGCTCCTCGTCGGGTCGTCGGGCGCGCCGGTGGGGGAGACCCTGCAGTGGTTCGTGCCCGGCGTGCTGGTGATGATCGTGCTGTTCGGCACCGGCGCGACCGGATCGAACCTGCAGTACGAGATGATGACCGGCTCGCACGAGCGCACCCTCGTGGCGCCGCTCGCGCGGTCGTCGCTGCTGGTCGGCCGTGCGCTCAAGGAGATCGCACCGATCGTGGTGCAGGCGATCATCATCGTGCTCATCGCGTGGCCGTTCGGGTTCACGATCAACGTTCCCGGCCTGGTCGTCGGCCTCGCCCTGCTCGCCGTCTTCGGCGTCGGGCTCGGGTCGCTGTCGTACACGCTCGCGCTCAAGACGAAGGATCGCGAGTGGCTCTTCTGGGGCGTGCAGCAGACGCTGATCTTCCCGCTGCTGATCCTGTCGGGCATGCTGCTGCCGCTCGACGAGGGGCCTGCCTGGATGCGGGCGGTGTCGACGGTCAACCCGGTCAACTGGGTCGTGCAGGCGGAGCGGGCGCTCTTCGCCGGCGACCTCGGGGCGATCGAGGTGCTGTGGGGCTGGGTCGCTGCGCTCGTGCTGGCGGCGCTCGGCCTGTGGGCCGGCATCCGCGCGATGCGCAAGAGCAGCTGAGATCGGCAGGCACCGGCCCGCCGGCCGCTCGGCCCCCGGGCCGTTCGGCCCCGGCCTGCCGGCCTGAGCTCCGCCCCCAGGATTTGGGCTTTGAAGGCCCGGTTCTGGGGGTGGAGCAGGTTGAATCGGGGCTTCGACCCTGAGGATCGGGGCAGGGGCACCCACATCTTGGGGGCGGAGCGACTCGGCGCGGGGAGGGCGGTGGGCGGGACGGGGACACGCGCGGAATCGAAGGGCTGATCCGGGGATTAGGCTTCATCCATGACGCGGGCGACACGGCGAGGCATCCTCGCTGTGGTCACCGTTCTGGTGCTGGTCGCGCTGGGCGCCGGCATCGGCCTCGCGGTCGGCGATGCCCTCGGCATCCGCACCGAGCCCGCCGAGCAGATGCAGCCCGCCGCTGCCACGGTCGCCGAGGTCTCCGAGACCGTCGCACCGCCCGAGATCACGGCCCTCGACGTGCCGACGACGGAGCGTGTCGGCGTGGCAGTCGACGAGCTGCTCGACGCGATCGCGGATGCTCCGGAGCGCAGCGGCGAGCTCGCGCTGTCGGTCGCGCCGGTCGTCGACGATGAACCGGGCAGCGCCGACGACCCCGCAAGCGACGAGTCGGAGTCCGCCCCGGACTCCACCGGCCCGGCCACCGCCGACACCGCGCACGACTCCTACAGCCTCACCGGCGACGCTGCCGCCCTCCGGATCACGGCCGATACCGACGCCGGCGTCACCCGCGCGATCTACGACCTCGCGCGCGCAGTTCGAGCCGGCACCTCCGTCGCGGGGCTCGTCGGCGAGCACGAGGCATCCGTCCTTCCGCTGCGCATGACCGACCTCGGAGCTGTGGGGGTCACGCCCGACCCTGCGGCGTGGGAGGCGGGCACCGACTACTCGCACGCGTCGGAGGCGTTCGCCGACGTGATCCTGCCCGAGGCGCCGTACATCGACGAGGCGGCGCTCGCCGCGGCGTACGACGACTTCGACGTGTTCCTGCGGCATTCGCTGGCCAACGGGTTCAATGCCGTCGCGTTCCCCGGTTTCGTCGAGTTCGTCACGTTCGACGACGCTCCGGGCGGTCCGGTGTACGCCGAGGGCGACGACCACCGCGACAAGGCGCTCGCCCTCCGCGAGGCGTTCACCCCGTTCTGGGATCGCGCCGACGAGCTCGGCGTGCAGGTGATGCTGCGCACCGACATGCTGGCGCTCACGACTCCGCTGCAGCAGCACCTCGAGGCCGAGTTCGGCTCGCTCGACACCGAGAATCCCGAGTTCTGGCAGACCTACACGGCCGGGCTCGACGAGCTGTACGCCGCCAGCCCGGCGCTCGACGGCGTGCTCATCCGCATCGGCGAAGCCGGCGACGTGTACGACGTCGACGGATGGGACGTGTACTCCGCGCTCGCCGTCACCAGCGTCGACGCCGTGCGCGCCATGCTCGAAGCGTTCACGGCGCAGGCCGAGGCATCCTTCCGCGAGGTGATCTTCCGCACCTGGAGCGTCGGGGTCGGCGCGGTGGGCGACATGCACACGAACGCGGAGTCGTACGAAGCGGTGCTCGGCGGCATCGACTCGCCGGCGCTCATCGTGTCGACCAAGTACACGCTCGGTGACTTCTACAGCTGGCTGCCGCTGAACGACACGCTCGAGCAGGGCGAGCAGCGGCGCATCGTCGAGTTCCAGAGCAGACGCGAGTTCGAGAACTTCGGCGCCTTCGCGAACGACCTCGGCGCGGAGTACCAGTGGGCGATGCAGCAGCTGCTCGCCGCCAACGACCGCATCGAGGGCGCGTGGGTGTGGACGCAGGACGGCGGGCCGTGGCGCGCCGGACCGATGTCGCTGTACCTGAAGTCGGGCTTCTGGCAGCTGTACGAGCTGAACACGCAGCTCGCGGCTGCGCTCGCCGTGGATCCGGATGCCGACGTCTCGGCCGTGACCGCGGCCTGGGCGCGCGAGTGGTTCTCCGACGACCCGGCGACCGTGTCGGCGATCGCCCGGGCGATGACGTCGTCGCGCGAAGCCATCAGCCAGGGTCTGTACATCGAGCAGTTCGCCGACAAGCGGGTGTTCGCCATCGGGCTCGAGCCCCCGCCCATGATGTGGATCTTCGAGTGGGACATCCTCACCGGAGATTCCGCCGTGCTCGACGTGCTCTACTCAGTCGTGCGCGACTCCGGTGACGGTGCGGTCGAGGCCGCGATCGCGCGCGGTGCCGACGCGGTGGCTGCAGCCGAGCGGATGAGCGCGCTGGTCGAAGAGACGGATGCCTCGACCTGGCGCGATCCTGCGATGCGCGACGCGCTGACGGGCGCGCTCGGCTACGAGCTCGACACGCTGAAGCTGCTGGGCGCGTACCGCGAGACGATCCTGCACCGCGGCGAGTGGCACGACACCGCGTCGGCCGGCGCGTATGCCGCCTGGGAAGACGCGAAGAGCCGATTCGAGGTGCTCGCCGCCGAGCACCTCGAGAAGTACACCGGCGACCTCGACCACCCCGCCTACAACCTCACCGCCGCCGAGCTCGGCATCGAGCGTTCGGAGCGCGACCTCGCGATGGCGTGGATCGCGCGCATCCTGCTCGTGCTCGCCGCCGCGTGGGTGGTGATCGGCATGCTCGCCGCCCGCACGCGCCTGGTGCGCCGCCCCGGCGCTGCGGCGGCACGCGCATCGTGGATCGCCTCGACCCGGCCGTGGCGGGCGCGGGAGTCGACTCTCGGCATGCTCGAGCTCGACCGGTGGCTGATGCTCGGCATCCCGGCGGCCCTCCTCGTCGCCACGCGCGCCGTGCAGACGTCGCTCCTGTCGTGGAGCCACCTGGCGATCACGCTCGGCGGATGGCTGGTGTTCGCGCTGGTGGTGCGGCTGTGTGTCGGTCGCCGTTCGCCGTGGCCGGTCATCGCCGCGGTCGGGGGAGTGGTTGTACTCCGCTGCATCCTCACCCTCGCCGCCCTGTCGTTCACCGGCCCGGGCGGATACTGGTTCGCGTTCTGGACCGACCCGGTGCTGCGCACGATCTACATCGCCCTCGCGTTCGCTGGATTCGTGTGGGCGTTCGTCGCCGCAGGCTGGGCGCTCGCGACCCACTTCGGCGCCCGCCGCGCGACCGGATTCGTGCTCGCCGCCGTCGGCGCCGCGCTCGCCGTACCCGCCGTGATCATCGGCGCCATCGGGCTCGAGACGGCGCTCACCCAGTGGAACGACGAGATGGGCCTGCTGCCGTGGGGCCTCGCCCGCATCCTCGGGATCACGACGTACCTCGAGATCCCGGTGGAGACGCCGTGGTTCGCGTCGGTGCTCGGCGCCGGGCTCGCGGTGCTCGGTGCGATCCTCGCGCTGCCCGGCAAGCGCCCGTTCGTCGACCAGACCGAGGATGCCGCGCCCGCAGGCGTCGACTCGTAGGCCCTGGTGCCGGCGCTGTGCGCGCCGGATCGCGTCACTGCAATCTCGGAGATCCCGGATGCGGAGGACCGATGCCGCGGGATCATCCTCCGCTGCGGAGATCTCCGAGGCTGGCAGGGGTGCGGCCCCGAGGGGAGAGCGTGCGACCGCGGGCCCGGTAGCCGGCGCCGCCGCTCACGTGCGCGGGCGCGAGACGGCTCGCTGGATGCGCCGCGCCACGCCGACCGCGCCGATCACGAGCGTGAGCACGCCGACGACGAGCACCACGTAGGCGATGGCCGCGGGCGCCGACAGCGTCGACAGCCAGTCGACGAGCCCCTCGCGCCGCTCGGACTCGAGCAGCGTCCAGACGCCGAATCCGGCGATCGCGGCGAGCACCAGCCCCCAGATGATCGCGGCCCAGCGGGTGCGGGGTCGGGTCGCGACGGATGCCTGCGCCGCGGCAGCGGGAACGGTGGCGGGCGCCGCGGGGTCGGCGGCCACGGGGAGCGGCGCGGCGAGGGGCGCAGCGAGCGGGGGCTCGAGCGGGGTAGCGAGCGGGGGCTCGAGAGCGGTCGTGTCGACAGCCGGAGTGTCGAGCGCGGGCGTGTCGACAGCGGGGGCGTCGGCAGCTGCTGTGTCGGGTCCTGCGGTGTCGGCTCCGGTGGGCTCGAGCGGCTGGGTGTCGTCGGCGGTGGTCACTGGTCGTCCTCCGGTTCGAAGATGGTGATGTAGACCGAGCCCACGGTCTGGTTGAGCACGACGCGCTGCTGCGTCACGGGGCCCGGTGTCGCGCCGTTTCGTATCGACCAGTCGTAGACGGATGCGCCGTCGGCGGCGGTGCTCGGGTACACGATTCCATCGGACTCGAACTCGCCGGTCTCCTGGTCGATGCGGCTGTAGCTGACCGACCCGCCGCCGAGGTGGGCCTCGAGGATGAGCTGGGTTCCGGGGTTCACCGTGATGTAGGTGTTGCCGTTGAGCTTCTGCACGTCGATCGTGCCGGCGACCACGGTGCGGCTGCCCGAGAGCGGCTCGACCCAGATGTCGGTCGACCCGAACACCTGGCTGACGGACTGGTCGCTCGCGCGCGAGGTGAGCGAGGAATGTCCGAGCATCACCGCCCGCGGCCCGCCGACGAGGGAAGCGACGAGGCCCGAGATGAGCAGCACGATGGTGACGGCGGTGAGGAAGCCGCTGCGCCGTCGCGCGATGCCCGCGACGACCATCGCCAGCGCGGTGATGGCGGCGGCCGCCAATGCGCCGATCGCGCCGGAGTAGTCGGCGGACTCCGGCGAACCGAGGGCCGCGAGTGAGGCCAGGGCACCGCCGACGATGGCGGCGCCGATCGCCGTCAGCACGAACGCGAAGCTCGTCCGCGGTCGGGTCGCCCGGCGCACGCGACGGCGCTCCTCGACCTCGGCCGCCCAGGCCACTCCCATGGCTTCGCGCTCGCGGCGGGACTGCTCGCGGGCTGCGCGCTCGGCATCCTGCTGGCTGCGACGCCACGCGTGGTCGTGACGGCGCCACTCCTCATGGCTCGCGCGCCACTGCGCAATCGCCTCGTCACTGGCCTCGCCTGGGGCAGACGGCGGGGTGAGGATCCCGGCGTCAGCGACACGGGGGACCGAAAGCGCGGCATCGGAGTCTGGTGCCGCGACGACGGATGCTCCCGAAGACGGTGTGACGAGCGCGGCTGCGGGAGCAGCATCCGTCGTCAGATCCGTCCCGACGGCGGACTCGGCCGGCGCGGGGCCGCCCGAGTCCGCGTCGCCCTGCACGGGAACCGCCGCGACGGCGGTGGCTGCACCCTCACCCGAAGAGGGGGCGGCCGGAGGCGCCGATGCGTCGTCCGCGGAAGCCGGTCGCGGAGGATATGCTTCGGCGCGCCGGTCGGCACGCGCCGACCGGACGATGAGGAACGTGGCGGCCCCGATGATCGCCAGCGCGAGGATCACGCCGAAGCCGCCGAGGGGAGAGCCGAGGTCCCAGATGCCCCACGGCTCCAGGGGGGAGCCGACGCCGAAGACTGCCCACACCGGCCACAGTGCGGCGTTCCACAGCCACGGCACGACCGGCACGAAGCTGACGATCGTGAGGATGAGGATGCCGACCATCGCCGGGTCGAACCGGCCCTGGAAGAGCTCGCGCAGGTGGATGCGGCCGTTCACGTCGGGCAGCAGCGCCCACGCGATGGCGTAGACGAGGAGCGCCGGAAACCCGATCACGGCGAGCACCACGACGATGCCGCGCACGATCAGCGGGTCGATGCGCAGGCGCGCCGCGAGCCCCCCGCACACGCCGCTCAGCCACCCGTCGGCCCGCACGATGCCGAGACCGCGCACCCACGAGAAGAAGCGATCCGAGCCCGACGGAAGACCGGCCGGCATGGGTGGCGGCGGACCCGGATCGGTGGGGGGAGCAGACGTGGTGTCGGTCATGGCTCCAGCCTGCCGCCCGGTGGACGCTCGCTGCCATGGGGTGATCCCCTGACCCGACCCTGATCCTCACCCGGGGCGCTGGGTCGGGGCGCCGTGCCCGTGATGTGATGTGGGCATGACATCGAACGCGGTCGCGGAGGATGCTGTCACCGTGAGCATCTCAGACGACAGCCGTGCCGCCGTGGGTGAGGGTGCCGGCGGCGATCACGCGGCTGCTGCTCGCGCGGCGGCCGATGCGCGCCCGGGCGACGGCCCACCGGCGCAGCGCCCGCCGCTCGAGCGCCCGCGCGCCTGCATCGTGTCGGGCGTCTCGGCGGGCCTCGCCGCACACCTCGGGTTGCCGCTCGGACTCGTGCGGGCGCTGTTCGTCGGCACCTCGTTCCTCTGGGGCGCCGGCGCGCTCCTGTACGCGTGGCTGTGGGTGTTCACCCCGTGGGCAGACGCGGGCGAGGGTGAGGATGCCCCCACCCGGCGCGCTCCGGTCGCGTGGATCCTCACCGGTGTCGCGTGCGCTTCGATGCTCGTCACGCTCGCCGGTGTCGCGCTGTTCGGCGCGAACGGCGTGGTCTTCGGGCCGCTCACGCCGTGGGTTCAGGGTGTCTTCGTCACCACCGGTCTGGCCGCGGCCGCCGGCGTGTGGGCGACGCTCGTCGACCGACGCGATGTGGCTCGTGGGCCGCGGCACGAGACGACGGTGCGGATCGCGGTGACCGCCGTGCTGGCGATCCTGCTGATCGCCCAGCTGGCGTCGCTGCAGAGCACGGGTGCGGCGGGGTTCCTGTTGGCGTTCGTGCCGATCGTCGGGCTCGCGCTGGTGTATTCGTCCACCCTGATCGGCAAGTGGCGGGAGCTGACGGGGGAGCGGGTGCGGCGCATCCGTGAGGAGCAGCGCGCCGAGATGGCCGCGCACCTGCACGACTCGGTGCTGCAGACGCTCGCCCTCATCCAGAACCGCGCCGGCGCATCGACCGAGGTCGCCCGCATCGCCCGCGCACAGGAGCGCGAGCTGCGCGCCTGGCTGTACGACGGCGACGCGCCGGCCGACAGCGACCTGCCGACCGACCTCCGCGACTACGCCGCCGCGCTCGAACTCGACTACCCGGTGCGCATCGACGTCGTCTCGGCGGGGCTGCCGGCCGAGCGCGCGAGTGGCGAGGTCGCAGCGGCGTCGCGCGAGGCGATGCTCAACGCCGCCCGCCATGCCGGCGGCGAGGTGTCGGTGTACATCGAGGGCAATGCCGCCGCCGTCGACGTCTACGTGCGCGACCGCGGCCCCGGATTCGATCTCGACGCGGTGCCGGCCGATCGCCTCGGCATCCGCGAATCGATCGTCGGACGGATGCGTCGCGCCGGCGGCACGGCCACCGTGCGGCGTGGTGCGAGCGGCGGCACCGAGGTGCACCTGCGGTTCGCGACCGATGCGAACGGAGCGGAGGGGCGCCGTGGGTGACGACGTGCGGGTCGTGATCGTCGACGATCACTCGATCTTCCGGTCGGGGCTTCGCAGCGACCTCGACGCGTCGATCGTCGTCGTCGCCGAGGCCGCGGATGTCGCCGCTGCTGTCGAGGCGATCGCCGAGACGCAGCCCGACGTCGTGCTGCTCGACGTGCACCTGCCGTCGGGCGAAGCCGCGGCATCCGTCCCCGACGCATCGGGCGGCGAGGCCGTCATCCGGGGAGCCGCGCCGCTGTCGCCGGGCACGCGCTTCCTGGCGCTCAGCGTGTCGGATGCCGCCGAAGACGTCGTGCGCGTGATCCGCGCCGGCGCGCGCGGCTACATCACCAAGGGGTCGTCCGGGATCGAGGTGAGCCGTGCAGCCCACGCGGTGGCCGGCGGAGACGCGGTGTTCTCGCCGCGCCTGGCGGGCTTCGTCCTCGACGCGTTCGGCGCCGCGGTGGGCGAGACGGCGACGACGAACGACGAGCTCGACCGGCTGTCGACCCGTGAGCAGGAGGTGATGCGGCTCATCGCGCGCGGATATGCCTACAAAGAGGTCGCGGCCGAGCTGTTCATCTCGATGAAGACCGTCGAGTCGCACGTGTCGGCGGTGCTGCGCAAGCTGCAGCTGTCGTCGCGGTACGAGCTCACCGCCTGGGCATCGGCTCGTCGCCTGCTCTGACGCCGGGGGAGGGGAGGGATGCCGCGGACGGTGTCGCCGCTGCGACCTAGACTTGTGACGCTATGACCGACGCCTCCGCGGCCGCGCAGCGCGCGGCATCCGTCCCTGTCATCGTCGGCGCGCACGCCGGCCCTGGCGCCTCCGCCCACGACACCGGCGCGCGCCCCGACAGCGACCTGCTCGAAGGCCTCAACCCGCAGCAGCGCGACGCCGTCGTCTACCGGGGGCAGGCCCTGCTCATCGTGGCCGGTGCCGGATCGGGCAAGACCAGCGTGCTCACCCGCCGCATCGCGTCGCTGCTGCGCACGAAAGACGCCTGGCCCAGCCAGATCCTCGCGATCACGTTCACCAACAAGGCCGCCGGAGAGATGCGCGAACGCGTCGAGTCGATCGTCGGCGAGGCGGCGCGCGGCATGTGGATCTCGACGTTCCACTCCGCGTGCGTGCGGATCCTGCGCCGCGAGGCCGACAACTTCGGCTTCACCAAGGCCTTCACGATCTACGACTCGGGCGACTCGCGCGCGCTCATCAAGCGACTGGTGAAGGAGCACGAGGCGGATGCCTTCGGCCTGACCCCCGCCGCCACCCAGAGCCGCATCTCGAAGCTCAAGAACGAGCTGGCCGATGCCGAGTCGTACGCCCGCACGGTGAACATGAGCGACCCCGCCGAGCGGGTGTTCGTCGAGCTTTTCGGGGCGTACCAGCGCGAGCTGCAGAAGGCGAACGCCTTCGACTTCGACGACCTCATCGCGCAGACTGTCTACCTGTTCCGGGCGTTCCCGAAGGTGGCCGACGTGTATCGGCGCCGGTTCCGGCACATCCTCGTCGACGAGTATCAAGACACCAACCACGCCCAGTACGCGCTGATCCGCGAACTGACCCGCCCGATCGGGTCGGATGCCGAGCCCTACGCGGCGGGCGGCGGGATGATGATCTTCGAGGCCGAGCCGGCCGCCGAAGACGCGGCATCCCTCACCGTCGTCGGCGACTCCGATCAGTCGATCTACGCGTTCCGCGGCGCCGACATCCGCAACATCAGCGAGTTCGAGAAGGACTTCCCCGGCGCGAAGGTGGTGCTGCTCGAGCAGAACTACCGGTCGACGCAGACGATCCTCTCGGCGGCGAACGCGGTGATCGGGCACAACTTCGACCGCAAAGACAAGAAGCTGTGGACCGACGTGGGCGCCGGCGAGCAGATCGTCGGCTTCACGGGCTACTCGCAGCACGACGAGGCCCAGTTCGTCGCCGACGAGACCGAGGCGCTGCGCCGCGCCGGGGTCGACTACAGCCAGATGGCGGTCTTCTACCGCACCAACTCGCAGTCGCGAGCGCTGGAAGAGATCTTCATCCGCGCCGCGGTGCCGTACAAGATCATGGGCGGCACCAAGTTCTACGAGCGCGCCGAGATCAAGGACGCGCTCGCCTACCTCGTCGCGGTGGCGAACCCCGCCGACGAGATGGCACTGCGACGCATCATCAACAAGCCCCGCCGCGGCATCGGCGACGTGACGATCGAGACGATCTCGCGCTACGCCGCCGACGAGGGCATCACCTTCCGCGACGCGCTCGGCAACTCCTCGGCGCTCGGCGTCGGGCCGAAGATCCAGAAGGCGATCGCGCACCTCGACCTGGTGCTCGCCGAGGCCTCCGAGAAGATGCTGCCCGCATCGGGCGAGCTCGCCCCGCCGACCGCGGTGGCCGAGGGGCTGCAGCTGCTGCTGAACAAGGGCGGGTACTACGACGCCCTGCGCGCCAGCAAAGACCCGCAAGACGAAGCCCGCGTCGAGAACCTCGACGAGCTCGTCGCCGTTGCCCGCGAGTTCGCGCGCAACAACCCCGAGGGCACGGTGCTCGACTTCCTCACCGAGGTGGCCCTGGTGTCGGATGCCGACGACCTCGACGACGCGACGGGCTCGGTGTCGCTCATGACGATGCACACCGCGAAGGGACTCGAGTACGACGCGGTGTTCGTCACCGGCGTCGAAGAAGACCTCATCCCGCACCGCATCTCGGCGAACGAGCCCGGCGGACCCCAGGAGGAGCGCCGGCTGTTCTACGTCGGCATCACCCGCGCCCGCAAGCGCCTGTACCTGTCGCTCGCGATGACCCGCGCCCAGTTCGGCGAGGTCACCGTGGCGATGCCGAGCCGCTTCCTGCAGGAGATCCCGGCCGACCTGCTGCACTGGCGCCAGTCGCCCGGCGACGTCAACTCACGCGGGGGCATGCAGTCGCGGGCGCTCAACGCACGCCGGCCCGGCGGCGGGTCGGGCTCGGGCGGCTTCGGCGGATCGGGCAAGCGCTACGGCGACGACCTCGTGCCGCTTCCCCGTCGCGAGCCGAGCGGCAACCTCGAGAAGTTCGCCAACCGCATCCCCGCCAAGGTGCGCGACAACGGCGACATGGAACTCGGCCCGGGCGACCGCATCCGTCACGACGACTTCGGCGAGGGCAAGGTCGACGCCGTCACCGGCGAGGGCGCGAAGCGCGTCGCGCATGTGCGCTTCGAGAAGGCCGGCCTCAAGAAGCTGCTGATCAAGATCGCGCCGATCACCAAGCTCTGAGGCGGTTGCGCGCGTTTCGTCTCGCTGCGCTCGCTCAACGTCCGGGGCGGCGTGGGCGGGCGTTGAGCGAGGAGCGCAGCGACGAGACGAAACGAGGAGGGAGCGTTTCGTCTCGCTTCGCTCGCTGAACGACCGACGGGTGTGTGTTTCGTCTCGCTGCGCTCGCTCAACGTCCGGGGCGGCGTGGGCGGGCGTTGAGCGAGGAGCGCAGCGACGAGACGAAACGATCGAGCCGCATCGGCGGGTTAGGCTCGCACAATGGCTTTGTTCTCGCGCCGTCCCAAGAAGTCGACCGATCAGCCCAGCTCGCAGCAGCCGGCACCGCAGCCGCTCGACGAAGACGTCGCGCCGGCCGTCGAGACGACCCCCGACTCGGGCACCGCTCCCGCCGAAGGCACCGCTCCCGCATCCGGAACGGCGACGGATGCCGCAGACGCGGCGGCAGCCGCTGACGTGACGGGTGCCTCGGCCGCAGCCGAAGCCGACACCGTCACCGAAGCCGAAGCCGCCACCGAGGCGACGGCCACCCCCGCCGGGTCCGACCCCGCCGAGGCGACGCCTCCCGCCGACCCCGCCGTGCAGGTGTCGCTGTCGACGTTCCAGGGGCTCGGCCCGAAGGCGTCGGCGCCGGTCATCACCCCGCGCGCGCCCGGCCCCGAGACGGCGCCGACCGACGCGGAGGTCGTCCCGGGTCTGCGCGACAACGTGCTCGTGCGCGAGGCGCTCGCGCAGCTGAGCATCCCCGCGACGGCGACCGATCTTCTCAACGTGGCGCGTCAGCTGCTGCAGGGGCACCTGTTCCTGCGGGTGAAGGGCGACGCCCGCGCACTCCTCGCCGAGGGCAAGCGTCTGCCCCTCGCGATCGCGAACGTCGGCGACAAGCAGTACGCGCTCGCCTACAGCGGCGGCAGGGCGCTGCAGACGAGCCTCAAACTCGACGGCGATGCCGACACCTCGGCGATGGGTCAGCCGGTGCTGGCGATCATCCGCCACGTGCTCGCGGGGCCGTACGCCGGTCTCATCATCGACCACGGCTCGCAGCCGCAGCGTGCGGTGCTGCCGCGCGAGCTGCTCGAGAAGATGCTCGAGAAGTTCGACGAGCAGCACGCCGTGAAGTCGCTGCTCGCCGGCGAGCGCACGCCCGAGACCGCGGCATCCGTCGTCGCCGCGCTGCAGGATGCGCCCCTGTGGGTCGCCGTCGGCAAGGGCCCGAGCGATCGCCCGGGCATCGCCGAAGGACGCTCGAAGGACGGCTCGCGCTACCTCGAGGTGTACACGCACCCGCTCGAAGTGGCCGTGATGGGCCGTCGCGATCAGGCCGCGCCGGTGACGGCGAAGCAGCTCGCCACGGCGTTGAACGGCGACACCGGACTGACCGGCGTGATCGTCGACCCGGCCGGCCCGTGGATCCGCCTCACCCGCGACGACCTGCAGCCGGTGCTCGCCCTCATCGGCTGACGCCGGCGACCGTCCACCCGGCGGCGGCCGTCGTCGAGTCGCGCACGACGAGACGCGGCTCGATGACCTCGTGGCGCACCTGGTCGCCCGCGAGGAGCGAGCCCACGAGCGCGAAAGCGCGATGGCCCATGTCGCGACGCGGCTGCTCGACGCTTGTGAGCGCGGGGCGCAGGGCCCGGGCGAGGTCGGTGTCGTCGTAGCCGACCACGCTGAGCGCCCCCGGCACGTCGACGCCGGCGTCGAATGCCGCGCCGACCAGGTCGCGGGCGAGGCGATCGTTCGCGGCGAACACGGCCGACGGGCAGCCCGCCGGATCGCTCAGTCGCGCGACCGCGGCATCCGGTTCGAGGATCTCGGCGTGCTCGGCGAGTCCCAGCTGCTCCATCGTCTCGAGGTACGCCTCACGTCGCTCCTCGGCAGCAGGACGACGCGACGAGGTCACGTGGGCGATGCGGCGGTGGCCGAGCGCGGCGAGATGGTGCACGGCGAGGCGCGCGCCCAGTCGGTCGTCGTTCGACACCTGTCCGATGCCCTCGGGCACCTCGTGCGGGCGCCCGACGACCACGACGGGGCGTGAACGCGACGCGCGCTCGAGGTCGCGGCGGTCGATCTGCCCCGACACCACCACGATCGCCTCGACGCCCATGCCGCCCAGCGAATCGAGGCGGGCGGCGGCGATCACCGGATCGCGCCGGCCGTGGCTGAGAACCACGGCGAAGCCGTCGGAGGCCGCGGCATCCTCGATCCCGTCGACGATGTCGGTGTGGTACCCGCTGTGCAGGTCGTTCACGACGATGCCGATGAGATGGCTGCGACCGCGCGCGAGGCTGGCGGCCCACGTGTTCGACCGGTAGCCGAGCTGCTCGGCGACCTCGACGATGCGGCGGCGGGTGGATGCTCCGACCCCCTGACCGTCGCGCAGGGCGAGCGAGACCAGTGACTTCGAGACGCCCGCCTCCTTCGCGACGTCGACGATCGTCGGGCGTCGCAGGGGAGAAGTCACAGCGACCGTTCTACCAGCGGCTGGAGCGTTCCAGTTCTTCCAGCTGGAGCGTTCCACGCATGTTCACCATCCGGTGCCTGGCGGTCCACCGCGCGTCCCTAACGTCGACACCGCGCGCCGCTGCCGTGCGCAGAAAGGCCCCTATGGACTCCTCCCTCACGACCGACATCCCCGACGCGCTGCGCGTCGCCCCGCGCGGGCTGCTGCTCGACTTCGGCGGTGTCGTCTTCCAGACCCGCAAGCTGCCCGACGGCCGGGCTGCCGCCGCCGACCTGCTCGCGGCGCGCATCGAGCGGGCGGGTCATCGCGCCGACCGCACGGCGCTGCGGGCATCGCTCGACGCCGCGCTCACCGCGCTCGGGCACTGGAAGCACGCGTCGAGCAGGCGCCTGGAGCCGCGCGAGATGACGCACCGTGAGATCGTGGGCGACTTCATCGCGGCCGATCTCCCCGAGGGCCCGCGCGACGTGCTCGTCGCCGATGCCGCAGAGGTGCTGGCAGATCTGAACACGGCGCTCTCCGATCACACCGTGCGGCCGGGCATCGCCGCCCTTCTCGCCGAGGCGCGGCGTCGCGGCATTCCGGTGGGCATCGTCTCGAACGCCCACTCGGGCCGCAGCCACCGGCGACTTCTCGCCCGGGCCGGACTCGCCGACGCGTTCGCGGTGCAGGTGTACTCCGATGAGGTGGGCATGCGCAAACCCCACCCGCGCATGATCGAGCTGGCCGCGACCGGTCTCGGCCTCACCGCGTCCGAGACCTGGTACGTCGGTGACACGATGGACCGCGACGTGGTGGCCGGGCGCCGCGCCGGTGTGCAGGCCGTCGTGCTCACCGCGAGCAAGCACACCCACAACCCGCCGTTCGCGGTCGACGCGCGGCCGGACGCCGTGTTCGAGACCCCGGAGGGACTGGCCGCCGCGCTCGCCGCCGCCGAGCCCGCAGTGCGCCTCGGGCCGGCGGCATCCGTCGCTCCGATGCCCGCCACGCACCGGCGACCCGCCCTGTTCATCGACCACGGCGGCGTCATCTCGACGTCGCAGCCCGACCCCGCGCTGCGCGCGGAGTTCGTCGAGTTCCTCGCCGCGCTCCTCTCGCGGTCGGGCGAGGCGATCACCACCGACGAGGTCGAGCGGGCGCTGGATGCCGCCAAGCAGCGCCACGGCGAGTTCAAGCGCGCCCGCATCGGCGAGCACCGGGCGCTCGGAGCGACCATCACCGAGATCGACCCGGTGACGTTCTGGCGCGACTTCGCCGGCGCCGACCTCTCGCCGCGGCACCGCGCGGTGCTCGAGGCCGAGGCTCACGACCTCATGTTCCGGTACGGCCGCGCGAAGAGCCGGCGCACCCCGCGTGAGGGCGTGCGCGACCTGCTCGAGGGATGCCGCGACCTCGGCATGCCCGTGGTCGTCGTCTCGAACACGGTGAGCGGGCGCGCGGTGCGCGCCGAGTGCGCCGACCAGGGCCTCGACGAGCTGATCTCGGTGTTCGTCTGCTCCGATGAGGTGGGTGTGCGAAAGCCCGACCGCTCCATCGTCGATGAAGCGGTGCGAACCGTGGTCGCCGACCCCGCTCGCAGCTGGTTCTACGGCGACAAGCCCGAGAACGACGCCGCGGCGGCCCAGGCCGCCGGGATCGCGGGTCGTGTGATCGTGCGCGGCGGGTCCACCCCCGACGACGCCCTCGACGCGCTCGCTGCCGGCCGTGCCGCCGCATCCGTTCCCGGACCCGCGGTCACCCACGTGGTCGACGGCGCCCGCGACCTGCTCGCCCTCATCGAGGCCGCGCATCCTCAGTCCACCCGACCGGCGTCCGCGTTCGCGGTCGTCTCTGCCTGACCCCCCCCGAATCAAGGAGAGAACCCATGTCCGAGACCGTCGACACCTACGAGCGCGCCGGTGCGCTCCGCGGCGCCGCAGCCCCCGGAGCCACCCTCACCACCCCGCAGAAGCTGATGGTCTTCGTGCTCTCGATGGCGCTGTTCGGTCTGTCGAACATCGTGCTCGAGATCATCCCCGACATCACCATCGGGCCGGTGGACATCTCGGTGGCGTACTTCGTGTTCGTCCCACTCGTCATGGTCGCCCTGTTCAGCCCGTTCTGGGCGGCGTTGGGTGCCCCGCTCGGCGAGATCGTCTTCACCGACCTGCTCATGGGCGACTTCTCGGGCCTCAGCGAGGTCGAGGGCTTCATCCAGATGTTCCTCGCCCTGTACATCGCCGGAACGCTGATCCGCAATCCGCGCAGCCGCGCGCAGATCTGGCTCGGCGCGCTCACGGTCGTCATCATCGACAAGGCGCTGTCGGCGATCGTCGACCTGTCGAAGGTGTGGATCGGCGTCGAGGAGGCCGAGTTCGTCGACGGTCTGCCGCAGTCGATCCTGCTGCTGGAGGGCATCGGGTTCGGCGTCGACATCATCATGAGCGGCATCCTGTTCGGCGCGATCCCGGCGATGTGGCTCATTCCGGCCCTCCACGGCAAGATCGAGCCGCTGCTGGGCATGCGCCCGCGCGTGCCGGGCGAGAAGGCTCCGGGCATGGCGCCGAAGTCCGCCTGGTTCGTGGTGCTCGCGGTGCTCGCCGGCATCGCATCGTTCTTCTTCGCCTTTCTCGAGGCGTGGGACGTCAGCGTCGGCTCGTTCGAGGCCGACTTCCGCGACCAGTACGGCGACGTGTTCCTGTGGGTGAGCGTCGCAGCGATCGTCGTGGTCGTCTCCATCGCGTTCGTCATCTTCCAGCTCGCGAAGAAGCGGAAGGCCGGAGTCGTCGCCCATGACGAGTGATCCCGTCATCCGCATCGAGAACCTGTCGTTCCGCTATCCCGGCGCCGACCGAGACACGCTGCGCAACGCCGACCTGACCATCGAGCGGGGCGACTTCGTGGCGGTCGTCGGCGGAAACGGCGCGGCCAAGACGACCCTCTGCAAGACGCTCAACGGCCTCATCCCGCACTACTGGTCGGGGGAGTTCGCGGGAACGGTCACCGTCGACGGCATCGACACCTTCACCTCGAGCGTCGCGGCGCTCTCGGACAAGGTGGGGTACGTCTACCAGGACTTCCAGAACCAGCTCGTGCGCCCGACGGTCGCCGACGAGGTCGCCTTCGGTCCGATCAACTTCGGGCACCACGACCACGTCGAGCGCACCATCGCCGCGATCGAGGCGGTGGGCCTCAGCGGCCTCGAGAGCCGGTTCGTGTGGCAGCTGTCGGGAGGGCAGTCGCATCTGACGGCGCTCGCCGGGGTGCTGGCCCTGCGGCCCGCCGTCGTGGTCGTCGACGAGCCCGTCGCGGAGCTCGACCCGGCGCACGCCGAAGAGGTCTACGAGCGGCTCGCCGAGGCCAACCGCGAACAGGGGCTCACCGTCATCGTCATCGAGCACCACGCCGAGTTCGTGGCTCGGTACGCGAAGTCGGTCGTGCTGATGGCCGATGGGGCGCCCGTATGGCACCTGCCGGTCGGCGAGGCGATGAGCCGGGTCGACGAGCTCGAGGCCCACGGCATCCCGGCGCCGCAGCTGGTGCGCGCGGTGCGCGCCCTCGGCATCGCGGAGTCGCCGAGAACGGTGACGGATGCCGCGGCGCTGCTGCAGGGCCGGTTCGAGGCGCGGGCTGTGCACGAGGGCGGGACGATGACGGATGCCGCCCCCGACGCGCCGAGCCGCGATGAGCCGAGCCGCGACGCGTCAAGCCTCGGCACGGTGCGCGGCGCGGGCGCGGCATCCGTCACGGACCCCACGCTGCCGGCCATGGCCGACACCGTGGTCAGCGCGTCGCGCGTCGGGCACGGCTACCGTTCGGTCGGCGGCGGGCTCACCCCGGTGCTGCGCGATCTCGATCTCGAGCTGCGGCGCGGCGATCGCGTGGCCCTCGTCGGCGGCAACGGGGCCGGCAAGTCGACCCTGCTCCGCCTGCTCGCCGGCATCGACGTGCCGCGCGAGGGCATCGTGACCGTCGACGGGATCGACTCGCGCTCGAAGTCGGCCCGCCGTCTCGCCGAGCACGCGTCGTACCTGCACCAGCGGCCGCAGCTGATGTTCCTCACCGGCAGCGTGCGCGACGACATCGCGATGTTCCCGAGATCGCGCCGCGTCGCCGACGTGGACGCCCTGGTGGATCGCATCCTCGACCGGATGCGCCTCACCGAGCACGCCGACCGCGACGGCCGCACCCTGTCGGGCGGCCAGCAGCGGCGCGCGACGCTCGGGATCGGTCTCGCGATGCGTCCGGCGCTGCTGCTCCTCGACGAGCCGACGTCGAGTCTCGACACGGCGAGTCGCGAGGCGGTCACGGCGCTCCTCGCCGATCTCGCCGACGTGATCGCCTGCACGGTGGTCGCGACGCACGACATGCAGCTGGTGGCCGAGTGGGCGACCCGCGTGATCGTGCTCGACGGCGGCGCGGTCGCGGCCGACGTCACCCCGGCCGAGCTGTTCGCCGACGAGGCGCTGCTCACGCGTACGCGACTCGTGCCCCCCGAGGTGACCCGACTCGGAGCCGCGCTCGGCATGCATCCGCTGCCGCTGAGCGTCGACGAGTTCGTCGCAGGCGTCGCGGCGCCGCTGCTCGCCGGGGGAGTGCGCTGATGGCCCGCACGCAGCACGACGTCCTCTCGGTCGAGTGGGTCAAGCTCGAGCTCATCCGTACCGCGTATGCGACGCGCGGCGGGGTGTTCTCGCTGATGGACCCCCGTGTCGTCATTGCCTGGTACCTCGTCTACGCGTTCGTGCCGTGGTTCACCCACAACATCACGGTGCTCGCGATCCTCTTCATCGGCGGCGCGGTGTCGATCTTCCTCGCACGCGTCGGTCCGCTCGTGCTCGGGCTCTTCCTCATCGGACTCGGCTTCGAGCTGGTCTACATCTTCGTGGCGGCGTGGTTCTTCGGCGGCGACGCCGAGACGATCGTGGCCCTCCTCGAACTGACGCTCAAGGTCGGCACGGTCTCGCTCGTGAGCATGGCGGCGTTCGTCTCACTCGACCCCGAGAAGCTGTCGGACGGACTGCTGGCCCTGCAGTGCCCCGAGCTCGTGGCCTTCGCCGTGAGCTACGGCTACCGCATGCTGCCGATCCTCATCGAGGAGTTCAGCGTGGTGTTCCAGGGCTACCGGCTGCGGATCGCCCCGCCGGAGCGCCGCGGGTTCCTCGCGTGGCGCGTGGTCGTGCAGTGGGCCGACATGGCGGTGCGGTCGTTCTATCCGATCTTCCTCAACACGGCGAAGAACGTTCGCACGACGGTCGAGGCGCTCGAGGCCCGGGGCTTCACCTTCGCGACGGTCGACCGTCGCGGGCGGGCGATCCGCATCGGGCACCTGCGCACCGGGTGGATCGACTGGACCGTGCTCGCACTGACGCTGCTGTTCCTCGCCGTCGCGTTCGTGATCGGGCAGCTGTACCCCCTCTACCGCTGACGATCCCGCGCCCGGCGCGGCGGGCGGGGTGCCGGATGTCGCGGCGCCCCGCTAGCGTCGCACTATGGCCTCCGAGCGCATCACCCTCATCGTCCCCGGCGCGGGCGCCGATCGCGAGGTGGGGCTCTCGAGCCCGAACCGCGTGCTGTGGCCCGAGCTCGGGATCACCAAGCGCGAGCTCGCCGAGTACCTGATCGCCGTGTCGGGCCCGTTCCTCGCCGCGAACGGCGACCGGCCGGTGTCGCTCGAGCGGTTCCCCGAGGGCATCGACGGCGAGCGGTTCTATTCGAAGAACCCGCCGAAGGGCGCCCCAGGCTTCGTCGAGACCGTCACCGTGCGCTACAACAGCGGGCGCCGGCATCCGCAGCTTGTCATCACCGAGGCGGCGGCTGCGGTCTGGGCGGCGCAGATGAACACCGTCGTCTTCCACCCGTGGGCCGCGCTCACCGCGAACACCGACAACCCGGTCGAGCTGCGCATCGACCTCGATCCGCAGCCGGGGACCGGTTTCGCGGATGCTGCGGCCGTCGCCCCGGCGATGCGCGACGTGCTCGCCGAGGCTGGGCTCACGACCTTCGTGAAGACCAGTGGCAACCGCGGCATCCACCTGTTCTGCCCGATCGAGCCGGAGTGGGAGTTCCTCGACGTGCGCCACGCCGTGATCGCGGCGGGACGTGAGCTCGAGCGGCGCATGCCCGACCGGGTCACGATGAACTGGTGGAAGGAGGAGCGCGGCGAGCGCATCTTCATCGACTTCAACCAGGCCAACCGCGACCGTACGATGGCGGGCGCCTACTCGCCGCGTGCGCTCGCCGGCGCCACCGTGTCGACGCCCGTCACGTGGGACGAGCTCGAGGGCGGGGTCGATCCCGGCGCCTTCACGGTGCGCACGGTGCCCGACCGGCTGGCGGCGGTCGGCGACCCGTGGGCCGACCTGCTCGCGAAGCCCGGCCGCATCGACACGCTGCTGGAGTGGTGGCAGCGCGACCTCGACGACGGGCTCCGCGAACTGCCCTTCCCGCCCGACTTCCCCAAGATGCCCGGTGAGCCGCCGCGCGTGCAGCCGAGCCGCCTCAATCCCGAGAACTGGCCGAAGGATGCCGGTGGCTGAGCGCTCGGCGCGCAGCTCGCGCTGGACGGCGCAGCTGCTGCGCACCCGCTGGTTCGTGCGCTCGCCGACGGTCATGGCGCGATGCGGGTCCGCGGACGAGGCTCTCAGCTTCGCGTGAGGTCGAGAAGCGAGACGACGTCCGCGAGGCGCTGCTCTGCGGTCTCCGCGACCGGCGCGAGCAGCAGCGTGGTGACGCCCGCCGCGCCGAATGCCGCGATCCGCCGCTTCAGCTCGTCGGCGTCGCCGAACAGCGCCACGCCGAACACCAGCTCGTCGGGGACTGCGGCGGCGGCATCCTCGATCCTGCCCGCCAGGTACAGACCTTGGATATCGGCCGCCTCGGCCGCGAACCCGTAGCGGACGGCGATGTCGTTGTAGAAGTTCTTGCCTCTCGCCCCCATGCCGCCGATGTAGAGGGCGAGGTGCGCGCGCACGCTCGCGATCGCGTCGGGCGACGGTTCGCCGAAGGCGAAGAACACCTGCACCTCGATCCGGAGGTCGCCGAGATCCGAGCTGCGCTTCGCCCGTCCGGCTTCGAGCGCTTCGCCCCACACCCGATCCGCACGCGCGGGGTCGAAGAAGATCGGCTGCCAGCCGTCGGCGATCTCGGCGACCTGGGCGACGCTGCGCGCGCCGAGTGCCGCGATCGAGATGGGGATGTCGGCGCGGACGAGCCGGTTGATGATCTTCAGCGGACGTCCGAGCCCCGACCCGCCCTTGTCGCGGGTGAGAGGGATGCTGTAATGCGCACCGTCGTGGGCCACGGGCTCGCGCCGCCAGGTCTGCCGGCAGATCTCGACGATCTCGCGGGTGCGGCCGACGGGAGCGTCGTAGGGCACGCCGTGGAACCCTTCGATGACCTGCGGACCCGAGGCGCCGAGCCCGAGCGTGAAACCGCCCGGCGTCAGGGAGTCCAGGCTCGCCGCGGTCATCGCCGTGAGTGTGGGCGTGCGCGTATAGAGCTGGAGGATGTTCGACATGAGGCCGATCGTCCGCGTCTTCGCGGCGAGGTAGCCGAGCCGGCTCACGGCGTCGAATGAGTACGCCTCGGCCACGGCGATCGTGTTGAGGCCCGCGGCTTCGAGGGTATCGACGGCGTCGGCGATCTCATCGATCGGGGTCGAATAGTTCTGGATCAGCCCGAAGCGCATCGACATCTCTCCCATCGCGAGCGTCGACCGTCGACGCTGACACTCCCCGACCCTATGAGGTCGGCGCGTGCGCCGGCGACGAGTGCCTGCAGGCGTGCTCAGTCGAGCACGTCGCCCAGGTCGTATGCCGAGACCGTCTCGAGCTGTTCGTACGTGCACGACGACGGGTCGCGGTCGGGGCGCCAGCGCTCGAACTGCACAGTGTGGCGGAACCGCCACCCTTCGAGCTGGTCGTAGCGCACCTCGAGCACGCGCTCGGGGCGCAGCTTCACGAACGATGAGTCGGCGCGGCCCGCCTGGAACCGCGACTTCTCGCCCTCGCCGCGCACCGCCTCGCCGTCGTCGTCGCGCACGACGAACGGAGCGAGCTCGTCGATGAGTTCGAGGCGCCGGGCGTTGCTCCACGCGGCGACGCCGCCGACCGGGTACAGCGTGCCGTCGTCGCCGTGGAGGCCGACCAGGAGCGACCCGACCCCTTCGCCCGACTTGTGGATGCGGTAGCCGAGGGCCACCACATCGGCGGTGCGGGCGTGCTTGATCTTGATCATCGCCCGCTTGTTCGGCTGGTACGGCTGCGCGAGCGGCTTCGCGACCACGCCGTCGAGCCCCGCCCCCTCGAACTCGGCCAGCCAGCGCCGGGCGAGATCGGGGTCGTCGGTGGTGCGGGTGACGTGCACTGGGTGGGGCACGTCACCGAGCAGGTCGACCAGCTGCGCTCGCCGCTCCGAGAACGGCTCCTGCTGAAGATCGCCGTCGCCGCGGGCGAGCAGGTCGAACGCGATGAACATCGCCGGCGTCTTCTCGGCGAGCATGTTCACGCGCGAGGCCGCGGGATGGATGCGCTGCGACAGCGACTCCCAGTCGAGGCGCTGCGAGCCCGGCTCGCCTGTCGGCACGACGATCTCGCCGTCGATGAGGCACGGTTCGGGCAGCAGCCGCGTGAAGGCCTCGACCAGCTCGGGGAAGTAGCGGGTCAGCGGCTTGGCTCCGCGTGATCCGATCTCGACGCTCTCCCCGTCCCACGACACCAGGGCGCGGAAGCCGTCCCACTTGGGCTCGAAGCTCAGCCCCCCGGCCGTCTTCGCGGGGTCGGGCACGGCGGCTGCGGCTTTGGCGAGCATCGGCGCCGGGATCTCATAGGGCATGGGTACATCCTGCCGTGGGGGTCCGACGACATGCGAGGGGGGCGGATGCCGCAGCATCCGTCCCCCTCTCCTTCTCCTCAGTGCGTGATCGCGGTCCGCGTCGCGCGGATCGGATGCCGCACCCGGGCGACCAGCGACGGCCGCGGCTGCGCCGGGGCGCCGACGGCGCGCTCGCGGTGGCGGCGGAGGAGGTCGTTCTCGCGATCGAGGGTCGCGGCGCGCTGCTGGTCGAGGACGGTGGCGGTGTGAGCGGTGAGGTTCATGATCGGCCTTCCTGTCCGTGCCGGTGGATCCGGCGGTTCTCCTGACAGGAACGACGATCCTCTCTGAGGGGGTGCCGGCGTATCGGGCGGTCGCCTCATCTTCGGCGGGCGGAGTGCCGTAGATCGAAGTGGGGATGCCTTAGTCGGCGGGGCGACGGCCTCAGTCGACAGGGCCGCCCGCGACGGGGGCGGAGCCTCAGTCGACAGGCCGCAGCCGCGTGTCGTGCCCCGGTGTCGCTCAGGGCGCGGTGGATTCGGGCGACGACGACGCGTAGCGCGCGGCGGCTTCGGTGCGACTGCGCGCGCCGACCTTGGCCAGGATCGCCGACACGTGCACCGAGGCCGTCTTGGGCGAGATGAACAGCCGGTTTCCGATCTCGGCGTTCGTCAAGCCGTCGGCGACGAGTGCGAGCACCTGCCGCTCACGCGGGGTGAGGCCGTGAAGCTGCGCGTCGTCGCCCGCCGCCGCTCTCGACGACAGGCCGGCCTGGTCGCGGAGCGTCGTCGCCCAGCGGGCGACACTCGACACCCCGTGGCGCGGCGCGTCGGCGATGATCCGGTCGAGGATGCCGAGGGCCTCTGCACGTCGGCCCGCTTCGATGAGCGCTGCGGCGAGACTCAACTGGGCGACGTGGTGATAGCGCAGCGGCATCCCGCCGTCGGCGATCGCATCCGCGACGTCGCGCCAGCCGGCGGCCCTCGCCGAGGGGTCCGCACCGTCGGCGTCCGCGAACGTCGCCGAGATGAAGCGGGTGATCGTCGGGGCGGTGCCGCGCTGGGGCCACTCGGCCATGCTCGCCTCGATACGCGCCCGCAGCGCGTCGCGTCCGGCGGCGAGGTCGCCGGTGCTGTCGCGCAGCGCGCGCACGAGGAGCGCGCCGCCCACGGCGGCATAGCGACGCCGCGCGCCGCCGCCGTCGTCGTCGAGCGACTCGACGATCCGGGGGATCATCTCGCCCATCGTGCCCTCGTCGGGCATCGACGCGATGCCTGCGGCGGCCGTGAGCACCGAATCGACGGAGTGATCGACCCACCATCCGCGCTTGGCCGGATGCTTGCGGCGCACCGACTCGAGCGACTCGCGCTCGGCGGCGAGCAGGGCGACGCGCTCGTCGTGAGCGTCGTTCCACGCGTAGTGGGTGGCGAGCATCCGCACCGCGGTGGAGCGGCCCGGAGGATCGAGGAGACGCCGGGCGCGCTGTGCGTACCGGATGCCCTGATCCGGCTCGCCGATCGCGAACGACGCGTGCGCGACCGACAGGGCGAGTCCGGTGGCCACACCGCGCTCGATGCCCGACCGCACGGCGTCGGTGTGATGTGCGGCGCCGGCCACTGCAGCTTCGCGGAACCTGCCCAGCAGCGAGAGCATGTCGACGTAGGTCGAGGCGACGTACACGCGCATCGCCGGGTCGAGCGGGAGGGCGATCGCGCGTTCGAGAGGAGCGAGCGCGCGATCGGGGTCGTCTTCGTCGTTCGCGTAGTGCCAGCCGAGGGTGTTGAGTGCGACGGCGAGCGCGGGGGCGTCGTCTGCCTCCTCTGCGATCCCGATCGCCCGTTCGAGGTGCTCCACGGCTTCGGGGCCATGGCTCATCGCGAGGTTAGTCATGATGCGCGAGAGCAGCACGAGCGCCTCGGGTTCGTCGCGGTCGCGCAGCAGGCCGATCGCGCTCTGCAGGTCGTCGTCGCCCGGGCGCCGGCCGGTGTTCGCCTCCTGCACCCACTTGTGCCGGAGCAGGCCCGCGAGCGTCACGGGGTCGTCGCACACGCTGATTCCCTCGTTCGCGGCGCGCAGGGCCCGCTCGGCCTCACTGAGGTCGTGCCACGCATCGGCCGCGCGCAGCTGCAGACGAGCAAGGCTCATGCCCGAGCGTTCCGCGGCATCGGGAACCTGCGGCCACAGCTCCGTGAGTCGCTCGAGCAGTCTGGCCGAGGTCGCCGGAGAGAATGTCGCCTGCGAGCGGCCGAGCGCGAGCACCGTGGCGTCGAACGCGGGAGTGATCGCACGGGCGGCGAGCCAGTGCTCGGCCACCGCCGAGACGGCATCCGGCGCATCGTCGAGCGTGCGAGCCAGCTCTTCGGCGTACCGGCGGTGGACGCGGATGCGTTCGCTCGGCAGCATCTCGGACTCGACGGCCTCCTGGGTCAGGGCGTGGCGGAACGCGTACCCGTCGCCGGCGGCCACCACCACGCGTGCGTCGATCGACTCCCGCACGGCGCGATCGAGCGCCTCCTCGTCGGTTCCGGCGACCGCACGCAGCAGTTCGTGGCCGACGTCCACCCCGCCCGCGGCCATGACCCGGACGATCTCCCGCGCCTCCGGCGAGAGGCGTGCATACCGCGCGAGGACCAGTTCGCGCAGGGTGTCGGGCAGTTCGACGTCGTCGAGGTCGACCAGCTCTTCGACGAGGAAGGGGATGCCGCCGCTGCGCTCCGCGAGCATGGTCAGGTCATCGGGACCGATCGCGCCCCGTGCGAGCAGCGCCACCTGCTCGGCGACCTCGTCGGGGCCGAGCGGTGCGATCTCGATGCGCTGAACGCGGCGCATCCGCTCGAGTTCCGCGAGCACCGGCCGCAGGGGGTGGAACCGGTCGACGTCGTCGGAGCGATAGGTCGCCACGATCGTCATCCGGCCCTCACGCAGGCTCCCGGCCAGGGTCTTCAGCAGCCCGAGTGTCGCGGCATCCGCCCACTGCAGGTCTTCGAGCACGATCACCACGTGCCGCGTGCGCGAGAGGTTCTCCAGCACGACCTCGATGGCCTCGGCCGGCGACCCTGCGGGCGCCTGCCCCGGGTCGGCGAGCTCACTCAGCCCCCGTGCCAGCGCGACGATCGCCGCCGCGACGGCGGGCGAGCCCATCGCGGAGCGGAGGGCCTCGGAGCCGACGGCGTCGTGCAGATCCCGGAGGATGCGCGCGATCGGCCCGAACGGCGCACCGATGGGACCGAGGTCGACGCACTGGCCGAAGGCGACGGCCGGGAGGTCGTCGCCGCGCCCGCGGGTGATCTCGGAGGCGAACTCCTGCACCAGGCGCGTCTTGCCGATCCCGGCTTCGCCGCGCACGATGACCGCGCGCGTGCGGCCGCCGTGCCCGGCGTCGAAGGCGTCGCGGAGCACCGTCATCTCCGCGTCGCGGCCGACCATGACCGCCGCGGAACCGGTCGTGCGCATGAGCATATGGTGGCACCTTCCTCTGACGTCGGGCAGGCGAGGCCCGGGCCCCACCGTCCACGATGCCCTCGAGGCCCCGCATCCGGATCGGGAGAATGCCCTATTTCCGACGCGAGGCGCCTCAGATCTGCGTCATTCTCCCGACGGACTCCGCAAGGTCGCGACTGCGCGGGTGACGGCGCCGCGCCCGCAAGCGCCCTGCGCGACCCGCGTCACCCGGAGGCGAGCTCGTCGGGCTTCGGGCGCGCCCACCGCGCCGGGAGTCCCGGTCCGTCCCACACCTGGACGATGCCCCACGCGACAGCGGTGATCGGCACGGCGAGCACCGCGCCCAGCACGCCGCCGATGATCGTGCCCGCGGTGAGGGCGACGAGCACGACGAACGCGTGCAGCTTCATCGACCGGGCCATGACGACCGGCTGCAGGAAGTTGCCCTCGAGCTGCTGCACGAGGATGATCACGCCGAGCACCGCGAGGGCGTTGACCCAGTCGTTGGCGACGAGGGCTACCAGCACGGCGAGCGTGCCGGCGATCGTCGCGCCCACGATCGGGATGAAGGCGCCCAGGAACACGAGCACGGCGAGGGGCACCGCGAGCGGAACCTGCAGGATCAGCAGGCCGATGAGGATGCCGACCGCGTCGACGAAGGCGATGGTCGCGGTGCCGCGCATGTACGAGCCGAGCACGGTGATGGTCTTCGTTCCGATGCGCCGGCCGCGGTCGTACGACCCGCCGTGGAGGGGGCGCAGCAGGAACCGCCACATCGTGGGGCCGTCCTTCAGGAAGAAGAACAGCACGACGACCATGAGCACGAAGCCGGTGACGAAGTTCGCGACCGCGCTGACGCCGGCGAGGGCGCCCGAGCCGAACTCGGCGCTCGTGACGTAGTCGAGCGCCTGGTCGATCCAGGTCTGGATCTGGTCGTCGGTGGGGGCGAACGGAAGCGTGTCGACCCAGTCGAGGAAGGTGCGGAAGCCGGCCACCGCCTGCGTCGACAGATCCTCCCACTGATCGCGCACCGCCCAGACGATGAGCCAGCCGATGGCGGTGAGGAGCCCCACCGCGGCGAACAGGGCGAGCAGCGTCGCGACGAGCGGCGGCACGCCGCGGCGCCGCATCCAGGCCATCGCGGGTGAGAACGCGGCCGCCAGGATGAGCGCGATCACGAGCGGGATCGTCACGAGGGTGAGCGAGGTGACGCCCCAGATGATCACCGCGGCGACGGCGCCCACCAGGATGATCTGCAGCGCCCGGGTCGCGAGCGCCCCGAACCCGTCGGTCCACTGCGCGGCCAGGCGGTGCCGGGCCGGATCGAGCGCCGGCGGAGCCGCCGGGGGAGTGGTGTCGCGACGGAACAGACCCATGCGGGGAGCCTACGGAAGCAGGCGACGGATGCCGGGAGGCCGTGCCGGGCCCGGCCGATCCGGGCCTCTCGTCCCCAGCCCCCGAGCGCGTGCGACGTGGTGGATCGGTTCGTGCTACGGTGAAACCGACTGGACGGTATGTGCGAGGAGGCGCGATGCGCAGGTTCGAGGACACGGTCACGATCGTCACGGGCGCGAGCCGCGGGATCGGTCTCGCGATCGCGCGACGCATCGTCGCAGAAGGCGGCGCCGTCGTCATCACCGGGCGCAAGCAGGAGGCGCTCGACGCAGCGGTCGCCGAGCTCGGAGACGCGGCTTCGGGGGTCGCGGGCAACGCCGCCGATGCCGAGCACCGCGCGGCGGTGTTCGCGCACGTGGCCGAGCGCCACGGCCGGCTCGACCACCTCGTCAACAACACCGGCATCAACCCCGTCTACGGTCCGCTCGCCGAGGTCGACACGGCCGCCGCGCACAAGATCATCGACGTGAACGTGGTCGCCGCGCTCGAGTGGACCCGGGAGGCGGTGGCCGCAGGGCTCACCCGCTCCGTCGTGAACCTCGCCTCGGTCGCCGGCCTCGGCGCGAGTCCCGGCATCGGCTTCTACGGCATCTCGAAGGCCGCCCTCATCAACCTGACCATGCAGCTCGCCTACGAACTGGCCCCCGGCATCCGCGTCAACGCCGTCGCGCCGGCGGTCGTGAAGACCGCGTTCGCACGGGCGCTGTACGAGGGGCACGAAGACGAGGCATCCGCCGCGTACCCCCTCCGCCGCCTCGGCGAGGTCGACGACGTCGCCGGACCGGTCGCCTTCCTGCTGTCGGCGGACGCTGCCTGGATCACGGGGCAGACGCTTCCGATCGACGGCGGCGCCGGCATCCGTCCGTTCCTGTGACGCGGCGCGCTCGCCGTTCGGGTGAAAGATGAACACATGAAGGATTCCCACGTCGCAGACGACGTCACCCGTGCCGCCGTCGAGCTCTTCGCCCGTCAGGGGTACGCGAACACCAGCGTGCAGCAGATCGTCGAGGCGGCCGGCGTCACCAAGGGCGCCATGTACCACTACTTCGAGTCGAAGGACGACCTGCTCTTCGGCATCTACGAGCGGCTGCTCACCCTGCAGAAGGCGCACCTCGACGCGATCATCGAGCGCGGCGGGTCGGTGGACGAGGTGCTCCGTGCCGTCTGCATCGACGTGCTCGAGACATCGATCGACTACATGGAGGAGGGCGCGGTGTTCTTCCGCAGCCTCAACATGCTCTCGGCGCCCCGCCACCAGGAGGTCACGCGCCGCCGGCGCGCGTACCACGACGAGTTCGCCGAGCTGATCTCGCGCGGGCAGGCAGAAGGCATCTACCGTGCCGACATCCCGCTCGCGATGCTCGTCGCCCACTTCTTCAGCGACGTGCACTACCTGTCGCACTGGTACTCGCCCGAAGGCCCCGAAGACAAGACCCTCGTAGCCGAGCAGATCACCGATCTGTTCCTGAGCAGCATCAGGAGAATGGATGCCGACACCTGACACGATGCGCGCGTGGCGCGTCACCCGCCTCGGAGAGCCCGCCGACGCGCTCTCCCTCGATGAGGTGGCCGTGCCGTCGCCCGCGCCGGGGGAGGTGCTCGTCCGGGTACGTGCGGTCGCCGCCAACTTCCCCGACGTGCTCCTGTGCCGCGGGCTGTACCAGGTGAAGCCCGAGCTCCCCTTCGTGCCCGGCATCGAACTGGTCGGCGATGTCGCCGGGCTCGGCGACGGAGTCGACGGGTTCGCCGTCGGAGATCGGGTGCTCGCGTCGAAGATCGGCGTGCTGTCGGAGTACGCCGTGCTCCCCGCATCCGACGTGTGGGCGGCGCCGGCGTCGCTGACGGATGCCGCGGCGTCGGGTCTCACCGTGGCGTACCAGACCTCATGGTTCGCGCTCCATCGCCGTGCCGCGCTGCAGTCGGGCGAATGGCTGCTGGTGCACGCCGCCGCCGGCGGCGTCGGGCTCGCGGCGGTGCAGCTCGGTGCAGCCGCCGGGGCGCGGGTGATCGGCGTGGTGGGCTCAGCGGCCAAGGCCGAGGTCGCGCGCGCGGCCGGCGCCGAGGTCGTGCTCGTGCGCGGAGTCGACGACATCGTGGGCGGCGTGAAGGCCGCGACAGCCGGCCACGGCGCCGACGTCGTGTTCGACCCGGTCGGAGGTGACGCCTTCGTCGCCTCGACCAAGTGCATCGCATTCGAAGGCCGCATCGTGGTGGTCGGCTTCGCCGGCGGCACGATCCAGGAGCTGCCGGCCGGTCATGTGCTGGTGAAGAACTACTCGGTGCTGGGCCTTCACTGGGGCATGTACCCCGGGATCCGGCCCGACCTCGTCGACGTCGCGCGCGCGGAGCTCGTGCGCCTGGCTGACTCCGGTGCGATCGCGCCCGTCGTCGACCACATCGTGCCGTTCGACCGTGCACCCGAGGCGCTGACCGCGCTCGCCGGAGGAGCGACAGTGGGCCGTGTGGTCATCGAGGTCGCCCCGTCGGTGCGCGAGCCCGCCGAGGCACGCTCGGTCCCCGAGTCCGTCGAGGGGCCCGAGGTCGCCCCATGAACCTCGACCTCGCGGGGAGGGTCTGCCTCGTCACCGGGGGGTCGCGCGGCATCGGCGAAGCGTACGTGCGCGCGCTGCACGCCTCGGGCGGTTGCGTCGTCATCGCCGACCTCCTCGACGACGCCGGCGAGGCGTTCGCCTCCGAGCTGGGCGAGCGCGCCAGGTTCGTGCACCTCGACGTGACCGACGAGGATCAGTGGACCGCCGCGGTCGCGGCATCCGTCTCGGCCTTCGGCGGCATCGACGTTCTCGTCAACAACGCGGGCATCGCCAACGCAGCGCCGATCGAGCACCTCACCACGGCGAAGTGGGACGCGGTGATCGCGGTGAACCTCACCGGCACGTTCTTCGGCTGTCGCGCCGTCGTGCCGACGATGAAGGCCCAGTTCGCGGCCTCGCAGCGCCGCGGGTCGATCATCAACATCTCGTCGGTCGAGGGGATGCGGGGGAGTCCGGGCGTGCACGGCTACACGGCCGCGAAGTTCGGCGTGCGCGGGCTCTCGCAGTCGATGGCAGTTGAGCTCGGCCCCTTCGGGATCCGCGTCAACTCGGTGCATCCGGGGTTCATCCGCACCTCGATGACCGACCGCATCGATCCCGCGCACCTCGACATCCCGCTCGGCCGGCCGGGAGAGCCCGGCGACGTGGCCGGAACCGTCGTGTTCCTCGCGTCGGATGCCTCGTCGTTCACCACCGGCGCGGAGTTCGTCGTCGACGGCGGCATGATCGCGGGAATCCCGCACAAGTAGGCGGCCGCTTGGCACGTTTCGTCTCGCTGCGCTCGCTCAACGACCGGGGCCTTGCGGGCGCGTTTCGTCTCGCTGCGCTCGCTCAACGACCGGGGTGAGTTGCGTGTTTGGTCTCGTTGCGCTCGCTCAACGACCGGGGAGTGCTGCGCGTTTCGTCTCGCTGCGCTCGCTCAACGACGGGGTGTGCGGGGTGCCTTCCGGTCGTTGAGCGAGGAGCGCAGCGACGAGACGAAACGCACCCCCGCATCCCTCCGACCTCGCGCCACGCCGGCTTCATCACATTCGCGCAACAACTACATACCGCCCGGTCGGTTTATCGGATAGGGTGGCCACACCCGACACGAAGAGGTGCCGATGAACCTGCACGAACCGGATGCCGTGGCATCCGTCCCCCCACGACTGGCGGTCGACGCGCTCACCGTCACGTTCGGCGGTCTCACGGCGGTCGACGGCGTCGCCTTCGACGTGCGACCCGGCGAGATCGTCGCGCTGATCGGCCCGAACGGCGCCGGCAAGACGACGGTGTTCAACGCGATCTGCGGGCTCGTCCGCCGCTCCGGCGACGTGCGCGTCGACGGCGCCCCGACGCCGCGGCGCACCGCCGGGCTGACCGCCCGGCGAGTTTCGCGCACGCTGCAGGGCCTCGGGCTCTTCGACACGCTCTCGGTCGCCGAGAACGTGCTCGTACCGATCGCCGCGCGTGCGGATGCCGCGGCACGCGTCGCCGCACAGCTCGACGACCTCCACCTCGGCGGCCTCGCGGCGCAGCCCGTCGGCGCGCTCGCGTATCCCGACCGCAAGCGGGTCGCGCTCGCCCGCGCGCTGGTCACGCGTCCTCGCCTGCTGCTGCTCGACGAGCCCGCCGGCGGTCTCGGCGCCGACGACATCGCGGCCCTGGGCGAGACGGTGCGCCGGGTCGCCGACGGCGGATGCTCGGTGCTGCTGGTCGAGCACCACGTCGACTTCGTCATGGGCCTCGCCGACCGCATCGAGGTGCTCGACTTCGGGCGGGTGATCGCCCGCGGCACCCCCGACGAGGTGCGCACCGACCCGCGCGTCGAAGAGGCATACCTCGGCGTGAAGGCGACGGCATGAGCGCCGTGGCGGGCACGGCCCCCGAGGCGACGCGCACGGGCGCCCTCGCGATCGAGTCCCTCACCGTCGGCTACGGCGGCGCGCCGGTGCTCCACGACGTCTCGTTCGGTCTGCGGCCGGGTGAGATCGTGGCGCTCCTCGGAGCGAACGGCGCGGGCAAGACGACGCTGCTGCGCACGCTCGCAGGGCTCGTGCCCGCGGCATCCGGATCGATCCGGCTCGACGGTGAAGACCTCGCGCTGCTGCGCACGGAGCAGCGGGCGCGGCGCGGTGTCGCCCTCGTGCCCGACGGGCGGAGCGTCGTCGCCGAGCTCACGGTCGACGAGAACCTGCGTCTCGGAGCGCTGTGGCGCCACCGCGGGGTTGCGCGCGAGCGGGCGGTCGCCGGCATCTACGACATGTTCGAGCCGCTCGCCCGACGCCGACAGGCCGACGGGCACCAGCTGTCGGGCGGCGAGCGCCAGATGCTCGCCCTGGGGCGTGCCCTCATCGCCGAGCCGACGGTGCTCGCGCTCGACGAGCCGTCGCTCGGTCTCGCGCCGCTCGTCGTCGCCCAGCTGATGGGCACGCTGCGCGCCGCTGCCGAGAGCCGGGGCCTCACGGTGCTCCTCGCCGAGCAGAACGTGACCAGTGCCCTGTCGATCGCCGACCGCGGCGTGGTCCTCGACCTCGGACGGGTGGTCGCCGACGCCGCGGCATCCGACCTCGCCACCGACTCCGCCCTCCGACACGCCTACCTGGGGTTCTGATGGATCGCCTGCTCTTCCTCCTCGCCACCGGCCTCGCCCGCGGCGCCGTCTTCGCGCTGTTCGCCCTGTCGCTCGTGCTGATCTGGCGTGCTGCGCGCATCATCAACTTCGCGCAGGGCGCGATGGCCCTCGTCGCGACATACGTGGCCTTCGCCGTCACCGGGATCACCGGGTCGTACTGGGCCGGGCTCGCGGCCGGCGTCATCGCCGGCGCCGCGATCGGCTTCGGCGTGGAGCGCGGTGTCATGCGCTTCGCCCCGCACAGCAGCCCGCTCGCCGGGGTCATCATCGCGATCGGCCTCGTCATGGTGCTTCAGTCGGTGCTCGGCATCCTGTTCGGGCAGCAGTACCGGCCCATGGCGGCCCCGTTCGACGACAGCCCGCTCGTCGTCGGCGGCGTGCCGCTGCTCTCGCCGTACGACATCTTCGTGCTCGTCGTGGCGACCGTCGTGATGACCGGCCTCGCGCTGCTCTTCCGCTTCACGTCGCTCGGGCTGCAGCTGCGGGCATCGGCGTTCGCACCCGAGGTGTCGCGCATCCTGGGTGTGCGCGTCTCGCGCATGGTGACGATCGGCTGGATGCTGTCGGCCGCCGTCGCCGCGCTCGCCGCCCTGCTGCTCGTGCCGACCGAGCTCGGACTCAACCCGCACTCCACCGACGTGCTGTTCGTCTACGCGTTCACCGTCGCCGTCGTCGGCGGACTCGACTCCCCGGTGGGGGCGCTCCTCGGCGGCCTCGTGGTCGGCGTGGCGATGACGCTCGTGACCGGATACCTCGGCGCCACCGTCGCGCCGATCGGCGTGCTGGTGCTCCTGGTGGGGGTGCTGCTGGTGAGACCGGGTGGCATCTTCTCGATGCGAGAGGCGCGAAGCGCATGAGCCGCCGCATCCTGCCCGCACTCACCGGCGTCCCGCGCACCGTCGTCTTCGGCGGCGTGCTCACCGTGCTCGCGATCGGCGCCACGTTCCTGCTCGATCCGTACCGCAACTTCCAGCTCGCGACGATCGCCGCGTACTTCTGCGCGGCCGCTGGACTCACCCTGCTGATCGGCCTGAGCGGTCAGCTCTCGCTCGGCCACGCCGCACTCATGGCGGCCGGAGGGTACGGCTACGCGCTCACCGCGAATGCGCTGACGGATGCCGGACTCGACGGCATCCCGCGCTTCGCGCTCTCGATGCTCGCGGCGCTCGTCGTCTCGGGCGCACTGGGCCTGCTCCTGGGGCTCGCCGCGGCGCGGCTCAAGGGGCCGTACCTCGCGGGAGTCACCCTGGCGCTCGTCATCGCGATCCCGGCTGTGACAGCCGCGTTCTCGGGCGTCTTCCGCGGGGACCAGGGGCTGCAGATCGCGTACGACGGCGTGCCGCCGTTCCTCGAGCGACTCATCGCCCTGGAGCAGTGGCAGGCGTGGGTCGCGATCCTCGTCGCCGGGGTGACCGTGACCTGGATCGCCGCCCTGCGCCGCGGCCGCCTCGGCCTGCGCATGCGTGCGGTGCGCGACGACGACACCGCAGCGCGCCTGAACGGGCTGCGTGCCGGGCGCGTGAAGGTGACGGCGTTCACCGTGAGCTCGATCGCCGCCGGCGCCGGGGGCGCCGTGCTCTGCTTCGCCGTGCAGTCGGTCAGCCCCGGCGCCTACACCCTCGCGTTCTCGCTGCTGCTCGTGGTCGCGGTCGTCGTCGGCGGCCTCGGCAGCATCGGCGGCGCAGCCATCGGCTCGGCGCTCATCGTGCTGCTGCCCTGGCTGATCACGACGGTCACCCGGGCCCTCGATCTCGACGCCGGTCTCGAGCAGCGGCTCTCGGGCAACCTCACCGTGCTGGTCTTCGGCCTTCTGCTCATCGTCGTCATGCTCGCGTGGCCGGGCGGCCTCGCGAGCCTGCGCGGGCGTCGGCGTCGGCATCGGGCGACGGATGCCGCGGGCACCGATGCGCCGTCGGCGCCGGGCGGCCGGGCCGGTGATGCCGCTGCGGCGGTGAGCGGTGCGGTGAGCGGTGACTCCGCTGTGGCGGGCGATTCCGCGACAGGGCCGGCCGCCGTGCCGACGGCATCCGTCTCCGGCCACTCCGAGTCCGAACACCGCCAGCCCGGGCGCCGCGAGCCGCGGGCGCAGCATCCGATCGATCCCGTCCTGCAGTCAACCAACCCACGAAAGAGGTGACCATGTCACAGCATCACTCCGCACGCCGCCTCGCGGCGATGGTCGGCGCCACCGCCGTCGCCGTCGCGCTGACCGCGTGCAGCACCCCCGCCGGCACCGACGCCGACGATCCCGCCGCGCCGGTTCCCGGTGTCACCGACGACACCGTGACGATCGGCACGCACACGCCGCTGACCGGACCGGCCGCTGCCGGATACTCGTCGATCTCGGCGGCCGCCACGGCGTACTTCGAGTTCCTGAACGACAACGGCGGCGTGAACGGCCGGTCGATCGAGTACATCGTCAAGGACGACGGCTACAACCCCGCGACCACCCAGACCGTGGTGCGCGAACTCGTGCAGGAAGACGAGGTGTTCGCCATCGTGAACGGGCTCGGCACCCCGACCCACACGTCGGTGCTCGACTTCCTCAACCAGAACGAGGTGCCCGACCTGTTCGTCGCGTCGGGTTCGACGAGCTGGAATCAGCCCGAGAAGTACCCGTTCACGTTCGGGTTCAACGCCGACTACGTCGTCGAGGGTGCGGCCCTCGCGCAGTACGCCGCCGATGAGTACCCGGGCAAGAAGGTGTGCCTCCTCGGACAGGACGACGACTTCGGCGACGAGATGATCGAAGGCGCCGAGCTCGCGCTCGGAGCCGACGGACTCACCCACGTCGAGCGTTACTCCGTGTCGAACCAGGACGTCACGGCCCAGGTCGGCGCGCTGCAGGCGGCCGGGTGCGAGATCAACATCCTCGCGACGATCAACGGGTTCAGCGCGCTGGCGATCGGCACGGCCGCCCAGCTCGGATGGTTCCCGATGTGGTTCTCGTCGTCCTCGGGTGCGAGCTACGAGACGCTCGTCGAGTACCTGGGTGCCGACGTCGGGCCGCAGCTGCTCCAGGGGCTCGTCGGCACCAACTACCTGCCCGCCGCGCAGAGCGACGACGACTGGATCGAGCTGTTCCAGCAGGTCAACGCCGACTACAACGACGGTGCCGCCTTCGACGGCAACACGGTCTACGGCATGAGCGTGGCGTACCTGTTCGCCGAAGCGCTCGCCGTGGCGGGCGAGGACCCGACCCGCGAGTCGCTGATCGATGCGATCCAGAGCGGGGAGCTCGCCGGCAGCGGCGTGCTTCCGCTCGCGTTCGCCGAAGACAGCCACGCCGCCTACACCGGCGTCGGCATCACCACGGTCGACCAGGGCGTGCAGGACTACCTCGGCCGCACCTACGCCGTCGACGGCGGTTCGGTGGTCGAGGTCGAGTCCGAGCAGACGCCCCTCTCGAACGGCGGCATCCCCGGCGCCTGAACCCCCCCCGGCGAAACGGCCCGGACTCCTCGCGGAGCCCGGGCCGTTTCGTCTGCCCGCGGTTCTGTGCCGCGCCTCATTCCGCCGAGCGGGCACGTTGGCACCCACCGGGCAGGGTTGCCACGTGGGGAGTGTGCCCGGTGGGTAGGGGTGTGCCCGTTCGCGAGATGGGAGGCGCCGCAGCTCGGGCTGCTCGGCTCCCACTCGGGCTCCCTTTGTTCGCGAGCGGGCACGTTGGCACCCACCGGGCAGGGTATCCACGTGGGGAGAGCGCCAGGTGGGGAGGGGCGTGCCCGTTCGCGACCGGGTGCCGCCTCCGCGAGGAGTAGGCGAAGCGGCGCGCCCGAGGGAACAGTGAGAAGTCAACGCGGCGGGGCAATGCCGTATTGGGTCAGGCGCTGCGCGAGCGCCATGGCGGAACCGATGTGCTCCCAACCCCATCGCACGACGGGCCGCCCGGTGCTGGCGCGGATCCAGTCCTCGCGCTCCTTCTCGGCCATCAGCACCTCGAGCGGGGTGCTGTCGCCGCGCATCGAGGCATCGAGGTACTTCCCCTTGCCGTCGAACTCTCCCCAGGCGTCGACGTCGTCGAGCCCGAAGTCGACGTGGTAATCGGTCAAGCCGGGGCGCTGGATGCCGACCTGCAGGCGGACCGCGTCGAATCCGAGCTCGAGCAGTCGGATGCGGCTGATGCTCTCACCCGGAAGTTGCGCGCGGCCATCGGCGAGGTCGGCGACGACCCGTGCCTGGCGCACGCCGCGCTTCCCGGCCATGCCGACGATCTGTTCGCGCATCCGCGCTCGAAAGGCCGCCGCGGCATCGAGGTCGTACTCGCGCTCGGTATCGCGCCATGCGATCTGTCGCATGGCGGCATCCGCTGCCGAGAGCGATGTCTCGAGCGACGTGCTTCGCGCGATGTCGACCACCGTCCGTTCGAGCGTGGTGCACGGCATGCCGAATCGGTTCGTGATGTCATCCGGCCGAAGCACATCACGATGTCGACGAATGCCCGCGGTGGAATGCACCTCGAGTCCTTCGCGCAGGGTGGTGTGAACGACGTGGGTGCCAACCTTGTGGAGGGGAAGTTCCCACAGTGCACCGGCGGACGTGTGGGAGAACACACCGCTCGTCCCGCGAGCGGAGCGGTTCACCGAGCGGATGCGCAGGAGCAGCCGGTCTTCGGACCGCAGGGCCGCCGCCTCGGCTTTCGGCGCATACCAGCCGCGGTGGATCCGCAGGAGCTCGCCGGTGACCAAGGAGCGTTCGAGATCCCGCCACGACCGTGTCGTCACAGCGCGAGCTGGATGGAGGAGCCGATCGATCTCGGGCAGCATCCATCGATCGTCGCCCCAGTTTCGCCCGCCGCCATGTCTGTTTCGAAGACATGTGGAGACGCGTCCGAGCCATCGCCCTGTGGAGGCGCGGCATCCGTCTCCCCGTCCCGCCCACCCCGCCCCCGCCTCCACCTCGGCTCGCGAGCGGGCACGTTCTCTCCGAGCGGGCGCCGCAGTCACGTGGCGATGGTGCCCGCTGGGAACCAATGCGCCCGCTCGCGAGGACGAGGAGAAGGAGAGGAGTGAAGAAGGAGGAGGGGAGGGGAGGAGAGGGTAGAGGAGGCGCGAGCGGGCACGGTGCTTCCGAGCGGGCACGATCACCACGTGGCTGCCGTGCCCGCTCGGGGCAAACGTGCCCGCTCGCGACAAGGACGACGGAGACGCGCAGACGCGCCGCCTACGCGACGGGCGTGAACTGCGCGACCAGCTCGCGCTTGAGCACCTTGCCGCTCGACCCCAGCGGCAGCGACGACACGACGTGCACGACCCGCGGGTACTTGTACGCGGCGAGGCGGTCGCGCACGAAGGCGACGACCTCGTCGGCGTCGAGCTCCACCCCGTCGTGGGAGACGACCGCGGCGTGCACCTCCTGTCCGCGCACGTCGTCGGCGACGCCGAAGACGGCGGCGACCGCGATGCCCGGGTGCCGCGCCAGCACGGCCTCGACCTCGGTCGGGTACACGTTGTACCCCGATCGCACGATCATGTCCTTCTTGCGGTCGACGATGGTGAGGATGCCGTCGGAGTGCGTCCCCAGGTCGCCGGTGCGGAACCAGCCGTCGACGACGGCGACGTCGGAGGCATCCGGTCGTCCGAGGTATCCCTTGAAGAGGTTGTGCCCGCGCACGACGATCTCACCGAGCGCCGCGGGATCGTCGAGGAGCACCACGGCGTCCTCCACCTCGGGGTCGGCGATCGCGACGTCGACGCCCCAGAGGGCCTTGCCGACGGTGCCCGGCCGGATCGGCTCGTGGAGCGGGTTCGACGACACCGTCGGCGCGGTCTCGGTCAGCCCGTAGCCCTCGTGCACCTGGGCGCCGTAGGCGTCGGCGAAGGCTTCGAGCACCGCGACGGGCAGGGCGGCACCGCCCGACACGGCGTAGCGCAGCGGCGGCCGGGCGTCGGAGCGGCGGGCCGCTTCGAGCATGCCGACGTACATCGTGGGCACCGCAGTGAACACGGTCGCGTCGAGGCGCGCCATGAGTGCGAGGGCCTCGTCGGCATCGAAGCGGGGGAGGAGGATGACGGATGCCCCGACCCGGAACGCGATGTTCATCACCGCCGTCTGACCGAACGTGTGGAACAGCGGCAGCCCGCCGAACACGATGTCGTCGGCGCGCAGGTCGAACGCGTCGATCAGCGTGCAGTGGGTCTGCTCGATGATCGAGAGGTGACTGCCGACGGCGCCCTTGGGGGTTCCGGTCGTGCCGCTCGTGTAGAGGATGGTGGCGGCATCCAGGGGACCCGTCGGCGTGTGCCGCGCGATGGGGACGGCGACGGATGCCTCGACCTCGAGCCGCGGAAGCTCGATGCCCGCGTCGGCGGGGAGCAGAACGGTCACGAGCGGCACCCCGGCGGCGGTCGCAGCCGGCACCGCCTCACCCAGGAGCGGAGCGGCGGCGACGAGGACGTCGGCGCCCGAGTCGCGCAGCACGTACTCGATCTCCTCCGCCTTGAACAGGAGGTGCACCGGCACCACGACGGCGCCGAGCGACAGCGCGGCGTAGTACACGCGGGCGAAGTCCGGCACGTTCGGGATGAGCATCGCGACCCGGTCGCCGCGCCCGATGCCGCGATCGCGCAGCGCACCGGCGTACGCGCGGGTCTGATCCCACAGCTCGCGGTAGGTGGTCACGCCGCCGAGGAAGTGCAGGGCGGGACGGTCGGCGTGGCGCGTCGCCGATTCGCTGAGGATGCTCGCGACCGAGAGGGTCGTGAAGCCGGCGCCGTCGATCGCGGGGTCGGGCTGGTGTGTCATCGGAGTGCCTTCCGTCGTCATTGAGGGAGTGGAGCGGGATCGGGGAGGGGAACGGGATGCCGGGTCGCTACGCCCGGTGCGGGCTCAGTTCGGCGCGGCCGAGGCTCGACAGGTGCACCTCGTCGGGGCCGTCGGCGATGCGCAGCGACCGGATGCCGGCATAGAGCTCGGCCAGCGGCGTGTCGGAGGAGACGCCGGCGCCGCCGTGCACCTGGATCGCGCGGTCGATGATCGTCTGCATCGCCCGGGGCACGGCGATCTTGATCGCCTGGATCTCGGTCATCGCCTGCCTGTTGCCGACGGTGTCCATCAGCCAGGCCGTCTTCAGCACCAGCAGGCGCAGGGCCTCGAGCTGGATGCGCGCCTCGGCGGCCCACTCGCGCACCACGCCCTGGTCGGCGAGGCTGCGACCGAACGCGCGGCGGTCGTTCGCACGCGCGGTCATCAGCGCCAGCGCCCGCTCGCCCATCCCGATCGCGCGCATGCAGTGGTGGATGCGGCCGGGCCCGAGCCGCGCCTGGGCGATGGCGAACCCGTCGCCCTCGCCGGCGATGAGGTTCGCAGCCGGCACGCGCACGTCGTGGAACGCCACCTCGGCGTGGCCGCCGTGGTCGCGGTCGTCGTAGCCGAACACCGTGAGCGGTCGCACGATCTCGACGCCGTCCGTGTCACGGGGGACCAGGATCATCGACTGCTGGCGGTGCCGATCGGCATCCGGATCGGTCTTGCCCATCACGATGAAGATCGCGGCGTCGGGGTTCATCGCGCCCGTCGACCACCACTTGCGGCCGGTGATCACGTAGTGGTCGCCGTCGCGACGGATGCTGGTGCCGATGTTGGTGGCGTCGGATGACGCATGATCGGGTTCGGTCATGCAGAACGACGAGCGGATCTCGGCCCGCAGCAGCGGCTCGAGCCACTCGGACTTCTGCGCCGGGGTGCCGAAGTCGTTGAGCACCTCCATGTTGCCGGTGTCGGGCGCGGCGCAGTTGAACGCGGCGGGTGCGAGACGCGGGCTCCACCCGGTCACCTCGGCCACCGGCGCGTACTGCAGATTCGTGAGTCCTGCGCCGCCGTGGTCGCCCGGAAGGAAGAGGTTCCAGAGCCCCTGCGCCCGAGCCCGCTCGCGCAGGTCGCGGATGACGGGGGGCGTGGCCCACTCGCCCGGCGCTGCGGCGAGCTGGGCATCGAGCTCCGGCTCGGCCGGCAGCACATGCTCGTCGAGGAATGCGCGTGCCCGTGCGGTGAAGTCGCGGGCGGTGTCGTCGGGTGCGAAGTCCATCAGTGCACCTGCAGTCCCTTCTGGGCGAGCGGCTCGACGAGCGCGCCCATCCGATCGAAGCCGTCGCCGACGGTGTCGCCGGCCTGGAAGCGGAAGTGGATCCCCTCGAGGATGACCGCGAGCTTGTACGCCGCGAAGGCCCGGTACCAGCGGAGGTCGGGAACGCGGATGCCGGCCTGCTCGGCGTACACGTCGACCAGTTCGTCGAACGTCGGGTACCCCGCATCCGGATCGACGGCGCTCGGCACCGCACCCTCGGCGCCCCCCGGGAGATCGGCGATGTCCCAGTACAGGGCGAAGATGCCGAGGTCGACGAACGGATCGCCCAGGGTGGCCATCTCCCAGTCGAGGACCGCCGAGATGCGCGGATCGTCACCGCTGCCGATGACCAGCGCGTTGTCGAGCCGGTAGTCGCCGTGCACGACGGCGGCGCGCCGCGACTGGGGCATCCCCTCGGTGAGGCCGGCCTGCAGGGCGTCGAGCGCGGGGGTCTCGCGTGATCGTGACGCGTCGAACTGCCGGCGCCAGGTGGAGAGCTGACGCGCGAGATAGCCGTCGGGGCGGCCGAAGTCGCCGAGGCCCACGGCGTCTGGTTCGACGGCGTGGAGGTCGGCGAGGTGTCGCACCAGGTCGATGCTGAGGCGCCGCAGTCCCGCCGCGGTGTAGAGGCGGTTCTGCGACGTGTGCGCGAGCACGCGGCCGGGGGCGCGCTCCATCACGAAGAACGTGGTGCCGGTGATCTCGTGCGCCTCGGTGTCGTCGACGACGTCGACCGCGGTCGGCACCGGCACGGCGGTTCCCGCAAGGGCCGAGATGACCCGGTGCTCGCGCCGCATGTCGTGCGCGCTCGAGAGCACGTGGCCGAGCGGCGGCCGCCGCAGCACGAGTGGGATGCGCGCGCCTTCGACGGCGTAGGTGAGGTTGCTGCGACCGCCCGCGATGACGGATGCGGTGAGGTCGCCGCCCGCGAGTTCGGGGTGCGCGCTCACGAGCCAGCGGCCCAGTCCCGCGACATCCAGTCCGGGTGTCTCGGTCATCATCGACCCTGCCTCTCCGGGATCCGACGGTGGACCCGACGACCAGCATACCGGATGGTCGGTTTGTTGCGGACGACACGTCGCCGGGCGTCGGCGTCAGGTCACACGGGGAGCAGCTGCGACTCGACCGCCGAACGGATCGCGGCGGGGATCGGCGTCGGGCGCCGGTTCGCGGAATCCACGAACACGTGCACGAACCGGCCGGTCGCGATCGGGTCGGGTTCGCCGGCGCGCAGGATGCCGAGTGCCCACGTGATGCTCGACGAGCCGAGTCGCTCGATTCCGATGCCGACCTCGAGCGGCTCGGGGAAGCCGGCCGACGCGGTGAACTCGCACGACGACGCGGCGCACAGGGCGATCGCGTCGCCTCCGGTCGGGTCGAGGCCGCCGGCGCGGATCATCCACGCGTTGATGGCGGTGTCCATCGCCTGGTAGTAGACGGTGTTGTTGAGGTGCCCGTACTGGTCGTTGTCGGCCCAGCGGGTGGCGAACGGCTCGCGCACGCGGTAGGCGGCCACGGTCAGTCGTCCACCCGCAGCAGCAGGCGGAAGGCCACTCGGGCGCGGTCGGATCGCGGCGGGTCTCCCGAGATGAGGTCGGCGTAGGTGAACGACTCCGACATGCGCACGAGCAGGTACGCGAGACCCGCCGGGTCGATCGCGCCCCCGAGCGGCGCCTCGCCCAGCTCGCGACGCACGAGCCACTCGGCGGTCGCGACGTAGCGCCGCTGGATCGGGCTCTCCTTCGTGGTGAGCAGTCGCAGCGCGCGTGCCGGCTCGCGGCGGAGGAACTCCCGGAAGTAGTCGGCGGTGATCAGGTCGTCGACGAAGTGCGTGAGGATGCCCGCGATCCGCTCGCCGCCCGCGAGCTCTTCGGTCGCGTGCTCGGCCTGCACGAGTGTCGGCATGGCGAGCGACCACAGCACCTCGCTCAGCAGGGCGTCGCGGTTGCCGACCCACCGGAACAGCGACGTGCGGTCGACGCCCAGGGAAGCGGCGAGGCTTCCCATGTCGATGCGCCGGCCGGCGATGAACGTCTCGCGAGCGGCGTCGAATGCGCGCACCGCATCGGGGTGGGATGCGCCGCCCATGCGCTCGGACAGCCACGAGGGGGCGGCGTCGAGGCCGGCCGTGGCGATGGTCGGCGGCGCGACGGTGGTCGAGGTCATGGCCCGAACTCTACCCGCGCCACCCGGGCTCCGCGCAACGTTCGAGGATATGTTGTGCAACATTCCACAGAATGATGCATACTGGCTGTGGGTCGTCGCCGACCCGCCGAGACGATGGAGAGAGACGATGACGTTCACCCTCGACCAGCACGACACCCGCGCGATGCCCGTCGCCGACCTGCTCGACGCGGACTTCTACGCGTTCCAGCACACGCTGACCGATGCCGAGCAGCGCTCGCTCACCGGCATCCGCGCCTTCCTCGACACCGAGGTGCGCCCGTTCGCCGACGACCTGTGGGAGCGCGCCGAGAGCCCGCGTCACCTCGTTCCCCGCATCGCCGAGCTGGGGCTCTACGGCAACGCGTTCCCCGAGACCCGGCAGTTCGAGAACAGCGACGTCTACCGCGGCTGGGTCGCGCTCGAGATCTCGCGCGCCGACCCCTCGCTCGCCACGTTCATCGGCGTGCACAGCGGGCTCGCGATGACCTCGATCTCGGTCGGAGGCTCCGAGGAGCAGAAGGCCGAGTGGCTGCCCAAGCTCGCCGCCGGCGAACTCGTGGCCGCGTTCGGGCTGACCGAGCCCGGCCACGGATCCGACACCGCCAAGGGTCTCGAAACCACGGCCGAGCGCCGCGGCGACACGTGGGTGCTCAACGGGGCGAAGCGCTGGATCGGCAACGGCGCCTTCGCCGATCTCGTCGTCATCTGGGCGCGCGACGTCGCCGACGACCAGGTCAAGGGCTTCCTCGTGCGGACGCCGGCGGTCGGGTTCTCGGCCACCAAGATCGAGCGCAAGCAGTCGCTGCGCGGCGTCGAGAACGCCGACATCGTCATGACCGACCTCGTCATCCCCGAGAGCGACCGGCTGCAGCGCATCGACGGGTTCCGCGACCTCGCAGTCGTGCTGCGACTCACCCGCGCCCATGTCGCCTGGCAGGCGCTCGGCGTCGGCGTCGGCGCCTACGAAGGAGCGCTCGCCTACGCGAAGGCGCGACACCAGTTCGGCAAGCCGATCGCGTCGTTCCAGCTGGTGCAGCAGAAGCTCGCCGACGCCCTCGCGAACATCACCGCCTCGATCGCGCTGAGCGTGCGCGTCTCGCAGATGCAGGACGAGGGCGTCCAGCGCGACCACCACTCGGCGATGGCGAAGGCGTTCGTGTCGGCGCGCGTGCGCGAGACGGTCGCCCTGTGCCGCGAGATCTGCGGCGGCAACGGCATCCAGCTGGGCGGCGAATCGCAGCTCGGCGGAGCCATCGCCCCGGGCTACGGGGTCGCGCGCTACTTCGCCGACGCCGAGGCCGTGTACACGTTCGAGGGCACGTACGACATGAACTCGCTCATCGTCGGCCGTTCGATCACCGGCATCCCCGCGTTCGTCTGACGCGTTTCGTCTCGTCGCTTCGCTCCTCGCTCAACGACCGAGGAGGAGCACCCGGTCGTTGAGCGAGCGCAGCGAGACGAAACGCGCGGCTGTCGTCTCCGGTCGTTGAGCGAGCGCAGCGGGACGAAACGCGCGGCAGTCGTCCCCGGTCGTCGAGCGAGCGCAGCGAGACGAAACGCCCACCCGACATCCCCCAACTGAAGGAGCACTCCATGCCCGAGGCGTACATCGTCGCCACCGCCCGTTCGCCGATCGGCCGCGCCCGCAAGGGGTCGCTCGTCGGCATCCGCCCTGATGACCTGGCCGCGCGAATGGTGCAGGCCGCGCTCGAGAAGGTGCCGTCGCTCGACCCGTCGCGCATCGACGATCTGATGATGGGATGCGGCCAGCCGGCCGGCGAGCAGGGCATGAACATCGCGCGCATCGTCGCCGTGCTGCTCGGCCTCGACGGCGTGCCCGGCACGACGGTGAACCGCTACTGCTCGTCGTCGGTGCAGACGACACGTATGGCGTTCCACGCGATCAGGGCCGGCGAGGGCGACGTGTTCGTCTCGGCCGGCGTGGAGTCGGTGACGCACTACGCCGCCGGCTTCTCCGACCTCGAGTCGGCCTTCAACCTGCGCTTCGCCGATGCCGCCGCCCGCACCGCCGCGCGCGCAGCGGGGGGAGCGCCGACCTGGACCGATCCGCGCGGCGACGGCGGCCTGCCCGACGCGTACATCGCGATGGGCCAGACCGCCGAGAACGTCGCGCAGATGCACGGGGTGACGCGCGCGGAGCAGGATGCCTTCGCGGCGAGGTCGCAGCAGCGGGCCGAGGCTGCCATCGCCTCGGGCTTCTGGCAGCGCGACATCACCCCGGTGACGCTCGACGACGGCACGGTCGTCGCCGCCGACGACGGCCCGCGCGCCGGCACGACGGTCGAGGCGCTCGCCGGCCTCGACCCGGTCTTCCGCCCCGACGGCACGATCACCGCGGGGAACGCCTGTCCGCTCAACGACGGCGCGGCTGCCGTGATCGTCGTGTCGGATCGCGTGGTCGACGAGCTCGGACTCCAGCCGATCGCCCGCATCGTGTCGACCGGTGTCAGCGGTCTGTCGCCCGAGATCATGGGTCTCGGGCCGGTCGAGGCATCCCGTCGCGCCCTGGCGCTCGCCGGGCTGACGATCGCAGACATGGACCTCGTCGAGATCAACGAGGCCTTCGCCGCGCAGGTGATCCCCTCGGCGCGGGAGCTGGGCATCGACCCCGATCGGCTCAACGTGCACGGCGGCGCGATCGCCGTGGGGCATCCGTTCGGCATGACCGGCGCGCGCATCACCTCGACCCTCATCAACGGGCTCGACGCCACCGGCGGACGCTACGGTCTCGAGACCATGTGCGTGGGCGGCGGCCAGGGGATGGCCATGGTGCTCGAACGGGTGTGACCGCGCCAGGATGCCGCTCGGGTGGACGCCCGGCGGCAACCGTCGCCCGCCTCGTCGCGACGGGCGAACCTGTATCAATCCCGCCGCGGAGCGTTCACCTGTTGTGACAGGACTGCTGTCACACTGACCGGTGTATCGGCCGAGGGGGACACGATGGCTGCTCAGACCATGCGGATCGCCGCGTACAACGTCGAGAACCTCTTCTCGCGCCCGCGGGCGATGAACCGCCCAGAGCCGATCGCCGTCGAGATCCTCCGAGCCCACGCGCGGATCAACGAGCTCTTCGAGCGCGAGACGTACACCGCCGAGGTCAAGGCCGAGATCCTGCAGCTGCTGGGTGAGCTGCGGCTTCTGCGCGACGACGGCGACGCGACGCGGACGTCGACCTTCGTCGTGCTGCGGCGCATTCGCGGGAGGCTGCTGCGCCGACCCCGGAACGACCCCGACGGCTCCGCGGTGACGGTGGTCGCCGACGGCCGGGCGGACTGGACCGGGTGGGTCGAGCTGATCAAGGACCGCATCGACGAACGGGCGATCTCGAACACCGCGCGCGTGATCGACGAGGTGGGAGCCGACATCGTCGGCGTGGTCGAGGCCGAGGACCGCCTCACCCTGGCCCGGTTCACCGATTCGCTGCTGATCGACGACGCGACCGGGCAGCCGCAGTACCCGCACGTGATGGTGATCGACGGGAACGACCCGCGCGGCATCGATGTGGGGGTGCTGGCCCGAGCCGCCTATCCGCTCGCGCTGATGCGCTCACACATCGACGACGGCCCGCACGGCGACCGCGTGTTCAGCCGCGACTGCCCCGAGTACTGGTTCACCTTCCCCGCGGGCACCGCCCTCGCCGGGGAACGCCTGGTGGTGCTCGTCAACCACTTCAAGAGCAAGTTCGGCGGCAACAACCCCGCGAGCATCGCGCGTCGCAGGCGGCAGTCCGCGCGCGCCGCCGAGATCTACACGGAGATCCGCGCGGCCGGCGTGGATCACGTGGTGGTGCTCGGCGATTTCAACGACACCCCGGACAGCGAGGCGCTCGCGCCGCTGCTCGCGGACACCGACCTCACCGACATCGCCGCCGTCACGCCGTTCGACGACGGCGACCCCGACGAGGAGCGACCCGGAACCTTCGGCAACGGCACGAAGTCGTCGAAGATCGACTACCTGCTCCTCTCACCGAGCCTGCTCTCGCGCGCGACCGGCGCCGGGATCTTCCGCAAGGGCGTCTGGGGCGGCGTGCACGGCACGCTCTTCCCGCACTTCGACACCATCGAGGCAGACCACGAGGCAGCGTCGGATCACGCCGCCCTCTACGTCGACATCGACCTCTCCTGAGGGGGGCGGCCGATCGCCGCGCGACACGAGCCGATTCACCTCCGTCGCACCGACAGGTGACAGACTCGGCGCCATGAGCCTTCTTGCGAACGTCGTCGACGTCTTCGTCGACGACCGCGACGCGCACGGGAACCCGCTCGGCATCATCTGGGCGTCGACGTCGACCCGTCGCCACGAGCAGCAGATCGCCGCAGACCTCGGGTTCAGCGAGACGATCTTCATCGACGCCCTCGACGGCGCGTCGGTGAGTGCGCGCATCTTCACCCCGGCGCTCGAACTGCCGTTCGCGGGCCACCCGACCGTCGGTCTCGCCGCCTGGCTGCACCGCGGCGGCGACCCGGTCACCGAGATCAACGTGCCGGCCGGGAGCGTCCGCGTCCGCGTCGACGGGCCGCGCGTCTTCGTGAACGCCCTGCCCGAGTGGTGTCCCGTCTTCGAACTCACCCGGCTGGACTCTCCCGCCGACGTGGACGCCGTCGATCCGGATGCCTTCGCCGAGGGCCAGCACTACCTCTGGGCCTGGGCGGACGAGGGCGCCGGGCGCGTGCGCGCGCGCATGTTCGCTCCCGACTTCGGCATCCGGGAGGACGAGGCGACCGGCGCGGCGGCCATCCGCCTCACCGCGGAGCTCGGCCGCGACCTCGAGATCCGCCAGGGCGCCGGATCGGTCCTGTACACCCACCCGCGGTACCTTGGGCAGCAGGTCGAGGTCGGGGGCCGCACCTCAGAGGCGCGCACCCGTGAGCTGATCTGACCGGTCAGTCCCCGGTCTGCTCCGGCCCTTCGGCAGTGGCCGGCGGCTCGGGCGAGTCGATCACGCCGATGCCCACCGCCTCGTGGCTCGGCTCCGGCTGCGGATCCCGGCCGCCCTTCGGCTCCTCCCCGGGCTCCTTCTCGGTGCTCGGCTCCTCCAGCACCTCGTCGGCGACGGCGTCGCCGCTCGACTCGGGATCCTTCTCCGTGGCATCCGCACTCATTGCGGCCTCCTCATTCGCTCGGTGTCCCGGCCATGATTCGCGCCACGCGGGCGCACGGCAAGGGCCTTGACACGGCCGCCGACGATCGCGCCTTTTGATCTCGGATGCCGTGACGCCAGGCATCCGCTCCCGTTCAGGCGGCCGGAACGAACAGGCCGATCGTCTCGGCGATCAGCGCAGGCTTGGACGCGCCCTCGATCTCGACGGTCGTGCGAAGCCCCGCGCGATACCCGGCGGGGCCGGGCTCGACCGAGACGAGCTCGGTGACGGCGCGCACGCGGGAGCCCACTGTCACGGGCTGGAGGAACCGCACCTTGTCGAGCCCGTAGTTGACGACCATCGCCGCGCCGTCGACGGCGATGAGTCCGGCGGTGAGGCGGGGGAGGAGCGACAGCGTCAGGTATCCGTGGGCGATGGTGGCGCCGAAGGGCCCGGATGCCGCGCGGTCTGCGTCGAGGTGGATCCACTGCCAGTCCTCGGTGGCGTCGGCGAAGGCCTGGATGCGCTCCTGGTCGATCGCGAACCACTCTCCGGTCGCGGTCTCGCCGATCGCGCCGGCCAGGGTGGCGGGGGAGGAGGCTGCGATGCTCATGCGCGCGGACCCCCGGCGACGTACAGCACCTGGCCCGAGACGAAGCCCGCCTCGTCGGAGCAGAAGAACGACGCCGCGGCCGCGATGTCTTCGGGCTGACCGGCGCGCTGCACCGGGATCTCCTTCGCGGCGTGGGCGACGAAGTCGTCGAACCCGACGCCGATGCGCTCGGCGGTCTGCCGCGTCATGTCGGTGACGATGAAGCCGGGAGCGATGGCGTTCGCCGTCACTCCGTAGCGTCCGAGTTCGATCGCAAGCGTCTTGGTGAAGCCCTGCATGCCGGCCTTCGCGGCCGAGTAGTTCGCCTGTCCGCGGTTGCCGAGGGCGGAGGTGCTCGACAGGTTCACGACGCGACCCCAGCCCGCGTCGACCTGGTGCTTCTGCACCTCGCGCGACATGAGGAATGCGCCGCGGAGGTGCACGTTCATCACGGCGTCCCAGTCGTCGTCGGTCATCTTGAACAGCAGGTTGTCGCGCAGGATGCCGGCGTTGTTCACGAGGATCGTCGGTGCGCCGAGCTCCGCGGCGACGCGGGCGACGGCATCCCTCACCGCATTCGCGTCGGAGACGTCGGCGCCCACGGCGATGCCGCGTCCGCCGGCGGCGGTGATGGCGGCCACGGTGTCGGCGCAGGCGGCTTCGTCGAGGTCGACGACGGCGACGGCATGACCGTCGGCGGCGAGGCGCTTCGCGGTCGCGGCCCCGATGCCGCGCGCGGCTCCGGTGACGATGGCGGTGCGTGTCATGAGGGGTTCCTTTCGAGGGGGGTGGCGGGGTCGAACGTGATCAGCTGGCGCAGCTCGCCGCCGGCGGCGAGGCGGTCCATGGCGGCGTCGAGGTCGTCGAGGCGGATGCGCGACGAGACCAGCCGCTCGAGGGGCAGCCGGCCTGCGCGCCACAGGTCGACATATCGGGGGATGTCGCGGCTCGGCACGGCGGAGCCCAGATAGCTGCCGACGATCGTGCGAGCTTCGGCGGTGAGCTGCAGCGGCGACACGCTCGCGCGGGCATCAGGTGAGGGGAGCCCGACGGTGACGGTCGTTCCCCCGGGCGCGGTCAGCGCGAGGGCGGTCTCGAACGCGCGGGCGGCCCCCGCCGCCTCGATGACGACGGGTGCACGGATGCCGCGGTCCGCGGCATCCGCGGGGCTCAGGGCCTCGGCGGCGCCGAGCTCGCGCGCGAGGGCCAGCTTCGCGTCGACCGCGTCGATGCCGATCACCTGGTGCCCGAGGGCGATCGCGACGAGGAGCGCCGCCATGCCCACGCCGCCGAGTCCGACGACGATGACGGTGTCGCCCGGCGCGGGCCGGCCGGCATTGAGCACCGCGCCGCCGCCGGTGAGCACGGCGCAGCCGAGGAGCGCGGCGATCTCGGCCGGCACATCGGGGTCGACCGGTACGACCGAGGTCCGGCTGACGACCGCGTGCGTGGCGAAGGCCGAAACGCCGAGATGGTGATGGACGGGCTGCTCCGCGCCGTCCCCGGCGGTGCGATGCAGCCGGATGCCGCCGCCGACGAGCGTGCCCGCGTTGTTCGCTGCCGTGCCCGGGACGCACGGCAGCCGGCCGTTGGCGCGGCATCCGTCGCACTCTCCGCACCGGGGCAGGAAGGTCATCACGACGCGATCGCCGACCGTCACATCGGTCACGTCGTCGCCGACCACCTCGACGACACCCGCCGCCTCGTGCCCCAGGAGCATCGGTGTCGGGCGCGATCTGTTGCCGTCGACGACGCTGAGGTCGGAATGGCACACCCCGGCAGCCTCGATGCGCACGAGGAGCTCGCCGGCGCCGGGCGCGTCGAGTTCGAGGTCGCCCACGGTGAACGGGCGCGAGCGCGCGAAAGGCGCTTCGGCGCCCGACCGCTCGAGAACAGCTCCGGTGATGCGCATCCGACCTCCTCGTCGTCATCGCGTCCATCCTGCCTCGGCAGGAGCGGGGGTGCGTGCTGGTCAGCATACCGACCGCGCGGTATGCTGGGAAATCCGAATGCACGACGTCGCAAAGGAGCGCCATGTCGAACTCTGCCCCCGCTGTGCCGCTGGACGGCATCGTCGACGACCGGTTCGCCGCGCTGCGCGACGCGTTCGCCGCGAACCTCGCCTCGGGCGAGGAACTCGGCGGCTCGATCTGCGTGCTCGTCGACGGGGCGCCCGTCGTCGATCTGTGGGGCGGTTGGAGCGACGCCCAGCGCGTGACGCCGTGGAGCCGCGACACCCTCACCAACGTGTGGTCGATCTCGAAGACGGTGTCGTCGCTCGCGGTGCTCCTTCTGATCGACCGCGGGCTCGTCGACCCCGATCAGCCCGTCGCGCGGTACTGGCCCGAGTTCGCCGCGGCCGGCAAAGACGGCGTGCTGGTGCGGCACGTGCTCACCCATTCCTCCGGAGTGTCGGGATGGGAGCAGCCGGTGACCGGCGACGACATCCTCGACGTGGACGCCGCCGCCGACCGCCTCGCCGCTCAGGCGCCCTGGTGGCCGCCGGGCGCGGCATCGGGGTATCACCTGCTCGACTACGGCCACCTGGTCCACGGCATCGTGCGGGCCGTGACCGGTCAGTCGCTCGGCGACTTCGTCGCCGCCGAGCTCGCAGGGCCGCTCGGAGCCGACTTCTGGCTGGGGCTCCCCGAGAGCGAGGACGCACGCGTCTCGCCCGTGGCGCCGCCCCCGCCGTCGACGCTCGACATCGCCGCGCTGCCGCCGGACTCGCCCGCATTCCGCACGCTGACCGGCCCGCCTCTCGGCGCCGAGATCACCTGGACCCGCGCGTGGAAGGCCGCGGGCATCGGCGGGGCGGGCGGCCAGGGCAACGCGCGGTCGGCCGCCCGGCTCAACTCCCTGATCGCCGGGCGCGGTGAGGTGGACGGCATCCGGATGCTGGCGCCGGCGACCGTCGATCGCGTCTTTGCCGACCCGGTCGAGGGCGTCGACCTCGTGCTCGGGATCCCGCTGCGGTGGGGACTCGGCTGGGGGCTGCGGCATCCGGGATCCACGACCTACATCCCCGAGGGCCGCATCGCGTTCTGGGGCGGCTGGGGCGGATCGCTCGTGACCGCCGACGTCGACCGCGGCGTGACGTTCGCCTATGTCATGAACCGGATGTCGGACGGGATCCTGGCGTCGACCCGCGCGGTGACCTACCTTCAGGCGGCATACGCGGCGCTCTGAGGCACCGGCCCGGTGGGCTCACGGGTGTCGGGCGCGGCGAGTCAGGCCGGTTCGGTGGTGCGGATGAGGCCGCACCGGACGCACGACCACGCGACCAGGAACCGCTCGTCGTCGAGGATCTCGAACCGCAGCGTGTCGCCGCAGGTCGGGCAGATCCAGGCTTCGACGATGCTCTCCTCCACGCCTCCAGGCTAGGGGCGTGAGCCGCCCTGCGGGTGGCCGTGGTCCTCGACATCGGGCTCAGCGCGCAGCCGGTCGGCGATCTCCTCCTCGGGGCGCGGCGCGATGGTCTCGTCGTCTTCCAGCTCGGGGATGCTCGGCTCGTCAGGTGCGGGCACGTGCGGCGAAGCGGGGTGGTCGGGCGTCTGCACGGTGCTCGCCGCCGTCAGTCCTTCGGCCGCCGTCGCGCGACGCCGACGCCGATCAGCACCAGCCCCGCCACGATCACGATCGGGCCGATGACGGCCCAGAGCGTCGAGCCGCTCATCGCGGACCCACCGAGCACGTTGAGGCCCTGCAGAGTCCACACGAGTCCGATGGCGACGAGGACCACCCCGCCGACGATGAACGGCCACACGCGCTTCACGGCCTCACCCTAGTTCGGTGCGTCGCGCCGCGGAAGAGCATGACCACGATCAGCTCCACCCCCCGATTTTGCGGCCGGCCACCTCGGAATCCGGGGGTGGAACTCGGCTTCGCACTGTTCCACCCCCTGGTTCTGGGGCGAGGTGGTCCGGAACTCGGGGGTGGAACGCGGCACTGCTGTGCTCAGGAGCCGGTCGGGCGCGGCCGCCGCGCGATGAGGTAGATGACGGCACCGGCGATCGCGAGCAGGCCGATGCCGCCGACCCACCACCAGACCGTCGATGCGGATGCCGTGTCGGATGCCTCGGGGGTGGGCGTGGCCGTCGCGGTCGCCTCCGGTGTGAGTGTGGGTGTGGGTGTGGAAGTAGCGGTCGGTGTCGGTGTCGGCGTCGCGGATGGCGAAGGCGTCGGCGTCACCACAGGAGTGGGCTCGGCGGTCGGCTGCGGATCGGACGTGGTCGTCGGCTCGGGGGTCGGACGCGTGGTCCGTGTGGGTCGCGGCGTCGGGACGGGTGACGGCTCGGCGGTGGGGGTCGGTTCGGCGGTCGGTGCCGGTGTGGGGGTGGGTGTCACCTCGGGCGTCGGCACGGCCGCCGTGCGCGTCGGCGTCGGCAGCGCGGCCGTGCGGCTCGGCGTGGGCAGCGCGGTCGGCAGCACCACGCCGCCCTCGCACCCCGCCAGCAGCCCTGCGCACAGCACGGCGAGCACGGCCGCTCCGGTGCGCCGCCGCCGGCGGCGGGGCGCCGGAACCTCGGGGCGCAGCATCCGTCGCCTAGCGGGCCGACGCGTCAGCGGCGGCGCGTGTCCGGGCCCGCCGGATCCACTTCTCGACCTCGACGAACAGCGGCACGACGAGTGCGAGCCCGATCGAGATCAGCCACTGCTGACCGGTGAGGCTGGTCGTGCCGACGAGGTTCTGCAGGAACCCGAGCTCGACGGCGGCGACGGTGAGGGCGGCCGGGATCGCGAGCCACTTGACCGCGTCGATGATCGGCGGGGCGAGGCCCGTCTCGGGGTCGCGGCGCATCACCAGGCCGCTGAACACCGCGCCGTACGCCGCGACGACGAACGTCATCGTGACGGGCGCGTTCGGCTGGGTCGAGCTGAGCTGGTCGGGGTAGAGCAGCAGCGGCACGAGCGTCGCGAGGAACAGCACCCCGCCGTAGAGGAACCAGATCGTCACGGCGCTCGCGTTGGCGATCGTCTTCTTCGGATCGCGCGGCGGCTTCTGCATGATGCCGTCGGGAGTCGGGTCGAGGAGGATCACGATCACCGGGAAGATCACGATGAAGAAGTTGAGGAACAGCACCATGATCGGCGTCAGCGGCACGCCCTCGTTGATCGAGAAGATGCTCGCCGCGAGGAACAGCAGCACGAGCGAGAACAGCTGCGCCATCTGGAACCGCACGTAGCTGACGATCTTGTCGTAGATGGCCCGGCCGAGCTGCACCGCCGTGACGAGCGTGCCGAAGTTGTCGTCGACGAGGATCATCTTGCCGGCCTGCTTGGTCACCTCGCTGCCCGAGCCCATCGCCACGCCGATGTCGGCCTGCTTGAGGGCGGCGGCGTCGTTCACCGCGTCGCCGGTCATCGCCACGACGGCGCCCTGCTCCTGCATGAGACGAGCGAGCCGCAGCTTGTCTTCGGGGGTCACGCGCCCGAAGACGTGGAGGTTCGGCAGGGCTGCCTTCAGCTCGTCGTCGCTCATGGCCTGGATTTCGGCCCCGCTCGCCGCTCCCGTGCCGAGGCCGAGCTTCGCGCCGATCGCGGCGGCGGTGATGGCGTGGTCGCCGGTGATCATGCGCACCTCGATGCCGGCTTCGCGCGCGATGCGCACCGCCTCCTGCGACGAGGGGCGGAGCGGGTCGATGATGCCGACGAGCCCGACGAACACGAGGTCTTCGATCGCCGTCATCGGGTCGGCGGGCAGCGCCTCGCCCTCGGCGAAACGGCGGTACGCGAACGCGAGCACGCGCAGGCCCTTCTCGGACAGCTGCCGATTGGCCGCGAGCACGGCGTCGCGCTGTGCGTCGATCGGCACGACACCCGTCGCGGTGGCGACGCTGCCGCACCGGTCGAGCACGACGTCGGGTCCGCCCTTGACGAACGCGACGGTGCCCGCCTCCTGCTCGATCGGCACCGCGTGGAACGTCGACATGAACTTGTACGCCGAGTCGAACGGCACCTCGGCGAGTCGCGGATGCTTCGCGCGGGTGAGCTCGGCGTCGGCGCCCATCTTGGCGGCGAGCACGACCAGCGCCGCCTCGGTCGGGTCACCCACGACGTCGCCCGCATCCGACACCGTCGCATCCGAGCACAGCGCGAGACCGGCCGCGAGCACCGAGAAGTCCGGCGTCGGGTCGCCGGCGACGCCGCGGATGTCGCCCGACTTCTCATAGCCCGAGCCTGAGACCGTGAACCAGTCGCCGCGGTAGTACAGCGACTCCACGGTCATCTCGTTCATGGTGAGCGTGCCGGTCTTGTCGGAGTTGATCGCGCTCGTCGCGCCGAGCGTCTCGACGTCGGTGAGGTTCTTCACCACCGCCTTGTGCTCGGCCAGCTGCCGCGCGCCGTACGACAGCATCGCCTGCACGAACGACGGCATGCCGGTGGGGATCGCCGAGATCGCCATCGAGATGCCGAGGAGGATCACCGCGGTGATCTCCTGTCCGCGCAGCAGCCCGGTGATCACGATGATCGCCACGGCGCCCCAGGCGATCCAGCCGAGCACCCCGGTGAGCGAGTCGAGCTCGCGCTGCAGCGGCGACTTCGCGGGCTTCACCGCCGACAGCATCGACGCGATGCGGCCCATCTGCGTGGTCATGCCGGTGTCGGTGATGAGCACGCCGGCGGTGCCGCGGGTGACCTGCGTGTTCTGGAACACCATGTTGGCGCGGTCGCCGAGCGTCGTCTCGGGGTCGTCGAGGGTCGCGGCATCCTTCGGGATCGGCGCGCTCTCGCCGGTGAGCGCCGCCTCCTGCGTCTCGAGCGTCGCCGAGCGCAGGATGCGCCCGTCGGCCGGCACGATGTCGCCCGCCTCGAGGGCGACCAGGTCGCCCGGCACCAGAGTCGTCGCGTCGACCTGCAGCAGCGTGCCGCCGCGGATCACCTTCGCCTGCGGGATCTGCATCTTGGCGAGGGCGTCGACGGATGCCTTCGCCTTCATCTCCTGGCGCGTGCCCAGCACCACGTTGAGCACGACGAGCGCTCCGACGAGGATGCCGACGCTCACCTGGTCGATGAAGAGGCTGATGATCGCGACCGCGACGAGCATGATGTTCATCGGGTCGGCGAGCTGGCGCAGTGCCACCTGCCACACCGACGGTGCAGGCTCGGAAGCGATCGAGTTCGGGCCGTGCTCGGCGAGGCGACGGGCTGCGGCGTCGGCGGTGAGGCCCTGCTCGCGGTCGCTCTGGAGTGCGGCGACGACGGCGTCGGGGTCTTCGGTGAACCAGGTCGGTGACGGTGTGGATGCGGGGGGTGCGGGGGAGTCCACGGCGCTCATGGTCAGAAGCTAGCGCCCGGGGGATGCCCCGCGTAAGAGGGGATCAGCCGTCGAGGCGCTCCCGCACACGCCGTGCCATCTCGGCGGTGGGCATGGTGCGGGGGAAGACGGCGACGACGACGTCGTCGGCCGACGGCTCGCGCGTCGCGGCGCCGTCGACGCCGAAGCGGCGCAGTGCGTCGTCGAGGGCGGCGCGCAGCACGGTGACGGGCACCTTCTTCGTGCCGCGCAGCAGCTGCCGCAGCACGTGGTTGTGGATCGCGGTCACGAGCGCGGCGAACCCCACGGCGTCGAGCGGGTCGATTCCGGGGAGCGCCTCGCGGAGGTACTCGTCGAACAGTCGCTCGTACCGGAAGACCGTGACGATCTCGCGCTCGCGCAGCGCGGGCACCTGGCGCACGACCGCGTAGCGCCGACGGGCGAGCTCGGGGTCTGCGGCGAAGTGCGTGAACACCTGGACGGATGCCTCGCACACGGCTGACCACGGATCGGAGTGGCCCTGAGCGAGGAAGACCCGCAGCTCGTCGAGGAGCAGTTCGTGATCGGCGAAGACGACGTCGTCCTTGCCGCCGAACTGCCGGAAGAAGGTGGAGCGCGAGATGCCGGCGGCCTGCGCGATCTGGTCGACCGAGGTCTGATCGAACCCCTGCGCGTCGAACAGCTCGAGCGCCGCGGCGACCACGGCGGTGCGGGCGGAGGGGAGGGCGGGCGGGCTGTCTGACATGTCAGGGGAGAGCCTACTGGCCGCGTGCGCCGTGCGGCAGGCGGCAAGTGGGCGCCCGGCCGTGCCGTGGGCAGGGGGCCGTGCCGAGGCATCCGATCGCCCCGGAAGCGTTGTCCGAGGCACGCATCCGGCGGTAGTAGGCTGGTGAACTGGTCGATATCTCGACGTCGAGACGCTTTTCGGGCGTCATTCCCACCCCATTCGCCACCTGCGAAGGAATGCACTGTGGATCTGTACGAGTACCAGGCACGAGACCTTTTCGAGAAGTACGAGGTGCCGGTTCTCGCCGGCATCGTCGCGGACACGCCGGAGGAGGTGCGTGCCGCAGCCGAGAAGATCGGCGGAGTCGTCGTCGTCAAGGCCCAGGTCAAGGCCGGCGGCCGCGGCAAGGCCGGCGGCGTGAAGGTCGCCAAGACGCCCGACGAGGCGTACGAGCTGTCGAAGGCCATCTTCGGCCTCGACATCAAGGGTCACGTGGTCAAGCGCGTGATGGTCGCCCAGGGCGCCCGCATCGACAAGGAGTACTACTTCTCGGTGCTGCTCGACCGGGCGAACCGCTCGTACCTGAGCCTCTGCTCGGTCGAGGGCGGCATGGAGATCGAGGAGCTCGCGGTCGAGCGTCCCGAGGCTCTCGCGCGCATCGACGTCAACCCCGGTACGGGCATCGACAAGGCGAAGGCCGTCGAGATCGCCGAGGCCGCCGGCTTCAGCGCCGACCTGGTCGACAAGGTCAGTGACGTCTTCGTCAAGCTCTACAACGTCTACAAGGGCGAGGACGCCACGCTCGTCGAGGTCAACCCGCTCGTCCTCACAGAGGAGGGCGACGTCATCGCCCTCGACGGCAAGGTCTCACTCGACGAGAACGCCGAGTTCCGTCACGCCGGTCACGCGCTCCTCGAAGACAAGGATGCCGCCGACCCGCTCGAGGCGAAGGCCAAGGCCAACGACCTCAACTACGTCAAGCTCGACGGCGAGGTCGGTGTCATCGGCAACGGTGCGGGCCTCGTGATGTCGACGCTCGACGTCGTCGCCTACGCCGGCGAGAACCACGGCGGCGTGAAGCCCGCCAACTTCCTCGACATCGGCGGCGGCGCCTCGGCCGAGGTCATGGCAGCCGGCCTCGACGTCATCCTCGGCGACCCGCAGGTCAAGAGCGTGTTCGTCAACGTCTTCGGCGGCATCACCGCGTGCGACGCCGTCGCCAAGGGCATCGTCGGCGCGCTCGCCGAGCTCGGCTCGAGCGCCTCCAAGCCGCTCGTCGTGCGCCTGGACGGCAACAAGGTCGATGAGGGCCGGGCCATCCTGCGCGACGCGAACCACCCGCTCGTGACCCTGGCAGAGACGATGGACGAGGGCGCCGACAAGGCCGCCGAGCTCGCCAACGCCTGAACCTCAGACATCCGGAACTAGGAAAAGAACAGACATGTCGATCTTCCTCAACAAGGACTCCAAGGTCATCGTCCAGGGCATCACGGGCGGTGAGGGCACCAAGCACACCGCTCTCATGCTCAAGGCCGGCACCCAGGTCGTCGGCGGCGTGAACGCCCGCAAGGCCGGCACCACCGTGCTGCACACCGACGCCGACGGCAACCCGGTCGAGCTCCCGGTCTTCGCCTCGGTCGCCGAGGCCATCGCGGCCACCGGCGCCGATGTCTCGATCGCCTTCGTGCCGCCCGCGTTCACGAAGAGCGCCATGGTCGAGGCCATCGATGCCGAGATCCCGCTCCTCGTCGTGATCACCGAGGGCGTGCCCGTCGGCGACACCGCCGAGGCCTGGGCGTACGCGCAGGCGAAGGGGAACACCACCCGCATCATCGGCCCGAACTGCCCCGGCATCATCACGCCCGGCGAGTCGCTGGTGGGCATCACGCCCGCCAACATCACCGGCAAGGGCCCGATCGGCCTCGTCTCGAAGTCGGGCACCCTGACCTACCAGATGATGTACGAGCTGCGCGAGATCGGCTTCTCGACGGCCATCGGCATCGGCGGCGACCCGATCATCGGCACGACGCACATCGACGCGCTCGCCGCGTTCGAGGCCGACCCCGAGACCAAGGCGATCGTCATGATCGGCGAGATCGGCGGCGACGCCGAGGAGCGTGCTGCCGACTTCATCAAGGCGAACGTGACCAAGCCGGTCGTCGGCTACGTCGCGGGCTTCACCGCCCCCGAGGGCAAGACCATGGGCCACGCCGGCGCCATCGTGTCGGGCTCGGCGGGCACCGCCCAGGCGAAGAAGGAGGCCCTCGAGGCCGCCGGTGTCAAGGTCGGGAAGACCCCGTCCGAGACCGCCGACCTGATGCGCGAGATCATCGCGGGTCTCTGACCTTCCCGGTCCCCGAGCTCGGGCCCTCCCGGTCCCCGAGCTCGTCGAGGGGCGGATGCCATGGCTTCGGCCGCGGCATCCGCCCCTCCTTCGTCGCCTCCGGCGCCTCGACCCGAGTCTCAGCGTTCGGAGCGCGGCACGACGGATCCCGGCCGCGAGCGTGGTCGTAGGCTGGGAGCATGCCGCTGACCGGAGAGTACAAGCCGTCCACATCCGACTGGGCCCGCACCCAGGCCGAGGCCTTCGAGGCGTCGAACGGCCAGAAGTCCAACCTGCTGCGGGGTGTGCCGATCATCGTGCTCACCACGGTCGGCGCGAAGACCGGGGCGCTGCGCAAGACCGCGCTCATGCGCGTGGAGCACGAGGGCCGCTACGTCGTCGTCGCCTCGAAGGGCGGGGCACCCGACGAGCCCAAGTGGGGCGAGAACATGCGTCGCCACCCGCACGTCGAGCTGCAGGACGGCGACGTCAAGCGCGACTACACCGCCCGCGAGCTGTCGGGCGAGGAGCGCGCCGAGTGGTGGCTGCGGGCGACCGCGGTCTGGCCCGACTACGACCAGTACCAGACCAAGACCGACCGGCAGATCGCCATCTTCCTGCTCGACCCGCACGACTGACCGGCCGGGCTCCCTGCTCCGCCGAGTGTGCAGGAAGCCTGCGGACGGGCATCCGATCTGATGCCCACTCGCAGGTTTCGTGAACATCGAGCGGGGGAGGGCGCGCCGACGCGCACGCAGAGAGAGGATGCGGGGTGGACATCGAGCTCGCGCGCATCGCGGGCGGGAGCGTCACGCTGCACGACGCCCGCCGCAAGCGCCGCTGGAGCGTCGAGCTCGAGCCCTTCGAGATCGGCGTCTTCGCCGTCACCGAAGAGCAGTTCGCCGAGATGCTCGGCGAGACGGCGCGGCATCCGCGTCGACCCGCCGTCGACATGTCGTGGTTGCGGGCGATCCGGTTCTGCAACGCCGCGTCGGAGTGGGAGGGGCTCGACCCCGCGTACACGTTCGACGGCGAAGAGGTCACCTGGCACGTCGACGCCGACGGGTTCCGGCTGCCGACCGAGGCCGAGTGGGAGCATGCCTGCCGCGCGGGCTCGACCGGGCCGCACTACGGACCGCTCGCCGAGATCGCGTGGTCGAGCGCCGACGGCGTGACCGCCCCGCAGGCTGTCGGGGGCAAGCTGCCCAACCTCAACGGCCTGTTCGACACCCTCGGCAACACGTGGGAGTGGTGCTGGGATCTGCTCGACCCCGCCCGCTACGCCGACTACCGCGTCTTCCGCGGGGGAGGCTTCGCCGACGACTCCTGGAGCGTCCGCGCCTCGACCCGTCGCGGCGGCGCGCCGCGCATGCACCACGACGACGTCGGGCTGCGGGTCGCGCGCGGCGGGTTCGACGCTCAGGATGCCGCGCAGGGATGGTCCGCCCGCGCCGACGCCGAGCGCGCCGACCCCGACGGTCCGCTGCCGTCCGGATGGACGCCGCGCCGCTGACCCCGATCCAGGCGGGCCGCGGCAGGATGCGCGGCGGTCAGCGCCGGGGCTGCTCCGGGATGAGGATCCACAGCGCGACGTAGACGAACGGCGCGAGCCAGAAGAACGGCAGCGACACGATCACCGTCAGCGCGCGGATCGGGAGCGATCCGATGTCGAAGCGGCGGCCGATGGCGGCGCAGACGCCGGCGAGGATGCGGTCGTCGTGCGGCCGTGCGAGCGTCGTCGACATGGCGTCAGGATACACACGCCGAACCGCCCGGTCGATGGGCTCCGCGCCACAGCGCGGGCACCGCCGACCGGGCGGAGGAGCAGCAGATCAGGAGAAGAGCGCCTCGAAGGGGCCGCGCGCGAAGAACAGCACGAAGCCGCCCGCGACGATCCACAGCAGGGGACTGATCTCGCGGGCCTTGCCCGACAGCGAGCGCACCACGACCCACGAGACGAAGCCCGCGCCGATGCCGTTCGCGATCGAGTAGGTCAGCGGCATGACCGTCACCGTGAGGAAGACGGGGAGGAGCACCGAGAAGTCGTCGAGTTCGATGTGGCGGATCTGCGACATCATCAGCGCACCCACGATGACCAGCGCGGCGGCGGCCACCTCGGTCGGGACGATCGAGACGAGCGGCGTGAAGAACATCGCCACCAGGAACAGACCGCCGGTCACGAGGTTCGCGAGCCCGGTGCGGGCGCCCTCGCCGATGCCCGACCCCGATTCGATGAAGACCGTGTTCGACGAGCTCGACGTGAAGCCACCGGCGACGGCGCCGAAGCCCTCGACGATGAGCGCCGACTTGATGCGCGGGAAGTCGCCCTTCTCGTTGGCGAGGCCGGCCTCCTTCGACAGGCCGGTCATGGTGCCCATCGCGTCGAAGAAGTTCGTGAAGACGAGCGTGAAGACGAACATGATCGCCGCCAGCGCGCCGATGCGCTCGAACGAGCCGAACGACACCTGGCCGACCAGCGACAGGTCGGGCAGACTCACCCAGCTGGCGGGGAGTTCGGGGACCGACAGGCTCCAGCCGCCGGGGTTGACGGCGTCGCCGTCGAACTTCGGGCCGAGGTTCCAGATCGCCTCGACGACCACCGCCACGACGGTGCCGGTGAGGAGGCCGATGAGGATGCCGCCCTTGACCTTGCGGGCGACGAGGATGCCGGTGAGCAGCAGTGTGAGCACGAAGATGAGGGTCGGCACCGTCGCGATCGATCCGTCGACACCGAGGCCGACCGGCGGCGACGACACGCCCGTGGCGGTCACGAAGCCGGCGTCGACGAAGCCGATGAACGCGATGAAGAGGCCGATGCCGACGGTGATCGCGATCTTCAGCTGGATCGGCACGGCGTCGAAGATCATGCGCCGGAGCCCGGTCGCGGCGAGGATCACGATGATCACACCGTTGATGACGACGAGCCCCATGGCCTCGGGCCAGGTGACCTGCCCGACCACCGCCACCGCGAGGAACGAGTTGATGCCGAGGCCGGCGGCGAAGGCGAACGGCAGCCGGGTGACGAGACCGAACAGCACGGTCATCACGCCGGCGGTGAGCGCCGTGGTCGCCGCGACCTGTGCGAACCCGAGGGTGTTGCCGTCGACGTCGACGCCCGCCGACAGGATGATCGGGTTCAGGATGACGATGTACGCCATCGTGACGAACGTGACGACGCCGCCGCGGATCTCGGCGGGGATCGTCGAGCCGCGCCTCGTGATCTCGAAGAAGCGGTCGAAGCCGTTCTTCGGCTCGGCTTCGGGGGTGTCGACGTCAGTCGCCGGGGTGGTGCTCATATCGTGTTTCCTCCGAAGAAACCCTATGCGGTGTCGCGGCGGTCGCCGTGACGGATGCGGCTGACGGATGCGGCGCACGGCCGGGGCGCCGCGGCGGTCGCGCCACGCCACGAAGTAGGGTCGATGGCGCATGAACCGCCTCCTCGTCGCCATCCTCTCCGCCGTCGACGCCACCGTGGCCGTGGCCGTCGGCGTCGCGGCCGTCGCCGCGCCGCTCACCGTGCTCTGGGTCTTCGGCTTCGGCGGCGCCGCGGACTGGGGAGCGCTCTGGCCCGCCTCCGCCGTCGTCTGGCAGCTCGGCGATCTGGTTCCCTTCGCGGTGCGGCTTCCCGACGCCTATCTTGCGGCCGCCGGTATCGACCCGGAGGCCGCTGCCTTCACCCTGTCGCTCGCGCCGCTCGCCTTCGCCGCCTTCACGGCGATCTTCGCCGCGCGCTCGGGGGTGCGCGCCTCGCGCGCTGAAGGCGCCCTCACCGGCGTCGCGACGGGCAGCGCGGTCGTCGCCGTCCTCGCAGGACTCATCGCCTGGACGTCGGCGAACGCGGTCGCACAGACCCCGCTCTGGCTCGCCGTGCTCGCCCCGACGCTCGTCTACGCGCTGCCCGCGGCGATCGCCGCGTTCGTGACCGAATGGTGCGAGGCGACCCGCGGATCCGTCGCGCGGCTGCGCGATCGCACCGAGAGCCTGCCGAACGCGTGGGGTGCGGTCGCTCCGCTCGTGGCACGGGGGAGCGCGATCGTGGTGGCGGGCCTGATCGGGGCGGCGGCGGTGCTCACCGCGGCCGCCATCCTGCTCCGCGCCGACGAGATCATCGCCCTGTACGAAGTCGGCAACGTCGATGCGCTCGGAGCCACCGTGCTGACGCTCGGGCAGCTGGTGTACCTCCCGACGCTGATCGTGTGGGCGCTGGCCTTCATCGCCGGCCCGGGCTTCTCGCTCGGGGCCGGCAGCACCGTCTCGCCCGCGGGCACGTCGGTCGGTGTCGTCCCGGGGGTGCCGCTCCTCGGCGTCGTGCCCGAGTCGCTGTCTCCCTGGCTGCTGCTGCTCGCCCTCGTTCCGGTGGGGCTTGGAGCTCTGGCCGGCTGGTCGCTGCGTTCGCGTCTCGTGCGGGGCGGCATCGCAGGACACGAGGATGCCGCGGTCGGCGCGCGAGCGGCGATCACGGCGGGAGTCGCGGTCGTGTCGGCCGTCGCGGCAGCGGTGCTCGCCTGGGCGGCGTCGGGGTCGCTCGGGCCGGGGACGCTCGCGGCGGTCGGGCCCGATGCAGGGCCGGTGGCTCTCGCCGTCGCCCTCGAGGTCGCGCTGGGCGCGGGCATCCTCCTCCTGTCGCCTCTCGGGCACGACGGAGGTCACGACCACCCGGTGGCCCCGGACACGTGGCGCGACAGCTTCGATGCCGCCGGCGAACAGGTCGGAGATGATCCGGACGGGTTCGCGGCCACACCGGCCTCACGCGACCAGGCGCACGAGGAGCCGGACGACGCATCGGCCACAGCCCCCCTCGGGCCGCGTCGGACCGATTCCCCGGCGTAGTTAGACTGGGCGGGTGCTCACGGTCGCCGTCCTCATCTCCGGAGCGGGCTCCAACATGCGTGCTCTGCTCGATGCCGCGGCCGACCCCGACTACCCGGCCCAGATCATCGTCGTCGGTGCGGACCGCGAGGCCGACGGCTTCGCGCATGCCGAGGAGTACGGCATCCCCTCGTTCATGGTGCCCTTCGCGCAGTTCGACTCGCGCGAGGCCTGGGGCGAGGAGCTGGGTGCTCAGCTCGCCGTGTGGCAGCCCGACCTCATCGTGCTGAGCGGCCTCATGCGACTCCTGCCTGCGGCGCTCGTCGACCAGTGGGCGCCGCGCATGATCAACACGCATCCCGCGTATCTCCCCGAGTTCCCCGGCGCGCACGGCGTGCGCGACGCCCTGGCGGCCGACGTCTCGCAGACCGGCGCCAGCGTGATCATCGTCGACAACGGCGTCGACAGCGGCCCGATCCTCGCCCAGGAGCGCGTGCCCGTGCTGCCCGGCGACGACGAGCACTCCCTGCACGAGCGCATCAAGCCCGTCGAGCGGCGCCTCCTCATCGACGTGGTGCGCCGCATCGCGACCGGCGAGCTCGACCTCGAGACCGCCGCCGCGGCATCCGCCGCAGACGCCGAATCCTGACGACCCCACCCAAGGAGAGCCGACATGGCAGGCCCCCGCCACGACCCCGCCCTCTATCGTCCCCGTGACGTCGTGCCCATCCGGCGCGCCCTCGTCTCGGTGAGCGACAAGACCGATCTGCTGACGCTCGCCGCGGCACTCGCCGACGCCGGGGTGGAGGTGGTCTCGACCGGTGGCTCGGCCACCATGCTTCGCGACGCCGGCTACGCCGTGGCCGACGTGTCGAGCGTGACCGGGTTCCCCGAGTCGCTCGACGGACGCGTTAAGACGCTGCACCCCGGGGTGCACGCCGGCCTGCTGGCCGACCTGCGTCTCGAGGACCACGAGCGCCAGCTCGCCGAGCTCGGCATCGACGCGTTCGAGCTCGTCGTGGTCAACCTCTACCCGTTCGTCGAGACGGTGCGCTCCGGCGCCGAGGGCGACGACGTCGTGGAGCAGATCGACATCGGCGGCCCGGCGATGGTGCGCGCCTCGGCGAAGAACTTCGCCAACGTCGCGATCGTCGTCTCGCCCGAGTCGTACCCGGCCATCGTCGAGTCGCTCGCGGCCGGCGGCACGTCGCTCGCCCAGCGGCGCGACCTCGCTGCCCGCGCGTTCGCGCACACCGCCGAGTACGACCGCGCGGTGGCCACCTGGTTCGCCGAGGAGACGCTGGCCGACGAGGGCGACCTTCCGCAGCACCTCACGATCCAGGCGGAGCGCCTCGAGACGCTGCGCTACGGCGAGAACTCGCACCAGCGCGCCGCGATCTACACCCGCATCGGCGGGCACGGCATCGCCCAGGCGACGCAGCTGCAGGGCAAGGAGATGTCGTACAACAACTATGTCGACGCGGATGCCGCGCTCCGCGCCGCGTTCGACATGGTCAAGCCCGCCGTCGCGATCATCAAGCACGCGAACCCGTGCGGCATCGCCGTGGCCGCACCCAACGCGCTCGACCCCATCGCGAGCGCCCACCTGCGTGCCCACGAGTGCGACCCGGTCTCGGCGTTCGGCGGCGTGATCGCCGCGAACCGCACGATCACGCTCAAGATGGCCGAGAACCTGCGCGACATCTTCACCGAGGTCATCGTCGCGCCCGACTTCGAGCCCGAGGCGCTCGAGGTCTTCAAGCTCAAGAAGAACCTGCGCGTGCTCAAGCTGCCCGCCGACTGGCAGCAGGAGCGCATGGACGTGCGCCTGGTGTCGGGTGGCCTGCTCCTGCAGGATGCCGACCGCTTCCCCGACGACATCGAGTCGGTCGCGAAGGACTGGCAGCTGGTCTCGGGCGAGCGCCCGGCCGACGAGGAGATGACGAACCTCATCTTCGCCTGGAAGTCGTGCCGCGCCGTCAAGTCGAACGCCATCGTGCTCGCCAAGGGCTCGGCGACGGTCGGCATCGGCATGGGCCAGGTGAACCGCGTCGACTCGTGCCGCCTCGCGGTCGAGCGCGCCGCCGACCGCGCGGCCGGCTCCGTCGCGGCATCCGACGCGTTCTTCCCGTTCGCCGACGGACCCCAGGTGCTGATCGATGCCGGGATCACCGCGATCATCCAGCCCGGCGGCTCGGTGCGCGACGAAGAGGTCATCGCCGCGGCGCGTGAAGCGGGCGTGACGATGTTCTTCACCGGAGAGCGCCACTTCTTCCACTGACCTCTCGCCGGGATGACCGCGCCGGAGGCGAGCGGCGCGGCATCCGGGCGGACCAGGTCGGGATCGCGGTGGCGATCGCCGCGAGGACCGTGCCGAGAGCCGTGGGCTCGGCATCGATGAGCGCGTCGGTCAGCGAGCCCCTGCCAATCGGCTGCGTCGGCTCCGCGTCCGTCGCCCTCCCGATGCACGGGCCACCACCCGCGATGGGGAGGCGTCGCCGTCACGGGTAGGGTTTGCGGAGACGTCAGCAGGAGGCACGGTGATCTGGGAGATCGACGAATCGACCCGCACGGTCGAGGGACTCGATGAACACGGTCGGGCGCGACCGGAGTACGCGGCGTCGCTCGGTCTCGTCGCCGCTCCGCGCGGGCGACGCGTGCTCGCCACCACGATCGAGCTCGCCGCGATCCTCGTGCTGATGCTGCCCGCCCTCATCGTGGTGGTGCCCGCGCTGACGGGGCTGACCTCGCCCGAGACCGCGGCCCGCTGGGTCGCCGGCCCGGACGCCGTCGTCGTGCTGATCGTCGGCCTCGCGTCCTGTGCGCTGACGACCGCGTTCATCGTCGTGCAGGTCGTGCTCCACGGCAGAAGAGGAGTCACGCTCGGCAAGGCGCTCACCGGCATCCGCTCGGTGAACGTGCGCACGCTGGAGCGCCCCGGGTTCTGGCGCGGCGGTGTCGTGCGCTACCTGGTGCTCGTCGCGAGCACCCTCGTGCCGCTGGTCGGCCCGCTTCTCGTCATCGCCCTCTCGCCGTTGTTCGACCCCGAGCGCCGAGGCCGCGGGTGGGCCGATCTCGCCGCGGCGACGTGGTTCGTCGACGTGCGCGACGGGCTCAACCCGTACGACGCGAAACGGATGCGGATCGCCCGGAAGACCGCCGCGACCGACCTGAACGACGAGCGGAGCGCGCTTCCGTCGCTCGCGACGCCGGCCCAGACGGGGGAGATCCCCGGGGTGTACGTTCCGGTCACCCGCAGCCGCGGGGGCGTGGTGGGCGCGCCGCGCGACGACAGCCGCGAGGCCGAGCCCGATGTGCCGACGGCCGCGGCTCCGGCCGGCGCATCGCTCGTGACATCGGGCCCGGTCGATCCGGCGAGCCGGGTCGACAGCGCCCCACCGAGCCGCTCGGTGGTGAGCGCGTCGGGCCCCGCTCCCGGCCCGTCGGCGGCGGCGCCGTGGCAGCCGCCCGAGCTTCTGGGGTCTCGGCCGGCCACACCTGCCGCTGCTCCTCCTGCTCCAGCGCCCGCTCAGCCCGCCCCTGCACCGCAGCCTCCCGCACCCCAGACCTCTGCACCGCAGGCCCCCGCACCGATGGCGCCGGCGGTCGCGGCATCCGCACCGGCATCCGCACCTGCTCCGGCCAGACGGGCTTCGTCTGCCGCATCCGCCCCCAGCGCCGGGGCATCGGCGTCGCTGGTGCTCGACGACGGCCGCGAGATCGCGATCGCCGGCGCCGGAGTGCTCGTCGGTCGCGACCCGTCACCGGCGGCAGGGGAGACGGGCTTCACCATGATCGCGATCGACGACCCGTCGCGTTCCGTATCGAAGACGCACCTGGCCGTCACCCGCCACGGGGACCGGCTCGCCGTCGCTGACCGCGGCTCGACGAACGGCAGCTCCATCGTCCGCGGCGGCGCGGAGCGTCCGCTCGCACCCGGCGAGTCCGTGCCCGTCGAGGCACGGGACATCATCCACTTCGGCGACCGCACCGCCGTCATCCGGCTCGGCTGACGCCGGCACCCACGAGGGAACCCCATGAGGCTCAAACTCACGCTGCAGCGACGCAACGATCAGCGCACCGACATCGTCGTGACCTCCGACACCACGGCGACGGTGCACGACATCGCCCGCCGCATCGTGGAAGCTGACCCCTCCCGCGACACGATCGCGGAGCCCGACGACGTGCTCACGCTCAGCGTCGCTCCGCCCACCGCGACGTCGTTCACGATGCTCGACCCCGACCTGCTCATCAGCGATGCACCCGTCGGCTCGGGCTTCGTCGCGGCGATCGTCAACCTCGGCCCGGCGTACGTCGCGTCGCGCAGCGCCGGCGGCCCGCCGGCGGCGATCCTCTACGTCGTGGGCGGCCCGATGGTGGGCCGGGAGTTCCAGCTTCCGCGCGGCCACTTCACGCTGGGCCGCGCGGCAGGCGCCGACATCGTGCTCGACGATCCGCTGATCTCGAAGCGCCACGCCCGCATCGAGATCGGGGCCACCGTCGACGTCGTCGACCTGAACTCGGCGAACGGCATCGTCGTGGACGGCGGACTCGTGCAGCGCCTGCGCGTGATCCCGGGTCAGCGCTTCGTGCTCGGCGACACCGAACTCGTCGTGCGGATGGTGCAGGACTACGCGCCGGTGGAGCAGGACCCCGTGCTCGAGCGCGGCGGCACGCTGCTGTTCAACCGCAGCCCCCGCGTCGAGCCGCGCTACGTCGGCGAGGAGCTCTCGGAGCCGCGCATGCCCAAGGACCCGGTCTCGCGCCTGTTCCCGTGGCCCATGCTCGTCGCCCCGCTCATCCTCGGCATGTCGATCTACGCGATGACCGGCAACCCGCGGTCGCTCCTCGTGGTGCTCCTCTCGCCGCTCATGCTGCTCGGCAATTTCGTCTCGCAGAAGACCCAGGTCGGCCAGCGGCTGAAGAAGGAGGCCGAGGTCTTCGAGCGCACGTTCGAGGAGCTCGAGGAGAGGATGTATCGCGAGCGTCCGCGCGAGCGCGACATCCGCAACCAGGAGGCGCCGCCGGTGGCCGTCGTCTTCGACGAGGCGATGCGGCTGGGGCCGATGCTCTGGACGCGCAGGCCCGAGCACTGGAACTTCCTCTCGGTGCGGCTCGGCACCTCCGACGCGCCGTCGCGCACCACGATCAAGGACGCCGAGAACCCCGACGCCCTGCAGGAGTACGTCGACCGGGTCGACCGCCTGCGCGAGCGGTACCGCACGATCGACGGCGTCCCGGTGCTCGAGTCCCTGCAGAGCGTCGGCGTCATCGGCGTCGCCGGCCCGCCGCGCGTCGCCGCAGACGCCCTGCGCGGGCTCTGCGTGCAGCTGTTCGGCCTGCACTCCCCGAACGAGCTCGTCGCCGTCGCCCTCACCGAGCCCGGCTGGGCGACGCAGCTCGAGTGGCTGAAATGGCTTCCGCACACCTCGAGCGAGCGCAGCCCGTTCCGCGACATGCCGCTGTCGGACTCCGCGTCGACCGGCGCCGCCCTCCTGTCGGGCCTCGAGGAGCTGGTGATGAGGCGGTCGAAGGCCGCGGCGTCGCCGCGCCTCCCGTTCGACGACGACTGGGATCCGATGCGGTACGGCACCGACGTGCGTCGCGCCGCCGAGGAGGCCACGTTCCCGGGGCAGACAGCGGTGCTCGTCATCGTCACGACGGATGCGCCGGTCGACCGTGCACGCCTCACGCAGGTGCTCGAGCGCGGCGCCGACGTCGGGGTGTACGGACTGTTCGTCGCGCCGGTGGTCGATGCGCTCCCCGCGGTCTGCCGCACTTTCCTCGACGTCACCAACGGACTCGAGGCCGCGCGGTCGGGCACCGTGCGCAGCGGCGTCGACTACCCCGCGACCGCGGTCGAGGGCGTCTCCAACGAGCTGATGACCATGCTCGCCAAGCGCCTCGCCCCCGTCGTCGACTCGAGCACGGTGATCGAGGACTCTTCCGACATCCCGAACTCGGTCATGTTCCTCTCGCTCGTGGGCTCGGAGCTCGGCGACGACGCATCCTTCGCGGTCGACCGGTGGCGTGAGAACAACACGATCATCGACCGCTCGGGTGCGCAGCTGCCGCGCCTGAAGAAGGCGGGCACGCTGCGCGCCATCGTCGGTCAGGGTGCGACCGACGCGATGACCCTCGACCTGCGCACGCAGGGTCCGCACGCCCTCGTGGGCGGCACCACCGGTGCCGGCAAGTCGGAGTTCCTGCAGGCCTGGGTGCTCGGTATGGCGGCTGCGCACAGCCCCGACCGGGTCACCTTCCTCTTCGTCGACTACAAGGGCGGGTCGGCGTTCGCCGACTGCGTCGAGCTGCCGCACACCGTGGGTCTCGTCACCGACCTGAGCCCTCACCTCGTACGCCGCGCGCTCACGAGCCTGCGCGCCGAGCTGCACCACCGCGAGCACCTCTTCAACCGCAAGAAGGCGAAGGACCTCCTCGAGCTCGAGAAGCGTCGCGACCCCGACACGCCGCCTGCCCTCGTTCTCGTCATCGACGAGTTCGCCGCGCTCGCGGGCGAGGTGCCCGAGTTCGTCGACGGCGTCGTCGACATCGCCCAGCGCGGCCGGTCGCTCGGCATCCACCTGATCATGGCGACGCAGCGGCCCGCGGGCGTCATCAAGGACAACCTGCGCGCCAACACCAATCTGCGCGTCGCGCTGCGCATGGCCGACGAGTCTGACTCGAAGGATGTCGTCGACGACCCGGTGGCCGCGCGCTTCGATCCGAGCATCCCGGGTCGCGGCATCGCGAAGACCGGTCCCGGCAGGCTCGTGTCGTTCCAGTCGGCCTACGCGGGCGGCTGGAGCACCGACGACGTCGTGGTCGCCGACGTGTCGGTGGCCGAGCTGCGGTTCGGCTCGGTGCAGAACTGGGAGCTGCCCGACGCGCCCGACGCCGAGGACCACCAGATCGACCCCGGCCCCAACGACCAGAAGCGGATCGTCGCGACGCTCGTCGCCGCCGCGGCGGCGGCCCGCATCCCGGCTCCGCGTCGTCCGTGGCTCGACGACCTCGAGCAGACCGTCGACCTCCGGTCGCTGCGCGCCGGCCGCGCAGGGAACATCCTCCTCGGCAAGGCCGACATCCCCGAGCGACAGCTGCAGGAGGCGGTCTACTTCGACCCCGACCGCGACGGCTCGATGCTCGTCTACGGCACGAGCGGCTCGGGCAAGTCGACCGTGCTGCGCACCATCGCGATCTCGTCGGCGCTCGGACGGCGATCCGAGAACGTCGAGGTCTACGGCCTCGACTTCGGCTCGGGATCGCTCAAGAGCCTCGAGCTCCTGCCCCACGTCGGCTCGATCATCCCCGGCGACGACGCCGAGCGCGTCCAGCGCATCATGCGATCGCTCGGGCGCATCCTCGACGACCGCGGCAAGCGCTTCAGTGCGGCCAACGCGTCGAGCATCTCGGAGTACCGCGAACTGTCGGGGCGCGACGAGCCGCGCATCATCCTGCTCCTCGACGGTCTGCCCCAGTTCCGGTCCGAGTGGGAGTCCACGACCGCGAGGATGCCGTTCTATCAGGCCTTCATGCGCGTCCTCGGCGAGGGCCGCCCGCTCGGCGTGCACGTGGTCGCCACGGCGGACAGATCGGGCTCGGTTCCGACAGCGGTGAGCTCCAACGTCTCGCGCCGTGTCGTGCTGCGTCTGTCGGACGAGAACGCCTACGCGCTGCTCAACGCGCCGAAGGACGTGCTCGACGAGCGCTCCGCACCGGGACGCGCGATCGTCGACGGCTTCGAGGCGCAGATCGCCGTGCTCGGCGGAACGTCGAACGTCGCCGAGCAGACGAAGCTCATGGAGCAGCTGGCCGACGAGCTGCGTGCCGGCGGAGCTCGCGAGGTCGCCGAGATCGGTTCGCTGCCGACGCGCCTGGCACTGACCGACCTTCCCGACCGCATCGGCGAGTTCCCCGTGCTCGGTGTGGCCGAAGACACCCTCGCTCCGCGCGAGTTCGACCCGGTCGGGTCGTTCGTGGTGGCCGGTCCGCCGCTGTCGGGGAAGACCAACGCGATGAAGGCGCTCATCACCGCGATGACGCGCCTCGATCCCGAGGTGAAGCTGTTCCACTTCGGCGGTCGCCGCTCCCAGCTGCGCGACTTCGCTCCGTGGATGCGCAGCGCGACGACGCCCGACGATGCGAAGGAGCTCGCCACCGAGCTCGCCGAGCTGGTCGCGGATGAGACGGTCGGGATGCGGCTCATGGTCGTGATCGAAGACGTGCCGCAGTTCGCCGACTCGGCCGCGGAGCGACCGCTGAAGGCGCTGTTCCAGGCGATCAACCGCAGCGACCACTTCCTCATCGGCGACGCCGACGTCAACCAGGTCACGAGCGGCTTCGGCCTCATCGGCGACTTCAAGGGCGGGCGCAAGGGCATCGTGCTGCGTGCCGACGCCTTCGACGGCGACGCGATCTTCAAGGTGCCGTTCCCGAAGGTGAAGAGGTCGGACTTCCCCGAGGGACGCGGCATCTTCGTGCAGGCGGGTCGCGCTGTGACCGTTCAGGTGCCGCTCGTGGAGATGGCGTCGCTGCCGGTGCCGCAGGGAATCTCCGGCGCGTGAGAGGCGCATCGGCGCGCATCGGCGCGGTCGATGGGGAATGGTCCCCATCGACCAGGATCTCGGCCGGCGGTTAGGTTGGTTCGGCGAGCCCGCTGTCGTTCGGCGCAGCCGCTGCGAACGCCGCGCGCCCGCGCTGCCCCGCGACCGGAGGAACCCGATGGACATCATGCTCGACCTCGAACAGCTGAGGGAAGCGCGCACCGGGCTCGTGGCATCCATCTCCGAATTCGAAGGCGCCGCGAGCCGCAACGACAGGCTCGAGGACGCCATCGGGCGCCCCGACGGCCGCAGCGCGCTGCTCGACAAGGTGATCGACTTCGAGGTGGACTGGCGTGACAAGCGCGGGAAGCTGAGCGAGAACCTCACGAACATCCAGGAGCAGCTTTCGTCGATCATCGACGGCTGGTCCGAGTGGGACTCCGGGACCGCTGCTGAGCTCGAGGGCTCCACCACGACCGAGACCGTCCAGACGCCGGCGGTGAGCTGATGCGCTCTCCGAATACCGGAGTCGAGCTGCGCCAGCTCGACGGGACCGCAGCCGACATCGTGACCCGCGCCACCGCACTGAAAGCGCTGGCGACCAGGATGGAGACGACGGCCACGCATCTGAAGAACATCGGCAGTTCGTCGATCCACAAGAGCAAGGGAACCGACAAGCTCGCCGAGATGGCGAACGAGACGTACGCCGATCTCGCGGATGCCGCTGTGCGGTACCGCGGCACCGGCACCGCCCTGGCGACGTACGGCGAGGCTCTCGATGTCGCGCAGACGTGGTTGCGGGCGAACATCGACGACGTCGAACGGGCCGAGAACTCCTATCAGACCGCCCTCGCGGACAAGGCGGAGGCCGACCATCTGAGCTTGCTCGCGGGAATGCGTGCGCAGGGCTCCGACGACGACGCCGATGCGCGCGCCGCGACGCGAGCGGACTCTGCCGCCGAGGACGCGGCGACGTCTCTGCAGACGGCCACGAACGACCGCACGACGATGTGGCAAGCCTTCGACGGCGTCTTCGAGACCTGGTCGGAGGCGTACGACGACGCCGTCGATGGCATCGAGTCCGCCATCGAGACGGCGGGGAACAACGACGGATTCTGGGAGTTCGTGGATGACGTGCTTCAGGTCATCGCCATCGTCCTCGTGGTCCTCAGTGTCATCGCCCTCGTCATCGGAGCACCGCTGACGGGGCTGCTCGCGGGCATCATCTTCGCGCTCGCAGCAGCGTCGTTCCTTCTCACGACGTTGAAGTTCGCGTACGGCCGGGCGAGTCTCAGCGATGTCGCGTGGAGTGCCGTCGGCCTGCTGCCGTTCGGCGTCGGGAAGCTGCTCGCACGCGGCGTGCCGACCCTCGCGACCGTGGTTCAGGGAGGGCGGGGCGTCGTCACGGCCGCGATCCGGGCCGGGCTTCCGCGGGTCTCACTCCTCCGGCCGACGACCTGGGTCAGCCCCGTCCGGTCGCTGTTCGCCCCGGTGCGGTCGTGGCTCGCGCTGCCGAAGCCGGGGATGTTCACCAACCCGTTCGCCGCCATTCGCATGGGCGGCGCCGAGACCTCGCAGATCTCGACCTTCCTGAACACGATGCGGGGAACACCGTGGGCGACCAATCCCGGCGTGCAGCAGTTCATCTCCTCGACGACGGCCGCGCTTCCCGGGGGCATCCGGCAGGCGGCCAACGTGATCACCTGGGGCGGGTTCAGCACCGTCGATCTTCTCGGTCTCGCGAACATGCAACCGCAGATCCCCGGCCTTCGAGACGTCCGCGTAGGCTGACACCGTGGGACCGCGCCTTTCGACTTCACCCGTCCACCGGATCGCGAGCGTCGCGTACGCCGTCGTCACGGTCGCACCTGCAGCCGCCCTCGTCGTGTATCTCGTCGGCTCGCTCATCCTCTCCGGCGGGCAGGTGAGCGAGACGACCGAGGCGATCTGGGGCGTGGTGATCCCCTACCCGCTGTTCGTCGTGCCGACGTGGGTCCTCGTCGGGGCCGCGATCGTCTCCGTCGTGCTCGTCGTCGTGGTCGTCGCTTCGGCGAGAGCCGATGACATCCTCGGGCTGCGCGGACTCATCGGTCCGACGGTCGCGGCGATCATCGCCTCGCTGGGTTTCGCTCTGCTGACCCCTGACGCGGGCCGCCGTATGGGCGATGCGGTCTGGGGCGGGCAGTGGGTCGCTGCGGTGATCAGCGCCGCATCACTCCTGATCCTCGTCGTCGGCACGCAGCTGGTGCGTGCCCGCACGAGCGACGGATCCGGACGAGCCGTGTGAGCGGGCTGACCGGATTCCGCATCCTTCTTCCGCCGGGCTGGTCGCAGTACCGCGTCGACCCGGACGGCCGGGCGCAGTTCATGGCCAAGCTGTCGGCGCGCATGAAGCAGATCGGAAACCCTGAGCTCGACATCCGGCTGAGGATGCTGGCGAACGCGCAGTGGCGTCAGCTCGAGCAGACCCGGACGCATTCGGTGTATCTCGCGGACCGCGATGTGGAGGGACTGGCACAGCTGCCGGTGTCGATCGCGGTCACGCAGCACATGGCGCCGGCCGGAACGACCTTCGTGGAGAGTCTCGGGCCGCTCGCACGGGTGCCGGTCGAGACGATCGACACCGCGATCGGACCGATCCGGCGCTGGCAGCGGGTGCGGGCCGGCGACGGTGAGACGGCGGGCATCACGACCCGCACGCTCGGGTACGGTTTCGTCCTCCCCGACGGCGATGACCGTCGGGGGCTCGTGTTCGTCGCGTCGATACCTCACCCGGACGATGCGGACGATCAGCTCGTCGAGGGCGCCGCCGAGCTTGTCGACACGATCATGGAGACGTTCCGTTGGCGCTAGCACCGGACTACACCCTCGAACTCGGCGACGCCTGGCTCCCGATCCCGCTCGAGTTCCCGTGGGGGGCGTTCACCGATGCCCGAGCATGGGGCACCGAACTCGCCGAGAGCCTGCTTCACGGTGTGGCGACCGGCGACGAGGCACGCGATCTCCTTCGCGACACAGCCATCACGCTGCAGTCGATGCCCAGCCCGCTCCCGGGCGCACAGGAGCGGTTCTGGCGCACCGAGGACGTCGGCGGAGAGTCCATCGTGGCGCACCTCTACATCACCGACACCGATGCCGCAGGGGTCGACGACATGCTCCAGCTCATCCGGGCCGGGTTGGGCGGCGCTGTTCAGACGTGGCGACTCATCGACGGCACGGCGTTCGACGCCGCGGTGGCAGCTGTGGTCGTCACCGAGATCGACGAGGGTCGGGACATCGCCGCGACCCGATACCTCGGTGTGCGTGCCGGTCACGTCTTCCTCCTCGATCTCATCGAGGAGGATCCGTACGTGCTGGAGGCCGTGGACGCGGAGATCGAGCAGATCTTCCGGTCGATCCGGTTCTCCTGAGCGGGCCGTGCCCGTGGTCGTCCACATGGGGAATGGTCCCCATGGCCGGTGTTGGTGGGTGCGGTTAGGTTGGTGTGGCGGGCCCGGTCGGGTTCGGGGTTCACTTGAGTGAGGGAGTTGACGATGGCCGATTTCGGTGCTTCGTATGCGGAGATGGAGCAGGTGGCGTCGACGCTGTCGCAGGCTCGTGATGACATCCAGGGGCAGTTGGACACGCTGAAGAGCCAGGTGGACACGCTGCTGGGTGAGGACTTCAAGACGCAGCACGCGTCGGGCAAGTTCGGTGAGGGCTACGGCGAGCTCACGACGGGTCTGAAGGGTGCTGTGGACGGCATCAACGACATGTCGGAGTCGCTGCTGGGCATGATGCGCGCGATCCAGGACCTCGACCAGCAGCTCGCCGGCGGCTGACCCGCGGTTTCCGCTCGAGCATGGGGGCCGGGCGGCCCCCATGCTTCTTTCCACCTGCAAGACGGCCCTGGGAGTGAAGACACGTGTCGGTGAAGATCTCGTACGACGAGCTGGGTGCGCTGTACACCAACCTGCTCGCGACGCAGACCGAGTTCGAGTCCGCGTCGAAGCGGCGCAGCGACCTCAGTCACGACATCGGCACGCCCTACGGCCACGGCGATCTCCGTGACAAGACCGACGACTTCGAGAAGCGGTGGGACGACCGTCGCAACAAGCTGACCGAAGGACTCAAAGCGGTGAGCGAGCAGGCCAAGACCGTGCTCGAGGGCTTCGGCGATTTCGACACCCAGGTGGCCGCCGAGCTGGCCCAGCAGATGCAGGAAGTGGACTGACCATGGCGACCCATCAGTCTCCGAAGGGACGCGGCGTCGAGATCGTCGAGGGCAACGGCGGCGATGTCCGCGATCGCGGGCAGCAGATCATCAACATCGGCTCCGCGATGGCGGAGGCCGAGTCGCTGCTCACCAGGCTCGTCGACAACGGCGCCGACATGGAGGGCAAGGCCGTCGACAAGCTGCGCGAGCTGAGCGGCGAGGTCAACGTCGAGCTCGGCCGGGCTGCTGAGCTGTACCAGGCGGTCGGGCCGTTCGTGCGGGCGTACGGGGTCGAGCTCGCCGCGATCCGCACGCTCATGAACACGTCGGTGTCCGATGCCGACACGTACTGGCTGCGGTACCAGCAGAAGCTGAGCGAGTGGCAGAGCGCCCAGATGCGGCCGGTGCCCTACCCGGCAGATTCCGACGACGACGTCGAGGCCTGCACCGCTGCCGAGCGCAGGCACGCCGACGCGGTCGAGACCGCCGAATGCGACAAGAACGACGCCTACCTGCTGTGGAAGGGTGCGGCAGACGACTTCGACGACCAGTACGACCGCTGGGAGACGGCGTTCGACGCGGCGGTCGCCGGCATGCGGTCGTCGAATGCGAACGCGATCAAGGACGGCTGGCGCGACAACCTCGACGGCTTCGTCGACTTCGCGCTCGATGTGCTCGCGGTCGCGGGCGTCGTGCTCGCGGTGCTCGCGATGGTCGTCGGCGGTCCCATCGTCGGCCTCCTGGCGCTCGCCGTGGGCGTCCTCGCCCTGGCCGGAACCCTGTGGCAGTATTCGCGCGGTGACGCCGAACTGTGGGAGGTCGGGCTCGCGGTGCTCGGCGTGATCCCGTTCGGCGCCTTCGGCGAGTTCGCCAGCGGCGGGTTCAAGGCGGGGATGCGGGCCTGGACCGGCTTCCCCCGCGGCGGTCTGTCGTTCGGCGACGACCTCGCCCGCTGGGGTCTCAGCATGGGCTCCCGCAGCCCCGGCCAGTGGGTCTCCAACATGCGGTCGCTCGGGCCCGAGGCCGGCTACGTCGTCAACTCGTTCGACGAGGTGCTGAGCACCGTCATCACCGGGCAGGACCCGTTCATGTGGGAGGTCATCGGCGCCCTCGGAACGACCGGCGAGCAGGTGACGTACGCGTTCAGCGGCCTCGGTGCGCACTACAACAACATCGCCACCCTGGTGGGCGGTGTGCAGGGCACGTTCGAGTTCGCCACCGGGCTCGACCGCATCGTCTACCCGACGTGGTGACCGCGGTCGGCTGTGGCAGGGTGGTCCGGTGACCTCTCTGCGTGAAATGCTCGGCGGCGGTCGTCAGGGGATCCCCGAGTTCCGCCTGAGCCTGCCCGCCGGCTGGACGATGTACGACACGTCGGGGGAGACCGAGCGTGCTCTCCTCGACCGGGCGAAGGTGCGGCTTCGCGAGGCGCACCGCCCGGAGGTGTACGCCGTGCTCGAGGGGCACGTCACCCGCACGCTCGCAGCCGCGCGCAAGCAGGGCGCCTTCGTCATGATCATGGCGGGCGAGGACGCCCCCCGCTGGTCGACGGTGCCGATCTCCGTGCTCGGCACGATCACGCGCGGCGACGGCGACGTGTCGCTGGACGCGATGGTGGCTGACGCGGTCGAGCGCCGCGGAGCCCGGGCGCTCGACGGCAGCAAGCAGTTCCTGCGCTGGACCGATCGGCGCACGGTCGAGCTGTCGGGGGAGACGGCGGGAGCCTTCACCGTGGTCTACCTCACGCCGGTTCCGGGCTCCCGGCGCACCCAGGCGCTGCAGCTGACGGCGACCCTCGTGCATCCGACCGACGTCGACCCCGTCACCGACGATCACATGTCGCTGTGGCTCGAGCTTCTGGACTCCCACATGCTGACGTTCGCGTGGACCGGGCGATGACCCGCGTCGACTTCGAGTACGACCACGCCACGGTCATCCCGGTCCCGGGCGCCGATCTGGGCAGCGGTGACGTCGGCGCGTGGGCGCACGACGCCGCGGCGCGTCTGGCCGGAATCCACGGGTTCACGCCGACGCAGACAGATGCGCTCGCGGGCGCTCTCGCCCGCGCGCAGGCGGCAGCGGTCGATGATCCCAGCACGAACCTCCTCATGTACGAGCCGACGAGCGGTGCGTGGGGCCCGATCCGTCTCACGCTGACGGGGTGGGAGCCCGACGCCGACGAGCAGCGCCGGTATCTGTGGCCTGCGTCGGTGCTCGCGCCGCGCGTGCGTCATGCCCCCACGGCGGGCCTCGGAGAGGGATGCTCCTCCACCGTCATGGACGAAGACGGCCGGGGATCGGTGCGCTGGCTGTTCCAGACGACGGATGCCTCGTTCTTCGCCGTCCTCGGGCCGATGGAGGCCGCGGGCATCGCCTTCGCCGCAACACGGGTGGAGGAGCTGCTCGACAGCATCCGTCTCGGTGACGCGCCGTGGACGGCGTCGGCCCGCTTCGACGTCGGGTCGCTGATCGCGCCGCCCGAAGGCGCCGAAGGGTCGTGGCGACTGTGAGCGACACCCCGACCGCCGCCACGCCCGCGACCGCGTATGCGCGATCGGCGCGCGCGTGGACGCCGCTGGACTGGTGGAAGCTCGAGGCGCGCGCGCTGCACGGAGTGCCCGAGGTGCGGCGCGCCCTGGCGTTCTTCGCGCCGTCCGAAGCGTGGAAGGACCTCGCCAAGAACGTCGCACCCGCGTGGGGGTGCCTGCTCACCCTCTCCCACATCGCCAGCTTCACGCTGCCGGTCGTCGCGCTGCTCTTCCTCCTGCCGTGGGCGTTCGGCAGCGTGTCGCAGGCCTCGGTCGGCGTGTCGGGCATCCTCGCGGGAATCGCCGCGATCATCGCCGGCAACGGGATCGTGACCGAGTTCCGGGAGTCCCTCGGCACCGACCCCCGCATCCACCGGATGCTGGGAGCGCTGCACCTGATCCCCTCGGCCATCGGCAGCGTGCTCGCGGCATCCGCCATCGCTCAGGGCGTCGCCGACGGCGCGTGGGGCATCGCCGGGTTCGTCGCCGACGTCGTCGTCGGGGTGCTCCACTTCGTGCTCTTCCGCGGGGCTGCGCACACCGGCACCGATCGGTGGAAGCGCAACATCGCCCAGCTCGAGCGCGCCGTCGACGGGATGCCGCCGGCCGAGCGCGCCCGCATCTACGCCGACGTGCAGGGAGCACTGGTCGTGCTGTCCGAGCGAGGACTCGTGTCGGCGAGCGATGTCGCGCGCGCTCAGGAGGTGCGCCTCGGGCTCCTCGGGATCACCATGGCGCCCCGAGAGGACCTCACGCCGCGCTGACCGGTCTCCCCACATGGGGAATGGTCCCCATGGCCGGTGTTGGTGGGTGCGGTTAGGTTGGTGTGGCGGGCCCGGTCGGGTTCGGGGTTCACTTGAGTGAGGGAGTTGACGATGGCCGATTTCGGTGCTTCGTATGCGGAGATGGAGCAGGTGGCGTCGACGCTGTCGCAGGCTCGTGATGACATCCAGGGGCAGTTGGACACGCTGAAGAGCCAGGTGGACACGCTGCTGGGTGAGGACTTCAAGACGCAGCACGCGTCGGGCAAGTTCGGTGAGGGCTACGGCGAGCTCACGACGGGTCTGAAGGGTGCTGTGGACGGCATCAACGACATGTCGGAGTCGCTGCTGGGCATGATGCGCGCGATCCAGGACCTCGACCAGCAGCTCGCCGGCGGCTGACCCGCGTCCAGGCTGTCGACAGAGGGTGGGTGCGATGACGCGCCCGCCCTCTTCGCATGTCCTGCGATCGGCGAGGTCGCGCGGCCGGTCGCCGAATCGCACTCCGCAGCCGTGTCCGATTTCCGCGAGCGGCTGTCGGGGGAGCGTGTCAGGCTAGGGGCATGAGCCTGACGATGACCTTCGATGAGCGGTACCGTGCGATCGATTCGCGCGACGCCCGCTTCGACGGGCAGTTCGTCACCGCGGTGCGATCGACGGGCATCTACTGCCGCCCGAGCTGCCCGGCGCGCACTCCGAAGCAGTCGAACGTCACGTTCTACGCGACGAGCGCGGCAGCGCACGAGGCGGGCTACCGCGCGTGCAAGCGCTGCCTTCCGGAGGCCGCTCCCGGCTCGCCCCAGTGGAACCTGCGCGGCGACACCGCCGGTCGGGCGATGCGTCTCATCGCCGAGGGCGTGGTCGAGCGCGAGGGGGTGCCGGGCCTCGCGCACCGGCTCGGGTACTCGCCGCGGCACCTCACGCGGCTGCTCACCGCCGAGCTCGGTGCGGGGCCGCTGGCGCTCAGCCGCGCGCACCGCGCGCAGACGGCGCGCATGCTGCTCGTCGGCACCGACATGCCGGCGGCCGATGTTGCGTTCTCGGCAGGGTTCGCCAGCATCCGTCAGTTCAACGACACGATCCGCGAAGTGTTCGGGATGCCGCCGCTCGAGCTGCGTGCGCGGCGTCACCGCGGCCAGACGGCGGCGCCGGGAACGATCGACCTGGTGCTCCCGCACCGCGGGCCGCTGTACGCGGACGGCGTCTTCGCGTGGATGGTGGCGCGGGCACTCCCGGGCGTCGAGACGGCGACGGCGACGTCGTTCGCGCGCGTGATCAGGATGCCGGGCGGACCCGCGTGGTTCGAGGTGCGCCTCGACGAGCAGGGGCGGGTGCGGATGCGCGCGGCGCTCACGCAGCTGCGCGACCTCTCGGCTCTCGTCACCCGGGTCCGCCGGCTGTTCGACCTCGACGCCGACCCGGTCGCCGTCGACGAGGCCCTCGCAGCGCACTCCGAACTCTCCGCCGCAGTGGCGGCGACCCCCGGCATCCGCGTCCCCGGCGCTGCGGACCCGCACGAGATGCTCATCCGCGCGATGGTCGGTCAGCAGATCACCGTCGCCGCGGCGCGCACCGCCCTCACCGCCCTCGCCGAGGCGCTCGGCGACCCCGTCGACGGGTTCGACGGCGCGACGCGGCTGTTCCCGACGATGGCGGCGATCGCCGAGCGCGGCCACGAGGCGCTCCGCGGTCCTGCGGCCCGCATCCGCGCGATCACCGGCGCGGCAGCCGCACTCGCCGACGGCGACCTCGTGCTCACCGCGGGCGACGACGGCACCGAGCAGCGCGCCGCGCTCCTCGTGATGCCCGGGATCGGTCCGTGGACGGCCGACTATGTGCGGATGCGGGTGCTCGGCGATCCCGATGTGACCCTGCCGGGCGATGTGGCGGTCCGCGCCGGGGCGGCCGCGCTCGGCATCCCATCCGATCCGAAGGGCTTCGCCGCGTGGGCGGAGCGCACCGCACCCTGGCGCAGCTATCTCACCGCGCATCTCTGGCACAGCGTGCCGCCCAAGCGGGCGGCATCCGTTCTGCGGACATCCCCGCACACCGAAGGAGACCGGCTCTCATGACCGCCATCATCCAGACCCTCGACACGCCCGACGGCGCCTTCACCCTGCTCGTCGACGCCGACGACCGCGTGCTCGCGTCGGGCTGGACCGCCGACGCCGACGCCATCCTCACCCGGCTGCGTGCTGCCGATCGCCCCGCAGCGGTGCGGACCGGGGAGACGGATGCCGCGGCAGCAGTCGCGGCGTACTACGACGGCGACCTCGCCGCGATCGACTCCGTGGCGGTCAGCCAGCACGGCACCGCGATGCAGCAGGCGGGGTGGGCGGCGCTCCGCCGCATCGCTCCAGGCCGGCCGCTCACGTACGCGGAGTTCGCGGCCGAACTCGGCTCGCCGAGCGCGGTGCGCGCCGCGGCGTCGATCTGCGCGCGCAACGCACCGGCGCTGTTCGTGCCCTGCCACCGCGTGCTGCGCACCGGGGGAGCGCTCGGCGGGTTCGCCTGGGGGCTCGACGTCAAGCGACGCCTCCTCGACCGCGAGGCCGGGGTGCCGGCGCTCCTGGGCTGACGCACGGGCTCGGGAAAGCGCTTGTTGCTTTCAGGGATTTCTCAGGTATAGGCTGGAGGGCTGGCGCGATCGCGTCAGCCCCCATTCCATCTCCAGGAGGATGCCATGTCCCACGCCGCTCTCGCCGCGAAGACCGTTTCTGTCCTCCGCATCGCCGGGCCGAAGCGTCTTCGCTTCCAGGGGTAACCGCTCACCCACCTCGTCACGGTTCACACCGGATCCGGCATACTGCCGCACTTCGGAGCGTTTCCCCATTCGGGATCCTCCGCCGCGCCCTGCGCACCTTTCGACCCCACGGGGTCATCCGCTCCACCCTCCCCACAAGGATCATGACCACCACTGAGCTCATCGACGAACCCACATCGTCGCCACGGTCCGAACTGTCCACCCTCCGGGCGCTCGCGCGGCTGCTGCCGTTCGCGAAGCCCGTCCTGCCGCGCCTGATCCTCGGCGCTGCGAGCGCGCTCGTCGCGAGCCTGCTCGCCCTCACCATCCCGCTCATCCTCGAGGTCGTCGTGCGCGGGCCGATCGCCTCGGGCGACATCGCCCAGATCGCGTGGGGCGCCGCAGCGATCCTCGCGCTCGGCCTCGCCGAGGCGATGATGGTGTGGCTCCGCCGCTGGTTCGTCCTCGGCCCCGCCACCATGGTGGAGTACGACATCCGGCAGACCTTCTACTCGCGCCTGCAGCGCCTTCCCGTGGCCTTCCACGACCGCTGGCAGTCGGGGCAGCTGCTCAGCCGCATGATGCAGGACATCTCCATGCTGCGCCGCTGGATGGCGTTCGGCGTCGTGCTGCTCGTCGTCAACGTGCTCACGATCCTCGTCGGCTCCGCGCTGCTGTTCCGCTGGCACTGGGCGCTCGGCACGATCTTCCTCCTCACCTCGGCGCCCCTCTGGTACGCCGGGTACCGCTTCGAGAAGACGTACGGCACGCTCGCGCGTCAGAGCCAGGACCAGGCCGGTGACCTCGCGACGTCGGTCGAGGAGAGCGTCCACGGCATCCGTGTGCTGAAGGCGTTCGGCCGCGGGAAGCACGCGCTGCAGAAGTTCACCCGCCAGGCCGAGACGCTGCGTGAGACCGAGCTCAGCAAGGCACGTGCCGTCGGCTGGATCTGGTTCTGGCTGGTGCTCCTGCCCGACATCGCGTTCGCGCTGTGCCTCGGTGCCGGCATCTACCTCACGGCTCTGGGGCAGCTGCAGGGGTCGGAGCTCATCGCGTTCTTCGCGATGGCCACCGTGCTGCGCTGGCCGATGGAGTCGATCGGCTTCCTGTTCTCGTTCCTCCTCGACGCGCGGACGGCGACCGACCGCATCTTCGAGGTGTTCGACGAGGAGAACACGATCGTCGACCCCGACGAGCCGCGCTCGATCGCCAAGCCGCGCGGCGAGCTCGCGTTCGAGGGCGTGCACTTCCGCTACCAGGATGCCGCGGACCACGAGCGCGACCTGCTCGACGGGATCGACCTCGTGCTCGAGCCCGGCGAGACGATGGCTCTCGTCGGCCTCACCGGGTCGGGCAAGACGACGCTCACGACGCTTCCGTCGCGCCTGTACGACGTGACCGGCGGACGCGTGACGCTCGACGGCGTCGACGTGCGCGACCTCACGCTCGCCGAGCTGCGCCACCACGTCGGCATGGCCTTCGAGGATGCGACGCTCTTCTCGCAGTCGGTGCGCGACAACGTGCTGCTCGGCCGCGAGGACCTCGAGCCCGGAAGCGCCGAGGCCGAAGCGGTGATGCGCGAAGCGCTGGATGTCGCCCAGGCCGGGTTCGTGAACGATCTGCCCGACGGCGTCGACACGATCATCGGCGAAGAGGGACTCTCGCTCTCCGGCGGCCAGCGTCAGCGCCTCGCACTCGCGCGCGCCGTCGCAGCCCGCCCGGCGGTGCTCGTGCTCGACGACCCGCTGTCGGCGCTCGACGTCGACACCGAGGCGCTCGTCGAAGACGCGCTGCGCGAGGTGCTGCACGAGACGACCGCGCTCGTGGTCGCCCACCGGCCGTCCACCGTCACGCTCGCCGACCGGGTGGCGCTGCTCGAAGCGGGCCGCATCACCGCCGTGGGCACGCACTCGCAGCTGCTGCGCGAGAGCGAGCATTACCGACACGTGATCTCGAGTCTCGAGGTCGAGGAAGCACGCCTGCGGGCCAGAGAGCAGGACGAGAACTGGGAGGTGGACCTGTGAGCACCACGGTCACCGGAACCAGCGGTGAAGACCGCTCCGACTACACGCGCGAGGAGAGCAAGGCGATCCGCTCGCGGTCGCTGCGCCTGCTCGGCTCGCTCGTCTCGCCGCTGAAGGCGCAGCTCGCGCTCGCCGCCGTCGTCCTGGTCGTCTCGACGGCACTCCGCGTCGCCGGGCCGGCGCTGATCGCCTACGGCATCAACACGGCGCTACCGGCGGTCGTGAACCAGATGGACTGGCTGCCGACCATCGGCGTCGTCGCCGTGTACCTCGTCACGGCAGTCGCCGGTGCCGCGCTCATCGCGTGGTACGTGGTGGTCGCGGCACGGCTGACGCAGGCGATCATGCTCGACCTGCGCAAGCGGATCTTCCTGCACACGCAGCGGCTCAGCCTCGAGTTCCACGAGTCGTACACGTCGGGCCGCATCATCTCGCGTCAGACGAGCGACCTCGACACGATCCGCGAGCTCCTCGACGGCGGTCTGAACGAGCTCGTCTCGGGCATCCTGTACGGCACGTTCACCCTCATCGCGCTCGTGCTGATCGACCCGCAGTCGGGGCTCGTCCTCGCGGTCGCCGGCATCCCGCTGTTCTTCCTGATGCGCTGGTTCTACACCCGGTCGCAGCGTGTGTACCGCGAGTCGCGCGTGGTCAGCGCGAAGGTGATCGTGAAGTTCGTCGAGACGATGACCGGCATCCGCGCGGTCAAGGCGTTCCGCAAGGAGCCGCGCAACGATGACGAGTTCGGCGACCTCGCCCTGCAGTACCGCGATGTGAACATGCGCTCGATCCGGCTGTTCGGAACCTTCGAGCCGGGGCTCATGGCCATCGCGTCGGTGAGCGTCGCGGTGGTGCTGTTCTGGGGGGCGTTCCGCGTGGTCGAGGGCTCCCTGCTCATCGGAACGCTGCTCGCCGCGGTGCTGTACGTGCGCAACTTCTTCTCGCCGCTGCAAGAGGTCGCGTTCTTCCTGAACTCGTACCAGTCCGCGACGGCCGCGCTCGAGAAGGTGTCGGGCGTGCTCGAGGAGCGGCCGACCGTTCCCGATCCGGCCAAGCCGGTCGACCTGTGGACGGCGAAGGGGCACATCGAGTTCGACGACGTGCTGTTCGGATACTCCGAGGACCGCGTCATCCTGCCCGACTTCTCGCTCGACATCCCCGCCGGTCAGACGATCGCGCTCGTCGGCACGACGGGTGCGGGCAAGTCGACGCTGGCGAAGCTCGTGTCGCGGTTCTACGACCCGACGCGCGGCCGCGTGACCCTCGACGGCGTCGACCTGCGGTCGCTGCATCCGAAGGACCTCCGCCGGGCGATCGTGATGGTGACGCAGGAGGCGTACCTGTTCAGCGGCACGGTCGCCGACAACATCGCCCTCGGCAAGCCCGATGCGACGCTCGACGAGATCCGCGCCGCCGCGCGCGCGGTGGGGGCGGATGCCTTCATCGAGCGCCTGCCCGACGGCTACGCCACCGACGTGAACAAGCGCGGCGGACGCGTCTCCGCCGGTCAGCGTCAGCTGATCTCGTTCGCCCGGGCGTTCCTCGCCGACCCCGCCGTGCTCATCCTCGATGAGGCGACGGCGTCGCTCGACATCCCGTCCGAGCGTCAGATCCAGGATGCGCTGCAGACACTGCTCGCCGACCGCACGGCGATCATCATCGCGCACCGCCTGTCGACGGTCGCGATCGCGGACCGCGTGCTCGTGATGGAGCACGGCCGGATCATCGAGGACGACACCCCGGAGGGCCTCATCGGAGGCGACGGCCGGTTCGCCAAGCTGCACGCAGCCTGGCGCGAGTCGCTCGTCTGACCCGAGGCGCGCTCCGCGCCCGGTTCGTCTCCGTCGAATCGACTTGTGCCCGCGGACGAAGTGGCGGCGTGCGACGGATGCGCGGGGACGGAGGCCGGGGAGCGGGAGGCGGATCAGACGCGGTCGGCGAGGAACGCCGCCTGCACCTGCCACTGGTGGGCCTGGCCGCCCTCGTGGCCGTTGTGCGTGTAGACCTCGATGCGCTTGGGCGCGGGGTGGTGGTTGTACGCGGCGAACACCGTCGACGGCGGGCAGATCGTGTCCATGAGGGCTGCGGAGTAGAGCGCCGCCGCATCGGCGCGCTTGGCGAAGTTCACGCCGTCGAAGTACGACAGCGTGTCGAACACGCGCTCGTCGGCGCCGCGGTGCACCGCCAGGTAGCGCACGACCTCCTGGTAGGGGTCGGTGTCGGTGAAGCCGATCGCGCGCTCGAAGTGACACAGGAAGGGCACGTCGGGCATGACGGCGACGAGTCCCTCCGACAGCCCGGCGGCGGCGATCGCGATGCCGCCGCCCTGGCTCGCGCCCGTCACCGAGACCCGCGACGGGTCGACCTGCGGGAGCGACCGCACCGCGTCCACCGCGCGGACGGCGTCGGTGAAGACGCGCCGGTAGTAGTAATCCTCGGGATCGTCGATGCCGCGGGTCATGACGCCGGTCGCCGCAGGCCCGCTGCCGTGCGGGTCGGGTGTCCCCCCACCGGCACCCCACATCGAGCCCTGGCCGCGGGTGTCCATGACGAAGTGCGCGTACCCGGCCACAGCCCAGCCGAGCTTCTCGGCCGGGAGGCCGCGACCGCCGCCGTATCCGACGAACTCGACGACCGCGGGAAGGGGCTCGGTCGTCCCCGCCGGCACGATCAGCCAGGCCTTGACCGGGTCGCCGGCGAACCCGGGGAACGTGACGTCGAAGACCTCGACCAGACGCAGCGGCGACTCCACACGCGAGACCTCGAGCGGCCGATCGTCCGCGCGCGCTCCCGCGATCGTCGCCGCCCAGAAGTCGTCGAAGTCGTCGGGCTCGCGCACCACGGGCAGGTAGGTCTGGAGTTCGGCGGGCGACAGGTCGAAACGGGGCACGGGAACACCCTAATGGGCGGTCGCCGTCGCCCCGGCGACGTGACGTCCCGATGCCGGGCGACTCAGGAGACGAGGGCGACGAGGCCTCGATGGGGGAGGGGTGGTCGAGGCCCCGCCGCCGGTCTCGGAACCCCGGCAGGGGCGGAGCGCACAGGTGTCCGCGTCGGTGGATCGGGTGGGATCTACAGACGGATCTCGGCGATGACCTCACCGTACTCGGTCTCGCCCACCGGGGTGAACCCCACCCGCTGGAAGAAGGCCTCGGGTCCGCCGTCGCCGGCCTCGTAGATGACGTTGACGCGGTCCATGCCGCGTTCGCGCGCTTCGTCGATGAGCTTCTCGACGGCGAAGCGGCCGACGCCGCGCCCCTGGTCGTCGGCATCGACGTTGATGCGCCACAGCACGGAGCGGAAGTGCTCCTGCGGGTCTTCGGGGTCGAAGTTGGCGCTGACGAATGCGACGACCTCCTGGTCGTCGACGATCACGCGCTGCCACGACGTCTGCGGGTTCGCCACCGTCGCCGCGATCCCGTAGCTGACCGGTGCGAGGAACTGCTCCTGGCCCGGCTTGAGGGACAGGTTGTTGACCGCGACGATCGTCGTCGCGGACAGTTCGACCAGTCGCAGTTCACCCATGCGCCCAGGCTAACCGCAATAGGCGCCACCGGTCACGCGCGGATTCTGTGAGGTGTCTCGCAAGGTCATCGGCCCCCGGTGCGGACCAGTGGGGGAGGAGCGTCCGGGATGCCGCGACCGCCGGCCGGATTTATCTTGACGTCGAGATAACTCGAGAGCCGGTGCGATAGGCTGAGCCGACCGCTCGAACGAAAGACGAACACGGTGACCGACTCCACCATCATCTACACCTACACCGACGAAGCCCCCGCGCTCGCGACCGCCTCGTTCCTTCCCATCGTGCAGGCCGTCACCCGCCAGGCGGGTGTGGATGTCGAGACCCGCGACATCTCGCTGGCCGGCCGCATCCTCGCCGCGTTCCCGCAGAAGCTCACGCCCGAGCAGCAGGTCGGCGACGCCCTCGCCGAGCTCGGCGGTCTCGCCACGCTGCCTGAGGCGAACATCATCAAGCTCCCCAACATCTCGGCGTCGATCCCGCAGCTCAAGGCCGCCATCGCCGAGCTGCAGGCGCAGGGCTTCGACGTGCCCGACTACCCCGACGACGCCGACACGATCGAAGACAAGGACGTGCGGGCGCGCTACGACCGCATCAAGGGATCGGCCGTCAACCCCGTGCTGCGCGAGGGCAACAGCGACCGCCGTGCCCCGCTGTCGGTGAAGAACTACGCCCGCAAGCACCCGCACCGCAACAAGCCGTTCGCGTCGGGGTCGAAGACCCGTGTCGCCACGATGGGGCACGACGACTTCAAGAGCAACGAGAAGTCCTGGGTCGCCGCGCACGACGACGTCCTCAGTATCCGTCACACCGCCGAAGACGGCACCGTCACCGTGCTCAAGGACAACCTCAAGGTGCTCCCGCGCGAGATCATCGACGCGACCTTCCTCTCGGCAGCCGCGCTCGACGTGTTCCTCGCCGAGACGATCGCCACGGCCGAGGCCGACGACGTGCTGTACTCGGTGCACCTCAAGGCGACGATGATGAAGGTCAGCGACCCGATCATCTTCGGCCACGTGGTGAAGGCGTACTTCTCCGACGTCTTCGCGACGTACGGTGACACGCTCGCGGCCGCGGGGCTCACCCCCGACAACGGCCTCGGGTCGATCCTCTCGGGTCTCGGCGACCTCGACGGCGGCGATGAGATCGCCGCGGCCTTCGCGTCGGCGCTCGCGTCCGGCCCCCGCCTGTCGTACGTCAACTCCGATAAGGGCGTCACGAACCTCCACGTGCCCTCCGACGTGATCGTCGACGCATCCATGCCCGCGCTGGTGCGCAACGGCGGCAAGCTCTGGGGCGTCGACGGCGGCGAGGCCGACACCCTCGCGGTGATCCCCGACTCGTCGTACGCCGGCGTCTACCAGGCTGTCATCGACGACGTGATCGCCAATGGTCCCCTCGACCCCGCGACTATCGGCACCGTGCCCAACGTCGGCCTCATGGCGCAGGCGGCCGAGGAGTACGGCAGCCACGACAAGACGTTCGAGATCGCGGCGCCCGGCGTGGTGCAGATCCTCGACAGCGAGGGCACCGTGCTCATCGAGCACACTGTGGGCACCGGCGACATCTGGCGCGCGACGCAGACCAAGCACATCGCGGTCATGGACTGGGTGAAGCTCGCCGTCGGACGCGCGCGTGCCACCGGTTCCCCCGCGGTGTTCTGGCTCGACCTGAACCGCGCCCACGACGCCCAGCTGATCGCCAAGGTGCACCAGGGCCTCGCGACGCTCGACACGGCGGGTGTGCAGATCTCGATCCTCCCGCCGGCCGAGGCGACGCGCTACTCGCTGGCGCGTATGCGTCAGGGGCTCGACACCATCTCGGTGACGGGCAACGTGCTGCGCGACTACCTCACCGACCTGTTCCCGATCCTCGAGGTCGGCACCAGCGCCAAGATGCTCTCGATCGTCCCGCTCCTCGCGGGTGGCGGTCTGTTCGAGACCGGCGCCGGCGGCTCCGCCCCGAAGCACGTGCAGCAGCTGGTGGAGGAGAACTACCTGCGCTGGGACTCGCTGGGCGAGTTCTTCGCGCTCGCGGCCTCGCTCGAGCACCTCGCGGTCTACGCCGGGAACTCGCGCGCGCAGGTGCTCGCCGACACGCTCGATGCGGCGACCGGAACGTTCCTCGAGAACGACAAGTCGCCGGGCCGTGCCCTCGGCACCATCGACAACCGCGGCAGCCACTTCTACCTCGCCCTGTACTGGGTGCAGGAGCTGGCAGCCCAGACGGTCGACGCCGAGCTCGCCGCCGCATTCGCGCCGGTCGCCGAGGCCCTCGCTGCCAGCGAGCAGCAGATCGTCGACGAACTCGTCGCGGTGCAGGGTGCCCCGGTCGAGATCGGCGGCTACTACCGCCCCGACGGCGGCCTGGTCGACGCGGTGATGCGCCCGTCGCAGACCTTCAACGAGATCATCGACACGATCGCCTGATCGCTCCTGACGAAGAAGAGCGGATGCCCCGTGGAGGGGGCATCCGCTCTTCCTGTTCGTGCCGGCGTCGCGCGGCGCGCGCTGCCGTGGACAGGCGTCAGGCGTGGACGTAGATGTCGACGCCGTTCGGGGCCCAGTCGTAGATCTGCTTCGCGCGGTTCTCAGGCATGCCCACGCAGCCGTGGCTCATCTGGGTGCCCCAGTTCGAATGCCAGTAGACGCCGTGCAGCGCGAAGTCGCCCGAGAAGTACATGATCCACTTCACGTTCGGCGTCTCGTACGCCGAGCCGTCCGAGTTGGAGCCGCGCATCGTCTGCGACGGGATGTGGTACTGCACGGTGAAGCGGCCCTGGATCGTCGGAGTGGCCGCCTGGCCGCTCGAGATCGCCCAGCTGTCGATCACCTTGCCGTTCTCCTTGACGTACAGCTGCTGGTCGCCCAGGTCGACCTCGATCTCGCGCGCGAGCTCGGTCGTCTTGAAGGGGACCTCGGTGACGGGCAGCTCGTAGGCACCGCTGCCGGTGCTCAGCTGCTCGGCGTACGACGCGGCGATGCCGTCGGTCGAATCGAGCGTGCGGCCGCTGACGCCCTCCGTCTGGGTGAGGAGCGTGTCGCCGGCCGAGTTCGTGACGATGGTGGCGTTCACGACCTTGCGGTCCACGGCCTTCGCCAGTCCGTCGACGGCCGTCTGGATCGCGTCCTCGTCGGCGACGATGTCGAACGTTCCCTCTGCGGTCGGCGTGACCGTGAGCCAGGATGCCGCCTCGGCGCGGTCGACCGGGACGGTGCGCTCGTCCCCGACGTAGAAGCCGGCCGTGTCGAGGATGCTGTTCAGCTGGTCTGCGGTGGACTCGGCCACGTACGTGGGAGTCGTCGGCGTGATCGCCGCGAGGGGCGCCTCGAGTTCGACCCGGGACTCCCCGGCGACGAACGCCGCCTGCAGCGCGTCGCGCACCGCGTCGACGTCGATGCCGGCGCCGTCGGTGCCGGGGGTCGAGAGGTACGTCGCGGTGTCGGTGTTGTACGCGAGCGTCGCGTCGACGGGGTCGGTGTAGAGCTCGGGGGCTGCCGCGCGCAGCGCAGAGGTCGCGGCTTCGGCGTCGATGCGCACCGCGGCATCGGCCGCGCCGTCGAACCACGTCGTGACGTTCCACATCGGGTTCTCGGCGAAGGCGTCGGCCGCGAGGCCCGCCGCGTCGACCGAAGCGCCGAGGTCGGCGCCCGTGACCTGGGCGTCGCCGCCCGCGCCGGTGAGCACGATGACGGTGTCGTCGAGGTGCCCCTGGATCGCCGCAGCCGCGGCGCCCTGCGTGAGGAATCCGACGGGGACCCCGGCGACCGAGGTGCCGGGTGCGATGAGTACGAGCGATGAGGCGACGACGGCGATCGCCGCGACGCCCGCGCCGATCCCGATCCACATCCCGGTGCGGCGCTTCGGCGGCTCCGGCTCCATCGGGGCCCAGGCGAACGTCGCTCCCGCGGAGTCGCCCGACCCCGAGTCGATCGCGACGGTGTCGTCGGTGCTCGCCGCGTCGACGATGTCGTCGCCGTCGGTCGATCCGTCGGCGCCGGACTTCGTGGCCAGATCCGTCACGTCGTCACCCCCCGGTTATGTGTAGACGTTCCGTCCATGGTAATGGACGTGGTCAGGAGGTGCAGACCTCGGCGAACCGCTCCGCGGTCTCTTGGAAGGTGGTTCCCAGCTCGGCCAGATCGGTGAGCTTGGAGGCATCGCCGTCGACGATCGCCTGCATGACGTCGCCGACCTCGACGAACATGGTCTGCAGGTCGGGGAGGACGGCGGCCACCTCGTCGTTGGTGACCTGGCTCGCGATCTGCGTCAGCTCCTGTGCGGCCGAGCTCATCGCGTCGACGATGGCAGCCGGGTCGGTCGGATCGAGGCTCTCGAACTCGGCGGTCGCCTCTTCGACGGTGCTCTGCACGAGCGCGCAGGCGTCGGCGGTGGACTGGCCCTCGTCGCCCGGCTGGTCCTCGTGCACGTCGGCAGCGGACTCGCCGGCAGTGGGGGAGGCCGTGCAGGCGGCGGTGCCGAGTCCGACGAGGAGGGCGACGGCGACGGCAGCCAGACCGCGGCGCAGGGGGAGTGTGGTCATCCTGCAAGCGTAGGCGAGCCGGTGCGCGGCTGCGGGGAGGAGACTGTGACCGACCGGCATCCGGGTCATGTAACGGTTTTGTAAACGCGCTGTTCAAAATGCGTTCCAGGGGTTGCGGTTTGTTTGTTCGTAAGGTCTACTAACAAACATGTCTGCATCGGACGTGCACCGCGGCTCCTCCACGATCGAGTCGTCGCACACACCCACGAACGGCCGCTCGTTCGGCCCCGGCCGCGCGCTGCGTCAGGGCGCGAAGGTCCTCCCGGAGCACGCCCGCGGTCACAACCGGTCGCTCGTGCTGCAGACCCTCTTCCACCAGGGAGCGATGAGCCGCGCCGACCTCTCGCGCGAGACGGGCCTCACCCGGGTGACCATCTCCGACCTCGTCGCAGAGCTCATCGCCGACGGCTTCGTCGCCGAGAAGGGCGTCCGCGAGTCGACGGGCCCCGGAAAGCCGGCGATCCTCGTCGACCTCGACCGCGATGGCCACCGCATCGTCGGGCTCGACCTGTCGGGCAGCGACACGATCATCGGCGCGGTGCTCACCCTCGACGGCGACATCGTCGTGCGACGCGAGATCGCCGTCCCCGCGGCAGACGCCCTCGTCGAGGCGGTCGTGGGCCTCGCTCGCGACCTGGTCGCGGACTCCCACGCCCCGGTGCTCGGCATCGGCGTCGGCACCCCCGGCGTGGTCGACGACCGCGGCGTCATCCTCACCGCTCCGAACCTCGGCTGGGCGGGCTTCGACCTCGAGGGCGAACTGCGCCGCGACCTCGGGCTTCCCGTGCTCGTCGCCAACGACGCCAACGCGGCGGTCCTCGCCGAGTACACGTTCGGTGCAGCCACCGACGACGTGCTGCTGGTCAAGGTCGGCCGCGGCGTCGGATCGGGCCTGCTGGCCGGCGGTCAGCCGCTGCGCGGTGCACGATTCGCCGCGGGCGAGATCGGCCACGTCACGGTCGGCACCGACGGCGGGCCGCTGTGCGTGTGCGGCAAGGTCGGATGCCTCGAGGCGTGGCTGTCGGCGCCGTCGCTCACCGCGCGCCTGGGCGGCGCCTCCGACGAGGAGCACGAGCGCATCCTGCGCGACGCGGGGGAGCGGCTGGGCATCGCCCTCGCACCCGTCGTCGGCGCCCTCGATCTGCCGGAGATCGTCCTCTCCGGCCCCACCGAACTTCTCGACGGTCCGCTCATCGAGCAGACCGTCGAGACACTCCGCTCCCGCACGCTCGCCCAGTTCCACGACGGCGTGCGGGTGCGGATGACGACGCAAGGCCAGGACATCGTCCTGCGCGGCGCGGCCGTCATGGTCCTCTCAGGCCAGCTCGGGGTGTCTTAGCACCGACACCCGTCACTACCCCCCCCGGATGGGCCCGCAGGGCGCATCCCCCACCGGACGGGCCACCCGGCCCCCTGGAAAACACCAAGAGAAGGAAGCAACATGAACAAGAAGCTCGGAGCCCTCGCGCTCGTCGGCGCTTCGGCGGTCGTCCTCGCCGGTTGCGCAGGCGGCAGCGGAGCCGCACCCGAGGAGCCGTCGACTGGCGAGCTCACCGTCTGGCTGGTCGGCACCGACACGCCGCAGACGGCGCGCGACTACCTCGTCGACACGTTCGCCGAGGAGAACGAGGGCTGGACCCTCGCCATCGAGGAGAAGACCTGGGACGACGTGTCGAACACGTACACCGCGGCTCTCGCCTCGAACGACGCGCCCGACGTGGTCGAGGTCGGCAACACCCAGGCGCTCGGCTTCGCCGACGCCGGCCTGTTCGCTTCGCTGGCCGACATCGAGGGCGACCTCGGTGAGCTCGTCGGCGGTCTCGTCGACGCCGGCACCTACGACGGCGAGCTGTACGCCGCGCCGTACTACGCCGGTGGCCGCATCGTCTTCTACACCCCGCAGATCGTCGGCGACGAGCTGCCGAAGACGCTCGAGGAGTACGTCGCGCAGGGCAAGGAGCTCAAGACCGACACGGTCTCGGGCATCTTCGCGCCCGGCAAGGACTGGTACAACGCCCTTCCCTACGTCTGGGCGCAGGGTGGCGAGATCGCCGTCCAGGACGGCGACGCGTGGGACGCGCAGTTCTCGAGCGACGAGAGCCTCGCGGGTCTCGAGATGCTGCAGGACGTCTACCTCAACGCCTCGGCCGCCCCGGTCGACGGCAACGAGCGTCTCGGCAACATCGCGTTCTGCGCGGGCGAGGTCGGCTTCCTCTCGAGCCCCGCATGGGCTGAGGGCAACCTGACCGGTGCCTGGCCGTGGGGTGACGAGGCTGCCGGCGAAGAGGTTTCGCAGGGCTGCCCCGACACCTACGCCAAGGACCTGAGCGCCTTCGCGCTGCCCGGCCTCGAGGAGGGCACGACCGCCCCGATCTTCGCCGGTGGCTCGAACATCGCCGTCACCACCAAGAGCGACGCTCCCGAGAAGGCCAAGTCGGCCCTCAAGATCATGCTCTCGGCCGAGTACCAGGAGCTGCTCGCGGCTCAGGGTCTGGTTCCCGGCCTGGTCGAGGCCGCGTCGGCTCTGCCCGACACCGCGTCGGCCAAGGCGCAGGGTGAGGCCCTCGCAAACTCGAAGGGCACGCCGGCGAGCCCGAAGTGGTCCGAGGTCGAGGCTGCTCAGCTCATCCCCGACGCGCTCGTGAAGATCGCGCAGGGCGGCGATGTCGCGGCGATCGCGACCGAGCTCGACGAGGCCATCGAGGCGATCCTCAACGACTGATCCCAGCGGCAAGGGGTCCGGTACAGCACCGGGCCCCTTGCCCCGGGACCGTTCCCCCGGTGGGATGCAGGTGACGCAGCAGCGCACCTGACTCCGACCCGGAGACCGGTCTGGTCCTTCCCCGCACGAAGCGATGTCTCGTGCTTCCCGAATTCCCCAGAGAGGAGACGACATGAGCGTCACCGCGCCGCCGGAGCCCCGCACCGGCACAGGCCGCCGCAGCTCGGCGCCCGTCTCGCGAGAAAAGGTCCGTGCCCGCCGCGATGCGCGCAACGGCTGGACCCTGCTCGCCCCATCGCTGATCATCCTCGGCGTCATGGTCGGCTACCCGGCCGTCACGATGGTCTGGCAGTCGTTCACCGACTTCACGGTGAAGAACGACCTGCTCGGCACCGCACCCAACTTCGTGTGGTTCGACAACTACGTCGACCTGTTCACGAAGTCGGACTTCCCCGCGGTGCTCCTGCGCAGCCTCACGCTCATGGTCGTGCTGACGGTGCTCATCATCCTGGGCGGCGTGCTCATCGCGGTGCTGATGACGCGTCTGAGCCGCGCCTGGCGGATCATCGTGTCGGTCGGCCTCCTCCTCGCCTGGGCGATGCCGCCCCTGACCGCGACTGTCGTGTGGGGATGGATGTTCGACACCAACTACGGCGTCGTGAACCACCTCCTCAACACGGTCACCGGCACGGACGACTGGACCGGCCACGGCTGGCTCGAGAATCCGCTGTCGTTCTTCTTCGTCCTGACGATCATCATCGTGTGGCAGGGCATCCCGTTCGTGGCGTTCACCACGTACGCCGGCCTCGGCCAGGTTCCGGCCGAGGTGCTCGAGGCCTCGTCGCTCGACGGAGCCAACGGCTTCAAGCGCTTCCGTCTGATCGTGTTCCCGTACCTGCGCAGCATCCTGACCGTCGTCCTGGTGCTGCAGATCATCTGGAACCTCCGCATCTTCACGCAGGTCTACTCGCTCCAGGAGCGCGGCGGCCTCGCGTCGGAGACGAACGTGCTCGGCACCTATCTGTTCCGTCAGGGCGTCGGCGAGTTCGGCGCCACGGCGGCCATCGGTGTCGTCATGGTCATCCTGCTGCTCGCTCTGTCATGGGGCTACGTCCGCACCACGCTCAAGGAGGAGGAGCTGTGAGCACGCAGGTCTCCGCAGGCACCCAGCTGACCACGATCGGCGTCGACGAGGTCATCGGCGACATCGGCAGCGCCAAGACGCCCAAGCGCGGCTCGATCGATGCGCGCCGCCCCTCGCCGCGCCGCGTCGTCACGCGCACGGTCCTCAACATCATGGCCGCGATCGTGTTCGTGTGCTCGATCTTCCCCGTCTACTGGATGATCAACCTGTCGTTCACCCGCAACGACCAGATCATCAGCCGCGAGCCCGATCTGCTCCCGCTGCAGTTCACGCTCAACAACTACATCACCGCATGGAACCGCGAGGCCGCCCCCGGCCAGACCGACTTCACCCACGCGCTCGGCACGACCGTGATGATCACCGGTGGCGTGCTCGTCGCGACGCTGCTCTTCGCCTTCCTCGCCTCGATCGCCGTCGCGCGCTTCGCCTTCAAGGGCCGCAAGGCGTTCATCATCTCGGTGCTCGTGGTGCAGATGATCCCCGGCGAAGCCATGATGTTCACGATCTACTCGATGCTCGACGACTGGCGCCTCGTCAACACCATGCTGGGCCTCGGCATCGTCTACCTCGCCTCGGTCATCCCCTTCACGATCTGGACCCTGCGCGGGTTCGTCGCCGGGGTGCCCGCAGACCTCGAGGAGGCGGCGATGATCGACGGATGCACGAAGTCGCAGGCGTTCTGGAAGGTGACGTTCCCGCTGCTGGCCCCCGGCCTCGTGTCGACCGGCATCTTCGCCTTCATCCAGGCGTGGAACGAGTTCACGATGGCGCTGCTGCTCATGCGCGGGTACAACCTCACGCTCATGCCGTGGCTGAACGCCTTCACGTCGTCGTCGGCGTCGGGCTCGGTCAACTGGGGTGCGGTGATGGCCGGTTCGACCATGATCTCGATCCCGGTGATCATCTTCTTCCTCATCGTGCAGGGCCGCATGACCGGCGGCCTCGTCTCGGGAGCGGTCAAGGGCTGATGGCGAAGCGCAACGCAGCCATCCTCCGATCGGAGGGCGGCCGATGAAGGTCGGGCTCGACGTCGGAGGAACCAAGACCGACGCGGTCGCCGTCGACGAGGCGGGCGAGATCGTCGGTCGCGTGCGGCTCCCCACCGGCTGGGGACCGGATGCCGTCGCGCAGACCGTGCTGGATGCCATCGCCGCGCTCGGATCGGACGCCGGCGTCGATCTCGCAGCGATGCGGTCGGTGGGCATCGGCATCCCCGGGCAGATCGTGCCGGGCACCGCGCGGGTCACGCACGCCGTCAACCTCGGCGTCGAGGACTTCGATCTCGCGGCCGCATTGACCCCCGCGCTCGGCGTGCCGGTGCAGGTCGAGAACGACGTCAAAGCCGCAGCCCTCGGCGCCTACGCCCTCCACGGCGGCACCGGCACGGTCGGCTACCTCAACCTCGGCACCGGGGTGGCGGCGGGCATCGTCGCCGACGGCGTGGTGCAGCGCGGAGCGCGCGGCACGGCGGGGGAGGTCGGGCACATCTCCGTCGACCCGCACGGGCCGGTCTGCCGCTGCGGCCAGCGCGGCTGCATCGAGGCGCTCGCCGGTGGCGGCTCGGTCGCCGAGCGCTGGGGCCGCCTCGGGGCGCTCCCGGTGCGCGACGTCTTCGACGCGGCCGATGCGGGAGACCCGCTCGCGCGGGATCTGCGCGCCGGCATCGCGGTCGGCGCCGCTGCGGCAGTGCGCATCCTCGTGCTCACCGCCGACGTCGATCTGGTGGTGCTCGGCGGTGGAGTCACCGCGCTCGGCGACCGTCTGCTCGGCGACATCGCCGCCGAACTCGACGCCAGCGCCGAGGCGTCGCCCTTCATGCGGTCGCTGCGGCTGAGGGAGCGCGTCGAGCTGCTCCCGACCGGTTCACCGGCCGCCGCCTTCGGCGCCGCCCTCATCGGCGCTGCGCCCACGTACGAAACCAGGGAGACTGTGACCCATGGCTGAGATCGTCATCGTTCCGGATGCCGCGGCGGCGGGCATCCTCGTCGCCGATGAGATCGCGGCGCTCATCCGCCGCACCCCCACGGCGGTGCTGGGGCTCGCGACCGGCTCGACGCCGCTTCCGGTGTACGAAGCGCTCCCGTCTCGTCTCGCCGACGTCGACGTGTCGCAGGTGCGGGGCTTCGCGCTCGACGAGTACGTCGGCATCGACCCCGCGCACCCCGAGAGCTACCGATCGGTGATCGCGCGCGAGGTCGTCGAGCCGCTCGGCCTCGACCCGGCGCGCATCCGCGTGCCCGACGGCTCGCTCGAGGGCATCGAGCACGCGGGCGACGACTACGAGGCGGCGATCGAGGCAGCCGGGGGAGTCGACCTGCAGATCCTCGGCATCGGCACCGACGGTCACATCGGCTTCAACGAGCCCGGGTCGTCGTTCGCCTCGCAGACCCGCGTGAAGACGCTGACGGCGCAGACGCGTCAGGACAACGCCCGATTCTTCGACTCGATCGACGACGTTCCGATGCACTGCATCACCCAGGGCCTCGGCACGATCCTGCAGGCGCGCCACCTCGTGCTCCTCGCCTTCGGCGAAGGCAAGGCGGCGGCGGTCGCCAGCGCGGTCGAAGGCCCCGTCACCGCGTCGCTGCCGGGCTCCGCGATCCAGCTGCATCCGCACGTGACGGTCGTGGTCGACGAGGCCGCGGCCTCGCGTCTCGCTCACGCCGAGTACTACCGGTACACGTTCGCGAACAAGCCGGACTGGCAGGGTCTCTGAGCGACACCGCGTTCCGCGGCCGTCGAGCACGCCCGATCGCGCATATGCTTCGCGTGTGATGACTCCATCGACGCATTCCCACCGGCCCACGTGGATCATCGGCGGGGCCCTGCTCGTCGTGCTGGGGGTGCTGGTCGGCCTCTCGCCGTCACTGAGAGCGAACGGCGGAGTGGACGGTGAGCGAGCCGCGCTCGCCGTCGAGGTGGCGGCGGCGTGCGTCGGACTGCTGGTGTGCGTGCTCCACGCCGTGGGGCTCCGCGCCGCCGACAGCGTCGTCGCGCGCAGGTGGGTCGGCATGGTGTCGCTCGTGGCCCTCGGCATCGTCTGGGTCTGGTACTCCCTGTGGTGGGCGTCACCGTCGGGCTACGGTGCCGGCCCGGGAGTGGTGGGCCCGCAGCTCCTGTTCTTCCTGTCGATGAGCGTGCTGTCGATCGTGGCGACCGTGTCGATCGGTCGCGCGCGCGTGCTGCCTCGTCCGTGGAACTGGGCACCGCTTGCCGGACTCGGCATCGCCGCGGCATCCGCGATCATCGTGCCGAACGTGCTCCTGATGTTCGGGGTGTTCCTCCCCGCGGTCGGCGGCAGCGTCGTCGCGGCGGCGATGATCGCCGCGTTCGGGGTCGCGGAGGTCGTCTGGGGCGTACGCGGAGCAGGGCTCGATCCCGCCGTCGCCACGACGCCCGATCCGGTGGCGTCGGCCGCGGACTGAGCCGCCGCCCCGAGAGGGTTCCGCACCGCGGCGAACGCCGTCAGACGGCGAAGACCTTGCCCGGGTTCAGGATGCCCTGCGGGTCGAAGACGCGCGCGATCCGCCGCTGCAGCTCCCACTGGTCGTCGCCGAGTTCGTCCGCGAGCCAGCGCCGCTTGAGCACCCCCACACCGTGCTCGCCTGTGAGCGTTCCGCCGAGGCGCAGCGCCGCCCGGAAGAGCTCGTCGGCGGCCTCCCAGATCATGTCCGGAACGTCGACGACGCCGGACGCGTCGGGTTCGGCGTCGAAGACGAAGTTGGGGTGCAGGTTGCCGTCGCCGGCGTGGGCGACGGTGGGGATGACGATGCCGCGCTCGCGCTCGATCCGGGCGATCTCGTCGAACATCTCCGGCAGGGCGCTGCGCGGCACCGACACGTCTTCGATGAGCGTCGTGCCGAGCGTCTCCATCGCCGGATGCATCGCGCGGCGGACGGCGAGCAGACGCTCACCCTCGTCGGGATCGCTGGTGACGGCGACGGTGCCGCCGGCCTGGCGGAGGATGGCGGCGATGGCATCGGCCTCCGAAGCCGCGGCCGGCCCGTCGCACTGCAGGGTCAGCTGTGCGGCGCCGGGAGTCGGCGCGTCGAGGGCGAGCAGCGCGTGGACGGCGGCGAGCGACGCGGCATCCATCAGCTCCATGATCGCCGGCTGCACCCCCGATGCCGTGATCGCGGCGGATGCCTCGGCAGCGGTGCGCACGTCGGGGAAGGTCGCGGCGACCGCGCACACCGCGCCGGGCATCAGCCTCCGCAGCTTCAGCGTCGCTCCGACGATCACGCCGAGGATGCCCTCGGAGCCGATCATCAGCGAGGTGAGGTCGAGCCCGGTGACGCCCTTGACGGTGCGGTGGCCGAGCCGCAGGAGCCTCCCGTCGGCGAGCACCACGTCGACGCCGAGCACCGCGTCGCGGACGACGCCGTACTTCGCGCAGAGGAGGCCGCCCGCGCCGGTCGCGATATTGCCGCCGACCGTCGAGATCGCGCGGCTCGCGGGGTCGGGCGCCCACCAGAGGCCGTGCTCCGCGAGCGCGGTGTTGAGGTCCGCATTCAGGATGCCCGGTTCGACGACCGCCAGCAGATCGGCGGGACGCACCTCGAGGAGGCTGTCCATGTCTCGCAGCGACAGCGAGATCTCACCCGCACCGGCGTTCGCCGCCCCCGCGAGCCCGGTGCCGGCCCCGCGGGTCACCACCGGCGTGCCCGTCGCGGAGGCGATCCGCAGTGTGGCCTGCACGTCTGCGACCGAGCGGGCGTGCACGACGGCGAGCGGGGTGCCCGGTGCGGCATGGCCGGACTTGTCGGCGCGTGCGCGCTGCCGCGACGCAGAGTCGGTGTCGACCCGATCGCCGAGAGCCGCACGCAGCTGCTCGACGACCGCGGGGGTCACGCGAACCGCCGCCGGCCGGCGATCGCGCCGATGGTGACGGCGATGACGCCGAAGACGAGTCCGATCCAGACGTTGCCCATGCTCCACCACGCGGCGGTCGCCGCGGCGTAGACGAGCAGTTCGACGAGTGCGCGGACGAACGGATGCACGGCGAGCACGGCACGCGGGGAGACGAACAGGGCCCAGACCAGGATCGCGAGCACCGGAGCGCCGATGCCGACGACGATGTTCCACGGGAAGGGCCACATCGCGAAGCCCCAGATCGCGAGGCTCGCGAAGGCGAACAGCTCGCACACGAACGCCAGCAGGTCGATCGCCGACAGCGGCGGGCGGGTTCCGGGTGCCTGCTCGGCGGGGGCGGAGGAGCGGGCTCCGGATGCGTCGGACATGGCTTCCAGTCTACGTCTGAGCCGTGGCCGCGGTTCGCCGCATCCGTGTGCCGCCGCGGTCAGAGCAGGTCGGACAGCGCGATCCCGGCGGTCGGGCCGGTGCGGTCGCCGTCGACGTAGCGCACCTCGATCAGCCTGTCCACGAGGAGGTCCACGAGCGTCGGACGGAAGACCCAGGTCGCGCTGCCGTCGTCGTCGGCGACGATCACCGTGCGGATGCGGCCGTCGACGAGGAACTGAACTCCGGCCCCGGGTGCGCCCGCGACGGTGATGGCGACGTTCAGCTGGATGGTGCCGGGAGTCGCGTACGTGTCGGCTCCGGTGATCGTCGGGGTGCCGGCCGGCAGCGTCGGTTCGGTGGGGTCGGTGGGTTCGGTGGGTTCGGTCGGTTCGGTCGGTTCGGTCGGTTCCGTCGGCGTCGGCGTCGGCGTCGGCGTCGGTTCGGTGGGCTCTGTGGGTTCCGTCGGCTCGGTGGGTTCGGTCGGCTCGGCTGGCTCGGACGGTTCTGTCGGTTCGGTGGGTTCGGCCGGCTCGGTCGGCTCGGTCGGTTCCGCCGGCTCTGTCGGCGTCGGCTCGACGGGAACCGCGGGCGTTTCCGGCTCGCCGGGTTCTGTCGGAGCGGTCGGCTGCTCCGCGACGGCGGGCGTCGAACGCGCGACGGGCGCGGCAGCCGGTGGTGCGATCGACGTCGGAGGACTCGCGGGGTCGGGTGCGACCGGCTGGGGCGCTGGAGCGATCGGTCCGGGTGCCGCCGGTTCGGGGGCTTCGGGGAGTTCCGTGGCATCGGGCGCATCGACGGCGACGGGAGGGAGCGCGTCGTCGGCGGTCTGCGCCTGCACGGCCGACACCGGCTCGTCGGCCGCCTGTGGGAGCAGGACCGCGCCCGCGGCCACCACGCCGACGATCGCCGCCGCGGTGACGCCGAGGCCGACCATCGCGCCGATGCCGGAGAAGATCCCGGTCGCCCCGGCAGCGGCGGGCGCGCCCACTGCGCCCGCGCCGCCGATCCCCGCGCCCACGCCCCCCGAGCCGGCGCCGATACCGCCGCCGGCGGAGGTGCCGCCGGCGGTGCCTCCGACGACGGTGACGACGCCCGGCATGACCGACGACGGCATGGCCGCGAGTGCGATGACGGGCGCGGTCCCCTGCAACGAGGCGAGGTAGCCCGCTGTGCCGGCGACGCCGACGGTGAGGGGCAGCAGCACCAGGGCGAGCCGGCTGCCGACGTCCTTCGCCTCCGCGGCCACGATCGCGCAGCGTGCGCACTCGCGCAGGTGATGCTCGATCTTCGCCGAGTCACGAGGCCCGGTGTTGTTCCGTGCGTAGGCGCCGAGGCGTTCGATCGTCCACTGGCAGTCCGAGCCGTCGTCCACCGACTGCAGGTGCGCCTGGATCCACGCCTCGCGCAGCCCCGCGCGTGCGCGGAAGGTGAGCTGCGCGACGGCGGTCGCCTTCATGCCGAGGAGCGGCGCGATCTCGGCAGGCTTCATGCCCTCGATCTCGGAGTACCACAGCACCTCCTGCCAGCGCGAGGGGAGACTGCGGAACGCGCGGTGGGTCAGGCTGCGGTCGAGTGCCTCCGATGCTGCCGCATCGCTCGTCGACGGATCTTCGACCGCGTCGAGCGTGTCGAGCGCCGTCTCCTTGCGCGCCCGCCCCCAGCCCGCTGCCGTGTTGCGGATGCTCGTGAACAGGTAGGCGCGGAACGACCCGGTCGGCCCGCCGCCGCGCGCGATCGACTGGAAGATCTTCGTGTACGCCTCTTGCACGAGGTCGTCGGGGTCGGCCGACGGCGAGACGCTGCGTGCGACGACGATGCCCGACCGATAATGACGACGCCACAGTTCGCCGAATGCGCCGGTGTCGCCCGACCGGGTGCGCAGCACGAGGTCGGCGTCGCCGATCGCCGCGAGGTCGCGTTCCGGCGGGGCAGCAGGGTCGGTCACAGGTTCTCCAGGCGGTCGATGGCGGGGCACAGCACACCCTCGACCATGAGACGCGGATGGTTCGGGTTCATCACGCGACCCGCCCATTCTCGCGGGTGACGCCCAGAAACACCATCGGTCGGCATCGGGAAAGAAGATTTTCGGAAAGTCGCGTAATGAACCCGGAGGTGCCCCGTCTCATGGTCAGGAGACACCGCAAGCGGCCCGGCCGGGGGGCGAACGGGCGCTGAGGTGGGGTCTGCGACACCTCGGGGGAGGGGTCGCAGCACCCGGTCGCTCCGGGGGGTCGGGCGGCCGTCGTATCTGGGGATGCGGCGGCCGACCACCGACCGTCGTCCACGTGGGCGTCCGGCCGGGGGTTGCTCAGGCAGCGGTCGAGACGCCCTGCGTCCAGACCCGCACCACGTCGAGTGAATCGTCGAGCAGCACCGCATCCGCGGGGCCGCCGACGCGCAGCCGGCCGAGGTCGGAGCGTCCGATCGCATCGGCCGGCGTCGCGGTCAGCGCACGGACGGCCGCGGCCAGCGGCACCCCGGCCCCCACGACGTTGCGCAGCGCGGCATCCTGCGTGAGCGTCGACCCGGCGATCGCGCCGCCGTCGTGCAGTCGGGCGATGCCGCCCTCGACATCGACCGCGAGACCGCCGAGGTCGTAGCATCCGTCGCCGTTGCCCGCCGCCGCCATCGCGTCGGTGACGAGCGCGACCCGGTGGGGCGCCGCGGCGAAGACCGTCGCGACGAGATCGAGGTCGACGTGCACGCCGTCGGCCACGAGTTCGAGCACGACGCGGTCGTCGCGGAGGGCGGCGACGACCGGCCCTGGCGCGCGGTGGTGGATGCCGGGCATCGCGTTGAAGGCGTGGGTGAGGAGTGTCGCACCGGCGTCGAAGGCGCGGCGCGCCGTGTCGGCATCGGCGTCGGTGTGCCCGACCGCGACGGCGACCCCGGCAGCCGTGAAGCGCGCGATCGCCTCGAGCGCACCGGGCAGCTCGGGTGCCAGAGTCACCTGGCGGAGCGTCCCGCGCGCAGCCTCGAGCACGCGGTCGACGGATGCCGCGTCGGGCGCGCGCAGCAGCGCCTCGGTGTGGGCGCCCTTGTGTCCCGGGTCGAGGAACGGGCCCTCGAGGTGGGAGCCCACAATCGCGGGGTCGATCTCGGCGAGGTCGGCGACCAGCGCCGCGCGCGCGGCGAGATCGTCGATCGACGCCGTGACGAGGGAGATGACCGCGCGGGTCGTGCCGTGCGCGCGATGGAGCGCGCGAGCCGTGCCGATCGCGTCGGCGCCGGCATCGTAGCTCGCCCCCGCGCCGCCGTGGCCGTGGATGTCGACGAAGCCGGGGGTGAGCACGGCGCCCGTGCCGTCGATCACCTCGTCGGCATCCGTCCACCCGTCGCCGTGACCGACGGCCGCCACGCGTCCCGCGTCGAAGCGGATCCAGGCGCCGGAGACGTCTTCGCCGGGCTCGGCGCCGACCAGGCGCACCGAGTGGACGAGGATGCTCACTCGGCGGCCCACTCGATCTCTTCGGACGGGTGGAACCCGATGCCCAGGCTCGTCCACAGCGGTCCGAGCGTGCCGACGCGCGCACGGAAGGACTCCCAGGTGCGCAGATCGCTGTCACGTGTCGACGGCGACCAGGCGGCTTCGGCGGCGGCGGCGATGCGCGGGAACGCCATGAGGTCGATGTCGTCGAGGGAGCGGATCGTCTCGCTCCACATCGGCGCCTCGACGCCGAGGATGTCGTCGTCGTCGATTCCGGCGATCACGTCGGACGGCTCCCAGCTGTAGGCTCGCTCGACGCTGGTCGGGCCGTTCGCCCACGTGAGCCCCTGCTCGGGGCCGGTCGGGTACTTCATGTCGAGGTAGATCGCGTCGGCGGGCGACAGGATCAGCTGTGCGCCGTTGGCGACAAACGCTCGGGCCTTGTCGTCCATGCCGTCGGTCGGAGTGACGAAGCCCCAGAACTGGCCGATGGTGGAGTCGTCGATGCCGGTTGCCGCGCCGGCCTCGTGCCACGCGATCGGAGTCTTCCCGAGGTCGGCGACGATCGCGCTCGCGCGTTCGACGAACACCGCGAAGTCCTCGGCGGGGGTGCCGAGCGCCTCGTCGCCGCCGAGGTGGATGTAGGGCGACGGCGTCATCGCGGCGAGTTCGCCGAACACGTCGGCGAGGAAGTCGTATGTCGCCTCCTCGCCGATCTTCAGGGAGGAGAAGCCGACGGCCATGCCGTCGTACGGCACGCCGTTGACGGGCAGCTCGCCGCCGTAGTCGCGGGCGATCTCGCGGATGTGGTCGGTGATCACCGGCTCCTCGACGAGCTCGGGGTACGCGAGGCCGACCGCGTGGGTGTGGCCGGGCACGTCGATCTCGGGCACGACGATCATGTGGTGCGCCGCCGCGTACTCGACGATCTCGCGGTAGTCGGCCTTCGTGAAGAACCCGCCCGGGTCACCGCCGACCGCGCTCGCGGAAGCCTTCTCGACGAGCTCGGGGCGCGAGTCGAGGGCGAGTCGCCAGCCCTGGTCGTCGGTCAGGTGCAGGTGGAGCGCGTTGTACTTGAGACCGGCCGCACGGTCGACGTATGCCTTCACCGTGGCGACATCGTGGAAGTGGCGGGCCACATCGAGCATGACGCCGCGGTAGGCGAAGCGGGGGGCGTCGTCGATCGCGACCGCCGGAATCGCCCATCCGTCGTCGGCGCGGGTGATGAGCTGACCCAGCGTCTGCACGCCGTAGAAGAGTCCGGGGGCGTCGGTGCCGGTGACGACGACGGATGCCTCGCTCACCGCGATCGTGTACGACTCGGCCGACCCGCCGCCGCCGATGCGCAGCTCGATGCCCGTGCCTTCGGTCCCCGAGCCCGTCGCGCGGCTCGCCCCCGTGCGCGCCGAGATCAGCGCCCGGAGCGCGGAGGCGGCATCCGCGTCGCCCGAGACCACGGTGTCGGGGGTCAGGGGGAACGGCGCGCCCGTGGCGGCCTCGATCGAGACGGGGGCGGGGACGACGGCAGGAAGCGACACGGTGTCTCCATTCTGGGGTGCCGGCGTGCACGCGGCCAGCGCGCACAGCACGAGCGTGAGCGCGAGGGCCGTTCGTCGTCGGCGACCGAACATGTAAAGAGCCTTTACAAAAGGGTGAGGCCAGCCTAGTCGGGTGCGATCGCGGAGGCGAGCGGAGCGCGGCATCCGTTATGCTCTGAGGGTCGCGACTGGCGTTGAGGTGGGCCACCACCGGGGAGCGACCGACACGGCATTCGACCGCACGCCTGGGCCGATGTTCCATTCCTCCCGCGCGAGCGGGCGTCCGAATCAAGCCGTCGTCAAGGAGATCGCCATGACCGATCAGTACTTCAACGCCCCTCTCGCCGAGGTCGACCCCGAGATCGCCCAGGTGCTCGAGCGCGAGCTCGACCGCCAGCGCGGCTACCTCGAGATGATCGCATCCGAGAACTTCGTGCCGGTCTCGGTGCTGCAGTCGCAGGGCTCGGTCCTCACGAACAAGTACGCCGAGGGCTACCCGGGCCGTCGCTACTACGGCGGCTGCGAAGAGGTCGACGTCGCCGAGGAGCTCGCGATCGAGCGCGCGAAGGCGCTGTTCGGGTCGGAGTTCGCGAACGTGCAGCCCCACTCGGGCGCATCGGCCAACGCCGCGGTGCTCCACGCCATCGCCCGCCCGGGCGACACCCTGCTCGGGCTCTCGCTCGACCAGGGCGGTCACCTCACGCACGGCATGAAGATCAACTTCTCGGGCCGCCTCTACAACATCGTCGCGTACGGCGTGAACCCCGAGACGAGCGTCATCGACATGGACGAGGTGCGCCGCCTCGCCATCGAGCACCAGCCCAAGGTGATCATCGCCGGCTGGTCGGCCTACCCCCGTCAGCTCGACTTCGCCGCGTTCCGTGCGATCGCCGACGAGGTGGGCGCCCTCCTGTGGGTCGACATGGCGCACTTCGCGGGACTCGTCGCCGCGGGCAAGCACCCGAACCCGGTGCCGCACGCGCACGTCGTCTCGTCGACCGTGCACAAGACCATCGGCGGTCCCCGTTCGGGCTTCATCCTCACCAACGACGCCGACATCGCGAAGAAGATCAACTCCGCGGTCTTCCCCGGCCAGCAGGGCGGCCCGCTGATGCACGTCATCGCCGCCAAGGCCACCGCATTCAAGCTCGCCGCGACCCCCGAGTTCGCCGAGCGTCAGGACCGGGTGCTCCGCGGCGCGTCGATCATCGCCGAGCGCCTGTCGCAGCCCGACGTCACCGGCGCCGGCATCGCCGTGCGCTCGGGCGGCACCGACGTGCACCTCGTGCTCGTCGACCTGCGCGACGCCCAGATCGACGGCAAGCAGGCCGAAGACCTGCTGCACGAGATCCACATCACCGTCAACCGCAACGCGGTTCCCAACGACCCGCGTCCGCCGATGGTGACGTCGGGTCTGCGCATCGGCACGCCGGCGCTCGCGACCCGCGGCTTCGGCGACGCCGAGTTCACCGAGGTCGCCGACGTGATCGCCCTCGCGCTGCAGCCCGGCGCCGACGTCGCCGCGCTCCGCACCCGCGTCGCCGCGCTCACGGCGGCGTTCCCGCTGTACCCGGGCCTCGCCCAGTGATGAGCGCTGCGAAGCTCGACGGCCGCGCCGCGGCCGCCGACATCAAGGCCGAGCTCACCGAGCGCGTGGCGGCGCTGCGCGCCCGCGGCATCGTGCCCGGCATCGCCACCGTGCTCGTCGGCGCCGACCCGGCGTCGCAGCTGTACGTGGGCATGAAGCACCGTCAGTCCGAGGCCGTCGGCATGAACTCGATCCAGGTCGAGCTGCCGGGCGATGCGACCCAGGCCGACGTCGAGGCGGCCATCGATGCTCTCAACGCCGACCCGGCGTGCCACGGATACATCGTGCAGCTGCCGCTGCCGAAGCACATCGACACCGATGCGATCCTCGAGCGGATCGATCCGGCGAAGGATGCCGATGGGCTCCACCCGACCAACCTCGGGCGCCTGGTGCTCAACGTGAACACGCCGATCACCTCGCCGCTGCCGTGCACGCCGCGCGGCGTGATCGAGCTGCTCGTGCGCAACGGCTACGACCTGAAAGGCAAGCACGTCGTGGTCGTGGGGCGCGGCGTGACGATCGGGCGCTCGATCGGGCTGCTGCTGACGCGTCGCGAGTTCAACGCGACGGTGACGCTCACGCACACCGGCACCGTCGACCTCGGTCAGCACCTGCGTCAGGCCGACGTGATCGTCGCCGCCGCCGGCGTCAAGCACATCGTGCAGGCTGCCGACGTCAAGCCCGGTGCAGCGGTGCTCGACGTGGGAGTGACCCGGGAGGACGACCCCGAGACGGGAAAGTCCACCATCTACGGCGACGTGCACCCCGATGTCGCCGAAGTCGCCGGCTTCCTGTCGCCCAATCCCGGCGGTGTGGGCCCGATGACGGTCGCACTCCTGATGACGAACGTGGTCGAAGCCGCGGAGCGTCTCGCCCGCTGATCCTCGCCGATCGAACGGGATGCCTCGGCTCGAGGCATCCCGTTCGCCGTCTGTGCACTCGGTTCGCCGGGCCCGGGTGCGCCGCGCCCCGGGGCTACGCCGTGAACCGGGCGAGGAACGCGCGCGTGCGCGGCTCGCGCGGAGCGACGAGCACCTCGGCCGGCGGCCCCTGCTCGACGATCGTGCCTGCGTCGAGGAACACGACCCGGTCGGCGACGTCGCGGGCGAAGGCCATCTCGTGCGTGGCCATGAGGATCGTCGCGCCGTCGTCGGCGAGCCGGCGGACGAGTTCGAGCACCTCGCCGACGAGCTCGGGGTCGAGCGCCGAGGTGATCTCGTCGAGGAGCAGCACCTCGGGGTCGGTGGCGATCGCACGGACGATCGCCGCGCGCTGCTGCTGCCCGCCCGACAGTCGATCAGGATGCTGGCGGGCGAGGCCGGCGAGCCCGATGCGCTCGAGCAGGTCGAACGCGCGCGCCTCCGCCTCCCGGCGGGGCATCCGGTGCACCACGCGGGAGGCCAGCGTCACGTTGTCGAGCACCGACAGATGCGGGAACAGGTTGTAGCTCTGGAACACCGCGCCGAACCGGGCGCGCACGCGGTTGGCGTCGACGCGCGGGTCGGAGATGTCTTCGTCGTCGAGGAAGATCTGTCCGTCGTCGATCGGCTCGAGGAGGTTGAGGCAGCGCAGCAGCGTCGACTTGCCCGATCCGCTCGCGCCGATGAGGGCGACGACCTGGTGGCGGGCGAGGTCGACGTCGACGCCCCGCAGCACGGCGCGCTCCCCGAACGACTTGTGGATCCCTTCGGCCCGCAGCAGCGTGCTCATACGATCGACCCCGCCTGTTCTCGCTCGCGCAGCCGCGCGGTGTACCAGTCGGTGAGGCGGATCGTGGGGATCGCGAGCAGGATGAAAAGGATGCCCGCCACGACGTACGGGGTGAAGTTGTAGGTCTGCGCGGTCACGGTCTGCGCCGCCCGCACCGCGTCGACGGCACCGAGGATCGAGATGAGCCCGACATCCTTCTGCATCGAGACGAAGTCGTTCATGAGCGGCGGCGTCATCTTGCGGAAGGCCTGCGGCAGCACGACGCGGCGGAGCGTCTGCACGTAGCCCAGCCCGAGCGCGCGCGCCGCCAGACGCTGCGACGGATGCACCGCCTCGATGCCGGCGCGCACCACCTCGGCGACGTATGCGGAGTAGGTGAGCGTGACGCAGAGCGTCCCGAGGACGATCGGCGGGATGCGGGTGTTCAGCAGCGTCGGCAGCCCGAAGCCGAAGAGGAACAGCACGATGATGAACGGCAGCCCGCGGAAGATGTCGGTGTACGCCGCGACGATGAACCGCACGGGGAAGAACACCGGTCCGCGGAGGGTGCGCAGCACCGCGAGCAGCACGGCGACGACGCCGACGGTGATCACCGACATCCCGAGCACCTGCAGGTTGAGCAGGAACCCCTGCCACACCCGGGGGAGTGCCTGCAGGGCGATCTCGGGATCGAAGAACGTCTGCTGCACCACCGCCCACGCCGGCGTGTTGATGACTCCGACCCACACGATCACCGCGAGTGTGACCGACGAGGCGATCGCGACGAGCACGGACTGCTGCGACCGGCGGCGGCGGTAGGCGCGCCGTCCGAGCTCCAGCGCGCTGGGCTCGCGCGCGGCGGGCGCGGTCGACGGATCGGTCACGAGTCGAAAGTAGCGGAGCGGCGGGTGCGCGGTCTCACTCGAGCAGCGCGACGCCCTGGCCCGTGCCGAGCCACTCATCGGTGATCTCGGCGAGCGTGCCGTCCTCGCGGAGCTCGTCGACGGCGGCGGTGACGCGCTCGGTCAGCGGCGAGTCCTTGGCCAGGAGCAGTCCCCACTCGTCGGGGACGCCGGCGATCGGCAGCTCGCCGACGATGAACGAGTCCTCGATGTACACGCCGGTCGCGTAGTACGCGGTCGGCAGGTCGAGCACGATGGCGTCGATCTGATTCGCCTGGAGCGCCGCGACGGCATCCTCGTTCGAGTTGTAGAGCTGCGGCTCGACGTTCGGCGCGATGGCCTCTTCGATCGTGGTGGCGCTGGTCGAGCCCGCCATCGCGCCCAGCACGATGTCCTTCAGACCCGCGATGTCGTCGATGCCGTCCGCGGCCCCGCCCTCGACCGCGACGACCGCCTGGCTCGCCTGGTAGTACGGCGACGAGAAGTCGACCGCCTGCGCGCGCTCGTCGGTGATCGTGTACTGCTGGATGTTGAAGTCGAAGCTCTTGGGGCCGGGTGCGATCGCCGACTCGAAGCTCGTGCGCACCCACTCGACGTCGTCGTGGTCGAACCCGAGCTTCTCGGCCACGGCGTAGGCGACGGCGGCTTCGAAGCCCTCGCCGGAGGCCGGGTCGTCGTCGATGACGTAGGGGTAGTACGCGGTCTCGCCCGTCGCGATCGTGAGCTTGCCCGGCGTGAGGTAGCCCTCGTCGGCGTCGGGCGTCTCGCTGCCCGACGGTGCGGCTCCCGTGGCGCACCCCGTGAGCGCGAGCGCCGCGACGGCGATGCCGGCGGCGGCGAGACGGATGGAACGAAGGGAACGCGACATGGTGCCTCCAGGAGTCGGGTGCGCCGGCGGTCTCGTGCTGTCGTCGCCGCCGGGTGGTTCCATCATGACGAGGGCGCCGGGTGCGGGGGCGCCGATGGTCGCATTGTTACGCCGCCGACCGCGTGGGGCTCAGCCTTGGCCGAGCTCGTCGAGCATGCGGCGCTGCTCGTCGGTGAGGCCGTCCTGCAGCTCGCGCTTGCCGGCGGCGGCACCCGGCGAGGGCACCGCGGGTGCGGCATCCGTCGACGCGGTCGCCGCGCGACCGGTCGCCCTGTCGTAGACGGCACCGGCGTGGGCCTCGACCCTGTCGTCGATCGCGGCGTAGATCGCCCAGCCGATGAGCAGGAAGATCGGAGGCACGACCCAGCCCCAGAAGCTGCCGAAGAAGCCGCCGCCGATCGACACGCCCGACAGCGCGACGGTGGCCACCCACACGAGGAGCGCGACCGCGAAGGCGAGAAGAGCCTCCACCAGCCAGGCGCCCGCCTTGGTGCGCTCGCCCGCCGACTTCGCCGCCCACGAGCCGAACCACTTCTCGACGAGCGGCTTCACCCAGATGACGAGTGCCGTCATGACGATGCCCGCCCACAGGGCGGCCCAGCCGACCCGCGCCGACGTCAGCCAGCCGATCACCAGCAGCACGACGACGTTGAAGACGAGCAGCGAGACGAACCGGACGATCCACTTCTTCATGGGATCACTGTGCCACGTTTCGCCCGGCCGCCGAAGTGCTCGGCTCCGCGCCGTCAGGCGTCGGACGAGCGATCGGCGGCCGCACTCAGGCGATCGAGACGCGCTGCTCGAGGTCGTCGGCGGGCAGGGAGTCCACGGTCGCCGTCACCGTGAGGTCGACGAGGGTCGTGCGGCCCGACATGACGGTGAGGAAGGCCGTGTCGGCGGCATCGCGCCCTGTCGCGATCCGCACCAGCGTCGATCGCGGGGCGAGCGTCGTCGCGTCGACCACGCACCACGCGTCGTCGACCCACGCCTCGGCGACGGCGTGGAAGTCCATCGGCGCGAGCCCCGGCGCGTAGACCGCGGCGACGCGGGCCGGCACCCCGCGGCTGCGCAGCAGCGCCACGCAGAGGTGGGCGTAGTCACGGCACACGCCCTGGCGGGCGAGGAGGGTGCGCACCGCGCCGTCGGTCGGCAGCGACGACCCCGGCACGTAGACGAGGCGCGTTCCCACCCACGACGACACCGCGGTGAGCAGCTCGCGGGGATCGTCGATGCCGCCGAACTCCGCCGCTGCCGTCGCCAGCAGCATGTCGGATTCGGCGTAGCGGCTCGGGCGGGCGTAGGTGAGCAGGTCGGCCTCGTGGGCGATCGCGGTGTCGCCCGCGCCGAGCACCAGAGCGCCGTAGTCGACGACGAGTTCGCCGGGCGGGCTGGTGAGGCGGTGCAGCCGCGTGCCGTGGGCGTCGAACAGCTCGTGCTCGGCGACCGGCAGGGCGGCGCCGTCGATGGTCGCGGTGAAGTGCTCGTGGTTTGGGGCGTAGTGTCCGGCCACCGCGACGGCGAAGACGAGGTCGGCCTCCTCGGTGACGTTCAGGACGATGCGGCTCGACACGTCTCTCTGCATGTGCCCAGCGTGGCATACGCGCGGCGACGTCGGCTCAGTACGAGTCGCGAACTTCGGCGTCGGATGCCGGTATCCAGTGAGCGGCGAGGCTCTCGGAGCCGCGGGCGAGGAGGGCGACGTCGGCGCCGACGAGGATGAAGGATGCGCCGGCGTCGAGGTAGGCCTGCGCGGTGGCGGGGTCGAACGCGTTGACCCCGACGGGTGTGCCGGTCGAGCGGACGGTGTCGATGGTGGTGTGCACCGCGGCGACCACGTCGGGGTGGGTCTGCTGTCCGAGCACGCCCATCGACGCGGCGAGGTCGGAGGGGCCGACGAAGACGCCGTCGATGCCGTCGACCGAGGCGATCCCGGCTGCATTGCGGACGGCCTCGGTCGTCTCGATCTGCACGAACAGCGACACGAACTGGTCGGCGTGGTCGAGGTAGCGGTCGACCCGGTTCCAGCGGGCGGAGCGGGCCAGCGCGGACCCGACGCCGCGGCGGCCCCGCGGCGGGTACCGGACCGCTTCGACGGCGGCTTCCGCCTCTGCGGGCGTGTTCACCATGGGGACGAGGATGTTCTGCGCGCCGAGGTCGAGGACCTGTTTGATGGTGACCGGGTCTCCGGCGGGCACCCGGACCACCGGGGTGATCGGGTACGCGGCGACGGCGTGCAGTTGGGCGAGCACCGATTCGAGGCCGTTGGGGGAGTGCTCCATGTCGATGAGCAGCCAGTCCAGCCCCGACCCGGCGCAGATCTCCGCGACCAGCGGCGACCCCGACGACACCCACATCCCCGCCGACGGCCGGGTGGCCTTGGTCAGCCGGTCCCGGAACGTCGGGTTCAGATGAAGCGGCATTCGATCACTCCCATCGGTCCGTAGTCACAGTGCACGGTATCGCCCCGGTGCATCCACACCGGTCGGGTGAACGATCCGGCGAGGATGATCTCACCCGCCTCCAACCGGGCCCCGTGCTGCGCGACCTTGTTCGCCAGCCACGCGACACCGGTGGCAGGATGCCCCAGCACCCCGGCGGCGACACCGGTCTCCTCGATCTCCCCGTTCCGGGACAGAACCCCCGGCACCCACCGCAGATCGATCTCGTCCGGGCGGCGGCGCTCGGCGCCGAGCACCATCGCCCCGTATGCGGCGTTGTCTGAGATGGTGTCGACGATCGTGCGCCCCTCGAGTTCGATGTGCGAGTTCAGGATCTCGAGCGCCGGCACCGCATAGTCGATCGCGGCGAGGGCGTCGTCGAGGGTGCAGTCGGGACCTTCGAGCGGGCTCGCGAGGACGAACGCGAGCTCGACCTCGACACGCACGTTCGAGAAACCGTCGACGGGGATGTCCGCCCCGCTCTCGTAGACGGTGTCGTCGAACATCACCCCGTAGTCCGGTTCGGTGATCCCCGTCGCCTGCTGCATCGCCTTCGAGGTGAGCCCGATCTTGCGGCCCACCAGCCGCCGCCCCGAGGCGATCATCCGGTCGCGCCACACGCCCTGGATCGCATACGAATCCTCGACCGTCGCGCCCGGATACCGCGCGGTGATCCGCGGGATCACGGCGTGCGTGCGATCCGCCTCCGCCAGCTCGGCCGCGATCGCGGCGATGTCGTCCGGTGACAGCATCCGTTCCTCCTCACATTCCCGCCCGGGCAGGGCGTTTCGACTCGCTCCGCTCGCTCAACGACCGGGGACTCCCCGCTCGCTCCACGACCGGGGACGGCATGCCCGGTCGCTCCACGACCGGGGACGGCATGCTCGCTCAACGACCGGGGACGGCATGCTCGCTCCACGACCGGGGACGGCATGCCCGGTCGTTGAGCGAGGAGCGGAGCGACGAGACGAAACGGATCACAGCTGGTGGCCGAGCTTGTACTCGCCCTGCTTGTACTCGGGCATCGACTCGTCGCCCGGCCGCGTGTACGAGAATCCGTCGGCGCCGATCGTGACCGCCATCTCCGTCGAATCGGTGCGCGCGACGACCGGCTGCGGGTTGCCGTCGAGGTCGAGCACGAGCGATGCCTCGGTGTACCACGACGGCACGACGGGGTTGCCCCACCAGTCGCGGCGCTGGTTGTCGTGCACGTCCCACGTGACCACCGGGTTGTCGGGGTCGCCGGTGTAGTAGTCCTGCGTGTAGATCTCGACGCGGTGGCCGTCGGGGTCGCGCAGGTACAGGTAGAACGCGTTGCTCACGCCGTGACGCCCCGGGCCGCGCTCGATGGCGTCGGAGCGGCGCAGCGCTCCGAGCTTGTCGCAGATCGCGAGGATGTTGTGCTTCTCGTGCGTCGCGAACGCGACGTGATGCATGCGCGGGCCGTCACCGCCGGTCATGGCGGTGTCGTGCACGGTGGGCTTCCGGCGCATCCACGCGGCGTACACCGTGCCCTCTTCGTCCTGGATGTCTTCGGTCACGCGGAACCCGAGATCCTGCATGAAGGCCACAGCGCGCGGCACGTCGGGGGTGACCTGATTGAAGTGGTCGAGCCGCACCAGCTCGCCCGGCGTGTGCAGGTCGTATCGCCACGACAGCCGCTCGACGTGGGTCACGTCGTGGAAGAACTCGTACGGGAACCCGAGCGGGTCGATCACGCGCACCGAATCGCCGATGCCCTGCGTGAAGCCGCCCGGGTGGCGACGCACCTCGCAGCCCAGCTCGCGATAGAACGCCTCGGCCCGGTCGAGGTCTTCCGGGGTGCGCACCCGGTACGAGAACGCGGCGACCGCTGCGACGTCGCCGCGGCGGAGCACCAGGTTGTGGTGGATGAACTCCTCGGTCGAGCGCAGGTAGACGGCATCCTCGTCTTCTGCGGTGACGTACAGGCCGAGCACGTCGACGTAGAACTCACGGGATGCCGCGAGGTCGGTGACGACGAGCTCCATGTACGCGCAGCGGAGGATGTCGGGCGCCGGGTTCGTCGGGGTCGGAACCGGGTTGTCGGTGTGGATCGGCGCCTCCTGGCTCACGAAGAAGCCGGAGGAGGTGCGGGTCATGTCTTTGCGGTCGGTCATGTCGCGTCCTTGCGTGGTGGTGAGGTGTCGGGGCGTTTCGTCTCGTTTCGCTCGCTCAACGACCGATGGTGGGCTCCCGGCCGTTGAGCGAGGCCGCGCGAAGCGCGACCGAGACGAAACGCGCTCGTGTTCAGTTCTTGCCGAAGGTGGGGTTGTGCACCGCACCGAGGGTGATGTGCACGGCCTGCTGGTCGGTGTAGAAGTCGATCGACCGGTAGCCGCCCTCGTGGCCGAGGCCCGACGCCTTCACCCCGCCGAACGGGGTGCGGAGGTCGCGCACGTTGTTCGAGTTGAGCCACACCATTCCCGCCTCGATCGCCTGCGAGAAGTTGTGGGCGCGCTTCAGGTCGTTCGTCCACAGGTACGCCGCGAGCCCGTACTTCACACCGTTGGCGAGAGCGAGGGCCTCCTCCTCGGTGTCGAACGGCGTGATGGCCACGACGGGTCCGAAGATCTCCTCCTGGAAGATCCGCGCGTCGGGGGCGACGTCGGCGAACACCGTGGGCCTGACGAAGTTGCCGGTCTCGAAGCCGTCGGGGCGCGATCCGCCCGCGACGAGCCTCGCCTCGCCCTTGCCGATCTCGATGTACGACATGACCTTCGCGAAGTGCTCCGGGTGCACGAGGGCGCCGACCTCGGTCGCGGGGTCGTGAGGATGCCCGACCACGACCCTGTCGGCCTGCGCGGCGTAGCGCGCGACGAACTCGTCGTACACGGGGCGCTCGACGAGGATGCGCGAGCCGGCGGTGCAGCGCTCGCCGTTGAGCGAGAACACTCCGAAGATCGTGGCGTCGATCGCGGCGTCGAGGTCGGCGTCGGCGAACACGATCGCCGGGCTCTTGCCTCCGAGCTCCATCGAGAGCCCCTTGAGGAAGGGCGCGGCGTTGCCGAAGATCAGCTGCCCGGTGGAGCTCTCGCCGGTGAACGAGATCAGGGGCACATCGGGATGCTTCACCAGCGCGTCGCCGGCGTCTTCGCCGAGACCGTTGACGAGGTTGAACACGCCCTGTGGCAGCCCGGCCTCTTCGAAGATGCCCGCCCACAGCGACGCCGACAGCGGCGTGAACTCCGCCGGCTTCAGCACCACCGTGTTGCCGGTGGCGAGCGCCGGCGCGAGCTTCCACGACTCGAGCATGAAGGGGGTGTTCCACGGGGTGATGAGCCCCGCGACGCCGATCGGCTTGCGGTTGACGTAGTTGATCTGCCGCCCGGGCACCTTGTACGTGTCGTCGGCCTGGGCGACGATCAGGTCGGCGAAGAACCGGAAGTTCTCGGCCGCCCGCCGGGCCTGACCGAGGGCCTGCGTGATCGGCAGCCCCGAGTCGAACGACTCGAGCTCCGCGAGCCGGGCATCGCGCGACTCCACGATGTCGGCGATGCGGTGGAGCACGCGCGAACGCTCGCGGGGGAGCATCCGCGGCCACGGCCCGTCGACGAACGCCCGCCGCGCTGCGGCGACGGCGAGGTCGACGTCGGCCGTCTTCCCGGCGGCCGCCTGCAGGTAGGTCTCGTTCGAGACCGGGTCGAGCACGTCGAACGTGTCGCCGTCCTGCGAATCGACGAACGCGCCGTCGATGTAGTGCTGGATGCGAGTGGGGAGATCGGCGGGGACGTGGCGCCCCGCGACGGCCTCGGGGGCCCGGGAGGGCTCGGGGGTGGCGGCAGGCTCGCGGGCCGCGGTGCCGGCGACGGTGTCGGTCATGGTGTCTCCTTCGGGGAGGGGTCAGAACGCCGGGAGACCGAGGGTCTCGTCGGGGTGCTCGTGGATCATGTAGGCGTCGAGCGTGGCCGAGCGGTGTCGCCGGGCGGCCTTCTCGATCTCGCCGAGGGGGGCGGAATTCTCGATGAGCTGCAGGATGCTCTCGTGCTCGCGCACCGACTCGGCGGCGCGACCGGGGACGAAGCTGAACGTGGAGTCGCGCAGATGCCCGAGCCGCGCCCACTCGCCCTCCACGAGCTCGAGCACGCGGGGGTTCGCGCACTTGCCGTAGAGCGCCGAGTGGAACTCCTGGTTGAGGCGCGTGAAGGCCTTCGGATCGAAGTGGTCGAGCGTCTCGATCATGAGCTCGTTGATGCGGCGGGCCGCGGCGACGTCGTCGGCGGTGAGGCGGCGCGCGGCGAGCGCCGTGGCCGTGCCCTCGAGGATCGACAGCGCCTGCATCGAGAAGCGGTACTGCGAGTCGTCGACCATCGAGACACGCGCGCCGACGTTGCGCTCGAAGGTCACGAGGCCCTCCGCCTCGAGCTGGCGGATCGCCTCGCGTACCGGCACGACGCTCATGTCGAGGTCGGTCGCGATCGTGCCGAGCACCAGCCGGTATCCGGGGCTGAACTCCTGCGCAGCGATGCGCTCCTTGACCCAGTGGTAGGCCTGCTGCGACTTGCTCATGCTCGGTGCGGTCGTGCCCGGCAGATCCACGGTGTGCGATGCCGCTGCGGTGTCGCTCATCGCGCCTCCTCCTCGTCGCTCGTCCACGATGCGGCATAGCGGGTGCGCCAGTCGGCGTTCATCGGGAAGAGCCCCTCGATCGGATGTCCCTCCGCGACGCGCTGCGCGATCCAGGCATCCTCGTCCTCCTGTGCGAGCGCCGCATCGACGACCTCGTCGACGATCGCGCGGGGGATGACGATCACTCCGTCGTCGTCGCCGACGATCACGTCGCCGGGCTGCACCGTCGCGCCGCCGCACGCGATCGTCAGGTCGTGGTCCCACGGCACGTGCTTGCGCCCGAGGACCGCGGGGTGGGAGCCGGCGGAGAAGACCGGGATGCCGACCGCGGCGACTGCCGCGGCATCCCGCACCCCTCCGTCGGTGACGACACCGGCCGCGCCCCGGGCGTTCGCCCGGATCGCGAGGATGTCGCCGAGCGTGCCGGAGTCGGCCTCGCCGCGGGCCTCGATCACGATGACCTCGCCCGCGCCGACGGCGTCGAAGGCGCGCTTCTGCGCGTTGTAGCCGCCGCCGTGGCTGCGGAACAGGTCTTCGCGGTTCGGCACGAAACGCAGGGTGCGGGCCGTGCCCACGAGTTTGACATCGACGGCGAGCGGCCGCACGCCGTCGATGTGCACGTTGTCGAGGCCGCGCTTGCGCAGCTGCGCCGAGAGCGCTGCGACCGGCACCGCCACGAGCTTGGCCCGCAGCTCGGGCGACAGCCCCGCCGCGGAGGAGTCCGGCGCCTGCGCCACCGGCAGGCCGGCGGCCTCGCGGGAGCCCCATGCCTCGGCGCGCTGCGTGTCGTCGACGGCAGGGAGCGAGCCGAGGGCGGCATCGAACCCCGCCGACCCGGCGGTCACCGTCGTCACGAGCCGACCCGACGACGCGCCGCCCGGAACGTCGACCTCGACCTCGACCACGTCACCGGGCGCGGCCACCGACGATCCCGCCGGGGTGCCGGTGAGGATCACGTCGCCGGGCTCGAGGGTGAAGTGCTGCGACAGGTCGGCGACGAGCTGGGCGAGCGGGAAGATCAGACCGGCGGTGGTGTCGTGCTGCACGAGTTCGCCGTTGAGCCACGTGCGAACGCGGAGGGCTGCCGGGTCGACCGTGCGCGCGTCGATCAGGGCGGGGCCGATCGGCGTGAAGCCGTCGCCGCCCTTTGACCGCACGTTCGAGCCCTTGTCGTTGGCACGCAGGTCGTACAGGCCGAGATCGTTCGATGCGGTCACCCACGCGACGTGGCCCCACGCGGCGTCGATGCCGACGCGGCGGGCTGCGGTGCCGATCACCAGCGCGATCTCGCCCTCGAAAGCGAGGAGCTCGGTGCCGGCGGGCCGCTCGACGGTGCCGCCCGAGACGCCGACCGAGCTCGACGGCTTGAAGAAGTACGACGGATGCTCGGGCCGCCGGCCGCGCTGGTCTGCGCGGGACGCGTAGCTGAGGTGGATCGCGACGATCTTTCCGGGACGGGACGGGAGCGCGGCGAACCGGGGATCGGCTCCGTCGATCGCTGTCGCGTCGTGCGCTGCCGCTGCTGCGGCATCCGGCGTCTCGTCCATGATCTCCCTCACTCTTGCGTCGTATTCGAAATCGTATATGATCGGTCCCGCACCGGCAACCACTGCTTCGAAAGTGGCTGGCGGGCGACGAGGACGTCACGCAACACGACACAGGAGTCAGCACATGAGCACATCGCCACAGGCACCCGGCCTGACGCCGACCGGCACCATCGCCAGCACGACCGACCGGCGCCGCGTCGTCTTCGCGACCGTCGTCGGCACCACCGTCGAGTGGTACGACTTCTTCATCTACGCCTCGGCCGCAGGCCTGGTGTTCGGGCAGCTGTTCTTCGCGCCGCTCGGGGCGAACAGCATCCTCATCTCGTTCGCGACCGTGGGCGTCAGCTTCCTGTTCCGGCCCCTCGGAGCCTTCCTCGCGGGGCACTTCGGCGACAAGTACGGGCGCAAGGTCGTGCTGATGCTGACCCTTATCCTGATGGGGGCTGCAACCGCCCTGATCGGCCTCCTGCCGACGTACGAGACGATCGGCATCGCGGCGCCGATCCTGCTGATCCTGCTGCGCATCCTGCAGGGAGTCTCCGCCGGAGGCGAGTGGGGTGGTGCGGTGCTCATGGCCGTCGAGCACGCGCCGAAGACCCGCCGCGGTGCCTTCGGCGCATCTCCCCAGATCGGGGTGCCGCTCGGACTCCTCCTCGCCTCGGGCGTGATGGCGATCATGGCGATGATCGCCCCGGGTGACGCCTTCCTCGAGTGGGGCTGGCGCGTGCCGTTCCTGCTGAGCGTCGTGCTGATCCTCGTCGGCTGGTACGTGCGGCGCCGCGTCGAGGAGAGCCCGGTGTTCGCCGAGCTCGCCGAGCGCAAGGAGAAGGCGCGGATGCCGATCGTCCAGCTCTTCCGCAAGCACGCGCTGCTCGTGCTCATCGCCGCGCTGGTGTTCGCCGGCAACAACGCCGTGGGGTACATGACCACCGGCGGGTACATCCAGAACTACTCGACCAACCCCGACGGCCCCCTCGGCCTCGAGCGCGGACCCGTGCTGTGGGCGGTCGCGGGCTCTGCCGTCGTCTGGCTGCTGTCGACCCTCGCCGCCGGGTTCGTCTCGGACCGCATCGGCCGCCGGTCAACGTACGTCATCGGGTGGGTCCTGCAGCTGGTCGGCGTGTTCACGCTCTTCCCGCTGGTGAACACCGGCAGCGTCGGGATGCTGTTCCTCGGGCTCGCGATCCTCACGATCGGCCTCGGGTTCACGTACGGCCCGCAGGCGGCGCTGTACTCCGAGCTGTTCCCGGCTTCGATCCGCTTCTCGGGGGTGTCGATCTCGTACGCGATCGGCGCGATCCTCGGCGGCGCGTTCGCGCCCATGATCGCGACCGCTCTCGTGCAGGCGACCGGCGGCACTCTGGCCGTCACCGGGTACCTGGTCGGGATGACGCTGCTCGGACTCATCGCGACGCTGCTCCTGCGCGATCGGTCGGGCATCCCGCTCGGACCCGACCACGAGGACCAGCAGTCGGTCAGCCCGATCTACGGTCTGTCGAAGGCCTGAGGTCGGCGCGTGACGTGCTCGCCTGCCTCGGCGATCGAGAGGCAGGCGGGCCCGTCGTCGACGTCGCCGTCGTACCGGTCGCCCGCAGACGTTCTGTCGTTTCGGAGATGAACTTCCGGCTCACACGGGGCTCACACTTCGGTGATGAACTTCCGGCTCACGCACAGCTCCCACCACACGGAGTACGGGCGGGCGGCGGCGCCGGGTCAGCGGGTGCGCAGGCCGTCGAGGGTCAGTGCGACGACGTCGTGCGCGAGCCGGTCGACGTCGACGGCGCCGCCGGGGCGATACCACTCGACCAGCGAGTTGACCATGCCGAAGACGAGGCGAGTGGCGACGGCGTCGTCGACGTCTGCCCGCAGCTGACCGGCGGACTGGGCTTCGGCGACCAGCGCGGTGACGCGGTGGTCGAAGGCGCGACGGCGTTCGAGGGCCGCGCGCTCGACGTCGCTGTTGCCGCGCACCCGCAGCAGGAGGGTGACGGCAGGCAGCTCGTCGACGAGCACGTGCACCGCGCCGCGCAGCACCGCGGCGAGCCGTTCCGCGGGGGTGCCGTCGTGCGCGGCGGGTTGGTCGAGCACACCCTCGAGCTCGCTCAGCGCCTGATCGAGGGCGAGGGCGAGCAGCTGCTCCTTCGAGTCGAAGTGGTGGTACAGGGCCGACTTGGTCAGCCCCAGCTTCGCGGCGAGATCGGCCACCGACGTGGCGTCGTACCCCTGCTCGTTGAACAGCGTCACCGCGACCTCGAGCACCTGCGCCCGGTCGTAGCCGGGGCGGCCGCGGCGGGGCACGGCGGCGGTGTCGGGAGCGGTCGGCATGGGTCCAGTGTGGCATCCGCTCCGGCGGTCGCCGCGATTGTTCCGCAAATACTGAACGATCGGTAGGATATTCACGGTCCGCAGAGTCGCGGGCGGAAGGATGCCGGTGGACGAGACCTCCCTGCGTGTGGATCGACGCGGCGACCGCGTGATCGCCATGCTGTCGCGCCCGGATGCGCGCAACGCGATCTCTCAGCGGATGATCGACGAGCTGCACGCACTGTGCGGCGAGCTCGAGGACGATCCCCGCACGCTCATCCTCGCCGGCGCAGACGGCGTGTTCGCCTCGGGTGCCGACATCGCCGAGCTCCGCTCCCGCGGCGCCGCAGATGCGCGCCGCGGCATCAACACCCACGCGTTCGCGCGGATCGCCGCGTTGCCGATGCCGGTCATCGCGGCCGTCGACGGGTATGCGCTCGGCGGCGGCGCCGAGCTCGCCTATGCGGCCGACATCCGCATCGGCACGCCCCGGCTGCGGATCGGCAACCCCGAGACGGGTCTCGGCATCATCGCCGCGGCCGGCGCCACATGGCGGCTCCCGGCGATCGTCGGCGAGGCGCGCGCAGCCGAGATGCTGCTCACCGGGCGCATCCTCGACGGCGCGGAGGCGCGGGAGTGGGGCCTCGTGTCGTCGCTCCACGATCCGGCCGACCTGCTCGCCGCGGCCGACGCCCTCGCCGACCGGATCGCGGCGAACGATCCGCTCGCGACGCGGCACACCAAGACCGCCCTGCACGCGGCGGCGCACCCCGCCGCAGAGCTGGAGCTGCAGGCGGAGCTGTTCGAGAGCGCGGAGAAGGAGCGACGCATGACGGACTTCCTGGAGAGGCGCGGACGATGAGCGTTCCGGATCGTGTCGGGGTGATCGGCGGCGGCCGAATGGGGGCGGGAATCGCCCACGCGTTCGTGCTGGCGGGCGCCGGCGTCACCGTCGTCGAGCGAGACGCCGCGGCTGCGGAAGCGGCCTCCGATCGTGTCGTCGCAGCTCTGCGGCACAGCATCGAGCGCGGTGTGACGCGGCGACCGATGGCCGATCTCGGGGGAGCGGTCGAGTACCACGCGGATGCCGCGGCGCTCGCCGGGTGCGCGCTCGTCGTCGAGGCCGTGCCGGAAGACGTCTCGCTCAAGGTCGTCGCGCTGGCCCGAGCCGAAGCGGCGATCGCGCCCGAGGCGGTGCTCGCGAGCAACACGTCGTCGATCCCGATCGGCGAGCTCGCCGCGGTGCTGCAGCGCCCCGGGCGGTTCCTCGGTCTCCACTTCTTCAACCCGGTGCCGGCGTCGGCGCTGGTCGAGATCGTCGTGGGCGACCTCACCGCCCCGGCCCTCGTCGACGACGCCCGGCGCTGGGTCGACGCGCTCGGCAAGACACCGGTCGTCGTGCGCGACAGCCCAGGCTTCGCGTCGAGCCGTCTCGGCGTGATGCTCGGGCTCGAGGCGATCCGCATGGTCGAGGAAGGGGTCGCGACCGCGGCCGACATCGACGCGGCGATGGAGCTCGGGTACCGGCATCCGGTCGGCCCGCTGCGGACGACCGACATCGTCGGGCTCGACGTGCGCCTGAGCATCGCCCAGCAGCTGCATGAGCGCCTCGGCGACCGCTTCGCGCCGCCCGATCTGCTGCGCCGCCTCGTCGACGAGGGGCATCTCGGCCGCAAGACCGGCCGGGGGTTCTACGAATGGAGTGACACGTGACGGGCATCCTTCCGAGCTACGTGGGTGATGCGTGGTGGACGCCGCGGCGCGACGGCGGTGCCCGGGCCGGGGCCGACGCCACGGTCGTGCGCGACGCGTCGACCGGCGACGAGATCGCGCGGGTCAGCACCGCGGGGCTCGACATGGGCGCCGTCCTCGACCACGCGCGCCGGGTCGGGCAGGAGGGGCTCGGGGCGCTCACGTTCCACCAGCGCGCGCTCCTGCTCAAGCAGTTCGCGCAGACGCTCACTGCGCGCAAGGAGGAGCTGTACGAGCTGTCGAAGCGGGCGGGTGCGACGGTGCGCGATTCGCTGAACGACGTCGACGGCGGCATCGGCGTGCTGTTCACCTACGCGTCGAAGGGGCGGCGCGAGCTGCCCAACGCCCAGGTGCACCTCGACGGACCGGCGGAGTCGCTGGCACGCGACGGTTCATTCCTCGGGAGGCATGTGTACACCCGGCTGCCCGGAGCGGCCGTGCAGATCAACGCCTTCAACTTCCCGATGTGGGGGGCTCTGGAGAAGTTCGCTCCGGCCTTCCTCGCCGGCGTGCCGACCATCGTGAAGCCCGCGACGCCGACCGGCTACATCGCCGAGGCGTGGGTGCGGATGCTCGTCGAGGCCGGCGACCTGCCGGACGGATCACTGCAGCTCGTGAGCGGCGGGCTCGCCGGACTCTTCGAGCAGCTGCGTCTCGGCGACCTCGTCGCCTTCACGGGCAGCGCGTCGACGGCCGCCCGGCTCCGACAGCAGATCCCGTCCGGAGTCCGGTTCACGAGCGAGACCGACTCGATCAACGCGTCGGTGCTCGGCCCCGACGCGATCGCCGGAACCCCCGAGTTCGACGCGTACGTGAAGCAGCTCGTGGTCGAGCTCACCACCAAGGCCGGGCAGAAGTGCACGGCCATCCGCCGCGCCATCGTGCCGGCGGCATCCGTCGACGCGGTCGTCGAAGCCGTACGCGCGAAGATCGCCGAGCGCGTCGTGATCGGCGACCCGCGGGCGGATGCGGTGACCCTCGGTCCCCTCGTCTCGCTCGCGCAGCGCGACGAGGTGCTCGCTGCCGTCACGCGCTTGCAGGATGCCGGCGGGCGCCTGCTCCTCGGCGACGTCGAGCCGCCCGAGGTGACGCTCGCCGACGGATCGCGGGGAGCGGCGACCGGCGGCGCGTTCGTGGCGCCGATGCTGATCGGCTTCGGCGTCGACGCCCCGCCCGCGGCGCACGAGGTCGAGGCGTTCGGGCCGGTCGCGAGCATCCTGCCGTACGAGTCGGTCGCGCAGGCAGCCGAGCTCGTGAACCGCGGCGGCGGCTCGCTCGTGACGAGCGTCGCGACGAACGATCCCGGCGTCGCCGCCGAGCTGCTCACCCGCACCGCCGCGTACAACGGGCGCCTGCTCTTCCTCGACCGCGACGACGCGCGCACCTCGACCGGCCACGGCGCACCGGTGCCGCACCTCGTGCACGGCGGGCCGGGACGCGCGGGCGGGGGAGAGGAGCTCGGCGGCATCCGTGCGGTGCTCCACCACATGCAGCGCACCGCGGTGCAGGGGTCGCCCGCCATGCTGACCGCGCTGACCGGCGTGTGGCACCCGGGGGCGGCGGCGCGCAGCGACCGGCATCCGTTCCGCAAGTCGCTCGCCGAACTCGCGATCGGCGATCAGCTCGTCTCCGCGTCGCGGCCGGTCACCCTCGACGACATCGAGACGTTCGCGCACTTCACCGGCGACCTGTTCTACGCGCACATGGACGAGGACGCCGCCGCCGCGAACCCGTTCTTCCCCGGCCGTGTCGCGCACGGGTACCTCCTCGTCTCGTGGGCCGCGGGACTGTTCGTCGACCCCGATCCGGGCCCGGTGCTCGCCAACTACGGCCTCGAGAACCTGCGGTTCGTCACCCCGGTGTCTCCCGGAGACGCGGTGCGCGTGGTGCTCACCGCGAAGCAGATCACACCGCGCGAGACCGACGAGTACGGCGAGGTGCGGTGGGATGCCGTGATCCTCAACCAGCGCGACGACATCGTCGCGACCTACGACGTGCTCACGCTGGTCGCGAAGGAGTGGCATGGCTGACGTCGATCCCGCCGTGCACTTCGCCGGTGAACGCGAGATGCTCCGGCGCGATCGCGCGTCGGCCGCGCTCGGCATGGTGGTCGAGCGCGACGAGCCCGGCGACGCCGCGGTGTCGATGCTCGTCCGCGACGACATGACCAACGGCTTCGGCATCACCCACGGCGGTGTCGTGTTCGCCCTCGCCGACACCGCGTTCGCGATGGCGTGCAACGACGGCGAGGCGGTGACCGTGTCGGCGGGCGCCGACATCGCGTTCCTCGCCTCGACGCGGGCGGGCGACCGCCTCACCGCCCACGCGGTGCGGCGCTCCGTCTCGGGTCGCAGCGGTATCTACGACGTCACCGTGACGAGCGGCTCCGGCGCGGTGGTGGCGGAGTTCCGCGGGCGCGCCCGCACGCTCCGAGCCGGCGACTGACCGGCCGCGGTTGCCGCGGCATCCGGAGCGATCTACACTTACTGAACGAACGGTCTGTAATTCTTCGACAGGCTCAGGACCCGGAACGGAGTCGATGATGACGACCGACACGGATGCCGGCAACGCCGCCGAGCAGGACGCCTTCGACGCGCTCATCGCCGCGGAGCAGCGCATCGAACCGCGGGATTGGATGCCCGACGCGTATCGGCGCACGCTCATCCGGCAGATCTCGCAGCACGCGCACTCCGAGATAATCGGCATGCAGCCCGAGGGCAACTGGATCACCCGGGCGCCGAGCCTGAAGCGCAAGGCGATCCTCATGGCGAAGGTGCAGGACGAGGCGGGGCACGGGCTCTACCTCTACTCCGCCGCGCAGACGCTCGGCATCGGCCGCGACGAGATGACCGAGCAGCTCATCGCGGGGCGGGCGAAGTATTCGTCGATCTTCAACTATCCGACGCCGACGTGGGCCGACATGGGGGCGATCGGCTGGCTCGTCGACGGCGCCGCGATCTGCAACCAGGTGCCGCTGTGTCGCGCCTCGTACGGTCCGTACGGTCGCGCGATGGTGCGCATCTGCAAGGAGGAGTCGTTCCATCAGCGGCAGGGATTCGAGATCCTGCTCGCGCTCATGCAGGGCTCGCCCGCGCAGCGGGAGATGGCTCAGGATGCGGTGGACCGCTGGTACTGGCCCTCGCTGATGATGTTCGGGCCGCCCGATGACCGGTCGCCGAACTCGGCTCAGTCGATGGCCTGGAAGATCAAGCGGTTCTCGAACGATGAGCTCCGGCAGCGGTTCATCGGGATGCTGGTGCCCCAGGCCGAGGTGCTGGGGGTGAGCCTTCCCGACCCCGAGCTGCGCTGGGACGCGGGCGCCGGCCGGTGGCACATGAGCGAGATCGACTGGACCGAGTTCCACGAGGTGCTCGCCGGACGCGGGCCGATGAACTCCGAGCGTCTGCGCGCGCGCCGCGAGGCGCACGAGGGCGGAGCGTGGGTGCGCGAGGCCGCCGCGGAGTACGCCCGCAAGCGCGCGCTTCGACGCCCCGCGGTCGCCGAGGCCTTCGAGGGGGCGGCGTGATGACGACTCCCGGTTCGTCGGACCGCGACGCCTGGCCGCTCTGGGAGGTGTTCGTGCGGGCCGACCGCGGCCTCAGCCACGTGCACGCCGGGTCGCTGCACGCACCCGATGCCGAGCTCGCGCTGCGCAACGCCCGAGATCTCTATACGCGCCGTGGCGAGGGCACGTCGGTCTGGGTGGTGCCCGCCGAGGCGATCACGACGAGCGATCCCGATGCGAAGGGCGCGTTCTTCGAATCGCCTGCGGGCAAGAACTACCGGCACGCGGTGTACTACACAGCGTCGGAGGGGGTGCCGCACCTGTGAGCTCCGACCTGCACGGCGACGTCACCGTCGAGCGGCTGCGGCTCGCCGACGAGCTCGCGGGCGACGACGGCACCGCCCCGAGCGCCGACGTCGCCGAGTACGCGCTGTGGCTGGGTGATGACGCGCTCATCCTCGCGCAGCAGCTCGGTGCCTGGATCGCGCATGCCCCCGAGCTCGAGGAAGACGTCGCGCTCGCGAACATCGCCCTCGATCTGCTCGGGCACGCGCGCTCGCTGCTGCGCTACGCGGGTTCGTTCGACGGTCGCACCGAAGACGATCTCGCGTTCTGGCGCGACGAGCCGCAGTTCCGATGCACCTGGCTGTTCGAGCAGCCGAACGGCGACTTCGCCCAGACCATCGCACGTCAGCTGGCGGCATCCGTCTACCTCTTCGAGATGTACGGGGCGCTCGCGCACTCGGCGGATCCGACGCTCGCCGCGATCGCCGCCAAAGCCGTGAAAGAGGTCGAGTACCATCGCGACCACGCGGTGCAGTGGACCCTCCGGCTCGCCGGGGGCACGGACGAGTCACGAGCCCGCATGCTCCGCGCCGTCGCGGACGTGTGGCCGTATGTCGACGAGCTGTTCCGCGACGAGCCGCTGATCGATCGGCTCGACGGCGTGGCGGTGCGGCCCTCGACGCTGCGCGCGGAGTTCGACGCCGTGATCGAGGCGGTGTTCGCAGAGGCATCGATCGAGGTGCCGGCAGGGCAGCCGTCGTCGGGCGGCGGGCGGCACGGCGACCACTTCCCGACGCTCGCGTATCTCCTGGCCGAGATGCAGGTGCTCGCCCGCCGGCACGAGGGTGAGACATGGTGAGCGCGGGCGGCGGCGAGACGCGGCGTGCCTGGGAGGCGGCATCCGCGGTCCTCGATCCCGAGGTTCCCGTCCTCACCATCGCCGACCTCGGCATCCTGCGCGGCGTCGTCGTGGACGGCGGGACGGCGACCGTCACGATCACCCCGACGTACTCGGGGTGCCCGGCCGTCGAAGCGATCCGTGACGACGTGGTGCTCGCGCTGACCGACGCGGGGTTCGCGGACGTCGTGGTGCGCGTGGTGCTGGCTCCCGCCTGGACCACGGACTGGATGAGCGCCACCGGCAAGCAGAAGCTCCACGAGGACGGCATCGCACCGCCGGGTGTCCGTCGCAGCGGCGGTCCGATCCCCGTCGCGCTGTCGGTGCGGTGCCCGCGCTGCGGGTCGCTCGACACCCGCGAGCTCGCCCGTTTCGGCTCGACCGCCTGCAAGGCGCTCTACGAGTGCCGCGCCTGCCTCGAGCCCTTCGACCATTTCAAGGCCCACTGATGGATGCCGGATCGTCGGCCACGCGCGCGGCGGAGCGCGGCAGCGACGTCGAGCGGGTGGCCGAGTCGCTCCTCGCGGGTGCGGTCGGGGGGTCGACTGCGCCGCGACGGCGCGCCCGGTTCCACACGCTGCGCGTGGCCAGGGTGCGTCCGCTGACGGATACCGCGGTCGAGGTGACGTTCGCCGTGCCCGCGGAGCTGCGCGGCGAATACGACTACCTCGCCGGGCAGCACGTCGCGCTGCGCGCGAACGTCGACGGCGCGGAGCTGCGCCGGTCGTACTCGATCTGCCGCGCACCCGTCGAGGGCGGGGCATCCGGCGCCCCCGAGGCCGCCACCCTCAGCGTCGCCATCAAGCGCGACCGAGGCGGCAGGTTCTCGACGTGGGCGCAGACCGCGCTGCGCGTGGGCGACGAGGTCGACGTGATGAGCCCGCAGGGCACGTTCACCTCGACGCTGGCCGGGCTCGACGGTGGGCACGTCGCGGGTATCGCCGCGGGCTCGGGGATCACGCCGCTGATGGCGCTCGCCGAGGCCGTGCTCGCGCGGTCGGGGACCTCCCGCTTCACCCTCGTCTACACGAACAGGTCGAGCCTCGATGTGATGTTCGTCGAGGAGCTGTCCGACCTGAAGGACCGTTACCCGACCCGGCTCGCCCTTCACCACGTGCTCTCGCGGGAGCAGCGGACGGCGCCGCTGTTGTCGGGGCGCCTCGACGCCGCGCGGCTGCGGCGCATCGTCGACGACCTCGTGCTTCCCGAGACGGTCGACGAGTGGTTCCTGTGCGGACCGCTCGAGCTGGTGACCCTCTGTCGCGACACCCTGGCCGAGGTCGGCGTCGACTCGGCCCACGTGCGGCACGAGCTGTTCACGACGGGCGAGGCCCCACGCTCGGAGCCGGGCGCGGGCGCCGTGGTGGTCATCGACGACGACGAGCCCGTGCGGCGGATCGAGTTCACGCTCGACGGGCAGTCCAGCACGGTCGACAGCCCGCTGGCGGCGAACGAGTCGATCCTGAACGCCGCGCTGCGTGTGCGCCCCGACGTGCCGTTCGCGTGCGCGGGCGGCGTGTGCGGTACGTGCCGGGCGCGGCTCGTCACGGGCTCGGTCACGATGACCGAGAACTACGCACTCGAGCCCGACGAGCTCGACCGCGGCTACGTGCTCACCTGCCAATCCCACCCCACGTCCGACGCGGTCGTGGTCGACTACGACGTCTAGGAGCAGCCGTGATCGAACTCACCGTCGAGGATTCCGTCGCCGAGGTCGTGCTCAACGCACCGGAGAAGCTCAACGCCCTCTCACTGGAGGCGGTCGGGGAACTGGATGCCGCGTACCACGAGGCCGCGGCATCCGGGGTCCGGGCGCTCGTGCTCCGCGGGGAGGGGCGGGCGTTCTGCGCGGGGCGCGACATCGCGGGCGTCGATCCGGCGACCGACGACGTGCACGGCTACCTCGGCGCCGTCGAGGGGCTCATGCGCACGATCGCGGCCTTTCCCGCCCCGACCTTCGCCGCCGTGCAGGGCGCGTGCCTCGGCGTCGGACTCGGACTCGCGATCGCGACCGACGTGGTCTACGTGGCGGACAGCGCCAAGGTGGGGTCGCCGTTCGCGGCGCTCGGCGCGCTTCTCGACTCGGGCGGCCACGCCCTTCTCTACGAGCGCCTCGGCGCTCATCGCGCGCTCGATCTCATCTACACCGGCGAGCTGCTCACGGGGGCCGAGGCGGTCGCCGCCGGACTCTTCAGTCGCGCTGTGCCCGCCGACCAGGTGCTGGTCTTCACGCGCGAGCGCGCTGCGCGTGCGGCATCGGGCCCGACGCAGGCGTTCCTCGCTTCGAAGCGGCTCATCGACAAGCTCCGTGACGACACCCTCTGGCGCGTGATCGCCGATGAGACCCGCGAGCAGGCCGAGCTGCGCGACACCGCCGACTACCGCGAGGGGTTCGCCGCATTCCAGCAGAAGCGGCCTCCGATGTTCACGGGGGAGTGACCGCGCCGCGAGGTCACGGTGGGCCGAGCCGCCGCCTACAGGTACACGTCGTCGGCGTAGACGAGACGGCGCTCCCACATGTTGCGCGCACGGGGGTCGTCGTCGCGCTCACCGGGCGGCGGATCGCTCGGGATGTGCTGCCACTCCTCGACCCGCACGCGCCAGTCCGACGGCGGTTCGAGCACGATCCCGGTGTCGACGACGGGGAGCGGTTCGGTCGGCGCGACGTCCTCGGGGTCGGAGACGGCGTGCGGCCCGGTGTCGAGCCCCTGCGCCGGAGGGCGGCGGAGCGGCAGGGTGCTCGGGACACCCAGGGTGCCGAGCCACAGCGCCTCGGTGTCGGTCGCGCCGTGGCCGCCGAGCGCGAGGTCGACGGTGCCGACGGTGCGCCACCCGAGGTCTCCGCCCACGAGGGGGATGCGCTCCTGCAGCTTCGCGACGACGCGGTTGCTGACGGCGACGGCGGCGTCACGCAGATCGACCGGCTGTGTCTCGGTGAGCGGGCGGTTGCGGTCGTCGAGTCTGCGGTGGCCGAACTGCCCGCGCAGCGAGACCGAGACGCGGGCTGCGTCGGGTCGGCCGACCGTGAGCACGCGCTGCGGAGGCAGCTGGACGAAGTCGGCACGCACGGGCGTGGAGAGGTGGCAGCCCGCGAGGCTGTTCGGCTGGTGACGTGCGACGGCGAGGCGCAGGAAGGGCCAGTGCGTCGCCTCGTGCTCGAAGGCGATGTCGACGTACCAGAGTCCCCGCTCGACGCTGAAGCGCGGCCGGTACGACGCGGTCGCGACCTGCGCGGGCGGGGGCGCTGCCGCACCCGACTCGTCGGCCGCGGGCCGCACCTGCACCGCGTACTCGACGCGCTCCGGCCGGCCCGGCTCGGCCTCGCGGTCGGTGTCGAGGATCTGCGCGACGTTCTGGAGCTGGACCTGCTGCACCCGCCGCATCGCCACCATCGCGCCGTCCCAGGCGGGGTCGTTCCCCCACTGGGTCACGTACGGCATATCGTCGATCGCGTCCCCGCCCGGAGTCGCCCCGGTTCCGAGCAGCACGGCCAGGAGCTCTCCGTCACCCGACGCGAACCAGCCGCGCTCGAGATAGACGCGCACACCCGATCTCCGTGTGCGGCGTCGGGCGAAGGGCTGCTCGGGCTCTTCGGCGTCGTCCCAGCGGAACAGCGGCACCACCGAGTGCACGACCGGCGGAGGCGGGGGCGCCGATGAGGGTATGTCGATGACGACCGACTGCGACAGGGTCGACCGGCCGTCGTCCGACGGCCACTGGCCGACACCCGCCGCCGGGGCGAGGAGTGCGGGCGGGAAGTACTCGCGGTAGCGCGTGGTGGCCCGGAGCACGTACTCCACGCGCCGGCGCTTGGTGTCGGCGAAGGTCTGCGTCGCGGCGTGGCCCTGAAGGTCGCCGAGCGGGATGGCGATCCCCGTCACGAGGGCGGTCTCGTGGGGGAGGATCCGGGTCGTGAACGCGACATCGGTGACCGGCGTCCGCACGATGCCGCGCTCGCCGAGGTCGGCGACGTCGGTCCACCGCGCCTCCGCGCTCAGCTGCTCGGTGCTCGCTCCGTGGACGTAGGCGATCCCGAGCAGGGCGACGCGCGTCTGACCCGGGACGCGCACGGGGATGACGCGCCCGAACGACGGGGCGGCAGCGGGCCGCGGGACCGCGTGCACGAGGGTCACCTCCTCCGCCGGGGTCAACGCCCAGAGCAGTCCGTCGCGGGCGGCTTCGGCGACGACTGGATCCGCGGTGAACGCATCGTCGAGCGCATCCCAGACCCCCATCCGCGCGAGCCCTTCGTCGTCGACGGTGCTCGCGATGGTGAAGCGCTGGGTGTCCCCGGCCGGCACCGCGATGTCGATGTCGCGGCCCGCCATCTCCGCATCCAGCACCGGTCCGCTCGAGAGCCGCAGAAGGAACGGCTTGCGGTCGGGCCAGGATCCGGGGTAGTCGGCGCGGGTGAGGTGCACGGCGCGCGGCGGCTCGGCCCGCAGACCCCGGCCGGCGTCGATGAACCGCAGCGAGACGCCGGTGGCGAGCGGGTCGGGGAGGTAGGGGAGCTCGAGGCGGTTGGTGTCGTGCACGACGTATGAGCCCGACGGCGGGGCCTGGCCCGCGGGCACGACAGGATCAGCGTCGGTGGGCGGGGTCGTGGGCAGCGGGAGCCTCCCGGCGGCATCGGCCACCGCTCGCTCCTCGGCCGACGGCGGGATGACGAGCCGGACGCCCTCCTGCTCGAGCCAGGGTCCGGTCGGCGGCGACAGCGGCGACCGACGCCGGTCGAACAGGGTACCCGACTCGCGCAGCGCCCACGCGAGCTCCTCGGTGCGGATGGCCGCACGCTCCGCGGCGCTGGTGCGGCCCGGCCTGCCGTCGAGTGAGCCGTCGAACGCGCCGTGCAGCTCGGCCTGCTGCTGGCTCGTCTTCGGAGGCGCCACGTGGCGGTCGGCGTGGGCGCCGAAGTACGGCGCACCCGGCGGTGCGGCGGGATCGGCCGCACGCAGGGCGGCTTCCGCCTCAGCGGCGTAGACGTCGGGGGGAGTGACCACGACCTCGCCGCCGGGCTCTGCCTGCGACACACCGCTGCGGACGACGAGCACCCGCAGCGACTCGGCGTCGGTGAGCTCCGAGCGCGCGACCATCGCCGGCGGCGGCACCGGATCCCACCGGAGGAAGGCGCGGAGCGGGGTCGCCCCCGCGAGCGCCTGCCGGAGGGCCGGCCCCGTGGGCGTCTTCGTTCCGAGAAGGGTTGCAGCGAGGGTCGAGATCTCGTCGAGGACGTCGTCGCTCGGCGCGCGGGGCGCGGGCTCGACGTCGAGATGCGCGGCGGCCGCCCGCACCCTCGCTGCGAGGTCGGCAGGGCGCTGCGCCGTCGAGGCGTCGGCGAGGGCGTCGAGGAACGACTGCGGCACCGTCGCGACGAGCGCGTCGGCCTCGACGCTCGCCCCCACGTCGGCTGCGGAGTCGGCCAGGGCCGCGCCGATCCGCTCCCGGAGTGCGCGCCCGCCGGCGACCGCCGAGTCCGCGGTCGTGCGGAGAGCCGTGAGCCGATCGGCGGCGACCTGGAACGCCGAGGTGCGCAGTCCGAGCGAGACGGCCGACGGCTCGGCGGCGGTGATCGCCGGGACGCGCCGCGGGGTGAGCAGATCGCGGATCCTGCCGATGTCGCCGCGCTGCCCGTCGAGTGGGTGCGGCCGCACGTTCCCCGCGAGGTCGACGATCCAGGCGCGGAAGGCGTACCGCCGACCGAAGCGCAGCCGCGGCAGGCTCCCGGGCGCGATGCGCGAAAGCGCGAGGAGGGGATGCGTCGCCTCATCGGGCAGCTCGTCGCCCGGGGGCTCGACGTGCTCGTCGACGGTCCACGCGGTGTCGTCGTGGTTGCGCACGACCTCGGGACGGATGCGGTTGCCCGGCCGCGCCACCGAGAGGCTCCAGCCGTCCCAGCCGAAGACCGACTCGTGGATCTTCACCGTCGGCTTCGCGGCGCCGGGGGTCTCCTGCGCGGTCGTCCCCTGCAGGAAACCGTCCTCCTCGAGATCGTGGTAGGCCGTGCGCGCATCGTCGCCGAGTCCGAGGACGACGGTCGCGAGGCGCCGGTGGAGCGACCTCCAGCGGCCCGTCCCGGCGTCGAACACCTCGACGCGGATGCCGCGGGCGACATCGTGCACGTAGGCGCCCGGCGCATGCGCGGGATCGGGCACGGCGGCGAGGTCGGTCTCGAACCTGCCCTGACGCCCGAACTGCTCCTGCACCGCCGCGAGCTGCTTCGTGCGGGCGACGGCGAGCCCCGTGGCGCGCAGCGCGGGCGCGGCGGCGTCGATCGGGTCGTTGTTCGCCTGGACCCGCAGCATCCGCGGCAGGCTCACGACGAAGCGCTCCGTCTTGAGCGCCGAGCCGTCGGGGTCGACGTCGAGGACCGCGAACTGGTCGCTGTCGCCCAGCGCGAGGCGCCCGTCTTGCCATTCCGCCGCGCGGGCGGGGTGAGGGAGCGCGACGAACGTGTCATCCGGAAGCGCGCGCACATGCACCTTCGGCGAGCGGACGAGGTCGTCGGGCGCGTTCTGCGCCCGCATCCGGACGACCAGCCAATCCGTCGAGCGAAGGGCCGCGGGGTCGGCGGTCACGTCGATGACGAGGCCCAGTCGCCGCAGGAGTGCCGGATGGTCGCCCGCCGCGGCGACACGCTCGTGGAACTCCGGGGCGCGCTGCGGGAGGGGGAGCGGCTCCGTCTGCGGCACGATGCGGCTCGCCCCCGGATCGGGGTCGGGCTCCTCGTAGAACCGGCGCGCCTCATGGAGGTCGGACAGGGCGGCGGCGACCTGTGTGTGCGGCTGGGCACCGCCGGCCAGCCCGGCGAGGGTGGAGCGCGTCGTCCGATTCGCGCGCTGCGCGTCGAGGTACGCCGTCAGCGCGCCTTCCCGGATCTCGATCCCCTGCGGGTTGTCGGTCGGGAAGCCGATCCGCTCGCGGTACGCGCGGTACCACTGCTCGGCGTCCGCGTTGGCCCGCTCCCACGCGACCATCGCGCGCTCGTACGCCTCGCGCTCCTCCGGCAGCGCCTTCCGGCCGGGCGGCACGGGGGGCTGCGGGCGCGGCGCCTCGGAGTCCTCGTACGAGATCGCGTCCGCGCGGCCGAAGAATTCCACCACCGCCCTCGTCAGCGGATGCCAGCGCGGCGGAACGGGCGTGACCGGGTCGGCGAGGATCGTGGCGAGCAGCATCGACTTCGCGTACCCGGCCGTCTCGGCGGCGGGATAGCTCCCCCAGCTCTTCCCGCTCCAATCGGGCACCGACTGCGGAGCATCCGGTCTCCCCGCCTCCGCAACGGGAGTGTCGCGGGGGAACAGCGCGGCCCAGTCGGCTGGCTTCGCCTGATCGAGCCGCGTGACCGGGATGGCGCCGTTGCGGCCCACGAGCTCGAGGTCGATCCCCCCGATCCCCTCGACGAGGGAGGCCCAGTCGCGCAGCGTGGGGAAGTCGCCGAGGGTCGCGCCGGGGTCGCCGAGGAGCTTGGGCGAGAGGAACACCGACACGTGGAAGCCGTCGTGGGGCTCGGCGGCGACCGAGTGCGGGAGGGCGATGGCGATGAGCTGCTCGGTGTTCACGGGTCCTCCGTCGCGAAGGCGTCGAGGTACTCGGTCCAGGCGCCGGTGTCTCCGCCCGGCCCGGTGATGAGGTCCCGGACGCTCGGATCGCCGTTGGACCCCGCGAACTTCCGCTCGGCGGCGATGGTGACGCTCTGCGAGAAGCACAGCACCTCCACCTCTACGGTGATGCTCGCCCGGCCGATCACCTTCTGCTCGGCGAAGTCGTAGGTCAGCGACATCGCGAGTTCGATCGACGCCGAGATGAGACCCAGCACGTCGACTTCGCCGCGCAGCCGGAAGTAGCCGGTGAGCGAGCCCTTGTCGGACTCCAGTCGCAGGTATATGCCCACTGCGGCCGAGATCGACCCCGACGCGACCCCGAAGTCGACCGAGAGGTAGGCGCCGGCCTCGAGTCCGATCTCGATCAGCTCCAGCCGCTTCGGCGACAGGCGCATGCCGAACCATCCGCCGCCGCCGAGGAAGGCGACGGCGAGGGTGAACGGCCGCTCGCGGGAGCAGAAGCCGAAGCCGACACTCAGACCGTCGCCGAGGAACGGGACGCGGAGGTCGGCCGAGAGCGACATGTTCGACAGGGCGAACACGCCGATCGCGACATTCGGCAGCGCGAGGGTGTAGCCCGCGGTCAGCCCGCTCGCATCGACCGTGACGTCCGGCGGATCCGAGAAGCCGTCGAACGGGATCAGCTCCTTGATCGTCTCGACGAAGCTCAGGATGCCCACGAACCGGACCCGGCGGAGGACGACGTCCACCTCGGTCTTCCCGCTGGTCCCGGAGCGGAACGCGAGGTGCTCGAACTCGATCTGCACCAGGGGCTCGATGGGGAGCAGATCCAGGCTGAACTCCCGCAGCTCCGCGAGGACCTTCAGCGACGGCGGCGTGCCGACACCTGCCGTGCCGGTGACGCTGATGGTCAGCGGCTTCTTCTGAGCCCCGTCGCGGGGGAGGAACGCGATGATCGGCGAGCCGCCGGTCGGCCAGTCCTGAAGCGGCGGCGACCAGTCGAAGTCCAGCTCGATCTGCGTCGCGCCGCTCGCGAGGTCCGAGACGAGCTTTGCCGCGGCGAGGACGTCGTCGACGACGTCCGCCGAGGTACGGAGCTCGTCGAGCACGCCCGCGGCATCGGCGAGCCGGGTGCGGACGCTCGGGGGGAGGAGTCCCGCGCCGATCGACCGCAGCCGGTCCGCGAGCCCGGCGAGCCGCGCGCGGAACGCGTCGAAGGCGACCTGCGCATCGGCGGGCTCGAAGGCGGCGATCCCCGTGAAGAACGCGACCACATCGTCGACGACGCCGGCTGCTTCCGTCGCGAGGGCGGCGGCATCGGCCTCGAGAGCAGCGGCCTTGGCCTTCTGGGCGGTGAGGAACGCCGTCGCCGACGCCTCCGCGTCGGAGACGGCATCCGTCACCTTCTTCTCGGCTTCCCGGACGACGCGCTCGGCCGTGGCCTCGGCATCGTCGATCGCGTTCTGCGCCAGCGCTTTGACGTTCTGGAGCGTGGAGATCAGCTGGGTGAGCGGCTCGACCACCGTGGCGAGGATCTGCGGCGCCTCGATGCCGACCGCCGACAGCAGGTCCACGAGCGGCACGAGTCCGAAGAGCTTCGGCAGCGCCGATCCGAACGCGGCGAGCGCGTCGGGAGTCTTCATGGCGGTGGCCGGGTCGAACGTGCCCGCCACGCTCTGCGTCAGGTCGGGCACAGTGCCCTTCAGCAGAGACAGCCCGGCGATCACCTGGCTCGGTGCCACGAAGCCGCCGCCGGTCTCGCTCGTCTTCCCCGGTCCGGACGGACCCGGCGGCTCGCCGAACTTGATCCCCGGGGGCGCGGGGAGGCGTGGATCGGTCGACGCGATGTGCGTGGCCGTTGCGGCATCGCCGAACGCGGACGTCGTCGCCACGGCCGCCCACACGCCACCGGGCCGGAGCGGCTGCCCGGTGACGACGTCGCCGTGGTAGGCGATGGTCGTGGCGGGCGTCTCGGCGAGCCGTCGCGCCGCTTCCACCACGATGTCCGCCGTGGTCATGTGCGGCTCCGATGTCCCGACCTGCGCGACTCCGGTGAGCCGGATGCGCTGCACCTCGTGCTGGGCGGTGTCGCCGGTCGTGGCATCCCGATACAGTCCGACCGTGCGTCCGCCCAGGTCGATCACCCGGCGCGTGCGCACCTCGGGGGTTCCCGGCAGCCCGAGGTACTGATTGCGGACGACGTCGAACTGCCGCATGTGCTCGGCCACCCAGAGCAGCGGCGCGGTGAAGCGGAGGGGGTCGCCGGCGCGGTCGGTCGTGTCGACGCGGAACCGGAACGGCGAGCCGCCGATGGTCGGCCAGAAGTACTCGTTCGCGCCGGTCGGCTCGTCGAGGGTCGGGGTGACGGCCGGGCCCAGGTGGGCGTCGGCGAACGGCAGATCCTGCTGTGTGTAGGTGCGGTCGCGCTGGATCACGGCGATGAAGTGCCGCTGCCAGAGGCCCGCGATCGGGCGTCGCGGACCGTAGGTCGCCTCGTTCTCGAGCCGAACCTTGCGCTCGGTGATCTTGACGAGGACCGCCTTGTGGCCGAGGGGGAAGAGGTACCCGGGATAGACCACCCGAACGAACTGGTCGCGCCCGAAGGTCGCGATGTGGTCCCAGGCGAGGATCGACGGGATGCCCGACCCGCTGTAGGGGAGGGTGTCCCAGTGTCCGTGCAGGTCGAGCGTGGCGCCGAAGGCCGACAGCCAGAGCCGGTCGGCGGCGACGGGGACGGGCGGGATCGTCGCGCCTCGATCGGTGCGCCACGTCTCGGCGGACTGACGCACGATCCGGTGGCGGTCGGAGCGGTTGAGGCTCGAGGGGAAGGGATGCCGGTCGGCGCTCGTCGATGCAGGTGGAGCGAGCGGCCCGACCAGGGCGGGTGGTGGGTTCCCCTCCGTGCCGACGTCGGAGTCGGGGGAGCTCCACTGAGCCTCCGAGAGGTGATCCCGGTCGCGCGTCCAGATGGCGCGTACGGTGCGGAACGGATGCGGCGCCTCGGTCGGGACGGGATCGGCCTCGTCGTCGCCGTCGACATCCGCGAGCCTGCCGAGCCGGGTGTGCCAGAGCTCGACGTTGCGCGCATCGGCGTTGGCCGGCGCGGGCCGGGTCGCGTGCATCCACCGGGCCTCCGTGTCCGGCGAGAGCACGACGCGGAACGGGGCTTCGATGGCCGTCACATCGGCCTCGGGCGGCGAGCTGTACTCGCCCTCGCGGGCCGGTCGCGAGCGCGGAGGGCGCACGCCGGGCCGGAGTCCGGGCGGGAGTGCGGCGATCTCGACGCCTCGCCCGTAGTCGATGGGGAGCGACCCGGCCTGGACGATCTGGTCGACGAGGGACTTCGACAGCCGCCGCTGGGTCACCGCGGTCGACTCGAGCGGATACCGTGCACGCTGAGTCGCCGAGGCGACCTGGATGGTGACCTTCGAGTCCTTCACCCGCACGATGTAGTCGTCCGAGAGCCGCCACCACTTCGGTGCGGCCAGCAGTTCGCTCGGGGCGGGGAAGTCCGGATAGCGGGTCGGGGCCTCGCCCGCGCGGGCGAGGCGGTGCACGCGCAGGGCGAGACCGGGGATGAGGTCGAGGATCGCCTCGCTGGTCACCGCGACCACCGTCTCCTCGGGGAGATCGAACACGAGCCGGGAGCCGCGCGCGGCGCGGAAGTTCACCGGGCCGCGCCGGAACTGCCCGGCCGTCGAGACCTTGTCGACCTCGGTCCGCGAGGGGTCGTCGCCGCTCGGGCGCTTGCCACCCGCCTCGGCCCAGGAGTGCTCCTGCGCGTGCTGGAACGGCAGATGCAAGGTCAGGGTGGCGGCTGCCCCCGCTGTCAGGGTGGCCGGTGCGTCTTCGGTCGCCGGCTCGGCGGTGACGTCGTGCCAGACGGTGAGCAGCGACACCAGGTCGCGCGGGCGGGTCACCTCGATCGCGAGATCGCCGTCGGGAACGGCCGGCGACGCGATGTGGGCGGGCGCCCGTGCGAACGCACGCTCTTCGGTCGACCACTCGGCGATCGTCTCGGGCGCCGGGGGGAGGACGTTCTCGTCGTCGTTGTCAGGCGGTGTCATCGCGGCTCCTCGGAAGAGGTGGAGGACCGCTCGATGAAGCGCAGGGGAGTGGCCGCTGGCACAGAGGCTAGACCCTGGTGCCGCGCGCGTAAACACCCCAGCCCGGATCAGGAGTTCACGCGGATGATCTCCTGCTGATACGGCGCCACGACCGAGCCCGAGATGCGACAGTCGAGCACGAGGAACGGACGGGATGCCGGGTCCTCGGCCGCCCACGTCGCCAGCCGATCGAGGTCGTCGAGCGTCCGAACGGCGACCCCCTCTGCGCCGACGCCGCCGGCGAGGGCGGCGAAGTCGACCTCGGGGATCAGCATCGGCTCCTGCGCGAGACCCTTGAGCCCGTAGAGGTTCATCTCGGCGCCGTACGCGGCGTCGTTCCACACCACGGCGATGCCGCGCCCGCCGGCCACCCGCACTGCGGTCTCGAGGTCGGCCAACGCCATGAGCCCGCCGCCGTCGCCCGTCGTCAGCACGACAGTCGCCGACGGCTTCGCGAGCGCCGCGCCCGGCACCGACGGCCAGCCGAGGCCGATCGATTGGAACGCCGTGCCGACCATCATCATGCGATCGGGCGACGCCACCGGCCAATACATGTTCGCCCAGCCGATGAAGTGGCCGCCGTCCGACACCACCACCCGGTCGGCCGGAAGCAGCTCGCCGATCCGCGCTGCCACGCTGCGCGGGTCGAGGCGCCCATCGGGAGCGAGTCCGTCGCCCGGGGCGTACCCACGCAGCGGCGCGATCTCTACGCCCTCGCGCCATCCGCTCGCCGCGGCGCCGCGGCCGCGCACCGCCTCGACCAGCGCCGCGGCCACCACCGCAGCATCTCCGCGAACGTAGCCGCCGACGTGCGGGTGGGTCGCCGCCGGCGCGACGTCGACCTGGAACGCGCGCGTGCCGGGGGCGAACAGGTCGCCGAACCGCATCGTGAACTGGTTCAGCGACGCCCCGAACACGACTGCCACGTCGGCCTCGCGCACGAGGGCCATGGCACCCTCGGCGCCGAAGCCCCCCGTCACTCCGAGGTCGTAATGGCCGCGCGGGAAGATGCCGCGCCCGAGCGCGGTCGATGCGGTCACCGCGCCGGTGAGATCGGCGAGCTCGCCCAGCGCCGACGCCGCGCCCGCGAGCCAGGCGCCGCGACCGGCGAGGAGGAACGGCCGCTCGGCCGACGCCAGGGCCGCCGCGATGTCGGCGACCGCCGCCCCGGCGAACGGGCCGCTCGGCGCGAGCGGCTCGGGCAGCCGGAGCTCGGGCACCGACGGCACCGGTCCGGCATCGCGCTGCGCGACGTCGTAGGGGATGGCGAGCACCGTCGGCACGCGATACGTCAACGCGTGCTCGATCGCGATCACCGTCGTGGCCGCGGCATCCGTCCGCCCCACCGTGTACGTGCGCGCGCCGACAGCCGAGGCGAGCGCGATCTGGTCGACATCCCACGGCCGCGGACCCGACGTCGGCTCGTCGCCGACGACCAGCACGAGCGGCACATGCGCCTGCACGGCCTCGGCGAGAGCCGTGAGCGTGTTGGTGAAGCCGGCGCCGTAGGTCGCGGTGGCCGCCGCGAGCCGACCCGAGGCGCGGAAGAACGCGTCGGCGGCGACCACGCCGCCGGCCTCGTGTCGCACCGCGGTGAAGTGCACCTCGGTGGAGCGCTCGAGCGCGTCGAGGAAGTACGCGTTGCCGTTGCCCATCACGCCGAAGACGTGGTCGATGTGCTGGGCGAGGGTGAGCGCGACGTGCGCCGAGACGGACGTCTGGGAGGGGACGGCGGGCATGGCGGAGCCTTTCGAGACGGAACGGATGCTGAGGCCGTATGTGTCTCGCGCTGGCGCGCTGCGTGCCCTTTTTTCGAGCACCGGCGGGCGTCGATGCCGCCGGACGTCACGAGTATAGGTGTTCCGCCAAGATGGAACGCATGAAGACGATCCAGCTGCGCCGATACACGCTCGTCGACGGGGAATACGACGCGTTCGTCGCATGGTGGGAGGGCTGCATGCCGCGCGTGCGCCCCGCCGCCGGGTTCACGATCGAGTTCGCCTACGGGCTCCCCGAGACGAACGAGTTCGTCTGGGCGGTGAGCGCCGAAGGCGACGAGGAGGCGTTCGTCGCCCTCGAGAAGACGTACATGGCGTCGGATGCTCGCGCCGAGGCCTTCGCGGGTGTACCGCAGCGGGTCGCCGACTACAACATCCGCTTCGTGGGCACGGAGTTCCCGACCGCCGAGTGAGAGCGTCCGCGACGCGGTTCAGCCTCCGAGCGCGTCGCGGATCGCGTCGGCGGACCGGGTGAGTCGCGCCGCGATCGCGGCGTCGTCGTGCGCGCTCGCGACGAACACCACCGCGATCGCGGCAGGTCCACGCCCGCGCACCTGCACCGGCACGGCGACGGATCGCAGCGTCGGGATGACCTCGTCATGGCTCGTCGCGAAGCCGCGCGAGGCGGCATCCGTCACCTCCGTCCGCAGCGACGACGCGACGTCGGCGGGCCACGCGCGCTCGGGCAGGAGGGACAGGATCGCCTTGCCCGGCGCTCCTCTCGTGACCGGATGCCGCGTGCCCGGCCGCTGCGCCACGGCGTTGACGGCGTGGCGCGGTTCGACCGAAGACAGGGTGACGCATTCGTCGTGGTCGGCCACCACGAGGAAGCACGTCATGCCGAGCTCATTCGCCACCGACGTGAGCTCGGGCAGCGCCTCGGCCTGCAGGTCGTGCGCGACTCCGGCGGCGAGGGCGGCCATGCGAGGGCCGAGCTCGACGAGACCGGCGGCGTCGCGCTCGACGAGCCCGTGGTCTTCGAGGGTGCGCAGCAGCCGGTAGGCGACCGACCGGTGCACCTCGAGGCGGCGCCCGATCTCGTCGATCGTGAGGGGCGCGCGGGCGTCGGCGAGGATCTCGAGGATGCGGATTCCACGGCTCAGCGTCTGCGACGCGGGTGTGGGGCGATCGGTCACGAAAGTGCCTCCGGGGTTCCGCCTTGCGGCCAGTTCGTATACGATCTGTTCAATAGTAGAACGGTGTGTTCGAATATAGAACATGCCCGAATCGGCCGCAAGCATCGTCGCAGCGAGTCCTCGACATCGTCGTCGCAGCGCAGCCGAGGAGGAGAACCATGCAGTTCCACCATCACGGATACGTGTCGGGCAACCCGCTCGTCGCCCCCGCCGCGGGCACGGGCATCGATCGCCCGGCCGATCTGCCCGATGAGGTCGATGTGCTCATCGTCGGCTCCGGGCCCGCCGGCATGCTGCTCGCCGCCCAGCTCTCGCAGTACCCCGACGTCACGACGCGCATCATCGAGAAGCGCGACGGGCGACTGGTGCTCGGGCAGGCGGACGGCATCCAGCCGCGCAGCGTCGAGACGTTCCAGGCGTTCGGATTCGCCGAGCGCATCGTCGCCGAGGCGTACAACATCGCGTACATGAACTTCTGGGGCCCCGATCCCGAGAATCCGGGCGAGATCGTCCGCACCGCGCGCACCGAGGACTACGCCTTCAAGATCAGCGAGTTCCCGCATCTCATCGTCAACCAGGCCCGAGTGCTCGACTACTTCGCCGAGGCGGCGGCGAACGGGCCCGCCCGCATCGCTCCCGACTACGGGGTCGAGTTCCTGGGGCTCACGGTGCACGACGACGGCGAGTTCCCGGTCGACGTGCGCCTGCGGCAGGCCGGGGGCTCCTCGACGGGCTCGGGAACAGGGATGGCGGGCTCGGGGACCGGGGGCAGGGAACGGGTCGTGCGGGCGAAGTACGTCGTCGGCTGCGACGGCGCACGCAGCGGGGTGCGCGAGGCGATCGGTCGCAAGCACGTCGGAGCGTTTGCCGCGCACGCGTGGGGCGTGATGGATGTGCTGGTCAACACCGACTTCCCCGACTGGCGCACCAAGTGCGCGATCAACGCGGCGGCCGGCAACATCCTCCTCATCCCGCGCGAAGGCGGGTACCTCTGCCGCGTCTACGTCGACCTCGGCGAGGTGGCGGCCGACGATGACCATCGCGTGCGGCTGACGCCCGTGGAGGAGGTCATCCGGCGGGCCAACGAGATCCTGCATCCGTACGCCCTCGACGTGAAGCAGGTGGCGTGGAGCAGCGTCTACGAGGTGGGGCACCGCGTGACCGACCGCTTCGACGACGGCGGCGACGGCCGCGCACCGCGCGTGTTCCTCACCGGCGATGCCTGCCACACCCACAGCGCCAAGGCCGGGCAGGGGATGAACGTGTCGATGCAGGACGGGTTCAACCTCGGCTGGAAGCTCGGGCAGGTGCTCACCGGAGTGAGTCCGGTGTCGCTCCTCGAGACCTACTCGGCAGAGCGGCAGCCGGTCGCCCAGCAGCTCATCGACTTCGATCGCGAGTGGTCGGCGCTGATGGCCCGCAAGCCCGAGGAGATCTCCGACCCGCAGGAGCTCGCCACCTTCTATCTCGGAACCGCCGAGTTCCCGTCGGGGTTCATGACGCAGTACGGGCGGTCGGCGATCGTGACGGATGCCGCACCCGCCGGGCTCGCCGACGGCTTCCCGGTCGGCAAGCGATTCCACTCCGTCGAGGTCACCCGCGTCTCCGACGGCAACGTCGTGCACCTGGGTCACCACGCCCGAGCCGACGGACGCTGGCGGATCTACGCCTTCGCGGATGCGCCGGCGGCGGGGGAGGAGTCGGCACTCGCCGACTGGGCGGAGTGGCTCGCGTCACCGGACTCCCCGCTGACGCGCCACACGCCGGCCGGCGCCGACGTCGACGCCGTGTTCGACGTGAAGGCGATCTACCAGCAGCGCTTCGAAGACGTCGACCTCACCCGGGTGCCCGCGGTGTTCCTCCCGAAGACGGGCCCGCTCGCACTGACCGACTGGGAGAAGGTGTACGCGGCAGCCCCCGACGCGTGGCGATCCGCGGATGCGTTCGAGGAGCGCGGGCTCTCGCGCGACGGAGTTGCGGTCGTGGTGCGGCCCGACCAGTACGTGGCGGGCATCTTCCCGCTCGCCGACGCCGACGCGCTCGCGGACTTCCTGGCCGGCTCCTTCGCGGACCGGCATCCCGTCCCCGCCGGGTGATCGCGGGGGTCCGAGCGAACTTCGCCGCGACGGAGCGAACGCGCCACGCGATGTACTCGATGTATAGAACGACCGCCGTGGATCGGCGGGCAGAATTGCCGATGAACCACCGAGAGCACGGATGCCGCGGCATCCGTCGACCGACGAGGGAGTCCCCGTGACCGTGACCACACCGACCGTCAGCCGCGAGAGCGAGCTGCTGGCATCCGTTCCCGACGCCCTGTTCATCGGCGGCGAATGGCGCGCGGCATCCGCGGGGAAGACCCTGAAGGTGTACGACCCGTCGAACGGCCAGGTCGTGAAGGAGATCGCGGATGCCTCGCCCGCCGACGGCATCGCGGCGCTGGATGCCGCGGTGGAGGCGTTCCCGTCGTGGGCGGCGACCCCCGCGCGCGAGCGCGCCGAGATCCTGCGCCGTGCGTTCGACCTGCTGCAGGAGCGCAAGGAGGACTTCGCGCTGCTGATGACGGTCGAGATGGGCAAGCCGCTCGCCGAGGCCCGTGGCGAGGTCGCGTACGGCGGCGAGTTCCTGCGGTGGTTCAGCGAGGAGACCGCCCGCATCCAGGGTCGCTACGGCGACAACCCCGAGGGCACCGGGCGCATGATCGTGTCGCAGCATCCGGTCGGTCCCTGCTTCCTCATCACACCGTGGAACTTCCCGCTCGCCATGGCGACGCGCAAGATCGCCCCCGCGCTCGCAGCAGGCTGCACCGTGGTCATCAAGCCGGCCGAGCTCACCCCGCTCACGACGCTCGCGTTCGCGAAGCTGCTCGAAGACGCGGGGCTGCCGAAGGGCGTCGTCAACGTCTTCACGACGTCGACGTCGGGTGCGGTATCGGAGCCGATCATCCGTGATCCGAGACTGCGCAAGCTGTCGTTCACCGGGTCGACCCAGGTCGGGCAGCGCCTGCTCGAGCAGGCTGCGCAGGGCGTGCTGCGCACGTCGATGGAGCTCGGCGGCAACGCGCCGTTCGTCGTGTTCGACGACGCCGACCTCGACAAGGCGGTCGACGGCGCGATGGCGGCGAAGTTCCGCAACATCGGCCAGGCGTGCACCGCCGCGAACCGCTTCATCGTGCACCGTTCGGTCGCAGGCGAATTCGCGCGCCGCGTCACCGAGCGCGTCGATGCGCTCAAGATCGGCCGTGGCACCGAGGACGGCGTCGCGATCGGACCCCTCATCGACGACCGTGCGGTCGCGAAGGCCGCGGCGCTCGTGGCCGACGCCGTCGCCCGCGGCGCGCAGGTGCAGACCGGCGGCGAGGCCCTCGACGGCCCCGGAACCTTCTACCAGCCGACCGTCGTGACCGACGTGCAGGCCGGCTCCGACATCCTCCGCGAGGAGATCTTCGGGCCGGTGCTCGCCATCGTCCCGTTCGACACCGAGGACGAGGCGGTGGCCCTCGCCAACGACACCGAGTACGGGCTCGTCTCGTACGTGTTCACCGAGAGCCTCGCCCGCGGCCAGCGCATGATCGAGCGGCTCGAGACCGGGATGATGGGCCTCAACATGGGCGTCGTCTCGAACGCGGCGGCCCCGTTCGGCGGCTGGAAGATGTCGGGTCTCGGCCGCGAGGGCGGAGCCGAAGGCATCCACGAGTACCTGCAGACGAAGTACACGCTCACGCCGAACCCGTTCTGAGTCGCGGGCACCGTTCGACGGGGTGCGGGGGCGGATCGCGGGCTGACGAGACCTGGTGCGGTCGCCGTGCAGTTTCGGCTCCTGCGCCCTGTCGCCTACACTCGACCGCAGTATCCCCCCACCGTACGATGACGTACTCCTCGACTGCGCCGTCGTATCCCGTCAGCGGACCCCGCCCGCCGAAACGGAGTGCCCGTGGCTCGAGTACCGTCGAACACGCCCGCAACGAGCGAGTCCCCTTCGCGCGCCGCGGTGCGCGCCGCCCAGCGACGCAAGCGATCCGTCGTCCTCCTGGTGCTCGTCGCCGCGCTCGCGGTGGCGCTCATCGTCACGGTGGGCGTCGTCGTCGTGCGCGGCGCCTCCGGCGCGTCCGACCCCGGGCGCGAGCCGGCGGCCGCCGCCTCGGACTGCCTGCCCGCCGACCTTCGCGTCACGGCCGATCCGGCGGTCGCCGATGCGCTCGGCGCGATGGTGGCCGACATCGGGGGAGCGGACTGTCCCGCGGTGACGATCCGCGCCGAGGACAGCGCGGTGACCGCCGCGGCGCTTTCGGAGGGGGCTGAGCCCGACTTCGACATCTGGGTGCCCGATTCCTCGATGTGGCCCGCGCGGGTGACCGGCACGGAGGAGCGCACCGGCGTCGACGCCGCCGACCTCGTGGTGAGCGGCGCAGTCGCCAGCACCCCGGTGGTCTTCGCGGCTGCCGAGCCGACCGCGACCGCGCTGGCGAGCGAGGATGCCGGCTTCGGCAGCCTGACCGGACGCTCGGTCGCCGCCGTGGTGCCCGACCCCGAGTCGGTCGCGGCGAGCTCGGCCGCACTCCTCGCCCTGCAGACCGCCGTCGAGGGAGACGCACGCACGTTCACCGCCCTGGTGCTCGGCCTCGAGGCCGGAGTCGTCCCGACGGTCGACGACGCCCTCGCCGCGGCTGCAGCGGCGACCGAGCCCACCATCGCCGTGACGACCGAGCAGGCCGTGGCCGACTACGAGGACGCGGCGACCCCGCTCGTGCCGGTCTACCCCGCCGATGTGAAGCCCGTCGTGACGGTGCCGCTCGTGACGCTCGCGGACGCGTCGGGTGGCACGCTCGACGCGGCGCAGGCGCTCCTGACGGCGGCAGTCGGTGCCGGCGACCTGCTCGACGAGTACGGGCTGCGCGATCCGGCAGGTGGCGCGCCGCCCTCGGCGACGCCCGAGGCTGGGGCTGCAGGCGGGGCGTCCGACCCCGCCGACGGCGCGAACCAGGCCGAGGCGCTGCGCACCTGGCAGGTGCTCACCGCGCCGTCGCGGATGCTCTCGCTCAACGACGTCTCGGGGTCGATGCTCCAGCCCGCCACTGCGGACCTCCGGCGCATCGACCTGTTCGAGCAGGCCGCAGTGCGCGCCGTCAACTCGTTGTCGGCCGACTCGTCGCTGGCGACGTGGGTGTTCTCCAGCCGCCGGATCGGCGGGCAGGACTGGCAGGAGGTCGTGCCGTTCGGACCGTTGAGCGATCCGGCGCACAAGCAGGCCACGATCGACACGGCGAACGGACTCGACAGTTACGTCGGCGGCGGCACCGGGCTGTACGACAGCGTGCTCGCCGCGGTGAGCTACATGCGCGACACCTACGTGCCCGGCGAGGTGAACCTGGTGCTCCTCAACACCGACGGCTACAACGAGGACGACGCCGGCCTCGATCTGCCGGGGCTGATCGTGGAGCTCGAGAAGCTGCGGGATCCCGCCCAGCCCGTCGCGGTGATCGCGATCGGCTACGGGCCCGACACCGACCAGGATGCTCTGGAGCAGATCGCCGCCGCCACCGACGGCGCGGCGTATCAGGCGCTCCAGCCCACCGACATCGGCACGGTGCTGATCGACGCGGTCACCCAGCGCGGCTGCCGCCCGTTCTGCGGGTAGCGGCCGGGTGCCGCAGCGGGACGACGCTTCGTGATGAGGCGTCCTCCCGCTGCGGAGACGGTCCCGTCACCGAGAGCGGCCGGGGCGCGGCGTATCAGCCGGCGACGACGATGAAGCCGAGCACCGCGCTCACGGCCGACAGCACGCCGAGCACGATCGAGGGCGTCGCCGACTCCTTGCGGCGCACGTGCACCACGACGGCACCGACCATCACGACGGTGAGGGCGGTGGCTGCGATCGGCGTCAGGACCGGGGCGATGCCGGTGAGCAGCGGCAGGATGAGGCCGACGCCGCCGACGATCTCGGAGACGCCGATGAGCTTGACCGACGGGTCGGAGAAGTCGTCGGCCCAGCCCATGCCGCTCGCCACGAGGGCGGGCTTGGGACGCAGGGCCTTCATGGTGCCGGCGGCGATGAAGGCGAGGGCGAGCAGTCCGTTGAGGATCCAGAGGGCGATGAGCATGTTTCTCCGTACGAAGAGGGGGGTCTGTTACGATCAGTGACTAACCTCACCACATGTGCGCGAGGCGTGCAAAAGGCACACGGAGGTAAGCAGGTGACACGCGATGACGACAGCTGAGAGCCCCGCCCCGATCACGGCGTATGAAGGGTCGTGCTCGGCGGTCGGCGACGGCCGTGCGGTGCGCGACGTGCTCGCGCGCGTCGGCGACAAGTGGACCCTGCTCGTCGTCGCGACGCTGCGGGGCGGACGGCTGCGCTTCAGTGAACTGCAGCGCCACATCCCGGGCATCTCGCAGCGGATGCTGACCCTCACGCTCCGCCAGCTGGAGCGCGACGGACTCGTCTCGCGCACCGTGCACGCCGAGGTTCCCCCGCGCGTCGAGTACGAGCTCACCGACCTCGGCGGCACGCTGCTGCAGCTGTCGATCGCGCTCGGCGACTGGGCGATCGAGAACCGGGCCCGCATCGAGGCCGCACGCGCCGAGTACGACGCGCGCTGAGCGCGGTGGCCGATGTCGCCGCAGCCGTGCAGGATGGGCGCATGGTCGCCACGTCGCCTCGGGATGCAGCAGGCTCACGCTCGGCGACGATCGAGCGGCGTCTTCGCTCCCATCGGCTGAGCGCGCCCGCGGCGACGATCGCCGAGGCGGGCCGCCACATGCTCGCCACGCAGGGTCAGGAGTTCTGGGGCGGCCGCTGGGCGCTGGCCGCGCGCACCCGCGGCACGCCCCGACTGAGCGACGTCGACGCTGCGCTCGACCGCGGCGAACTGGTGCGGTCGTGGACCATGCGCGGCACGATCCACGTCATCCCGCCCGAAGACCTCGGCTGGGTGCTCTCGCTCACCGGCGAACGCCAGATCCGGGGCGCAGCCGCCGTGCATCGCCGCGAGGGCATCGACGACGCCGAGGCGGCACTGGCGGAGGTCGCGGCGCGGTCAGCCCTGGCCGGAGGCGGGCGGCTCACCCGCGCGGAGCTGTTCGCCGTGTGGGAGGCCGCAGGCGTCTCGACGGCGAAGCAGCGCGGCTACCACCTGCTCACCCGCCTCTCGATGCGGCTCGTGCTGTGTCAGGGACCGGTCGTGCCGCGTGAGGCCGGACCGTCGCGCGAGCAGTACTTCGTGCTCGTCGACGACTGGATCGGCGAGCATCGCGCTCCGGCGGATCCGCTCGCCGAGTTCTTCGTGCGCTTCACGGCGTCGCACGGCCCGGTCGGTGCGCGTGACTTCGCGTGGTGGTCGGGACTCCCGCTCGGCGTCGCGCGCTCAGCCGCGGCGGCGGCATCCGATCGCCTCGTCATCGTCGACGACCAGCCCGAGCCGCAGTACGTGACGACGGATGCCGCGCCGCGGCGCTCCGCGACGCCGAGCGTCGTCGCGCTCCCGCCGTTCGAGGAGTACTACCTCTCGTACGCCGATCGCACCGTGCCGTGCGCGCCGGAGTTCCTCGCGGCGGTCGGACCCAGCATGAACGGCATCGTCCGGCCGATCCTCGTCGCGCGCGGGCAGGTCGTCGGCGTGTGGACGCACTCCGTCGCCGTCGGCCGTCACGCCGACGATCCGGTGCCGGAGCTCTTCGCCCCGGGGGCGGCATCCGATGCCGACGTGGCCGCGGCGCTCGACCGTTATCGCACGTTCATCACCGGCTGACGCGTCGCGGCTTCCCCTCGCGGGCGCGTGCCTCGCGCTCCCGCGAGGGTGCCCGCGAGCCGCAGTTCGGCTCCGTCACATCGAGGTTCGATGCCTGCTCGGCGTCGATTCGACGGAGACGAACTGAGCGGTGCTCGAGGCCTCTTCGCCGCAGGGCGCGGATGCGACAACGCTCAGGCGTGGCGGTCGAGGAAGGTGTAGACCTCGTTGTCGTCGATGCCGGGGAACGCGCCACGGGGGAGCGGCGAGAACATCTGCATGTGCACGCGCGCGCTCGGCCACGCCTTGCCCGACCAGCGCGCGGCGGCTTCGCCCGGGGCGCGGCGGCAGCACGACTCGTCGGGGCACGTCGAGGTCGCGCGCTTCTGGGTCTCACGCCCCCGGAACCAGCGCGCGTCGTCGAACGGCACGCCCACCGTGATCGAGAACTCGCCGTCGGATGTGCTGCCCGTCTGCGTCGAGCACCAGAACGTGCCCGCGGGGGTGTCGGTGTACTGGTAGTGCTCGGTGGTGCGGTTCTGCTCCGAGAACGCCGCGCGCGCCGAGAAGCGGCGGCAGGCGATCTGCCCGTCGACGGCGCCCGTCACATCCATCGGCAGCGGCAGGTCGTCGTTCTCGTACACGCGGGTGATCGCCCCCGCGCCGTCGACGCGGAGGAAGTGCAGCGGGATGCCGAGGTGCTGCGTCGCGAGGTTGGTCAGACGCATGCCCGCCGACTCGTGCGTGGTGCCGAATGCATCGCGGAAGTCCTCGACGGCGAGGTTGCGATCCTTCTTCGCCTGGGCGAGGAAGGCGACCGACGCGGTCTCGGGCATGAGGCATGCCGCGGCGTAGTAGTTGATCTCGAGGCGCTGCTGGAGGAAGTCGGCGTAGTCGGTCGGCCGCTTGTGGCCGAGCAGGCGGTGCGCCATCGCCTGCAGCGCCATCGAACGCAGGCCGTGACCGCCGGGGATCGACGCGGGCGGCAGGTAGATGCGCCCGTTCTCGAGGTCGGTGACCGAGCGTGCCGAGTGCGGCAGGTCGTTGACGTAGATCAGCTCGAAGCCGAGCTTCTCGGCCATGATGCTCACCGTGCGGTGCGTGAGGGCGCCCGACACATGGCCGGCGGACTTCAGCTGCTTCTCGGCGAGCCTCTCGATGTCGGGCAGGTAGTTGTCGAGGGCGCGCATCTTCAGACGCAGCTCGGTGTTCGCGCGCCGGGCCTCCTCCGGCGTCGCGATAGCCTCGCGCTCGCGGCGCTGCAGTTCGCGGTGGAGCCCGAGGAGCGACTCGATCGTGTCGTCGGTCATGCCCTTGGTGACCTTCACGGGAGGGATGCCGAGCTGCTTGAACACCGAGCTCGACTGCGCCCGCTCGAGCTCGATCTCGAGCGCGGCGCGCCGGTTGGGCGGCTCGTTCGAGAGCAGGTCGGCGACGTCGACCCCGGTGGCTGTCGCGATCGCCTGCAGGAGCGACAGCTTCGGCTCGCGCTTGCCGTTCTCGATCAGGCTCAGCTGGCTGCCCGCGACGCCGACGCGCTCGCCGAGCTCGTCGAGGGTGAACCCGTGCGAGATCCGCTGATGACGGATGCGATGGCCGAGGGTGGACAGCTCGAGCGCGGTGGGGGGCATTCCTTGATGCTAGCGAAAGAATCGCAAGTCTTACGACCAGATTTCACTGAAAGAGACAGCATCCGCGTCGCATGGTGGAACAAGACCACCCGCATCATCCGTGAACGCAGAGGAGCGACACCATGGCCCTTGCCGACATCTTCACCCGCCCCGCCGACTCCGGCGCAGCCCGCACCACCGTCGCGAGCGCGTACGGAACGCTGCCGGCGATCCAGGGTGAGGGCATGGCCGCTCTCACCGCCTGGGTCGACGAGATCGCGGCACTCACCCAGCCCGACCGCGTGCACTGGGTCGACGGGTCGCGCTCCGAGAACGAGGCGCTGCTGCGCGGCATGGTCGACGAGGGGAAGCTCATCAAGCTCAACCCCGAGTGGCGTCCGGGCTCGTACCTCGCACGGTCGCACCCGAGCGACGTCGCCCGCACCGAAGGACGCACCTTCATCGCGTCGGAGCGTGAGGAAGACGCCGGACCCACCAACAACTGGGCGGCGCCCGACGAGATCCGCGCCACGATCACGCCGCTGTTCGAGGGCTCGATGCGCGGGCGCACGATGTACGTCGTGCCCTTCTCGATGGGCGCCGTCGGCGGCCCGCTCTCGCACATCGGCGTGCAGGTCACCGACAGCGCGTACGCGGTCACCTCGATCGGGATCATGACGCGCGTCGGCACCGCGGTGCTGCGCGAGATCGCCGGCGGTGCGCCGTGGGTGAAGACGGTGCACTCGGTGGGCGCGCCGCTGCAGCCGGGCGAGACGGATGCCGCGTGGCCGTGCAACGACGAGAAGTACATCGTTCACTTCCCCGACACCCTCGAGGTGTGGTCGTACGGCTCGGGATACGGCGGAAACGCGATCCTCGCCAAGAAGTGCTTCGCCCTGCGCATCGCCTCGGTGATCGGGCGCGACGAGGGCTGGCTCGCCGAGCACATGCTGCTCATCCGCGTGATCGACCCGGCCGGCCGTCAGTACCACGTCGCAGCCGCGTTCCCGTCGGCGTGCGGCAAGACCAACCTCGCGATGCTGCGTCCGACGATCCCGGGCTGGCGTGTCGAGACCCTCGGCGACGACATCGCGTGGCTGCGTCCCGGTGAAGACGGACGCCTCTGGGCGATCAACCCCGAGGCCGGATTCTTCGGCGTCGCGCCCGGCACGGGCGAGGCCACCAATGTCACCGCGGTCGAGACCCTGTGGGGCAACACGATCTTCACGAACGTGGCGCTGCGCCCCGACGGTGACGTGTGGTGGGAGGGGCTCACCGACGAGGCGCCCGCCGAGCTCATCGACTGGGAGGGCAAGCCCTGGACGCCCGCCTCGGGCCGGCCCGCCGCGCATCCGAACTCGCGTTTCACGGTCGCCGCCGCCCAGTGCCCGCAGATCGCCCCGGATTGGGACGCACCGGAGGGCGTGCCGCTCGACGCGATCCTCTTCGGCGGTCGCCGTGCCACCAACGTTCCTCTCGTCGTCGAGGCGACGGACTGGACCCACGGCGTCTTCATGGGCTCGAACATCTCGTCGGAGCGCACCGCTGCGGCGGAGGGCACCGTGGGCGAGCTGCGTCGCGACCCGTTCGCGATGCTCCCGTTCTGCGGCTACAACATGGCCGACTACTTCGGCCACTGGCTGAAGGTCGGTCAGAAGCTGCGCTTCGACCGGGCGCCGCGCATCTTCCAGGTCAACTGGTTCCGCAAGGGAGACGACGGCCGGTTCCTGTGGCCCGGCTTCGGCGACAACGCCCGCGTGATCGACTGGATCATCCGTCGCATCGACGGTGAGGTCGGCGCCGTCGACAGCCCGATCGGACGCCTGCCCCGCACCGAAGACATCGACCTCGACGGCATCGAGGTGCCCCAGGCCGACCTCGACGCGCTGTTCGCGATCGACCCGAAGATGTGGCTGCACGAGGCGGATCTCACCGAGGAGTTCTACCGCACCTTCGACGGGCGTGTCCCGGCACCGCTCTGGGCCGAGCTCGCCGCCCTGCGCTACCGCCTGCAGCGCGCCTGACCTCCACTCGCTGAGGGGAGCGGATGCCCCGACCCGGGCTGTGCGCCGGGTCGGGGCATCCGTGCGTCGACTCCGCGACGCGCCTCGCGTCGGCGTTCAGACCAGCAGCTGGTGCTTCGCGAGGTCGCGGTACAGCGGCGTCGACGCGACGAGCTCGGAGTGCGTCCCCTGGCCGACCACGCGGCCGTGGTCCATCACCACGATGAGGTCGCTGTCGACCACGGTCGACAGGCGGTGGGCGATGACGATCAGCGTGCGGCCGGCGGCGACGGCGTCGATCGCCTCGCGCATGCGCTGCTCGTTGAGGCCGTCGAGCGAGGACGTCGACTCGTCGAGGAGCAGGATCGGGGGAGCGGCCAGCAGCGCGCGGGCGATCGCCAGGCGCTGACGCTCGCCGCCCGAGAGCATGATGCCGCTCTCGCCGACGGGCGCGTCGAGCCCGAGCGGGTTGCGGTCGAGCACCTCGCCCAGGTTGACGGCGCGCAGCACGCGCTCGCACTCGGCGTCGGTCGCGTCGGGCGAGGCGAGCCGCAGATTGTCGCCGATGGTGCCGGCGAGGGTCGGGGCATCCTGCTCCACGTAGCCGAGCTGCGCGCGCAGCGCGTCGCGGTCGAGAGCCCGGGCGTCCTCGCCGCCGACGAGGATCGCGCCGCCGGTCGGGTCGTAGAAGCGTTCGATGAGCGCGAGCGTCGTGCTCTTTCCCGCACCCGACGGCCCGACGAGCGCGACGCGCGTGCCGCGGGGCACGGCGAACGACACCCCGCGCAGCACCTCGCCGTCGGCGGGGGCGTCTGCCGCGGCATCCGTCTGCGCGTCGACGATCGACAGGGCAGACGTGCCGACGTGGGCGCTCTCGAGCACGGCGCGCGCCTCGTCCTCGGCCTTGCGGCGCGCCTCGATGACGTTCTCGGGGTACGCGAACCGCACGTCGCGGAACTCGATGGCGGGTGCGTCCGCGCTGCGGCCGCCGCTCGCGACGCCTGCGGCGATCTCGTCGTCGCGTGCGTCCTCGGTGGGCAGGTCGAAGACCTCCTGGATGCGGCCGAGCGCGCCGAGCGCCTGATTGACCGAGGTGATCGCGCCGAAGAACGACCCGAGGGGCGCGATCAGCATGAACAGGAACATGATGAAGGTGACGAGGCTCGCGATCTCGAGGGCGCCGCTGGCCACCCGGAAGCCGCCGAGGCCGATCACGACGAGGAGCGAGACCTGGAGGGCGATGCCCGCGATCGGCACCACGAGCGCCGAGACCTTGGCGATGCGCACGCCCACGCCGTAGGCGGCGGTGGCCTGCGCGGTGACCGAGTCGATCTCGCGCCCTGTCGCGCCCGACGCGCGCACCGTGCGGATCGAGCCCACCGCGCGCTCGACGCCCGAGGCGAGTTCGCCGACCTTCTCCTGCTGCTCGGTCGAGGCCGTGCGGATGCGGCCGCTCAGCACGGTGACGCCGACGACGGAGACGCCGATCACGACCACGATGATGCCGAGGAGGAGCGGGTCGATGATCGCCATCGCGACGAGGGCGCCGACGAACAGCAGCGCGTTGCCGATCGAGTCCGCGAGCCCCTGCGTGAGGGCGGCGTAGAGCAGGGTGGTGTCGCTGCCGACGCGCGAGACGAGGTCGCCCGTGCGCCGCGCGTCGAATTCGCTGATCGGCAGGTGCAGGATGCGGGCGATGAGCTTGCGGCGGCTCGAGTAGACGACCGCCGTGCCGGTGCGCTGGAGCAGGTAGTGCTGCCAGCCCGAGATGACCGAGGCGAGCACCACGAAGCCGACGAGCGCCCAGATGAGGATGCCGAGGTCGAGGTTGTCCTGCACGCGGGTGATCACCTGGCCGACCAGCAGGGGCTGCACGAGCGAGGCGCCTGCGCTCAGGATGCTGAGCACCACGACGATCGTGAGCGTGCCCTTGTGCTCGAAGAGGAACGGCAGGAGCTGGCTGAAGGTCGCGCGTGGGCCGTCGTTCTTGGCGCGGCGCGCTGCGCGGCCACGCGGGGTGGGCGTCGCCGTCGCGGTGGGGGCTTCGTCGATGTCGGCGGAGGGCATGGGTGTACCTCGTTCGTTCAGGGGGGTCATCTACGACCGTACTTCTTGTGGACGGCCTGCCGGGACACTCCGAGGGCCGCGGCGATCGCCTGCCAGGAATAGCCCAGGTTGCGGGCCTTGCGCACCTGCACCTCTTCGGAGCGGGCGAGTTCGCGGCGCACGTCCGCGAGGCGGTGGAGCTCGGCGATCGGCTCGCGCTCGGGCGCACTGCCGATGAGTGTGCGGATGTCGTCGCCGCTCACGGATCTCCCTTCGACGGATGCCGCGTCAGCAGGACCGCGGATGCGTCAACCTGCGTTGACGCGCTGTCAACCGTAGTTGACGAGTCGCGAGGCGTCAACCTGGGTTGACGAGGCTGTGCGCGACGCTCGCCTGAGCCCGCCGGGCGGCGCGCTCAGGCCGGCCGGCCGTCGCTCGGGTCGGCAGCGGGGACGTCGGGAGCGGCGACGACGGGGGCGGTCGCGGTGGAGGCGGTGGGAACGGTGATGCGCATCTCGCGGAGGCGCGCGACGACGAGCCAGCCGGGGAGGACGACCATGCACAGGATGGGCAGGATGGTCGGGTCGCCCGCGACCACCGCCGCGATGAACAGCGACAGCCAGCCGTCGCGGACGACCACCAGGCAGATGCCGAGCACGCCGGCGGCGACGGCGATCGGGAGGGGGACGCCGGGGAATATCGCGTACACGAGCATGCCGATCGCCGCCCCGATGAAAACGGTCGGGAAGACCCGGCCGCCTCGGAACCCGGCGGCCCCGGCGATGAGGAGGGCGGCGGTCTTGATCGCGACGATCGCGGCGAGCTGCCACGAGCTCAGATCGTCGACATCGCCGGCGAGCTGCTGCATCTGCTGGAGCCCCTTGAACATCGTGATCTCTCCGCCGATGGCGCCGAGCACCCCGAGGAGGAGTCCGGCGACGGTGAGCGGGAGGATGGGGTTGCGCCACCGGTGGAAGATGCGGTGCAGGTGCGGGAACGCCCAGAGTGCCACCACTCCGACGGCGATGCCCACCGCGCACACGGCCAGCGCGATGCCGAGGTCGAGCAGCACGTCGGGCTCGTACGCGGGGAGGGTGATCGAGAGCGAATGGCCCGAGATCAGCATCATCACGAGCGACCCCGACGCCGCCGAGGCGAGCGGGAGGAACAGCCGGTCCCAGAGCAGCTCCTTCGACGCCGTGGTCGCGGCGACGGTCGTGGCGAGCAGCGCCGCGCCGACGGGGGAGCCGAACAGCGCCCCGAATGTGCCGGTGACGACCATGAGCACCACGACGGGCACGGGCACGGCGGGCAGCAGCTTCGAGAAGACCCAGGCGGCGAGGGCGACGTTGATCGTGATGATCGGGCCCTCGGGGCCGAGGCTCACGCCCGTGGCCAGGGTGATGACGGCCGCGAGCGCGAGCCCGGGCAGCGTCGACAGCCGCTCCGGGTGCGGGAAGAACGACTCGGTCGCGGGATCGGGACCGGCGTGGCCGGGAACGAAGCGGATGATGAGGCCCGTGGCCAAGCCCGCCAGGGTGAGCACCGCGATCACCCACCAGTCGGTGTACGAGTCGAATCCGCCGGCGTCGGGGATCACGTCCCAGAGCAGCGAATCGAGCCCGTCGGCGATCACGTCGAGCAGCACCAGGCTCAGAGCGCTGCCGATGCCTACGAGCAGAGCGGGCACCGCGAGCAGCAGCAGCCTCCGCGTGGTCGAGGGCGGCGCGGGCGCGACGCTGTCTGCGCGGCCCTCTGCCTCCGGCGTCGACCGGCCGCTGTGTGTGTCGTCGCTCATGGCGCCCCCGATTCTGCGGCCGGGGATCCGGGCCGCCGTCGCCAGGATAGGGGAGGCGGATGCCGCCGTGTCGGCGACCCCGATTACAGTGGTGCGGTGCCCTCACCAGTGATCGCAGCCGACAACCTCGTCAAGGCCTACAAGGTCAAAGGCAAGGCGGACTTCCTCGCCGTCGACGGACTCTCCTTCGAGGTGGCCCCCGGGGAGTCGTTCGGCCTGCTCGGCCCGAACGGCGCCGGCAAGTCCACGACCATGAAGATGATCGGCGCGGTGTCGACCCGCACCGGGGGCGACCTGTCGATCCTCGGGCTCGATCCCGATCGCCACGGCCCCGAGATCCGCTCGCGGCTCGGCGTGGTGCCGCAGCAGGACAACCTCGACGGCGAGCTCAACGCGCGCGAGAACCTCTACATCTACGGGCGCTACTTCGGCCTGCCCGGCAAGGTCTGCAGTCAGAAGGCCGACGAGCTCCTGGCATTCGCGCAGCTCGAAGACAAGGCGAAGAACAAGGTCGATCAGCTCTCGGGCGGCATGAAGCGTCGCCTCACGATCGCCCGCGGCCTCATCAACGACCCGCGCATCCTGCTGCTCGACGAGCCGACGACCGGGCTCGACCCGCAGGCCCGCCACGTGCTGTGGGACCGCCTGTTCCGGCTGAAGGAGCGCGGCACGACCCTCGTGCTCACCACGCACTACATGGACGAGGCCGAGCAGCTGTGCGACCGCCTCATCGTCGTCGACAAGGGTCGCATCATGGCCGAGGGAACACCGGCGTCGCTCATCCGCGAGCACTCGAGCCGCGAGGTGCTCGAGGTGCGATTCGGGTCCGACCGCAACGAGCAGGTCGCTCCGCAGCTCGCCGGCATCGGCGATCGCGTCGACGTGCTGCCCGACCGCGTTCTCGTCTACGCGCACAACGGCGAGGCCGCCCTCGAAGAGGTCGTGCACCGCGGGCTCGCCCCCGTCACGAGCCTCGTGCGACGCTCGAGCCTCGAAGACGTGTTCCTGCGTCTGACCGGAAGGTCGCTGATCGAATGAGTGCCGAGACTCCCGCCGTCGGCGAGCCGCCGGAGCCGGCGGCCACCGCGACCCGCGTGCAGCCCTCGCTCGACGAGCTGCGTGCCGAGGCCCTGGAGTGGGGCCGCAAGCCGCGGCTCTGGGGCACCTGGTACGTCACCGAGCACATGGTGCGCGCGATGCGCGCCTACGGGTGGACGATCATCGTGGGTGCCCTCGGGCAGCCGATCCTCTACCTCCTCGGTCTCGCGGTCGGTCTCGCGGCCCTCATCGACGCGCCGATCGTCGAGGGCGGCGTCGAGGTCTCCTACCTCGTGTTCGTCGCCCCGGCGCTGCTCATGACCGCGGCGATCTCCGTCGCGTCCGAGGAGTTCTCGTACCCGGTCATCGCCGGCTTCAAGTGGCGTCGGTACTTCTTCGGGTTCAGCGCGTCGGCGCTGTCGCCGGGCCAGATCGCCGGAGGCGTGGTGGCGGGCGCCGCGGCGCGCATCGTGTTCGTCGTCGCCGCGTACTACGGGTTCCTCTGGATCTTCGGCGCCGTGCCGCTGCCCGCGACCGGCTGGCTGATGATCCCGGTCGGCGTGCTCGCCGGACTCGCGTTCGGCATCCCGTACATGGCCTACGCCGCATCGATCACCGAAGACAAGGGCCAGATCGCCCTCGTGCAGCGGTTCGTCTTCATGCCGATGTTCCTCTTCTCGGGCACGTTCTACCCGCTCGCGACCCTGCCGCTGTGGCTGCAGTGGATCGGCTGGGTGTCGCCGCTGTGGCACGCGACCGAACTCGGCCGCATCGCCTCGTACGACAAGCCAGCCGATCCGATCATGATCGTCGTGCACGTCGGCTACCTGCTCCTCCTCTCGGTCGGCGCCTACCTCGTCGCCCGGCGCACCTTCGGACGGAGGCTCGGCGAATGACCCTTCGACAGACTCACGGACCGGAAGGGGCGGTCGCCGTCCGAGCCGGCGGCGTGCGCGCCCTGTGGGCGGGCAACCCGCAGTCCGTCGTGCAGCGCGGCCTGCTGTCGGCGCGCTCGTCGAGCTGGACCGTCGTGCTGTCGGGCTTCTTCGAGCCCGTCTTCTACCTCGCCTCGATGGGCATCGGGCTCGGCGCGCTGATCGGCGATGTCGAGACCACGGGAGGTGCGCAGGTGTCGTACGCCGCGTTCATCGCCCCGGCGCTGCTGGCGACGTCGGCGATGAACGGCGCGATCTACGACTCGACGTGGAACGTGTTCTTCAAGCTCAACTACGGCAAGCTCTACGAGGGCATGCTGGCCACCTCGCTCGGCCCGCTCGACGTGGCCCTCGGCGAGATCCTCTACGCGATGCTGCGCGGGCTCCTCTACGCGACCGGGTTCATGGTCATCATGCAGCTGCTCGGGCTCAACCTCGCCTGGACGGCGATCCTCGCGATCCCCGCCGTGCTGCTGATCGCCTTCGGCTTCGCGAGCCTCGGCATGGCCGTCACCAGCTACATGAAGACCTTCCAGCAGATGGACTGGATCAACTTCGTGCTGCTGCCGATGTTCCTGTTCTCGGCCACGCTGTACCCGATCACGGTCTACCCCGAGTGGATCCAGCACATCATCATGGCGTTCCCGCTGTGGCACGGCGTCGAGCTCGTGCGCGGGCTCACCACGGGCATCCTGTCGCCCGCGATGGGCTGGCACGTGCTCTACTACGTGGCGATGATCGCGGTCGGTCTGGTCTTCACCGCCAAGCGCCTGCGTGCGCTGTTCCTGGACTGAGCGACCGGCGACGAGAACGTCGACGAGATCTGCCGAGACGATCAGCCGAGGCGCGCGGCGGAGAGGCTCCGGCAAGAGGCACCCGGGCGAAACCTCCACGAGAAGAGCGGATGCCGCCGGCCCGAGGCCCGCGGCATCCGCTCTCCGTTCGCGCAGCGGCGATCAGCGCAGGGCTGCCGTGCTCTCGCCGATGTTGGCGTCGAAGTCGATGTCCTTCGTCTCCTTCGACAGCCACAGGGCGAGGAAGGTGAGGACGGCCGCTCCGGTCAGGTAGACGCCGACGAGCCACGGCGATCCGCCCGCCGCGGCCCACAGCGCGGTCGCGACGATCGGAGCGAGGGCGGCTCCGAGGATCGACGAGACGTTGTACGACACCGCTGAGCCCGTGTAGCGCACGTTGGTGGGGAACAGCTCGGGCAGGAGCGCCCCCATCGGGCCGAAGGTCGAGCCCATGAGCACGAATCCGAAGATCAGGAACGCCTGAACGAGAGCGCCCGTGAACTTGGGATCGACCTGCGGGGTGAGGAACACGGCGAACAGCAGGCCGAAGACCCCGATGCCGGCGGTGATCCACAGCAGCAGGCGCCGACGGCCGATCGCGTCAGCGACAGGGCCTGACAGGAGCGTGAAGATCCCGAAGAACACCACGCCGATGATCTGCATGATGACGAAGTCGGTGTACCCGAAGCCGAGACCGGGCACGTACGTCGCGGCGTCGAACGGCGTGCCGGCAGCCTCGGCCGCCGCCTGGGCGCCGTCGGTCGTCGCCTTCGTGCCGTACGCGAGGGTGAAGCTCGTCATGAGGTAGAACAGCACGTAGGTCGCCAGCATGATGAACGTGCCGAGGATCAGCTGCCACCAGTGCTTGCGCACCGTCTCGCCGAGCGGGAACCTGCGGATCGCCCCGGTCTTCTCGGCCTTCGCGAACGTCTGCGACTCGACGAGCTTCAGGCGCACCCAGAGGCCGACGATCACCATGACCGCCGAGAAGAGGAACGGCACGCGCCACCCCCACGCGAGGAACTCCTCGGAGCGCAGTCCCGCGCCCTCGGGGTGCGGGAGGGCGAAGTAGATCAGCAGGAACACGGTGTTCGCGATGATGAAGCCGATCGGCGCACCGAGCTGCGGGAACGTGCCGTACCAGGCGCGCTTTCCTTTCGGGGCGTTCTCGGTGGCGACGAGCGCCGCTCCCGACCACTCGCCACCCAGCGCGAAGCCCTGGAAGAGGCGGAGGATGAGCAGCAGCACCGCCGCCCAGACGCCGATCTCGTTGAACGTCGGAAGGCATCCGATCAGGAACGTCGCGACGCCCATGGTGAGCAGAGACCCGACGAGCGTCGCTTTGCGGCCGAAGCGGTCGCCGAAGTGACCGAACACGACGGCGCCGATGGGACGGGCGACCATCGCCGCGCCGAAGACGCTGAACGACAGCAGGAGCGCCGTGGTCTCGTTGCCGGTGGGGAAGAAGAGGATCGGGAAGACGAGGACGGCGGCGGTCGCGTAGACGTAGAAGTCGTAGAACTCGATCGTGGTGCCGATGAGGCTCGCGGTGATGACGCGGGAGCGGGGATTTGCGGGGGCCGCGGTGGGCGCGGCGGTGGAGGATGCCATGAAGTTACCTGGGGAGCGCGAAGCGGGTCATCCTCGTGGGATGGGCGGTGGGCGTCCGCGCGGCGCGGGGTGACGCGTCAGGCGAAGCTGCACTGGGTCACCGTGGCGCAGGCGGAGTCGCCGGCGCACAAGATTCCATCGTACCCGGGGGTATCGGGGGTGGAGGCGGAGGCAGACGAAACGCGGATGCCGCGAGGCCGTGGCCCCGCGGCATCCGCGTTCGAGGTGGGGGTGGGGGTGGGGGTCAGCGCCAGAGCACCGCGATCGCGGCGTTGGCGAAGGTGAGCACGCCGATCGACCAGAAGATCGCGGGCGGCACCGAGCCGCTCTTGCGCTGGCGGCCGGCGCCGATGCCGAGCAGGGCTCCGATCACCACGAGGATGACGAGCTTCGTGCCGATCTTGACGTAGTTCAGGTCGTACTCGATGCCCCAGGGCGCGGCGAGGGCGAGACCGGCGAGACCGGCGATCGCCAGCCCCCAGTTCATGAGCCGCGTGATCTGGCGCTTGCCGTTCACCGCCTCGACGACCCATGCGCCGAACAGGATCGCGAATCCGGTCAGGTGGACGAGCAGGACGAGGTGGCGCAGGAACTCCATGGGGGCCACGCTAGGCCGAACGCCGCGGGCGCGCCAGGTAGGCGGACCTCACCTGGCGCCGCGCGGGGCGGTCAGTCCGCCTGACGCAGCTCGCGCAGCACGAGCGCGGTGCGGATCGCCGCATCCGCCGCCTCGAAGCCCTTGTCCTCCTGCGAGCCCGGCAGTCCGGCGCGGGCGATGCCCTGCGCCTCGTCGTCGAGCGTCAGCACGCCGAACCCGACCGGCTTGCCGGTGTCGAGCGCGACGCGGGTGAGGCCGTCGGTCGCGGCCGACGAGACGAACTCGAAGTGCGGCGTTCCGCCGCGGATGATGACGCCGAGCGCGACCGCCGCGTCGGCGCCCGCCTCGAGCGCCGCCTTCGCGACCACCGGCAGCTCGAACGAGCCCGGCACGCGCACCAGGCGCCACGAGGCGCCAGCCTCATCGAGGGCGCGCGCGGCGCCCGCGATCATGCCGTCGGTGATCACTTCGTGCCAGGTGCCCGCGATCACGACGATCTCGAGGCCCGACGCATCCGTTCCGCCGACGATCGGCGCTCCCTTGCCGCTCAACGTTCTGCTCCTTCGTGCATCTGTGCGACGGCGTCGGCGAAGTCCGCGTCGTCGATGATGTGGCCCATGCGATCCCGCTTGGTGGCCAGGTACTGGTGGTTGTTGGGTCCGACGCCGACGAGCAGGGGCACCTGCTCGACGATCTCGAGGCCGAGCTCGCGCAGCTGGGTGACCTTGTCGGAGTTGTTGGTGAGCAGGCGCACGCGCTCGACACCCAGGTCGCTGAGGATGCCCGCGGCAGCCGCGTAGTCGCGGGCGTCGGCGGGGAGGCCCAGGGCGAGGTTCGCGTCGACGGTGTCGAGCCCGCGCTCCTGCAGGGAGTACGCGCGCAGCTTGTTGATGAGGCCGATGCCGCGCCCCTCGTGGCCGCGCATGTAGATGACGATGCCGCCGTCCTGCTCGATCGCGTCGAGCGCCGCGTCGAGCTGAGGGCCGCACTCGCACTTGAGCGAGCCGAAGGCCTCGCCGGTGAGGCACTCCGAGTGCACCCGCACGAGGGGTGCGTCGGAGAGCTCGCCCGAGACGACCGCGATGTGGTCGGTGCCGGTGACGCGGTCCTTGTACGCGAGGAAGCGGAACTCGCCGTGCGAGGTGGGCACATGCGACTCGGCGCGCAGGCTCACCCGGCGCCGGTGCTGTGCGTGGGAGCCGACCTCGACCGGGTCGGTCTCGTTGAGGTGCGCGATGAGCTGCTCGATCGTGATCACCGGCACGTCGTACTCCGCGCCCATCTCGAGCAGACCGGTCAGGCGCATCATGCTGCCGTCCTCCGCGACCACCTCGCCGATCACACCCACCGGAGCGAGCCCGGCGAGCTGCATCAGCTCGACGGCGGCCTCGGTGTGTCCGGCGCGCTCGCGCACTCCGCCGTCGACGGCGCGCAGCGGCAGCACGTGGCCGGGGCGGATCACCGAGGTGGGGGTCGAGGTCGGGTCGGCGAGCACGTTGAGGGTGCGGGCGCGGTCGGCCGCGCTGATGCCGGTGGTGACGCCTTCGGCGGCGTCGACGCTCACGGTGTAGGCGGTGCCGCGGGCATCCTCGTTCGTCTCGACCATGGGGGCGAGGTCGAGACGGTCCGCCCAGTCGGCGGGCATCGGCGCGCAGAGGAATCCGCTCGTCCAGCGGACGGTCCATGCGATCCACTCGGGGGTGGCAAGCTCGGCCGACAGGATGACGTCGCCCTCGTTCTCGCGGTTCTCATCGTCGGCGACGATGACCGGGCGGCCGGCGCGCAGGGCGTCGAGCGCGGCGGAGATGGGGGAAAGGCTCATCGCGAGCCTCCTTCGCTCGGGACGGCGACCGCCGTCGGTGTGAAAGCCAGCAGGCGCTGCACGTGGCGCGCCAGGATGTCGGTCTCGAGGTTCACGCGATCGCCCACGGCGCGCGCACCCAGGGTGGTCGCCTCGAGGGTCTCGGGGATGAGCGAGACCTCGAACCACGGCGCGGCGTCGTCGGCGTCGCTCACCGCGCTCACCGTGAGCGAGACGCCGTCGACGGCGATGGAGCCCTTGTCGACGACGAGGGGGGCGAGGTGCGGGGGGACCGAGATGCGCAGCACCCGCCACTGGGCCCCGGGGCGCACCTCGACGACTGATCCGGTGCCGTCGATGTGCCCCTGCACGATGTGCCCGCCGAGGCGTCCGTGTGCGGTCATCGCCCGCTCGATGTTGACCGGGGTGCCGGCGGCGAAGGTCCCGAGGGTCGACATCGCGAGGGTCTGGGCCATCACGTCGGCGGTGAAGCCCGCGGCATCCTGCTCGACGACCGTGAGGCACACGCCGCTCACCGAGATCGAGTCGCCGTGCCCGGCGTCGGACACCGCCTGCGGTGCGCGCACGCTCAGTCGCACGCCGTCGCCCGACTCGGTGACGGCGATGACCTCGCCGAGCTCTTCCACGATTCCGGTGAACATCACTTCTCTCCTTCGTCTGCGCGGTCGTCGGCGCGCTCGTCTGCGGGTCGCGGCTGCGAGATGATCAGCAGGTCGTCGCCGAGGGGCTCGACCGACACCGTGCGCAGGCGGATCTGCCCGGTGATCGACGACACCCCGAGCGAGCGCAGTGCGGGGTGATCGGCGCCGTCGGCGCCCGAGCCGATGAGCGTCGGGGCGACATAGGTGAGCAGCTCGTCGGCGAGGCCCGCGCGCAGGAACGCGCTCGCGACGGTCGGCCCACCCTCGATGAACACCCGCTGCACACCGAGGGTGCGCAGCTCCGTCAGCAGCGACGACGCGCGGTCGTCTCCGGCGTGCTCCCCGAACAGGTTCGCGCCGTCGCGGTGGAGCACGGGCAGCGGGTGGCGATGCACCGCGGCGTCGTCGGGGATGCCGCGGGCGCCGAGCACGACGGGGCGCGGCTGGTGGTCGTAGAGGCTGCCGTCGGGATGCCGCGCGGTGAGCGCGGGGTCGTCGGCGAGCAGCGTGCCGGTGCCGACCACGATGGCGTCAGCGCCGGCACGGCGGCGATGGACATCGGCACGTGCGGCCGGGCCGGTGATCCACTGGCTGGTGCCGTCGGATGCCGCGGCGCGGCCGTCGAGACTCTGCGCCCACTTGACCGTCACGTGCGGGCGTCCGAGGCGCTGCACGGTGAGCCACGACTCGAGCAGGGCGTGCGCGTCGCCCTCGAGCACTCCGGCGACGACCTCGACGCCGGCTGCGGTCAGGCGCTCGGCGCCCCCCGAGGAGGCCGCGCCGGGGTCGTCGACCGCGTACAGCACGCGGGCGACCCCGGCGTCGATGAGCGCCTGGGCGCACGGACCGGTGCGCCCGTGATGGTTGCACGGCTCGAGGGTGACCACGGCGGTCGCGCCCCGGGCCTGCCCGGGGGCGAGCTTCGAGAGGGCGTCGACCTCGGCATGGGGGGTGCCGGCGCCGTGGTGCCAGCCTTCGGCGAGCACCTCGCCTGCCGGACTCAGCAGCACGGCTCCGACCTGCGGGTTCACACCGCGCGGGCCGCGGACGGCGATCTCCAGGGCGCGGCGCATCGCGCCGATCTCGGCCTGGTCCACCGTCATGTCCGCTCGTCTCGTGAATCGAGGCTCCAGGACAACGGGAAGCAGCGGCGCCGTCGGCGCCGCTCGTGCTGCCTCCCATCCGGACTAGCGACGAGCATCCTCTCGGACCTCTGTCGCATCACCGTCGGTACCGGAATTCCACCGGATCAGCCGGGGCGGCACCTTGTCGGATGCTGATGCCTCGGCTCGCGGACTGTCACCGCCGGTTCGGATTCTCACCGACCCCGGAGCACGTGTTGATGCTCTCGAGTCTAGATCAACGCCCGTGCAGCGGTTTCATTCCGCGTCGCCAGATGACTGCAGGGCTCGGGCTGTGGCGTCGTCGACGACGAGGTCGGTCACGAGGCCGGCAGCCAGGGCGCCGCGCAGGCTCGCCAGCTTCGAGACCCCCGACACGATGCACACCCGCCGGGGGACACGGCGCAGCACCTCGAACGCCGGACCGGTCGCGCGGTCGTTCAGCGCGATCCCCGTGCTCGACCCGTCGGCGCGGTAGAACACGGTGGCGACGTCGCCCACGACGCGTTCGCGGGCGAGCGCCTCCAGGTCTCGCGCTTCGAGATAGCCGCCGGTGTAGACGTGGCTCGGCACCGTCGAGGCGGCGGCGCCGGTGCTGAACACGACGATGTCCATCGTCTCCTGCAGGGCGAGGATGCGCCGGGTGCTGCGCTCGCGCCACATCGCGCTGCGGGTGCGCGGGTCGTCGAAGAACGCCGGCACCGGGAACTGCTGCGCGCTCCCGCCGAACGCGGCGGCGAAGCGGCGCAGGATCTCGCTGGCGTAGAGGAGGCCGGTGGTGTGGGTGTTGCCCGAGCCGTTCAGCTGCACGAAGGCCGTGCCGCGCACCGGCTTGGGTACGAGGCGGCGGCTGACCGCCGCAGTGGTCGAGCCCCAGGCGACCCCCACCGTCATGTCGGTCTGCACCAGGTCGTGCAGCAGATGCGCCGCAGCAGCCGCGACGCGGTCGAGGCTCTCGACCTCGGTCGCGTCGTCGGTCACGGGCACGACGTGGGCGGTGACGCCGAATCGCTCCGCGATGTCGTCCTCGAGACGCCTCGGGGCGTCGAAGGGGGAGCGGACGCGGATGTCGACGATGCCGGTGGCGCGGGCATGCGCGAGCAGTCGCGAGACGGTCGAGCGGGACGTGCGCAACTCGCGGGCGATCGCCTCCATCGTGCGCTCCTGCACGTAGTACAGGTGCGCTGCGGTGAGCGCCCGCTGCGCGGTCTGCGGGTCGGACGGATCATCGGCCATTCCGCCATCTTGCACGTTTGTGCATATGGCATGCAACAACGTCCAGGGCTGACAGGATGGGACGCACGAACGACAGGGGGACCCGATGGACGGGGCACGAACGAGCCGCAGCTTCGAGGCGCTGGCCGCACGACCGCATGCCGACGTGCTGATCATCGGCGGCGGCATCAACGGACTCGCGACCTTCCGCGACCTTGCGCTCCAGGGCGTCGACGTCGCCCTCGTCGAACGCGACGACTTCGTCAGCGGAGCGTCGGCGTCGTCGTCTCACATGATCCACGGCGGCATCCGCTACCTCGAGAACGGCGAGTTCCGCCTCGTGCACGAAGCGGTCACCGAGCGCAACGGGCTGCTCGAGATCGCCCCGCACTACGTCCGGCCGCTGCAGACGACGATCCCCATCTTCTCCACGTTCTCGGGGGTGCTCTCTGCGCCGATGCGATTCCTGCGGCACGGCTCGGGCGTGCACCGCGAGCGCGGGGCCGCGCTCATCAAGATCGGGCTCGTGATCTACGACTCGTTCTCGCGCGGCGGCGGACGCGTGCAGCGGCACACATTCCGCGGGCGCAAGCGCTCGCTCGCCGCCATTCCCGAGCTGAACCCCGACGTGAAGTACACCGCCACCTACTGGGACGCGTCGCTCCACGACCCCGAGCGGCTGGCGCTCGACGTCGTCCGAGACGGCCGCGCAGCCGGCGCAGACCGTGCCCGCGCGGCGAACTACACCGCCGCGGTGGGTGTCGAGGACGGATGCGTCGTGATCGAGGATGCCGTCACCGGCGCACGCACGCCGTTCCGGGCATCCGTCGTCATCAACGCGTCGGGCCCGTGGACCGACCTGACCGGCGCAGCCCTCGGGCACCCGACCCGCTACATGGGCGGCACGAAGGGCTCGCACATCGTGCTCGACCACCCCGAGCTCCTCGCGGCGACGGGCGGTCGAGAGCTCTTCTTCGAGAACGCCGACGGCCGCATCGTGCTCATCTACCCGCTGAAAGGGCGCGTGCTCGTCGGCACGACCGACCTCGAGCACGACATCGCGGACGCCGCGGTGTGCACCGAAGCCGAGGTGGACTACTTCATCGACCTGATCGGGCAGGTGCTTCCGCGCATCGAGGTGCGGCGCGAGCAGATCGTCTACCGGTTCTCGGGCGTGCGCCCGCTGCCGGGGCACGGCGACGTGGCCCCCGGGTTCGTCTCACGCGACTACCGCATCGAGAACGCACCTCTTCCGGGCGGCGACGCCACGGTGCTCACCCTCGTCGGCGGCAAGTGGACCACGTTCCGCGCATCTGCCGAGCATCTCGCCGACCGCGCGCTCGACCTGCTGTCGCTGCCGCGGCGTCGCTCGACGAAGGGCATGCCGATCGGCGGCGGGCTCGGCTACCCGACGACGGAGCGTGCACGGCAGCAGTGGCTCACCGCCCACGGCGCCGACCTGCCGGCGGCGCGCGTGGCGACCCTTCTCGACCGCTACGGCACCGTGGCGTCGTCGGTCATCGACGCCCTGTCAGACGATGGCGACGACCACGCCCTCGAGCACGCACCCGGTTACAGCTCGGGTGAGATGCGCCATCTCGCCGTGAGCGAAGACGTGGTGCACCTCGACGACCTGCTGATGCGGCGCACCAGCCTGGCCTTCATCGGCGGTGCGACGCGCGACGCGGTGATCGAGATCGCCGATGCCGTGGCTCCGGTGCTCGGGTGGGACGCGAAGCAGGCCGGCGCCGAGGTCGATCGCGCACTCGACGCCGTGCACGCCGCCGACCCGACCTGGGCGCCGAGCGACCGCACGGTAGCCTGACCGACGGGCCGTCCCGACACGGGACGGCGGGAGCGGGCGATGCCGCCCGCGAGAGAGGAGCCCGCGTGGCCGACCACGTTCTGGCGATCGATCAGGGCACGACCTCGACCCGGGCGATCGTCTTCGATGCGACCGGCGCGGTGAAGGCCGTCTCGCAGCGCGAGCACGAGCAGATCTTCCCGCGTGCCGGGTGGGTCGAGCATGATCCGGTCGAGATCTGGACCAGCGCCGAGTGGGTGATCGCCTCCTGCCTCGGGCGTGCCGGGGTGCAGGCATCCGACATCGCCGCCGTCGGCGTGACGAACCAGCGCGAGACGGCGATCGTGTGGGATCGCCGCACCGGCCGCCCCGTGCACAACGCCATCGTCTGGCAGGACACGCGCACTCAGCCGCGCCTCGACGAGATGGCGGCGGGCGACGACGCGGGCACGTTCCGCTTCGCCGAGGCGACCGGGCTTCCGCTGGCGACCTACTTCTCTGCGTCGAAGGTGGCCTGGATCCTCGACAACGTTCCCGGCGCTCGCGCGGCGGCGGAGGCGGGCGACCTGCTCTTCGGCACCCCTGACACCTGGGTGGTGTGGAACCTCACGGGCGGCGCGCGCGGCGGCATCCACGTCACCGACGTGACGAACGCGTCGCGCACCCTGCTGATGGACCTCGTCACCCTCGACTGGTCCGACGACCTCCTCGAGGTGTGGGGGATCCCGCGGTCGATGATGCCGGCGATCCGCTCGTCGTCCGAGGTGGTCGGGGTCTCGCAGATCCCCGAGGTCCTGCACGGAGTGAAGGTCGCCGGGATCCTGGGCGACCAGCAGGCGGCGGCCTTCGGACAGGCGGCGTTCGACGCGGGGGAGTCGAAGAACACCTACGGCACCGGCAACTTCCTCCTGGTGAACACCGGCACCGAGATCGTGCGCTCGGGGGCAGGGCTCATCACCACCGTCGCCTACCGGCGCGAGGGCGAGCCGGCGCGCTACGCGCTCGAGGGTTCGATCGCCGTCACCGGGTCGCTCGTGCAGTGGCTGCGCGACAACCTCGGCATCATCCAGCGCTCCGAAGACGTCGAGACCCTCGCCGCCACCGTCGACGACAACGGCGGCGCCTACTTCGTTCCCGCGTTCTCCGGGCTGTTCGCCCCCTACTGGCGCCCCGACGCGCGCGGAGCGCTCGTCGGCCTCACCCGCTACGTGAACAAGGCGCACATCGCCCGTGCCGCGCTCGAATCGACGGCCTTCCAGACCCGCGACGTCATCGACGCCGTCGTCGCCGACACCGGGCGCTCGCTCGACGAGCTGCGCGTCGACGGCGGGATGACCCGCGACGACCTGCTGATGCAGTTCCAGGCCGACATCCTCGGCATCCCGGTGATCCGCCCGAAGGTGATCGAGACGACGGCGCTCGGCGCGGCGTATGCGGCCGGCCTCGCGACCGGGGTGTGGCGCGACCTCGACGAGCTGCGCGCGCACTGGCAGGAGGACGTGCGCTTCGAGCCCGTCATGGGCGACGACGAGCGCGCCCGCCGGTACCGCATGTGGCGAAAGGCGGTGTCGAAGTCGCTCGACTGGGTCGACGACGACGCGCGCGAGCTCATGGGCACCACCGGGTCGTGACACCGGCCGTGGGCGCGTCCACCGTGGGTGCGTCGGCGGGCCGGGCTACTTGAGGAGACGCGACAGCCGGCGGTCGGCGAGGATCTTGCCGCCGGTCTGACACGTCGGACAGTACTCCAGCGAGTTGTCGGCGAAGAAGACGCTGCGCACCACGTCGCCGCAGACCGGGCATGCCCCGCCGCGGCGGGCATGCACCTGCATGCCGCGGCGCTTGGCGTCTTTGAGCTCGGCCGGGGGCTTGCCCGATGCCTGGGCGACAGCATCCGTCAACGTCGTCGTCATCGCCGCGAAGAGGCGGTCGACGTCGTCGTCGCCGAGGCTCGACGCGAGCGCGTAGGGCGACATCTTGGCGGCGTGGAGGATCTCGTCGGAGTAGGCGTTGCCGACCCCGGCGATGATCGACTGGTCGCGCAGCACCCCCTTGATCTGGGTGCGACGCCCGCCGAGGAGCGCGGCGAGCGAATCGCGGGTGAACGACGGATCGAGGGGATCGGGCCCGAGCCGGGCGATGCCCGGCACATCGGCGGGATCGCGCACCACGTACACCGCGAGGGACTTCTTGGTGCCGGCTTCGGTGAGGTCGAACCCCGACCCGTCGGCGAGCGCCACCCGCAGCGCGATCGGGGTCTTGCCGGGCTTGATCAGGGTGGGCGCGAGCTGTTCGGTGAAGCGCAGCCAGCCCGCCTTGGCCAGGTGGAAGACCAGGTGGGGGCCGGTGGTGGCGAGGTCGATGAACTTGCCGTGGCGCGACGCGCCCGTGATCACGGCATCCTTCAGCGATTCGATCGGGGGATCGTAGGTCTTCAGCGCGGCGATGTTCGCGACCATCGTGCGCGTGATGCCCACCCCCGTGACCCGCTCGCCGAGGAAGTCGACGAGCCCCTGCACCTCCGGCATCTCGGGCATGCGCTCATCCTGCCACGGGGCGCCGACGTCTGGGCGGTCGGGATCTGGGCGGTCGGGATCTGGGTGGACGAGCGCGTGGCGCGGTCAGCCGCTGACCGGCCAGGTCTGCGGGGCGCGGTCGTCGGTGCGGAGCAGCCCGGCGATCCAGCCGTCGTCGCGGCCGCGGGGGCTCACGAGCGCCTGACGCAGCGTGCCCTCGTAGCGGAAGCCCAGGCGCTGCGCGATCCGCGCCGAGGTCTCGTTGCCGACGACCGCCCGCCATTCGAACCGCTCGAGATCGAGTGCGTCGGGCGAGAACCCCCACTCGAGAACGGTCGCGGCGGCCTCGGTGAGCAGTCCGCGCCCGCGCGCACCCGGCGCCAGCCAGTACCCGAGCTCGCCCTGCCGGGAGCCGATGCGGTAGATGCCGATGGTGCCGACGAGCGGCCCGTTCTCGTGGATGCCCCATGTGAGGTGAACCCCGGCGCTCCAGTCCTTCGGGATCTGCGCGACGAAGTTCTCGGCATGCTCGCGCTCGTACGGCGCCGGCACCGGCGTGTAGCGCTGGATGTCGGCATCCTGGCACGCCTCGTACATCGCGTCGACGTCGTCAGGCGTCGGGATCGACAGGACCAGGCGCTTCGTCCGCAGGGTGACCGGTTGCACGGCGCCAGCCTATGGCTCCCGGCGCCGGTCTGTGTCCCGTCTCCCTCATCGTGCAGGATCCCACCTCGCGCGGGCCCTCGCCTCTCCCCGTGCCGGCGTTCGATCGGCCACGGTCAAGCGTTCCGCAGGCGACCCCTCCTGCAGCCCCTCCGTGCCCAATGCAGGATGGTTGCGGTCGTCTCGTGCGGCCAGCCCGGAATTCTGCGGTTCTTCGACGGCCTTCATCCACCAGTCCTGAGTTAGGTCCACGTCGGCTGCTCCACATCGCGTAGCGGGCTGCGGTAGTGCACAGATGTGATGCACGGTCGTCGGGCGTCGAGCTACCCACGGCATCTTTGTCGGTCATGTGGGAGTGCCATCAGACGAGAGCAGACCTCCTCGCGTCGGGGATGACACGCCGCGGCATCGCGGATGCTGTCCGTGACGGGTTGGTCCTGCGAGCGCGACGCGATCGGTATCTGCCCCCGGATGCTCCTGAGATCGTTGTCCGCGCGGTTCGCGTCGGCGGACGCCTCACCTGTCTGTCGCTCCTCGAGCTGCTCGGTGTGTTCGTGCTGACCAATGTGCGTCTCCACGTGCAACTGGCTCCGACTGCCGGTCGCATGCGCTCGCCGCGCGATCGGCGGAAGCGATTGCAGCCCAAGCGCTCCGGCAGCACGCGCCTTCATTGGATGTCTCTCGGCGATGATCCGGGTGCGAGCACGTGCGTCGACATCGTCGTGGCGCTCGCGCACGCGGTGCTCTGTCAGAACGCAAGGGCGGCAGTCGCGTCGATCGACAGCGCGCTCAATCTCGGACTCATCACGCTCGACCAGATCGGGAGCGTGTTCGATCTGCTGCCGGCGAAGTATCGAGTGCTGGTGCCGCTCATCGACGGTCGAGCGCAGGCGGGCTCAGAGACGATCGTGCGACTCATGGTGCGGAGTCTCGGGCACGCCTGCGAGCTGCAGGTCCACTTCGATGGGGTGGGGTTCGTCGACATGGTCGTCGACGGGTGGCTCGTTATCGAGTGCGACAGCAAGAAGTTCCACTCCGAGTGGGCGCAGCAGATGAAGGACTATCGGCGGGACCTGGCGCTGGCGAAGCAGGGCTGTGTCGTGCTGCGCCTCGTGGCCGAAGACATCCTCTATCGCCCTGAGGACGTGCTTGCTGCTCTCCGAGGAGTGCTGTCGCGTCGGCGCGGCTGAGTCGTCCGCGTCGCGGAGCCTCCGAGGCCGGAGCGCAGATGCCCCGTCGCTCTGCCCAGCGGGCCGGATACGGAGAGACGCAGCGTTGACGTACTCGGATCGACCGCAAGACGCAGTCTCGTCCGGTTTCAGGCCCGGCCGTTCCGGGTGCGCGTCGAACCATGCACAACCACGGCCGCTGAGTTCTGCGTGCCTAATGCAGGTCGAATCGCAGCCGCGGGACTGCCAGAGGGCGGATCGGCTTATCCATCCTGCATTAGGCACACGAGCGAACGATTGCGCGGGGCGTAGTAGTCAGAGGGAGCGGGAGCGGGAGGCGGGAGGCGGGAGGCGGGAGAGGGAGGCGGGGGCGGGAGCGGGAGGCGGGGGCGGGAGCGGGGCGGGAGGCGGGAGGGCGCCGTCGGCGCGCGCCGCCGCCCCGGGCCCGACGGTCAGGCGCGGCGCAGGAGACCGACGCGGTCGTAGACGTCGGAGAGCGTGGCTTCTGCGACCTCGGCGGCGCGGTCGGCGTTCGCGGCGAGCACGCGGTCGAGCTCGGCCGGGTCGGAGAGCAGTTCGAGGGCGCGCTCGCGCACGGGCCCGAACTCGTTCACGACGACCTCGGCGAGGCCCTTCTTGAAGTCGCCGTAGCCGCGGCCGGCGTACTCGTCCTCGATCGCGGGGATCTGCCGGCCGGTGAGAGCGGCGTAGATCACGAGCAGGTTGGAGACTCCGGGCTTGTTCTCACGGTCGTAGCGGACCGTGCCGTCCGAGTCGGTCACCGCGCGCATGATCTTCTTCGCCGACTTCGCCGGGTCGTCGAGGAGCCAGAGCACCCCGGCATCCGTCTCGGCCGACTTCGACATCTTCGCGGTGGGCACCTGCAGGTCGTAGATGCGGGCGGTCTCCTGCTGGATGACCGGCATCGGCACGCGGAACGTCTCGCCGAAGCGCGAGTTGAACCGCTCCGCCAGGTCGCGGGTGAGCTCGACGTGCTGCTTCTGGTCGTCGCCGACCGGCACGATGTCGGTCTGGTAGAGCAGGATGTCGGCAGCCATGAGCACGGGGTAGGTGAACAGGCCCACCGACGTCGACTCCGCGCCGTAGCGCGACGACTTGTCTTTGAACTGAGTCATGCGCCCCGCCTCGCCGAAGCCGGTGATGGTCGAGAGGATCCATGCGAGCTCGGCGTGAGCCGGAACGTGCGACTGCACGTACAGCGTCGACTTCGACGGCTCGATGCCGGCGGCGATGTACTGCGCGGCAGTGCGGCGGGTCTTCTCGCGCAGGTGCTCCGGGTCCTGTGCGACGGTGATCGCGTGCAGGTCGACGACGGAGAAGAACGCCTCGTACGCCTGCTGCAGATCGCGCCACTGCATGAGCGCCCCGATGTAGTTGCCGATCTGGAGGGAGTCGGCGGAAGGCTGCATTCCGGAGTACAGGCGGGGTCTGGTCACCCGATCGATTCTAGAGGTGACGGATGCCGCGCCCGCCCGGTCTCGTCGCGACAGCCGCCACGACGGTCGATGACCGAGTCAGTCGCCGATCGTGTAGTCGGCGATCACGGGGGCGTGGTCGCTCCACCGGGTGTCCCACGAGGGGGCCCGCAGCACGGAGTAGTCGGTCACGCGCGCGGCCAGCGCGGGCGAGGCGAGGTGGTAGTCGATGCGCCAGCCGGTGTCGTTGTCGAACGCGCGCCCGCGCATCGACCACCAGGTGTACGGCCCGTCGACGTCGCCGTGGAAGCGGCGGCCGATGTCGACCCACCCGAGTCCGGGGCCCGACGAGCCGTCGACGCCCACGACATCGGTGCCCGCATCGCCGAAGTAGCGGTCGAAGTACGCCCGCTCGCGCGGGAGGAATCCGGACTTCTTGACGTTGCCCTTCCAATTGCGGATGTCGAGCTCGCGGTGCCCGACGTTGAGGTCGCCCATCACCAGCGCCAGCGCCCCGTCGGCGGCGAGCACCGGGAGGCGCGCCTCGAGCGCGTCGAGGAACGCCCACTTGGCATCCTGGCGCGGCGTCGCCGCTTCGCCGGTGTGCACGTACGCGCTCACGACAGTGACCCGTTCGCCGTCGACCTCGAAGTCGGCTTCGATCCAGCGCCCCGCCCACTCGGTGCGGTCGACGTCGTCGCCCGGCTCGGGCCCGATCACGCGGCGCACCGCGGTGGCAGGCGTCCGGCTCGCGATAGCGACGCCGGCGCGGCCCTTGGCGAGGGCTTCGTCGTTGACGATCTCCCACCCGGGCAGCGCGATCCGCAGCTCGTCGAGCGTCGCTCGCACCTCCTGCAAGGCCATGATGTCGACGTCGGCATGATCGAGCCACTCGATCATGCCCTTGCGGACGGCGGCGCGGATGCCGTTGACGTTGACAGAGGCGATGCGGATGCTGCGAGACACGACGGCCAGCCTAGTTGCGACCGCCGACACGGAGCGTGTGACCGCCGACACCGGAGCGCCCGGCCGCGGACACCGGAGCGCCCGGCCGCGGACACCGGAGCGTGCGACCGCCGACACCGGAGCGTGCGACTGCCGACACCGGAGCGCCCGGCCGCCGCGGCGCCGACCGCCGCCGCCGCCTCACTCGAACAGCGACGAGCCCTTCGGCCGGTCGGGGGGCGTCGCGGCCTCGACCTCGGAGAGCTCCGCCGCCGCCTCGCGCACCGCGCGTGCGGCCATCCACTGCCGGTGCCACGGCGCACTGGTCGCCGCCTCCTGCGCGGTGCGCAGTCGCACCTGGGCGGCGACGAGCAGCGCCGCGTGCTCGGCGGCCAGTCGCTCGGCTTCGGTCTGCGGCAGGAGCGGGATGTCCTCGTCGTCGGCGCTGACCGCCACCCACGCGGCGGCGACGAGCATGATGATGCCGATGATGCGGAACCACAGCAGCAGCCCCACGAAGATGGCGAAGGTCGCGAGGAGGGCGTTGGTCGGCGTGTAGACGAACAGCCAGCCGGTGAACAGCTGCAGCACGGTGATCGCCGCACCGCCGAGCACCGCGCCCGGCACGATGCGTCGCCAGGGGAGCTTCGTGCCGGTCAGGAAGCGGATGAGCCCGCCGAGCGCAGCCGAGAAGATCGCCAGCGAGATCACGATGGTGCCCACCCGGGTCGCGCCGACGTACCAGCCTGAGGCGTCGTTCCAGCCGAACAGGCCGAAGATGAAGTGGAGGGCCCACGTGCCGATCGAGGTTGCGGCGAAACCCAGCACGAGGGCGAGGGCGAAGAAGATCGCGCCGAGGAAGTCGCGGGCCTTCAGGTACACGTAGCTGCGCAGGTCGGGCGGCAGGCCGAAGATGTCGCGCACCGCGCGGCGCGCGAACGTCACGAACCCGATGGCGGTCCAGATGAGCGTCCCGAGCGCGATCGCACCCGTGATCCCGAGCACCCCCGCGCTCGAGGTCGCGATCTCGGTGACCTGGTCGGGCGTGAACAGCCCGCCTTCGGCGGCGATGAGGCCCGGGATGTAGCTGTTGATCAGGTTGATGAGCCCGGTGATCGCCTCCTCGCTGCCGCCGAGCCACAGCCCGGCGATCGCGAAGGCCACGTAGATCGCGGCGAACGTGGCGAACAGCGCCTGGTAGCTCACCCCGGCAGCGAGGAGGAAGCCGTTGCGCTGCAGGAACCGCCGCCACACGCGCACGGGGAACCAGGCGAGCGTCTTCTGGGTGAGGCGCGTGGCGCGGCTGATCGGCTCGTCGAAGCGTTCGCGCAGCGATTCCTGGGTGGCCTCCCACCGGGCGCGCAGCGACTCCTCTTCGCGCTGGGCGGCGTCGGCCGACACGCGGGCGTCTCGGTGGTCGGTGCGGCTCACGGAGCCAGACTAGCGAGCCTCGGATGCCGCCTTCGCCGACGACGCGACGGTGACGCGGAACCGCGGCACCACGAACAGCACCGCCAGCAGCGCGACGGCCGGCAGGAGGAACGCGGGGCCGATGCCCGGACCGTCGGCGAGGACCCCCACCACGACCGCGCCGAGGATGGCGCCGGCGTAGTTGAAGAGGTTGACGCGTGCGATCACCTGGTCGCTGCGCGCCGGCTCGAGGTCGCCGGAGGCGCCGAAGGTGACCGGCACCAGCACGCCCGTCGCGATGCCGGCGAGGGCGAACCCGACGACGGCGGCGGCCGGAGCGGGGAGGAGTGCGACCACGGCGCATCCGACTGCCGAGATCACCGCCGCGATCGCGACCAGCCGCGCGCGCCCGAGCGCGACCTGCAGGCGGTCGGTCGCGAGCCGGGTCAGCAGCACCGCCGCCTGGTAGGCGGCGTAGCCGAGCGGTGCGACCCACGCGAGCGCGCCGAGGTCGTCGTGGAGGTACACCGTGCTCCACGTGCTCACCGCCGAGTCCGCCACGAACACGGCGAGGATCACGAACCCGAAGGCCCAGATGCCGGCGCGGGGGAGCGGTCCGCGCGGCGATGCCTCCACTGTCGGGTCGACGAGCGGATCGCGTGCGAAGAGACGGATGCCGACGCCGGCGACGCCGAGCGCGATCACCCCGGCCGTTGCCAGCGCGATCCCCGCGGCCGTGGCGGTCAGCGTGACTGCCGACACGAGGAGCGCCCCGGCGATGGCCGCGGCGGTGAGTGCGGCGAAGAACCCGCCCAGGAGCGGCTTGCCCCACAGGCGCTGCACGGCGACGCCCTGCATCGCGACCGCGGCGTCGACGCAGCCGAGGCCGACGCCGAACAGCGCGAAGGCCGCGATGAAGAGCGCGAACGGTGTCGGCAGCGCGATGAGGGGAAGGGCGATGCCCTGCAGCGCCAGACCTGCGACGAGTGCGACCCGGCTGCCGAAGCGCACCGCCAGCGTGTTCGCGAGGACGGAGCCCGCCGCGGCGGCGATCGCGACGCCGAGCACGATGATCGTGACGATCGTGTCGTCGACGCCCTGGCGCTCCTTGAGCGCCGGCAGCGACGTCACGATGACGGCGTAGCCGAGTCCCTGCGCGGCGTAGGCCGCGGTCACCGCAGCGCGGACGCGGGGGATGGAGCCGGGTGCGGTGGGCGCGTCGTCGCGCAGGGGTCGTGTCATCCGACGGCTACGGGCGTCCGCGCAGCACTGCCTGCTTGACCTCGGCGATCGCCTTGGTCACCTCGATGCCGCGGGGGCACGCCTCCGAGCAGTTGAAGGTGGTGCGGCAGCGCCACACGCCCTCTTTGTCGTTGAGGATGTCGAGGCGCACATCGGCCGCATCGTCGCGCGAGTCGAAGATGAAGCGGTGGGCGTTCACGATCGCTGCCGGTCCGAAGTACTGGCCGTCCGTCCAGAACACGGGGCACGACGAGGTGCAGGCGGCGCACAGGATGCACTTGGTGGTGTCGTCGAACACCTCGCGGTCGACGATCGACTGCACGCGCTCCTTGCCCTTCTCAGGCGTGGAGTTCGAGATCAGGAACGGCTGCACCTCGCGGAACGACGCGAAGAACGGCTCCATGTCGACGACGAGGTCCTTCTCGAGCGGCAGACCCTTGATCGCCTCGACATAGATCGGCTGCGAGATGTCGAGGTCCTTGATGAGGGTCTTGCAGGCGAGGCGGTTGCGCCCGTTGATGCGCATCGCGTCGGAGCCGCAGATGCCGTGCGCGCACGACCGGCGGAAGGTGAGCGAGCCGTCGACCTCCCACTTGATCTTGTGGAGGGCGTCGAGCACGCGGTCGGTCGAGTACAGCTCGACGTCGTAGTCCACCCAGCGCGGCTCCTCGTCGACCTCCGGGTCGAACCGGCGGATGATGAAGGTGACGAGGAACGACTGGATGCCGGTGTCGTTCGCGTTCTCGGCGGCCGGGGTCTGGTCGACCTCGGCCGGTGCGTCAACTGCGACGAGGGTCGCCATCAGTACTTCCTCTCCAGCGGCGGGTAGCGCAATTCGCCCGCCTCGTTCTTCGTGAAGACGACGGGCTTCCAGTCGAGGCGGATGTGGTCCTCGGAGTTCGAGGAGCCGGCATCCCCCGACAGGTACGCCATCGTGTGCTGCATGTACTGCTCGTCGTCGCGCGTGGGGAAGTCGTCGCGCATGTGTCCGCCGCGGCTCTCCTTGCGGTTGCGTGCGGTGACGACGACGACCTCGGCGATGTCGAGGAGGAAGCCCAGTTCGACCGCCTCGAGCAGGTCGGTGTTGAACCGCTTGCCCTTGTCGTCGACGTGCACGTTCTTGAAGCGCTCGCGCAGCTCTTCGATCGTGCCGAGCACCTCAGTCAGCGACTCGTCGGTGCGGAAGACCTGGGCCTTGCGGTCCATCTCGTCCTGCAGCTTCTTGCGGAGCACGGCGATGCGCTCGGTGCCCTGGTTGTTGCGGAGGCCCTCGATCAGCCCGCGCACCTCGGCGGCGGGATCCTCGGGCATCGGCACGAACTCGGCGGTCTTGACGTACTCCACCGCGTTGCGGCCGGCGCGCTTGCCGAACACGTTGATGTCGAGCAGCGAGTTCGTGCCGAGACGGTTGGAGCCGTGCACCGAGACGCAGGCGCACTCGCCCGCGGCGTAGAGGCCGGGGACGACGGTGGTGTTGTCGCTCAGCACCTCGGCGTTGTTGTTGGTCGGGATGCCGCCCATCGCGTAGTGCGCGGTCGGCATGACCGGCACAGGCTCGACCACCGGGTCGACGCCGAGGTAGGTGCGGGCGAACTCGGTGATGTCTGGGAGCTTGGTCTCGAGCACCTCGGCGCCCAGGTGCGTGCAGTCCAGCAGCACGTAGTCGCGGTGGGGTCCGGCGCCGCGACCCTCGGCGACCTCCTGCACCATGCACCTGCTGACGATGTCGCGGGGAGCGAGGTCCTTGATGGTGGGCGCGTACCGCTCCATGAAGCGCTCGCCGGAGGCGTTGCGGAGGATCGCGCCCTCGCCGCGGGCGCCTTCGGTGAGCAGGATGCCGAGGCCGGCGAGGCCGGTCGGGTGGAACTGGAAGAACTCCATGTCCTCGAGCGGGAGGCCCTTGCGCCAGACGATGCCGACGCCGTCGCCCGTGAGCGTGTGGGCGTTCGAGGTCGTCTTGAAGATCTTGCCGAAGCCGCCCGTCGCGAAGATGACGGCCTTCGAGTGGAAGACGTGCAGCTCGCCGGTTGCGAGCTCGTAGGCGACCACGCCGGCGGTGCCGGTCGAGCCGTCGTCGTTCTTCACCGTGATCAGGTCGAGCACGTAGAACTCGTTGAAGAAGTTGATGCCGAGCTTGACGCAGTTCTGGAAGAGCGTCTGCAGGATCATGTGGCCGGTGCGGTCGGCCGCGTAGCAGGCGCGGCGAACCGGCGTCTTGCCGTGATCGGCGGTGTGGCCGCCGAAGCGGCGCTGGTCGATCTTCCCCTCGGGCGTGCGGTTGAACGGGAGGCCCATGTTCTCGAGGTCGATGACCGCGTCGATGGCCTCCTTCGCGAGGATCTCGGCCGCGTCCTGGTCGACGAGGTAGTCGCCGCCCTTGACGGTGTCGAACGTGTGCCACTCCCACGAGTCCTCTTCGACGTTGGCGAGAGCCGCCGCCATGCCGCCCTGCGCCGCACCGGTGTGGGAGCGGGTGGGGTAGAGCTTGCTGATCACGGCGGTCCGCGCACCGGGTCCGGCTTCGATCGCGGCACGCATGCCGGCGCCGCCGGCGCCCACGATGACGATGTCGAACTGGTGGTAGTGGACGCCGTCCTTGACGTAGCTCGCGGTGCTTTCGGCGGAGGAGGGGGTCTGGGTGCTCACGTGTGGAATGCCTCGGTTGTCTTTGCTCGTCGTGTGCGACTCAGGACTGCGCGTTGCAGATCTCGGTGAGGACGCTGCCGTCGGTCAGGTTCGGGATGCAGGGGTCGAAGGTGAAGACCACCAGGGTGCCGAGCAGGATCAGGAAGCCCGCCGACAGCCACAGCGCCCACACGAGCACCTTGCGGGTGCCCTCGTGCGAGACGTAGTCGTTCACGATCGTGCGCATGCCGTTGGCGCCGTGGATGAGCGCAAGCCACAGCATCAGCACGTCCCACCACTGCCACAGCGGGTCGGCGAGCTTGCCCGCGACGAAGCCGAAGTCGATGCCGTGGATGCCCTCGCCGAGCATGAGGTTCACGAAGAGGTGGCCGAAGATGAGCACCACCAGCAGCACGCCGGAGGCGCGCATGTAGATCCAGCCCCACTTCTCGAGGTTGGGGCCGGAGCGGCGCACGGCGGCGCGCGGTGCGCGCGGGTCTGCGATCGCGGTCATCAGTGACCCCCTCCTGCTGCGGGTGCGAAGGCGAGCATGAGGTGGCGCGGCGCGAAGCCGGCCATCGTCACGGCCCACAGGCCGATGACGCCCCACCACAGCTGGCGTTGGTGGCGGGTGGCCCACGGCCAGAAGTCGACCAGGATGATGCGGAGGCCGTTGTACGCGTGGTACGCGATGGCGGCGACCAGCACGACCTCGCCGAGCGCCATGACCGGGTTCTTGTAGGTGCCGATGACCGCGTCGTACGCATCCGGCGCGACGCGGATCAGAGCCGTGTCGAGGATGTGCACGAGCAGGAAGAAGAAGATGGCGACGCCGGTGATGCGGTGGAGCACCCACGACCACATGCCTTCGTGCCCGCGGTACAGGGTGCCGCGGGGGACTCGGGATGTGGTTTCGGATACCGACGGTGTGACGCGTGCTGGTGCAGACACGGGCGTCCTCCCTGGATCGAAACATGAAGGGGGGCATCGGAGCCCCTGAGGCGACCCGGAGGTTGCACGGGCCGTCGGCGTCACGCGGGCGCTGCATCCATCCTATTCCCGCCCCTGAGCGATCGGCGACGAAGGCCACCCTTAGCCCCCCTCATTCCGGAGGGATCTTCGCGGCCGGAAGGAATCGGCGTTCTTCGAACCGTCACGGGCCCGACACGTGCGCTCTGTAGCCTGGGCGCATGCCAGAGCCGATCGACGATTTCTACGCCGTGATCCCTGCCGGAGGTATCGGAAGCCGCCTGTGGCCGCTGTCCCGCGCCGATGCCCCGAAGTTCCTCCACGACCTCACGGGGTCGGGCAACTCGCTGCTGCGCGACACCTGGGACCGCCTCGAACCTCTCGCCGGCCCCGGGCGGATCGCCGTCGTCACGGGGCGCGCGCACCGCGCAGCCGTCGAGGACCAGCTTCCCGGCATCCCTGACGTGAACGTCTTCCTCGAGTCGGAGCCGCGCGACTCGACCGCCGCCATCGGGCTCGCCGCGGCGATCCTGCACCGCCGCGAACCCGACGTGGTGATCGGCTCGTTCGCCGCCGACCACGTGATCCGCGTGCCCCACCTGTTCGAGTGGTCGGTCCGCCAGGCGGTGGCGGTCGCCCGCGAGGGGTACATCTGCACGATCGGCATCCAGCCGTCCGAGGCATCCGTCGGATTCGGCTACATCAAGAAGGCGGGGGAGCTCCTCGTCGACGGCGCCCCCGAGGCGGCCGTGGTGGAGCGCTTCGTGGAGAAGCCCGACCTCGAGACCGCGAAGGCCTACTTCGCCGACCGCTCCTACCTGTGGAACGCGGGCATGTTCATCGCCCGCGCCGACGTGCTGCTCGCCGAGATCGCCGCGCAGGAGCCCGAGCTGCACGCCGGGCTCCTCGAGCTCGCCGAGGCGTGGGACGACCGGGAGCTCCGCGGACCCGCCGTCGACCGCATCTGGCCGACCCTCAAGAAGATCGCCATCGACTACACGGTCGCGGAGCCCGCCGCTGCGAAGGGGCGCCTGGCCGTCATCCCCGGCCACTTCGACTGGGACGACGTGGGCGATTTCGCCAGCCTCGCCAAGCTCAATTCCGGCGGCCGGTCGGAGAACCTCGCCATCCTCGGCCAGAACCCGCGGGTGCTCTCCGACGCGGCGACCGGCATCGTGGTGAGTCAGACCAAGCGCGTCATCAGTCTCATCGGCGTGCGCGACATCGTCGTGGTCGACACCGACGACGCGCTGCTGGTGACCACCAGCGAGCATGCGCAGCGCGTGAAGGGCGTCGTCGACGCGCTCAAGCTCACCGGGCGGGGCGACGTGCTCTGAGCGGGGCTTTCGCGCCGATCACGCTCAGATTGCGGGTTTGTAACCATTCCGCTCCGAGGGGCCTCCTCGTATGCAAGTTCGCCGTCACAGTGGGTAACTTCGTACAGTCCCCCGTGAAGGAAGCGGGGCAATCCATGTGGAGGCCGAGTTGACCATCTCTACCAAGAAGCGAGTGCTCGTTGGGCTCGCCGCCGCGAGCATGTTCGTCGCGCTCGCCGGGTGCGCATCCGCGCCCGAAGCCAGCACCGAGACGACCGACGCAGCGTCGGACATCGTCGAGGGCTTCAAGCCGTGCCTCATCTCCGACGCGGGCGGCTGGAACGACAAGTCGTTCAACCAGTCGGCCAAGGCCGGTCTCGATTCGGCGATGGAGGAGCTCGGCGTCGAAGGCCTCGAGCTCGAATCGACCTCCGAGAACGACTACGCACCCAACATGGAGACGGCCGTCTCCGAGGGCTGCACGCTCATCGTCTCGGTCGGCTTCAACCTGTCGGCCGCCACCGTCGAGTCCGCCACGGCGAACCCCGAGGTGAACTACGCGATCATCGACGACTACGCCGACACCGACTTCGACGGCACCACCGACGCCGACAACATCAAGCCCCTCGTGTTCAACACGGCGGAGGCTGCCTACCTCGGCGGCTACGCCGCGGCGGCATGGTCGGCCCAGAGCGGTGTGAACAAGGTCGGCACCTTCGGCGGCATGCAGATCCCGTCGGTCGCGGTCTTCATGGACGGCTACCAGCTCGGTGTCGAGAAGTACAACGAGGACAAGGGCGCCGCAGTCGAGGTCTTCGGCTGGGACACCGAGTCGCAGGAGGGCTCGTTCACGGGCGGCTTCGACGCGAACGACACCGCCAAGCAGACCGCCCAGGGCGTTCTCGACCAGGGTGTCGACGTGATCCTTCCCGTCGGCGGTCCGATCTACCAGAGCGCGGCTGCCGCCATCACCGACAGCGGTGAGGAGACCGTCATGCTCGGCGTCGACAGCGACCTCGCCGTCGCCGACGACAGCGTCGCCGCCATCACGCTGGTCTCGATCATGAAGGCGATCGACGTCGCCGTGCACGACGCGGTCGTCTCGGCCGCCACGGGCGAGTTCGACGTCGCGCCGTACGTCGGCACGCTGGAGAACGAGGGCGTCAAGCTCTCGAGCTTCCACGACTTCGAGTCGCAGCTGCCCGAGGGTCTCGTCGACGAGCTGGCCGCTCTGCAGGAGGCCATCATCGCCGGTGACATCACCGTGGAGTCGCCGAACTCCCCGTGACCCACGCAGGTCCTTTCCGGGGCGGGCGGCGGATCTCCGCCGTCCGCCCCGGTCGGTCTGAGAACACATCGGATCGTCCCTCCCCTGCGAGGGACGTCCCGGATAAGGTGCACATATGAAGCTCGAGCTCCGCGGGATCACCAAGAGATTCGGCAGCCTCGTCGCCAACGACCACATCGACCTGACGGTCGAGCCGGGGGAGATCCACGCGCTCCTGGGTGAGAACGGCGCCGGAAAATCCACCCTCATGAACGTGCTCTACGGCCTGTACCAGGCCGACGAAGGCGACATCCTGCTGGACGACGAGGTCCAGCACTTCCGGGGGCCGGGCGATGCCATGGCCGCCGGCATCGGCATGGTGCATCAGCACTTCATGCTCATCCCCGTCTTCACCGTCGCCGAGAACGTGATGCTCGGCCATGAGGAGACCAAGGGCCCCGGCGCCCTCGACCTCGCGAAGGCCCGCGAGCACGTGCGCGCGGTCGCCGCGCGCTTCGGATTCCAGATCGATCCCGACGCGCTCGTCGGCGATCTGCCCGTCGGCGTGCAGCAGCGCGTCGAGATCATCAAGGCGCTCTCGCGCGACGCCAAGGTGCTCGTCTTCGACGAGCCCACCGCGGTGCTCACCCCGCAGGAGACCGATGAGCTGATGACGATCATGCGGCAGCTGCGCGACGAGGGCACCGCGATCGTGTTCATCACCCACAAGCTGCGCGAGGTGCGCGAGGTCGCGGACCGCATCACCGTGATCCGTCTCGGCAAGGTCGTCGGCGAGGCCGAGCCCACCGCCACCAACGCCGAACTGGCGTCGCTGATGGTCGGTCGCGCGGTCGAGCTGACCGTGAAGAAGGATGCTCCCAAGCTCGGCGAGGGCGGACTGCAGGTCCGCGACGTGCGCGTGCTCACACCCGACGGCACGATCGTCGTCGACGACGTGAGTTTCGACGTCCTCCCCGGCGAAGTGCTCGCGATCGCGGGTGTGCAGGGCAACGGACAGACCGAGCTCGTCGAAGCCGTGGTCGGCATCGCCGCGCGCGTCGAGGGGTCGATCCGCCTCGGAGACGTCGAGCTCGTCGGGCGGAGCGTGCGCGCCATCCTCGACGAGGGTGTCGGGTTCGTCCCCGAGGACCGCACCGAAGACGGACTGGTCGGCGGGTTCTCGGTCGCCGAGAACCTCATCCTCGACCGCTCCGACGATCCTCAGTTCGTCCGGGCCGGCACACTGCGCCGCGACGCGCTCACCGAGTTCGCGCGCGACCGCATCGCCGAGTTCGACATCCGCACGCAAGGACCCGACACCGCGGCCGGCACGCTGTCCGGCGGCAACCAGCAGAAGGTCGTCATCGCCCGCGAGCTCAGCCGCGAGCTGCGCCTCCTCGTCGCCGCCCAGCCCACCCGCGGCGTCGACGTCGGCTCCATCGAATTCATCCACAAGCGCATCATCGAGACCCGAGACGCCGGCATCCCGGTCGTCGTCGTCTCCACCGAGCTCGACGAGGTGACCGCGCTTGCCGACCGCATCGCGGTCATGTACCGCGGCTCGATCGTCGGGATCGTGCCAGGCGACACATCACGCGAGACGCTCGGCCTCATGATGGCCGGCGCCGCCGACCCGGAGGTGGCCGCATGAGCCAGACGTCACCCGGAGCCGGCGACACGTCGGCCGGACTCCCTCCCGAGCAGCTTCCGCCGGTCTCCGGCCCGCTGACCGGTCACGAGCAGGGCCCGCCGCGCACGAGCATCTTCGTGCGCGAGCTGCTGCGGGGGAGCACCGTCACCACGATCCTCGCGATCGTGCTCGCCATGATCGTGGGCGGCATCCTCATCGCGTTCACCGATGAAGACGTGCAGGCGGCATCGGTGTACTTCTTCGCTCGACCCGGCGACACCTTCGTCGCGGTCTGGAACTCGGTCGCCGGTGGGTACACCGCGCTCTTCCGCGGCGCCGTGTTCAACTTCACGGCCGCCGACTTCGCGACGCAGATCCGCCCGCTCACCAACGCGCTCGGGTTCGCCGCGCCGCTCATCGCGGCCGGCCTCGGCGTCGCGCTCGCGTTCCGCGTCGGCCTGTTCAACATCGGCGCCCGTGGCCAGATGCTCATCGCCGCGATGTTCGCGGCGCTGTTCACCTTCCACATCCAGCTGCCGATGTGGCTGCACCTGCCGCTCACCCTGGCCGTCGGCATCCTCGGCGGAGCGCTGTGGGGCGGCCTCGTCGGTCTTCTCAAGGCCCGCACGGGCGCCCACGAAGTGATCCTCACGATCATGCTGAACTACGTGGCGTACTACCTGCTGCTGTGGATGATCCGCACGCCGGGTCTCCTGCAGCGCGAGGGCACCAACCAGCCGATCACCGCGGCCACGCCCGAGACCGCGCAGTTCCCCGATCTCCTCGGGCCGCGGTTCCCGCAGCTCGACTGGGGGTTCGTGATCGTGATCGTCGCCACGCTGTTCGTGTGGTGGCTGGTCGAGAAGTCGGCACTCGGACTGCGGATGCGCGCCGTCGGTGAGAACCCCCATGCGGCCCGCGCAGCCGGCATCAGCGTGCAGCGCATCTACATCTACGCGATGCTGTTCGCCGGCGGCCTCGCCGGCCTCGCCGCGATGAACCAGGTACAGGGCTCGGTCACCACCGGTTTCACCGCCAGCATCGACGCCGGCATCGGCTTCGATGCGATCACGGTGGCCCTGCTCGGACGCAGCCGCGCCTGGGGCACCTTCGCCGCCGGCATCCTGTTCGGCGCGCTGAAGGCGGGATCGTTCTCCATGCAGGCGCAGGGCATCCCCGTCGACATCGTGCTGGTCGTGCAGTCGCTCATCGTGCTGTTCATCGCCGCGCCGCCGCTGCTGCGCGCGGTGTTCTTCCTCCCGAAGACCGAGCAGGAGAAGGCCGCCAAGGCGAGAGCCAAGGCCGCGAAGAAGGCGGTGACCGCATGACCGCGCTCGCTCCCACGGCCGCCGACGGAACGGTGCAGCTCGCAACCGTCCGCGAACGGCACTTCAAGGTGCCGATCGTGCTCGCCGCAGCCACCGTGCTGCTCGGCGCGCTCTTCCTCTTCGTGCCGCGCGACGGCACGAGCACCTTCCGCCTGGACGGCGCGCTCGCCGACATCGCGGTGCCCACGGCCCTCACGAGCTGGATCGTGGTGGGACTGCTGGTGCTGCTCACCGCGTGGTCGTTCTTCGACGCGTGGATGTACCGCAAGCCCGCGCTGTGGCTGACGATCGTGTTCGGCGTGCTCGCCGTGTTCGGGTTCCTGGTGTGGGCGGCGGCCGACGGCCTCGTCCCCGTCACCAGCCTCCTCTACGGTGCGATCTCGCTGTCGGTTCCCCTGGTCTTCGGCGCCCTGGGCGGCGTGATCGGCGAGCGTGCCGGCGTGGTGAACGTCGCGATCGAGGGGCAGCTGCTGCTCGGTGCGTTCAGTGCGGCTCTCCTGTCGAGCCTCACCCACAACCCCTTCGTGGGCCTCATCGGCGCGATGATCGGCGGAATGCTGGTGGCGTTCGTCCTGGCCGCGTTCGCGATCAAGTACCTCGTCGACCAGGTGATCGTCGGCGTCGTGCTCAACGTGCTCGTGACCGGACTCACCGGCTTCCTGTACAGCGCGATGCTCGTCCCCAATGAAGACACCCTCAACCGGCCGGTGCGCTTCGATCGCTGGGAGATCCCGCTCCTCAGCGACATCCCGATCGTCGGCCCGGTGCTCTTCAACCAGACCTTCATCGTGTACCTCATGTTCGTGATGGTCGGCGTGGTCGCCTGGTCCCTGTACCGCACCAAGTGGGGTCTGCGGGTGCGGGCCGTCGGCGAGCATCCGCAGGCGGCCGACACCGTCGGCATCCGGGTCAATCCCACCCGATTCTGGAACGTCATGCTCGCCGGTGCGATCGCGGGCATCGGCGGCGCGTACTTCACGCTGGTCTCGGTGCCGCAGTTCGGCAAGGAGATGACCGCGGGCCTCGGCTTCATTGCGCTCGCCGCCGTCATCTTCGGCCGGTGGGACCCGATCCGGGCGAGCCTCGCAGCGCTGCTGTTCGGGTTCGCGACCAACCTGCAGAACCTGCTGACCGTGCTGAAGACGCCGATCCCGAGCGAGTTCATGCTGATGCTCCCGTACGTCGTGACGATCCTCGCGGTGGCCGGGTTCGCGGGACAGATACGCGGCCCCGCGGCGGCCGGCAAACCGTACATCAAGGGGTGACATCGGTGACAGACATCGATTGGGACGAGCTGCGTGCTGCGGCGACCGAGGCGATGAAGCGGGCTTACGCGCCGTACTCGCGCTACAAGGTGGGCGCCGCGGCGCTCGTCTCCGATGGCCGCGTGGTCACGGGGTGCAACGTCGAGAACGCCTCGTACGGCGTCGGACTGTGCGCCGAGTGCGGGCTGGTGAGCGAGCTGCAGATGTCGGGCGGCGGTCAGCTCGTCGCGTTCGTGTGCGTGAACGGCCACGGCGACACGATCATGCCGTGCGGACGCTGCCGCCAGCTGCTGTACGAGTTCGCCCTTCCGGGCATGCTGCTCGAGACGGTGTCGGGCATCCGCACGATCGACGAGGTGCTGCCCGACGCGTTCGGGCCGCGCGACCTCGAGGAGGCAGGACGATGACGGATGCCGCTGCGGTCGAGCCCTTCGACGCGGTCGACGTCATCCGCACCAAGCGCGACGGCGGGGCGGTCGGCGAAGACGCGCTCCGGTGGATGATCGACGCGTACACGCGCGAATACGTCGCCGACTCGCAGATGGCCGCGTTCGCGATGGCCGTTCTGCTCAACGGCATGACCCGTGACGAGATCCGCGTGATGACCGACGCGATGATCGCGTCGGGGGAGCGGATGAGCTTCGCCGGGCTCGGCAAGCCGACCGTCGACAAGCACTCCACCGGGGGCGTGGGAGACAAGATCACCCTGCCGCTGGCCCCGCTCGTCGCCTCGTTCGGGGTGGCCGTGCCGCAGTTGTCGGGCCGCGGCCTCGGCCACACGGGGGGAACCCTCGACAAGCTCGAGGCCATCCCCGGCTGGCGGGCCGCGCTGTCGAACGACGAGATGGTCGCGCAGCTGCGCGACGTCGGCGCGGTCATCTGCGCCGCCGGCTCCGGCCTCGCACCGGCTGACAAGCGGCTCTACGCCCTCCGCGACGTGACCGGCACGGTCGAGGCGATCCCGCTGATCGCGTCGAGCATCATGTCGAAGAAGATCGCCGAGGGCACCGACTCGCTCGTGCTCGACGTGAAGTTCGGCTCCGGCGCGTTCATGCAGGACATCGATCGTGCCCGCGAGCTCGCCCGCACGATGGTGGCGCTGGGCACCGACTCCGGGGTCGCGACCACCGCGCTCCTCACCGACATGAACACCCCGCTCGGCTTCGCCATCGGCAACGCCAACGAGGTGCGCGAGTCGGTCGAGGTGCTCGCCGGCGGCGGCCCCGCCGACGTCGTCGAGCTCACCGTCGCCCTCGCCCGCGAGATGCTGGCCCTCGCGGGTCAGCCCGATGCAGACGTCGAGGCGGCGCTCCGGGACGGGCGGGCGATGGATGCCTGGCGCTCGATGATCCGGGCTCAGGACGGCGATCCCGACGCGGCGATGCCGCAGCCGAACGAGACGCACGTCGTCACCGCGACGGAGTCTGGCTACGTCACCTCCCTGGAGGCGCTGCCCTTCGGCATCGCGGCGTGGCGCCTGGGCGCGGGCCGTGCACGCGCGCAGGATCCGGTGCTGCACGCGGCGGGCATCGACCTGCACGTGAAGCCGGGTGACGCGGTGACCGTCGGTCAACCGCTGTTCACCTTGCTCGGGCAGGATGCGACCCGGTTCGACCGGGCGCTGGAGGCCCTGGACGGCGCTTGGCACGTAGGATCGAATGCTCCCGCATCGGCTCCGATCGTGCGCGAGCGCATCACCGCCTGACTGCCGCGCCGAGGCATCCGCTCTTCCGCATCCCGTCCGAAAACAGTCCGTCCGAGGAGGACCACATGCCCATCGACCAGCACGGCGACGCCGTTCTCGACGGACTCTCGATCCGGGCGCTGCCCAAGGTCTCGCTGCACGATCACCTCGACGGCGCGCTGCGCCCGGCGACGATCATCGAGCTCGCCGATGCCGCGGGCATCGACGTGCCGGAGACGGACGCCGACGACCTCGCGGACTGGTTCGCCGAGAAGAGCGACTCGGGCTCGCTCGTCGAGTACCTGAAGACGTTCGATCTGACGACCGCCGTCATGCAGACCCGCGAGGGGCTGACACGCGTCGCGCGCGAATTCGTCGAAGACCTCGCCGCCGACGGTGTGATCTACGGCGAGGTGCGCTGGGCCCCCGAACAGCACCTGGCCGGCGGCCTGTCGCTCGACGAGGTCGTCGAAGCGGTGCAGGAGGGCATCGAAGAGGGCGAGGATGCCGCCGAGAGCAGCGGCCGCGACATCCGCGTCGGACAGCTCATCACCGCGATGCGCCACACCGAGCGGTCGCTCGAGATCGCCCGGCTCGCGGTCGACTGGCGTGAGCGCGGCGCGGTCGGCTTCGACATCGCCGGCCCGGAGGACGGATTCCCGCCGTCGAAGCACCGTGCGGCGTTCGACTACCTCGCGTCGGAGTTCTTCCCGACGACGGTGCACGCCGGAGAGGCGGCGGGACTCGATTCCATCCGCTCCGCCCTGATCGACGGGCGCGCGCTGCGCCTCGGGCACGGCGTGCGGCTCGCACAGGACCTCGAGGTCGTCTCGCGCGCGGGCGAAGAGGTGCTCGTGCAGTTCGGCGACCTCGCCCGCTGGGTGCGCGACCGCGAGATCCCGCTCGAGCTGTCTCCCTCGTCGAACCTGCAGACCGGCGCCATCGAGGCATGGGGCACCCTCATGGAGGACCACCCCTTCGACCTGCTGTACCAGCTCGGCTTCGCGGTCACCGTGAACGTCGACAACCGCCTGCAGAGCCGCACGTCGCTCACCCGCGAGCTGGCGCTGCTCGCCGAGGTGTTCGAGTACGGGCTAGACGACCTCGAGACGTTCCAGCTCAACGCCGCGGCGGGCGCGTTCCTGCCGGTGGAGGAGCGAGAGGAGCTCATCGAGCTCATCGCCGACGGCTTCGAGCGGTAGCAGCGCCGCCGCGCGCGGCGCGGCGCGGCGCTGAGCCGCCCCGCGCTGCCGCGGTGGCGCTGAGCCGCGCTGCCGCGCCACGCGCTGCCGCGTGCAGAACTCCACGCTTTCGAGCGAGATGCCGCCGGCTCACGCCCGCACGGCGCGTACGGACGAGGAGCGGGCGGCTCAGACCCGCGCGACTCCGGGGTGTGTGTCGAGGTAGGCCTCGAACGCCTCGGCCGAGGACTTCGCGGGGGTGTAGCCGAAGTCGCGCTTGAGCGCGTCGTTGGCGAGCACCGGGCGGTAGCGGAGGAATCCGACCTGCTCAGGTCCGTGCACCGTGAGGCGCAGCATGCGCCCCACCCGCAGAGCGCCCGCGAGCACCGCGGCGGGCACGGTGAGCAGCGGCTTGCCGAGGCGCGCCGCGATCTCGCCGACGGTCAGGCGGCCGTCGCCGGCGACGTTGTAGGTCCCCGGCGGCCCGTCTGTGGCGGCGCGCGCCATCGCCGCGGCGACGTCGTCGACCCAGGCGAAGACGAACGGCGAGTCCGAGCCCGCGATCGCGAGCACCCGGCGCCCGCCCCAGAGCGCGGTGATCTGGTTGTGCACCGTGGGGCCGAGGATGGTCCCCACGCGGAACACGACCTGTTCGAGCTCGGGGTGGGCGAGGCGGTAGCCGGCGAGCATCTGCTCGACGAGGCGCTTGTGCTTCGAGTACGGGAACTCGTCGTTCCCGCGCACCGGATCCGTCTCGCGCAGCCACTCGGGGTTGTCGGGGTGGTAGCCGTACGCGGCTCCCGACGACGAGACGACGATGCGGCGCACGCCGGTCTCGATGCAGGCCTCGAGCACGTGGCGGGTGCCGTCGACGTCGACCAGGTACTCGAGGTCGTGGTCGCGGCCCGGGTTGACGATGGCCGCGAGGTGGATGACGACGTCGATGTCGTGGCGCTGCAACAGCGGGGCGATGCCGCTCGGACGCGTCACGTCGCAGTCGTCGTAGACGACCCCGTCGATCGGATGCTCGGGCCGGCGCACGTCGCCGGCGACGACGAGGGCGACATCGGGATGCTCCGCCAGAGCCGCCGCCACGTGCGAGCCGAGGAACCCGGCCCCGCCGGTGATGAGCACGCGCACGCCTCGACCGGCCCGGTCTGTCGCCTCCGCCGCCACCACCGTGATCGGCTGCGTGGCGAGGCTGCTGACCGTCGCCGCGTGAGCCGCCGCCGACCGTGCGGCGGCGCGGGCCGCGGCGCTCTGGGCGGTGCCGCTCACGTGAGGTCTCCCGCGTGGCCTGCGGCATCCGTCGACCGGCCGGCATCTCCGGCGCCGTCGGCGCCCGCCCCGCCCGCCCTGACCGCGTGGCGCGAGGCGTCGCCCGTCGGGGCTCCGGTGCGCCGGCGCGTGTGCGCCGCCCACAGCGCGGCGACGACGAGCCCCGCGATGATGTCCCAGATGCCCCACCAGCCGGCGACGATCGCCATGCCGCCGAGGCCGCCGAAGAACGTGAAGACGAGGCCGAGGCCGAGTCCGGCGTTGCGGATGCCGACCTCGAACGTCATCGCCTTGCGCTCGCGGGTGCCGAGGCCGCCCACCACCGCAGTGCCGTAGCCGATCGCGAGGGCGACGGCGTCGTGGATCGTGACCACCAGGATGATGACGCCGAGGAAGGCGACGAAGTACGCCCAGTTGCCCGCGAGCGCGGCGACGATGAACCCGACCAGGGCGATGAGCGAGAACCACTTCACGAACGGCTGCACCTTGGCCGCGAACGCCGGGACGCGGGCGCGGATCACGAGTCCGGCGATGAAGGGCAGCCCGATGATGAGGAGGATCTCGAGCAGCATCTGCCAGCCGTTGAGCGATACGGACTGCAGCAGGGCGCGCGTGTCTGCGCGCAGCGATCCCCAGAATGCGATCGAGAACGGAAGCACGAAGATGTAGATGAGGTTGCCCACAGCCGTCATCGACACCGACAGCGCGACGTTGCCGCCGGAGCGGTGCGTGAGAACCTGCGAGATGTTCCCCGGCGGGCAGCACGCGACCAGGATCATGCCGAGCGCCATCGAGGCCGACACCGGCAGGATCAGCGTGAGCGCCGTCGTCACCGCGGGCAGCACGATCAGCTGTGCGAGGATCGCGATGATGAAGGGCTTCGGCTTCCGCGCGACGACCCTGAAGTCGTCGACCCTGGTGTCGAGCGCGATGCCGAGCATGATGAGTCCGAGCACCACGTTGAGGATCACGAGCGTGCCCGGGGTGAAGTTGAGCACGACGTCGTCGGGGTTCACGCCTTCGCCTTCGTCCGCAGGGCCGTGGCGGTCTCGCGTACCGCGCGGCGGTAGGCGTCCTTGTTCACGTAGTACGACATGCGCTCGAGGCCGAGGTAGTCGTACCCGCCGGTGAGGTCGGGCCACGACTCGTCTGCGACCCGCGCCCGAAGTGCGGCAGCCCGGTCGGGAGCGGCTTCGACGGCGGTGAGGTACTCCGCGATGAGCTCGGCCTGCTCGTAGCGGCCCTGCCACCCGATGCCCGACGCCTCGATCATGCCCATCACATACAGGCCGTTGAACGACGGCGGGAAGACGTTGAGGTAGAGCTTCGGCGACATCCCGGTCCAGTTGAGCGCGGCGCGGTCGACGAACGGGTAGTCGAGCTTGTAGCCGGTGGCCAGCAGCACGGTGTCGTACTCGCCCGACGACCCGTCGCGGAAGTGCACCGTGTTCCCGTCGAAGCGGTCGACGTCTGCGCGGATCGCCAGGTCGCCCTGCCCCAGGTGGTTCAGTATCAGGGTGTTCACGATCGGGTGCGACTCGTAGATCTTGTAGTCGGGCCGGGGGAAGCCGAAGCGCACCGGGTCTCCGGTGAACGCCTGCAGCACGCGCTTGTCGATGAACTGCTTGATCTTCGCCGGCAGCGGCTTTCCCTGATTGAGGGTGTCGGAGGGCTTGCCGAACAGGTAGCGCGGCACGAAGTAGTACCCGCGGCGAACCGACATGTCGACGGATGCCGCGTGGTGCACGGCATCCACCGCGATGTCGCAGCCGGAGTTGCCCGCACCGATGATGAGCACGCGCTTGCCGGTGAGCTGCGATGCGGACTTGTACGCGCTGGTGTGCAGGAGCTCACCGGCGAACGAACCGCGGAACTCGGGCCGGTTCGGCTCGGCGAGCGTGCCGTTGGCGAGGATGACGCCGTCGTACCGCCGTTCGACGATCCCCGAGCCCGTCGTGGCCCCCGAGCCTGTCGAGGGGCCCTCGGCACGCAGCATCCAGCCGCCGCCGTCGGCCGGGGCGAGCGAGGTCACCTTCGTGTCGAACCGGAAGTGCTCGTCGATGCCGAAGCGGGCGGCGAAGTCGCGGAAGTAGCGGACGAGCGTGCGATGGCTCGGGTAGTCGGCCGTGGTGTCCATGGGGAACTCGGCGAACTCGGTGGTGGTGCGCGACGAGATGAGGTGCGCCGACTCGTACATCGTGGAGCGGGGGTTCTCGATGTCCCAGAGGCCGCCGACTCCGCTCGAGGCCTCGTAGCCGTCGAATGCGAGCCCGGCCTTCTGCAGGGCGCGCGCGGCGGACAGCCCCGACGGGCCGGCGCCGATGATGGCATAGCGGTGCTCGTGCATAGGTCTCCACACGTCTTCGTGTCGGCACCCACAGGCCGACCCCAGCAAAGAACCCTAAGCGTTACTCGTCATTAACCGAAATCGCTTGTGGGCCCTACGACAACACTGCCAGCAGGCCTCGTATCAGCACCACCGTCGCCCCCGCCCAGGCGATCGCGAGCATCGCGTAGCGGGCGATCCGGGGCGGCACCGTGCGGGCCAGCATCGAGCCGATCAGGATGCCGACGGCGGTGACCCCGACGAGGGCCCAGATGTCGGATGCCGGCGTGGTCGGCAGGCCGCGCAGCGCGACCGAGACCAGGCTGAACACCGCGAAGATCACCTGGACGCTCGCCGCGAAGCTGCGCTGCGGCCACTTGTCGCCGACGGCGTGCGCGGCCAGCGGCGGGCCCGACAGCCCGCTCGCGACGTGCATGAATCCCGCAGCCGCGCCCGCGGTGATCGCCCCCGAGCGACCCACGAGGGCCTTCGACAATGCCGGGATCCACCCCGCGACGAGTGCGAAGTAGGCCATCAGTGCGACGAGCAGCAGCAGTGCGGCCTCGGGGAGCGTGCGCACCACGAACGCGCCGACCGGGGCGGCGAGGAGTCCGGGCCAGATGAGCCACCAGGCGCGCCGCCATTCGATGTCGCGCCACACGAGGGGGATCGCCGCCGACGCGGCGACGAGGGCGAGGAGCACCGCGATGGTCACGCCCTCGAGGGGGCCGTAGAGGAGCACGATCGGGCCGACGAGCACGAGCACGAAGCCGAGGCCCGTGATGCGCTGGATGATCGCGGCGACGAAGGCGGCGATGCCGGCCAGAACGAGGGTCACGGGGTACCAGCCTACTTCCGGGCGCAGGGCGTTTCGTCTCGTCGCTGCGCTCCTCGCTCAACGGCCGGGGCCGTATGGCTGCGGGGCGTTTGGTCTCGTCGCTGCGCTCCTCGCTCAACGACCGGGGCCGAATGGCTGCGGGGCGTTTGGTCTCGTCGCTGCGCTCCTCGCTCAACGACCGGGGCCGAATGGCTGCGGGGCGTTTCGTCTCGTCGCTGCGCTCCTCGCTCAACGACCGGGCCGCATGGCTCCCGGTCGTTGAGCGAGCGGAGCGAGACGAAACGCCCGACCGCGCCGGCTCAGCCCCCGATGTCGTCCTGTCGGTCGGCGACTGCGCCGGCGATCCGGGCGAAGAGCGGGTGCTCCGCTTCGAGTCCGGTGACGGATGCCGTGAACGAGGCGGCATCCTGCTCGCGCAGCATCCGCTGCAGGTCCACCGACTGCGGGTCCTCAGCGTCGTCGAAGGCCAGTGCGGCGCCGATGGCGGCGACGAGCCCGGCGACGGGGAGACCGCGTTCGGCGGCTTCGGCGGCGGGCCCGACGAACCGCTCGTGCCGCGAGAGCTTGCGCAGCGGCTGCCGACCCACGCGCCACACGGTGTCGGGGAGGGCGGCGTTGGCGAAGCGGGAGAGGATCGTCGCGCGGTAGACGGCGAGGTCGCCCTCGTCGAGGCCGTGCTTGGCGGTGAGCAGCGCCGAGGTCTCCTCGAGGGCCGCGCTCACCCGAGCGGCGATCTCGGGGTGCTCGAGCGCCGCTGCGATCGTCTCGATGCCCGCCTGGGCGCCGAAGTACGCGGTGGTCGCGTGGCCGGTGTTCACCGTGAACAGCTTGCGCTCGATGTACGGCGCGAGGTCGTCGACGAAGTGGGCGCCCGGGATGTGCGGGGGCGTGTCGCCGAACGGAGGCCGCTCGATGGCCCATTCGAAGAACGGCTCGACGGTCACGTCGACGCCCGATCCCTCGGGCTGGGCGGGCACGATGCGGTCGACTGCCGTGTTCGCGAACACGGCGTGGGCAGACACCGCCTCCCACGCGCCCTCGGCGGCCGTGATCATCTCGTCGCGCAGCAGGTCGGTCGCGTTGATCGCGTTCTCGCATGCCATCACCTGCAGGGGCGGAAGGCTCGGCTCGCGCAGCCCGATACCGGCGACGATGAGCGGTGCGACGAACTTCAGGATCGTCGGGCCGACTGCCGTGGTCACGACGTCGGCGGTCGCGATCTCGTCGGCGACGGCTTGAGCGTCGACGGCGCTGTTGAGCGCACGGAACCCGGTCACGACGGTGTCTTCGCCACCCTCGCCCACTTCGTGGACGGTGTACTCCGACACCGCGTTGATCGCGTCGACGAGGGGAGCGGCGACGTCGGAGAACACGACCTCGTACCCGCCCTGGTGCAGCAGCAGGCCGACGAAGCCGCGCCCGATGTTGCCCGCGCCGAAGTGGACGGCCTTCATCATACGCCCGCCGCGGAGACGATCTCGTACAGCTCCTCGGCGTTCGCGGCAGCCCTCAGGCGCGCCACATCGTCTTCGTCCGAGAACAGGATCGCGATCTGCGACAGGATCTCGAGGTGCTCGTCGCCCTTCCCGGCGATGCCGATCACGAAGGTGACGGGCTCGCCGCCCCAGTCGACGCCGCCGTCGTAGCGGACCACCGAGAGCGCCGAATCGAGGATCGCGTCCTTCGTCTCGTTCGTGCCGTGCGGGATGGCGAGCTCGTTGCCCATGTACGTCGACACGGTCTGCTCGCGCTGCTGCATCGCGTCGAAGTAGGCGCCGGTGACCGCACCGACCGCCTCGAGGATGTCTGCGGCCTCCTTCATCGCCTCCTCGCGCGTCGCCCCGCCGGTGTGGATCCGCACCTGTCCGATGCTCAATACGTCGCGTGCCATGTCGATACCTTCTCTCTCAGGTGTTGAACTTCCGGTTCACACGGATGCTGTCGGTCGGGGCCTCGCCGGGTGGGGCGAGGGGTACCGGGGCGGTGGAGCCGGGGGCATCTCGCCGCCCGACCCCACCGCGGTCCGGATTACGCGTCGCCCTGCTGCGAACGCACGAGGTCGACGACCTCGTCGTAGCGGGGAGAGTTCATGAAGTTGTCGACCGAGATGTGCACCGCGTCGGGCGTCTGCTGGCGAGCCCGGTCGGTCAGCTGGTTCTGGGTGATCACCAGGTCGGCCGAGGCATCCAGGTTCGCGATCGCCTTGTTGACGACAGTGACGCCTTCGACTCCCGCCTTCTTGAACTTGTTGCGCAGCACGCTCGCGCCCATCGCCGACGAGCCCATTCCGGCATCGCAGGCGAACACCACGTTGTGGATCTCGCGCTCGGTCATCGTCGCCGGCTCGATGCCGCCGTCGGCCTCGGTGGCCGCTCCGCCGCGGAGGCCCGACAGGGCGTCGCTCGACTTGCCCTTGGCGGCCTCGGTCTGGGTGATCGCCGCGCCGAAGGCGTCGTCGGTCGCAGCCATGGCGGCCAGGTCGCGCTTGCGCGAGGCCCGCAGGATGACGCCGGCGATGAGGAACGTCACCGTCGCAGACAGGATCACCGACAGGATGACCGCGAAGTAGGCCCCGCTCGCCGTCTGGGCGAGCACCGCGATGATGCTGCCGGGCGCCGCCGGTGCGCGGAGGGCGCCGCCGAGGAGCATGTTGGTGGTCACGCCGGTCGCTCCGCCGGCGATCAGGGCGAGGATCAGGATCGGCTTCATGAGGGCGTACGGGAAGTACACCTCGTGGATGCCGCCGAAGAATTGGATCACCGCGGCTCCCGGTGCCGACGCGCGCGCCGCGCCGAGGCCGAAGAACGTGAAGGCCAGGAGGAGGCCGACACCGGGGCCGGGGTTCGCCTCGAGCAGGAACAGGATCGACGATCCCTCATCGGCGGCCTCGGCGACACCGAGCGGGGTGAGGACGCCGTGGTTGATGGCGTTGTTCAGGAAGAACACCTTCGCCGGCTCGATGATGATGCTCGTGAGCGGCAGCAGGTTGTACTCGACCAGCCAGTTCACGGCGGTGCTGAGCGTCTGCATGATGCCGTTGACGAGCCAGGCGATCGGGTAGAAGCCGACGATCGCGAGAACGAAGCCCCAGATGCCGGCTGAGAACATGTTCACCAGCATCTCGAAGCCGGCCTTGACCTTGCCCTCCCACAGGCTGTCGAGCCACTTCATCGTGTACGCCGCGAGCGGGGCCATGATCATCGCGCCGATGAACATGTGCACCTGGCCGAGCTCCGCTTCGCCCTCGGCGAGGCCGGCGTTGAAGTTCGCGACCAGCAGGTCGGAGCCGGCGATCGCACCCATCGTGCCGATGGTCGCGACCACGCCCCCGCGAACCCCGTAGACGATGCTGCCGCCGGTGTAGGCGATGATCAGCGGAAGCAGGTAGTGGATGAACGGCCCGACGATCGTGGCGAGGTCGGCGTTGGGAGTCCACCCCACCTCGATGAAGAACGCGGTGAAGATGCCCCACGCGATGAGCGCGGGGATGTTCGGCATGATCATGCCGGAGAGGTACGTGCCGAAGCGCTGTACTCCGACCCGTGCCTTGCTGGTGCCCGATGCGGGCGCTGACGCCGTTGTCATTGCATTTCTCCTTGTTCTCGGGTGGCTGCCCGCTGGGCGGCAGCGCGTGCGGTGGTCGCGTCGGTGGCGGCGAGGGCGGCTGCGGCGATCGTCCGCGCGTCGTCGATGGTGTGCTGGAGGAGGGTCGCGCGCACGTCGGCGAGAGCCGTCGGCGCCATGGACAGGCTCGTCGCGCCGAGGCCGACGAGCACGACGGCCAGCAGCGGATCGGCGGCGGCCTCGCCGCAGATGCCGACGGGCTTGCCGTTCACGCGGCCGGCGTCGCCGACCTCGCGGATGAGCCGCAGCACCGCCGGGTGCCACGGGTCCTGGAACGCGGCGACCGAGCCGAGCAGCCGGTCTGCCGCGAGCGTGTACTGGGTCAGGTCGTTCGTGCCGATCGAGGCGAAGTCGGCGACGGCGAGGATGCGGTCGGCCAGCAGCGCCGACGACGGCACCTCGACCATCACACCGGCGGTCTTCACGCCGTAGTCGCGCGCGAGCTCGGTGAAGTACTCGGTCTCCTCGACCGTCGCGACCATCGGCGCCATGACCCAGAGGTCGGCCTCGGTGGCCGCCTGCGCCTGCGCGAGCGCCGTCAGCTGCTCGCGCAGGATGTCTTCACTCGCCCGCAGGGCCCGGATGCCGCGGAGCCCGAGCGCCGGGTTGTCTTCGTGCGCGTCGTTGAGGAAGGCCAGCGGCTTGTCGGCGCCGGCGTCGAGCACGCGCACCACGACCTTGCGGCCGGGGAACGCCGCCAGCAGCTCGGTGTAGGCCTCGCGCTGCTGCTCGACCGTCGGCGCCTGAGCCGACGAGAGGAAGAGGAACTCGGTGCGGAAGAGCCCCACCCCTTCGGCGCCGAGTGCGACAGCCTCGGCCGCGCCCTTCGCGTTGCCGAGGTTGGCCAGGAGCGGCACCGGAGTGCCGTCGGCCAGTGCGCCGTCGGTGAGCGGAGCGGCTGCCGCGTTGGCGCGGTCGGCGGCCCGGTTCGATGCGCGATCGAGCTCGTCGGCGGTCGGCTCGGTGGTCACGACGCCGGCCGCGGCATCCACGATCACCGTCTCGCCGTCGGTCAGGCCGGTCGCCGAGATCGCGCCGACGATGGCCACGATGCCCTTCTCGCGGGCGAGGATCGCGGTGTGCGAAGTGGGTCCGCCCTCGGTGGTGACGAGCGCGAGCACCATCTCGAGGTCGAGGAGGGCGGTGTCGGCGGGTGCGAGGTCTTTCGCGACGAGGACGAACGGATGCCCCGGGTCGGGGACGCCCGGCGCGGGCACGCCGCGCAGCCGCGCGATCACGCGCTGGGCGACGTCGTCGAGGTCGGCGGCGCGTTCGCCCAGGTACCCGCCCATGGCGCTCAGCTGGTCGCGGAACGAGGCGAAGGCGTCGAACACGGCGTACTCGCCGGTGCGTCCCTGCGCGAGCCGCGCATCGATCTCGTCGGCGAGGGTGGGATCCTCCGCCATCATCGCCTGAGCCTCGAGCACGTCCTGCGCCGCGCCGCCCGCCTGTGCGCCGCGCTCCTCGAGCTCGCGCGCGACGGCGGCGACGGCCTCGGCGACGCGGGATTTCTCCTCGTCCTGCCCGAGTGCGCTGGGGGCGTCGTCGGGCGCGGGCAGGGGCTCGGCCATGCAGGCGACCGGGCCCTGCGCGACTCCGAGTCCGATCCCCACGCCGCGGATCTCTGCCATGACCTACTCCGCGTCGTGATCGGTGGTGAGCAGCTCCGACAGCGTGTCGAGCACGGCCTCGGCGCCCTCGCCGTCGGCGGTGATCGTGACGTAGTCGCCGTGCTCGACGCCGAGCGAGATGACACCGAGGATACTGGCTGCGTTGACGGGCGTGCCCGACCCCTTCTGGAGTGTGACCGGGATGCCGGCATCCTTCGCCGCCGTCGCGAACAGCTTCGCCGGGCGGGCGTGGAGTCCGTGGGATGAGCCGATGTGCACGGTGCGGGTGACGGGTGCCATGGGATGACCTCTCTGTCTGTACTTCTCGGTCCTGCGGTGTTCGTGGTTCAGGGGAGGGGTGCCGTGCCTGCGGCCGGAGGCAGCCCCCCGGAGCCTCCGACCGCGTCTCGCACGAGGGCGAGCGTGCGCGTGCCGTCGAGATCCTGGAAGATGTCGTGCGGCAGCAGCACGACCGTCGTCCCGCGCGGCGCCGCCTCCCGCTCGATGCGCTCCAGCGCATGAGAGAGATGCGGTCCCACGAGGACGACGTCGGCGGCATCGAGATCGATCGGAAGTGATCGCTCGGTGCCGGCGAAGGCGGAGTAGGACAGTCCCCGGTCGTGGGCGGCATGCCGCACACGCTGAGCGACGAAGGTGCTCGAGGCACCCGCTGCGCACACCACCAGGATCCTCATCGACCCGCCTCCTCTTGTTGCCATTGTGGTGAGCTTGTGCCGCCGCGACAACCAGGTCTCCTTCCGCAGGGGCGGAAGGAGGGGTGCGCCGAGTCGCCTCGGTGCCGGTCGGACGTGGTTGACTGGCCAGCACGATCGAGCGCCGGAGGAGGCGATGTGACACGCGCGAGACAGGACCGCCTGCTCGGCCTGCTCTCACGCGACGGCGACTGGGCGACGGCGTCGACCCTCGCCGACGCGATCGGGGTGACGCCCCGCAGCATCCGGTCGTACGTCACCGCGCTCAACGCCCGGGTCGCGCCGTCTCTCGCCGTCGAATCGGGGCCTCAGGGATATCGCGCCGCCCCCGATGCGGCGCTGGCGCTCCGCGCCGGCGGTGACGCCGCCACCCCGCGCGACCGGCTCCATCGGCTGGTGCGCGCGCTGCTCGATGCTCCCGACGGCATCGATGTGTTCGAGACCGCCGATGCGCTGTTCGTGAGCTCCGCCACCCTCGACGCCGACCTCTCGCGGGTGCGGGGCCTGCTCGGCGGCACCGAGCTCGTGCTGGAGCGCTCCGCATCGCGGGCTCGTCTCACCGGCACCGAGGTCGCCCAGCGGCGACTGCTCAGCCGCCTCGCGCACGACGAGATGGACGCCGGGTCGTTCGACCTCGCGGCGCTGCGCCGCACCCTCGGCGAAGGGTCGGCCGGCGCCGAGGCGTTCGGGCCCCTCAAGTCCGACCTCGCCGCACGGCTGAGCGCCCACGGCTGGTTCGTCAACGAGTACGGCATCGCCGACGCCGTCATGCACATCGCCATCGCCGCCGATCGGGTCGGCCAGGGGCGTCCGCTCGAGGCGCCGATGGGCACCGGCGACGCCGCCCATGACGAGGTCGCGGCGATCGTCGGCGAGCTCGCCGAGCAGCACCTGGACGTGCGCCTGGGCACGGGAGACCTGCAGCATCTCGCGACGCTCGTGCTCACGCGGGCCATCGCCCCGGGCGCCGCGTCCACCTCCGATCGGTCGCGGCTCGAGCCCGACGTCGAGACGGCCGTGCGCGAGGTCGTCGGCCTCGCGGCATCCGAGTTCCTCGTCGACATCGCCCACGACGACTTCATCACCCGCCTCGCGCTGCACGTGCAGAACCTCCGTCATCGGGCGCGGGAGCAGGCGTGGTCGCGCAATCCGCTCACCCGCTCGCTCAAGTCGACGTATCCGATGATCTTCGAGGTCGCGGTCTTCATCGCGAGCGGACTGCACGAGCGGCTGGGCATCCCGCTGCTCGACGACGAGATCGCGTACATCGCCATGCACGTGGGCGGGCGGCTCGAGCGCAGCCGCCGGTCCGACCAGCTGCTCACGGCCACGATCGTCTGCCCGGGCTACTACGAGCTCCACGAGCTGCTCCGCTCGAGCGTCGACCGCTCACTCGGTCAGGCGGTCGAAGTGGTGGGCGTCGAGACGCGGGTCGACCCGGACTGGGCCTCGATCGACACCGACCTCGTGCTCACCACGATCGATGCGCCGATGCCGGGCGACCGCGTGGTGCGCATCCAGCCGTTCCTCACCGATGCCGACGTCGAGCGGGTGCAGTCCGCCGCCGCACGGGTGCGTCGCGGACGCCGGCTCGCGCGCCTCCGCGGCGAGCTCGAGCGGTATGTGGACGCCTCGGCATTCGTGCGCGGCCTGAACGGCGACGACGAGGAGGGCGTGATCCGCCGACTCGGCGGACTGCTCGTCGCCCAGGGGGTCATCGACGCCGACTACGTCGATCGCACGATCGAGCGGGAGCGCCTCTCGTCGACGGCGTTCACCGACGCGCTCGCCGTGCCCCACGCCATGGGCATGACCGCCACGCGCACCGCCATCGCGATCGGCATCGCCGACCCGTCGATCGCGTGGGGCGGCGGTCGCGTGCAGGTCGTCGCCCTGGTCGCGTTCTCCGAGACCGACCGCGAGGCGTTCCAGACGGTCTTCGAGCAGTTCGTCGAGGTGTTCAGCGAGCGCGACAGCGTGCAGCGCATCGTGCGCCGGGCCGTCGATTTCGGCGGGTTCCTGGACGAGCTCGTCGCCGTCATCGACGGCTGAGTCCACGGCACGGCTGACGGCGTGCGTCGGCCGGGCGCGAGGTAGGCGGATGCTGCCGGGCGTCAGCCCCGCGCCAGACGGTGCTCGAGCCCCAAACGCACGGCGGGCCACTCACCCGGCAGGATCGAGAACACCACGGTGTCGCGGAGCGACCCGTCGGGGCCGAGCCGGTGGTTGCGCAGCACGCCGTCCTGCTTCGCGCCGAGCCGGGCGATCGCCGCGCGGGACTGGCGGTTGTGCCAGTGGGTGCGGAACTCGACCGCGATCGCGTCGCAGGTGTCGAACGCGTGGCCGAGCAGCAGCAGCTTCGCGGCGGTGTTCACCGCAGTGCGCTGCGCGTCGAGTCCGAGCCAGGTGTAGCCGATCTCGACGTGTCGGTTCGCCTGGTCGATGCTGCAGAACGTCGTCGAGCCCACGACGCGGCCGGTGTCGAGCCGGCGGATCGCCCAGGGGTTCATAACCCCCGCGTCGCGCTGCGCGAGTCGCGAGGCGACGTCGTCGTCGACCGAGTCCGTCGTCGGCACGGACGTGTACCAGGCGTGTTCGAGGCCCGCGGATGCCTCGGAGAGGTCTGCGGCGTGGTCGGGCGTGAGCGGCTCGAGGCGGACGTGGGCGTTCTCGAGCACGACGGGATCGGTGAGCAGCACCCCTTGAGCGTACGGCCTGCCTCCGGCGCATCCGGAACGGTCTTCCTCGGCTCATCCGGCACGGTCTGCGTCGCTGTCGCGCGGCCGTGTTCGACGCGGGCGGCGGATAACCTCAGTCGGCGTCGCGGTGCATGGCCTGTTCCACGACGGCCGCGCCGGCGACCGGATCGCCCTTCGCCACCGTCGAGGCGGCCCGCGCGGCGGCGATCGCACGACGCCCGGAGGGGAGCCACACCGCGAGACCCACGACGACGAACGTCAGGATGCCGGCGGCGACGAGGAGCAGTTCGATCGGCATCACGTCGGCGAGCGGGCCGAAGACCACCATGCCGAGGGGCATGGCGACCGCCATGACGATGCCGACGAAGCCGAACACGCGTCCTTGGCGCTCGGGCTCGACGGTCTCCTGCAGCAGGGTCATCGACGGCGTCGAGAAGAACGGCACGGCGAGACCGACGAGGAACATGATGGCGAAGAACACCCACACGTTCGGCGAGAGCCCGAGGCCGATCGACAGCACGCCGAACACCAGCGAGGCGACGATGATGAGCCCGACGCGGCTGCGCGCCGCGAAGAACGTGGCGATGAGGATGCCGCCGAGCATCATGCCCACGCTGAACGCGATCTCGAGCACGGCGAGGTTGACGACGTCCTGCGCCTCGCCCGCCGGGAACGAGCGCACCAGCATGAGCGGGGTGAGGTTGGACGGCGCCACCGTGAGCACGAAGATGATGGCGAACAGCACGAGCAGCCACCGGACGAACTCGTGGTGGGCGATGTAGCGCACCCCATCGACGAGGTCGGCGAAATAGCCGGTCTGGGCGTCCTGCGCGCGGCGCACGGCGCTGACCGACACGAACGAGAGCAGGCCGATCCCGATCACGGCGGTGACGACGTCGATGAAGAAGATCGGCACGAGCGCGGCGGACGAGCCGTCGTTGACGGCCGACGACCAGGCGTAGATCGCGCCGGCGACCGCGGGGGCGAGCAGGGCCATCGCCGACTGGATCGAGCCGTTGATGCCGTTGATGCGCATCAGGTGACGAGTCGGCGTGATCTGGGGGATGAGCGCGGCAACCGCAGGGGTCTGGATGCCGGCGCCGGCCGAGCGGACCGCGAGCACCGCGAAGATCAGCCACGGGGCGTCGAAGCCGCCGATCATCAGCAGAGCCAGCACGAGGGTCGACGCGGCGATCGCGGCGTCGGCGCCGATGATCAGGTACTTGCGGTTGTGCCGGTCGGCCCACACGCCGCCGAAGACCGAGACGACGGCCTGCGGCAGGAACCCGAAGATCGCCGCGAGGGTCATGATGACGCCCGACTGGTACGTGATCGTCAGGTACCAGAACACCGCGTACTGGACGAGCATCGAGCCGAACAGGCTCACGGTCTGGCCGCTCAGGAACAGGACGACCTTGGGCAGCCACCCGGGCGGGTCGGCGGCAGCCGTCGTCGCGTCGGCCGCATCGGCGGCGTCGGACGGCGCGGCGTCGTCGGTCGGCGGATCCGGCTGGTCGGTGTTCACGGGGTGCCCTCTGGTCGTGCGGACGCGCGTCGCGCGGAAAGGAGAATGCGAATCGCCTCGCGATATATCGCGTGTGCGACTGTAGCACGAGGGTGCGACATCCGACTCGCCGCCGACGCCGACCCTCGCGCCGCCGACGGGCGCGCGGGGCCGACGGCGGCGGAGCGGGCACTCGCCGCGTCAGTCGATGCCGGCGAGCAGCGCGCGCGCTCCGTCTGTGAGCGCGCCGATACGGGCCGCGGCGTCGTCGGGGGAGTCGCCCCGCACGTCGAGGTACAGCTTCAGCTTCGGCTCGGTGCCGCTCGGGCGCACCACGACACGCGATCCGTCGGCGAGCCACAGCCGCAGCACGTCGCCGGGCGGAAGACCGTCGACGCCCTCGAGCAGGTCGTCGACCCGGTCGACCGCGACCCCGCCGACGGCGGACGGATGCTCCGCCCGCAGCGCCGCCATGATGCGCGCGATCGTCGAGACGTCATCCACGCGCACCGAGATCTGGTCGCTCGCGAACGAGCCGAAGGTCGCGTCGAATTCGGTGAGCAGGTCTGCGACGCCGAGGCCCCGGCCGCGCGCCTCGGCGGCCATGCCGAGCATCGCGATCGCCGCCGAGATGCCGTCCTTGTCGCGCACCGTCTCCGGGTTCACGAGGTACCCGAGCGCCTCCTCGAAGCCGAACACGATCCCCGGGGCGCGGGAGATCCACTTGAACCCGGTGAGCGTCGCGTGCGCGTCGAGGCCGTAGTGCTCCGCCACCGCGGCGAGCCCCGGCGACGAGACGAGCGAGCAGGCGAGCGAGGCGCCGTCCGGCGCCCCCGCCTCCGCCGTCAGCCGCGCGGCGCGCCAGCCGAGCAGCAGGCCGATCTGGTTGCCGGTGAGCCGTCGCCAGCCGCCGTCGGCCCCGGCATCCGGGATCGCGACGGCGAGACGATCGGCATCGGGATCGTTCGCGATGACGAGTTCGGCGCCCGCCTCGCGCGCGGTCTCGAACGCGAGGTCCATCGCGCCGGGCTCCTCGGGGTTCGGGAACGCGACAGTGGGGAAGGCTCCGTCGGGCTCCAGCTGCGCCGCAACGGGCACCGGCTGCGGGTAGCCGGCTGCCTCGAGGATGCGCGAGAACGTCTCCCACCCGACGCCGTGCATCGCGGTGTAGACCCAGCGGAGCCCGTCGGCGCCCTCCGGAGCCGGAGCGACCGCCGCCGTCGCGGCGACGTACTCCTCGACCACCGACTCCGGCGCGTGCGCGAACGCGAGCGAGCGGGGGAGCGCGGCGATGTCGCCCTCGGCGGCCACGCGCTCGATGTGCGCCGCGATCTCGGCGTCTGCCGGCGACACGATCTGCGACCCGGCGTCCTCGCCGCCGAGGTAGACCTTGTACCCGTTGTCGTTCGGTGGGTTGTGGCTCGCGGTCACCATGACGCCGGCCGCGGCATCCAGGTGTCGCACGGCGAAGGCGAGCACCGGTGTCGGCAGGAGGCGGGGGAGGAGCATCGCCCGCAGGCCTGCGCCGGCGAAGATCTCGGCCGAGTCGCGGGCGAACACGTCGGAGTTGCGGCGCCCGTCGAAGCCGATGACGACCACGGGTGCGGTGTCGGGGTCTTCGTCCTCCCCGACGTCGGCGGCGAGGCCCGCCCGCTCGCGCACGTACGCCGCCAGACCGGCGGCCGCCTGGGCGACGAGCACGCGGTTCATGCGGTTGCTGCCGGCACCCAGTTCGCCGCGCAGGCCCGCGGTGCCGAAGGCGAGCCGCCCGCCGAAGCGGTCGGCGAGGTCGGCTGCGGCGTCGTCTTCGCCGGCCTCGGCCCGTTCGATGACCGCGCGCAGCTGGGCGCGCGTCTCGCCGTCGGGGTCCTGCGCGAGCCAGGCGTGAGCGGTGGCGACGAGCGCGGCCTCCGGCGTCGCGGCATCCGTCGACGCACCGGCCGAGGCGGCGCCCGCGGTGTCGTCGTCGGCCGTCGGAGCGGTGCCGCCCTCGTCGTTCACAGCGCCCCGATCACGCGGGCCAGCAGCGATGAGATGACCGGCTCGGCCTCGCGGCCCGCCTCGATCACCTCCTGATGGCTGAGGGGAGTGGTCTGGATGCCGGCGGCCATGTTCGTGATCAGCGAGAATCCGAGGATCTCCATGCCGGCCTGGCGCGCGGCGATCGCCTCGAGGGCGGTCGACATTCCGACGATGTGCCCGCCGATCGTCTTCGCCATGCGCACCTCTGCCGGCGTCTCGTACTGCGGCCCCTGGAACTGGCAGTAGACGCCCTCGTCGAGGCTGGGGTCGATCTGCCGCGCGAGGTCGCGCAGGCGCATCGAGTAGAGGTCGGTGAGGTCGATGAACGTCGCGCCTTCGAGGGGCGAGTCGCCGGTCAGGTTGATGTGGTCGCTGATGAGCACGGGCTGGCCGGGCTTCCACGTCGGCTTGATGCCGCCGGCGCCGTTGGTGAGCACCATGATGCGGGCGCCGGTGGCCGCGGCGGTGCGCACGCTGTGCACCACGCGGCGCACGCCGTGGCCTTCGTAGTAGTGCGTGCGGGCGCCCATGATGAGCACGCTGCGCCCCTTGGGCGTGCGGATGCTGCGGATCGTGCCGACGTGGCCTTCGAGCGCCGGAGCGCTGAAGCCGGTCACCTCGGTCGCGGGGAACGCCGCGATCTCGTCGCCGATGAGCTCGGCCGAGCGGCCCCACCCGCTGCCGAGGGTGAGGGCGACGTCGTGGCGCTCGACGCCGGTGAGGCGTGCGATGTCGTTCGCCGCCTGCGTCGCGACCTCGAAGGGGTCGGCGGTGGGATCGTCGAGCGGGTTGGTGCTGCTGTCTGACATGCCCCCACCTTAGAGAGCGGAGAACCGCAGAGCCAGAGACGCATATCGCGGGGGTGTCGTCGCGCGTGCGTGCGACAGGGAAGAATGGATGCCATGTCTGTGAGCTTCGAGCGCACCCAGAGCGTCGCGATCATCGGTGGCGGCCCCGGCGGCTACGAGGCGGCTCTGGCCGCCGCCCAGCTCGGAGCGGAGGTCACGGTCGTCGAACGCGCCGGCATCGGCGGCTCGGCGGTGATCACCGACGTCGTGCCCTCGAAGACCCTCATCGCCACCGCCGACGCGGCCGTCGCGATCGCGGGGGCGAGCGACCTGGGCGTGCAGCTGTTCGCGCACAGCGCCGAGGGCAAGCCCCTCAAACCCGAGATCGCCATCAACCTGCGCGCGGTCAACAAGCGCCTGCTCACCCTCGCCCGCCAGCAGTCCGACGACATGCGGGCATCGCTCGCGGAGGCGGGCGTGCGCATCCTCACCGGGCACGGGCGGCTCGAGGGCGACAACGCCGTCGTGGTCTCGACCGGGCCGGGGGGTACCGACTTCGACCGCATCGAGGCCGACACCCTCGTCGTGTCGGTCGGCGCGTCGCCGCGCGAGCTCGACAGCGCGCGGCCCGACGGCAAGCGCATCCTGACCTGGACGCAGCTGTACGACATGCCCGCCGTCCCCGAGCACCTGATCGTGGTGGGCTCGGGCGTCACCGGCGCGGAGTTCGCCGGTGCCTACATGAACCTCGGCGCGAAGGTCACGCTCGTCTCCAGCCGCGACCAGGTGCTGCCCGGCGAGGACTCCGATGCCGCCGCGGTGCTCGAGAAGGTCTTCAAGCGCGGCGGCATGACGCTGCTGTCGAAGTCACGGGCCGACAAGGTCGAGAACACCGGAGACGGCGTCATCGTCACCCTCTCGGACGGCCGCGTCGTCGAGGGCAGCCACTGCCTCATGGCGGTCGGGTCCATCCCCAACACCGCCGGCATCGGGCTCGAGGAGGCCGGTGTGCAGATGACCGACTCCGGGCACATCCAGGTGAACAAGGTCGCCCGCACCTCGGTGCCGAACATCTACGCCGCCGGCGACTGCACCACCTTCGTCCCGCTGGCCTCGGTCGCCTCGATGCAGGGCCGAACCGCCGTGTTCCACGCGCTCGGCGACGTGGTCATCCCGCTCGAGCGGCGCCGCATCACCTCGAACATCTTCACCGCGCCCGAGATCGCCACGATCGGGTGGCAGCAGAAGGACATCGAGGACGGCCTCATCAACGGCGTCGTGCACAAGCTGCCGCTCGCGGCGAACCCTCGCGCGAAGATGATGGGCATGAAGGACGGCTTCGTCAAGCTGATCGCCCGTCAGGGCAGCGGCACCGTCATCGGCGGCGTGATCGTCGGCCCGCGCGCATCCGAGCTCATCTACCCGATCGCGATCGCCGTCGAGCGCCGCCTCACGGTCGACCAGGTCTCGCGCGTGTTCGCGGTCTACCCGTCGCTGTCGGGAAGCATCACGGATGCCGCTCGCGCGATGCACGTCGTCGACCACAACGTCTACGGCGGCTGAGCCCCCGCGGGGAGATCACGGCTGCGTGCCGAGGATCGTGACGACGTACGTCGTCGCGGGATCGCTGCGCGTGGCCGTGGCCGTGGTCGATGTCACGCCCGTCAGCGTGTCGGCGCCGTCCAGGCCGACCTCGATGAGGTGCGGCTCGTCAGTGCAGTCCACCTCGGTCTGCCAGCCGGTCGATGACCCGACTGCGGTGGTCGTGATGCCGAAGCTCGCCGATCCGCCGCCGAAGCACGACAGCTCCACGCCCGTGAGGTCGACCGGCACATCGAAAGTCAGCGTCGTGCCGCCGTCTGCGGTGGTCGTCGACCCGGCGAACGTCCCGAGGATGTCCGACCGGCCATCCGCCCGCGCGATCGTCTCGTCCATCCACGCCTGGGCAGCTTCCTGGTCGACCTCGGGCGGCGCGGCGCAGCCGCTGAGAAGCAGGGCCGAGGCGACGACGACGACGCCGGCGACGGCGCAGGGGCGAGCGGGCATGGCTCACCCTAGCGCGGTCGCGAGACGGGAACCGTGAACGGCGTCAGCTGATCGTGAGCAGCTGGTGCCCGGCCGAGACCGTTGTGCCTGCGGCGGCGTTGATCGCGCCGATGACGCCGTCCTTGTGCGCCTGGATCGGCTGCTCCATCTTCATCGCCTCGAGCACCACGACGAGATCGCCCTTGACGACCTGCTGGCCCTCTTCGACGGCGACCTTGACGATCGTCGCCTGCATCGGCGCCTTCACCGCGTCGCCCGACGCGCCGGCGACGACCGTCGTGGCGTGCGAGCGCCGCGACGGCGGCACCGCGGCCGGGCGGCCGGCGACGCCGGGCGCGGCTGCGATGCGGTCGGGGAGGCTCACCTCGAGGCGCTTGCCGGCGACCTCGACGACCACCGTGTGGCGGTTCTCGGCGGGAGCGGGCGATTCGAGCTCGCCGTCCCACGGGGCGATGTCGTTGTCGAACTCGGTCTCGATCCAGCGCGTGAACACGCCGAACTCGCCGTCGACGGCGGTGAACGCGGAGTCGCGCACCACCTTGCGGTGGAACGGGAGGACCGTCGGCAGGCCGGCGACCTCGAACTCGTCGAGGGCGCGTCGCGAGCGCTCCAGCGCCTCGGCGCGGTCACGGCCGGTGACGATGATCTTCGCCAGCAGCGAGTCGAACGAGCCGCTCACGCTGTCGCCGGCGGTAACGCCGGAGTCAAGACGGATGCCGGGGCCGCCGAACGTCTTGAAGACGTGGATCGGACCGGGCTGGGGCAGGAAGCCGCGGCCGGGGTCTTCGCCGTTGATGCGGAACTCGATCGAGTGGCCGTCGGGCTCGGGGTCGTCGTAGCCGAGCTCCTCGCCCTCGGCGAGGCGGAACTGCTCGCGCACGAGGTCGAGGCCGGTGACCTCCTCCGACACGGGGTGCTCCACCTGCAGGCGGGTGTTCACCTCGAGGAACGAGATGGTGCCGTCGGCGCCGATGAGGAACTCGCACGTCCCGGCGCCGACGTAGCCGACCTCGCGCAGGATCGCCTTGGACGACGTGTAGAGGATCTCGTTCTGCTCGTCCGAGAGGAACGGCGCAGGGGCCTCCTCGACGAGCTTCTGGTGGCGGCGCTGCAGCGAGCAGTCGCGCGTCGAGACGACGACGACGTTGCCGGCGGCGTCGGCGAGGCACTGGGTCTCGACGTGGCGCGGCTTGTCGAGGTACTTCTCGACGAAGCATTCGCCGCGGCCGAACGCGGTGATCGCCTCGCGCGTCGCCGACTCGAAGAGCTCGGCGACCTCGTCGAGGGCGCGAGCGACCTTGAGGCCGCGCCCGCCGCCGCCGTATGCGGCCTTGATGGCGATGGGGAGGCCCACCTGCTCGGCGAACGCGACGACCTCGTCGGCGCCGGAGACGGGACCCGGGGTGCCGGGGGCGAGCGGAGCGCCGACCTTCTCGGCGACGGCGCGCGCCGTCACCTTGTCGCCGAGGGCCTCGATGGCCTCGGGCGACGGGCCGATCCAGATGAGGCCGGCGCCGATCACGGCGCGGGCGAAGTCGGCGTTCTCGGCGAGGAACCCGTATCCCGGGTGCACGGCGTCGGCACCGGAGCGGCGAGCGACCGACAGGATCTTCTCGATCGAGAGGTACGTCTCGGCGCTCGTCGAGCCCTCGAGGGCGTAGGCCTCGTCGGCGAGCCGGGCGTGCATGGCGTCGCGATCCTGGTCGGCGTAGACGGCGACCGAGAGCTTGCCCGCATCGCGGGCGGCGCGGATGACGCGGACGGCGATCTCGCCGCGGTTGGCAACGAGAACCTTGGCGATCTGAGGCATGGATGTCAGCCTACCGACGCCTTCGCCCGGTCTTTTGAGCGGTTCACACAAGAACGGGTCGAAAACGTGGGATTCCTACTACAACATCGGCGTGGCGCAATCAGGGGCGCTCGGCGACGGCCGCGGCATCCAGCCCGTCCCAGACGGGATCGACGCTGTTCCACAGCGCAGTCCATTCCACGCCCACCTCGCGGGCGAGCGCGCGCAGAGTCGAGACCGACATGCCCACCACCGTCGAAGGGTCTCCGTCGACCCGCGTGATGAACGCGCCGCCGAGGCTGTCGACGGTGAATGCCCCCGCGACCTGCAGCGGCTCGCCGGTGGCGACGTACGCGTCGATCTCGGCGTCGGTGATGTCGCCCGCGAAGGTGACGGATGCCTCGGCCACGGCGTGCACCTCGTGCGGAGCCGTTCCGGGGGAGAGGCGCACCACGGCGTGGCCGGAGTGCAGCACTCCGGTGCGCCCGCGCATCGCGCGCCACCGCGCCCGCGCGTTCTCGGGCGTGTGCGGTTTGCCGAGCACCTGGCCGTCGAGTTCGAACATCGAGTCGCCGCCGATCACGATGCCGTCGAAGTCGGGGATGTCGTCGGCGAGTCGCGCCGCGACGTCGGCGGCCTTGCGCCGTGCGAGCAGCAGCACGTGCTCGTCGGGGGCGAGCGTGCGCCCTTCGGCGGCTTCGACGGCGGCGATCACCGCCTCCTCGTCGACGTCGGGTGCGACCGTGAGGGGGCGGATGCCGAACTGCCGCAGCAGCATCAGGCGGGCGGGCGAGGTGGAGGCGAGGCACACGCGCATGGCACCACCGTACCCACGCGCCGTAGGCTCGACGGGTGAGTGCACCCGGAGAGACCATCGACCTCGACATCACGGGCGTCGCCCACGGCGGGGTGTTCGTCGGCCGTCACGAAGGCCGCGTCGTCTTCGTGCCCGACGCGATCCCCGGCGAGCGGGTGCGGGTGCGACTCACCGACACGTCGAAGAAGTCGTTCTGGCGCGGTGACGCCCTCGAGGTGCTGGATGCGTCGCCGCACCGCCGGCCGCATGTCTGGCGCCAGGCCGACATCGACGTCGCCCCCGAGGCGCGACCGGGCGGAGCCGACTTCGGGCACATCGAGCTCGGCGAGCAGCGGCGGCTGAAGCTGCAGGTGCTGCGTGAGGCGTTCGAGCGCGTCGGCGGCATCGACTCGGCGCCCGTGGCGATCGAGGCGCCCGACGGCGACTCCGCCGACGGGACCGGCTGGCGCACCCGGGTGAGCCTGCACGTCGACGGCGACGGCCGCATAGGCCCGTTCGCGGCGCGCAGCCACCGGGTCGTTCCCGTGGAGGACCTGCCCCTGGCGACGCCGGCTGTCGCCGAGGCTGCGCTGCGCCTGCGCGGCGGCGAGCTCGGCCGCATCGATCTCGTGCAGCCCGCCGATGGCCGGGTGCGGGTGCTGCCCCGCCCCGACGCCGTGCGTCCGCCCGCTCGCGGTGGCGATCGTCGGCGCGGCCGCGGCGCCCCCGCACCGAAGCCGCGACCGAAGGAGCCCACTCCGGAGGTGATCCGCGAGAGCGTCGATGGGCGGGAGTTCCGCCTCGACGTGGGCGGCTTCTGGCAGGTGCACCGGCTGGCGGCGCAGACGCTGACCCGAGCGGTCGCCGCCGAGCTGCGGGCGCTGCGCCCCGATGGGCCCGCGATCGACCCCGACGCGTGGCACCTCGACCTCTACGGCGGCGTCGGGCTGTTCGCTGCGACCCTCGGCGATCTGGGAGGCCCGGCGACGCGCGTGACGAGCGTCGAGTCCGACCCCCGTGCGACCGACCACGCCGGCGAGAACCTCGTCGACTGGGTCGGGGCCCGCGCCGAGACCGGGCGCGTCGACCGATGGATCGCCCGGCTCGCGGCCGAGGCATCCGCCGCCGAACGCGACAGGCTCGCGCGCGGCGTGGTGCTGCTCGACCCGCCCCGGGCGGGTGCCGGACGCGAGGTCGTCGAGCAGATCGCCGCCCTCGGCCCCGAGACCGTCGTCTACGTCGCGTGTGATCCCGTGGCGCTGGCACGAGACCTCCGCACCTTCCGCGAATCGGGCTACGAAGCATCGCGCGTGCGCGCGCTCGACCTGTTCCCCGCGTCGCACCACGTCGAGGCCGTCGCCGTGCTCGGCCGGGCATGACGGTGCTGCGGCGACGACCCGGCGCGGGGTGGATAGGCTGGCGGACATGACACGCGTGGCCCTGATCGACGACCACGAGTCGGTGCGACTCGGACTCGCCGCCGCGTGCGCGCGCAGCGGCACCAAGCAGGTCGTCTTCTCGGGGAGCAACGTCACCGAGTACCTCGACTGGCGTTCGTTCGCCGCCGCCGCGCCGGCGGACGTGGTCGTGCTCGACCTCACGCTCGGCGACGGCACGACGGTGACCGAGAACGTGCGCGCGCTGGTCGCCGACGGATCGAGCGTCATCATCCACAGCGTCGCCGACCGGCCGGCAGCCGTGCGCGAGGCGCTGTCGGCAGGCGCCACCGGCGTGGTCAGCAAGGCGTCGCCGATCGACGACGTCATCGCCGCCATCCGCACCGTCGCCCGGGGGGAGCCCCTCAACAACGTCGAGTGGGCGAGCGCCGTCGAAGGCGATCGCGAGTTCGCCGACGCCCAGCTGTCGGCTCGCGAGCGCGAGGTGCTCCGCCTGTACGCCGCCGGGCTCCCGCTCAAGATGGTCGCCGAGCGACTGGGCATCGCGTATTCGACCGCCAAGGAGAACATCACCCGCATCCGGGTGAAGTACGTCGAGGTCGGTCGCCCCGCACCGACCAAGGTCGACCTCGCCCGTCGGGCGATGGAGGACGGACTCCTCGTCGAACCCACGGACATCGGCGGGATCGCCAGTGGCAGCTGAGGCGCCGACGACCCTCCTCGAGAGCGCCTGGCGCCTCATCCCGTCCGCACGCGGTGTGCACGGCGGCGTCGGATCGTTCACCCGCACCCGGGTCGAGCGGATCATCTCGCTCGTGGCGGGTCTCGGTTCGCTCGCGCTCGGGATGCAGGCGTTCCTCACTGCGCTCGGGCCCTACGACGAGCGGCCGGCGTGGCACACGCCCCTCATGATCGGCGTTTTCGGGCCGCTGGCCGTGATGATCCTCGCGTGCCTCGTCGGCCGCGGGGTGCGGGTCAGCGCCGGTGTCTTCGCGCTCGCCTACGTGCTCGCCCTCATCGCGTGGCCGATCGCGACGGTGCAGTCGGCTCCCGAGGCGACATCCCAGCCGTGGATCTGGTACCTGGTGAACATCGCGACGCTCGCCGCGGTGCTCGCGTTCCCGATGCCGCTGCAGATCGTGTGGACCGCCGCGGTGCCGCTCATGTACGGGCTCGTGCGGCTCATCCAGGTCGGCTTCTCGCAGGAGTTCATCATCGGGGTGGCGCTCGACGTCTCGTTCGCCCTGATCCTGGGGTCGATGCTGCTGACGCTCGGGTGGGTGTTCCGCTCGGTCGCCGCGGGCGTAGATCAGACGCGCGCGCAGGCGGTCGCCTCCTACGCCGAGGCTGCCGCCGCCGACGCCCTCGAGCAGGAGCGCGTCGAAGTCGCCGCACTCATGCACGACAGCGTGCTCGCTGCGCTCATCGCCGCCGAGCGGGCCGAGACGCCCCGCGAGCGAGCCCTCGCGGTGACGATGGCGCGCGAGGCGCTGACGCGTCTGGCCAACACGGAGCAGGATTCGCGTGAGGGCACCGACGAGCCGCGCACACCCGACGACATCGCCGACGCGATCGAGCAGGCGGCGCGAGAGCTCGGCGCAGACCTGCGCGCGGTGCGCACGATCGACGACGAGGCCCCGGCGCTGCCCGGACGCATCGCCGCGGCGCTCGCGCTCGCCGCCACGCAGGCGGTCGCCAACGCGCTTCAGCACGCCGGCGGTGCGGGACTCACCCTGACCGTCGCCGGAGACCACGCCGGCGTGGACATCTCGGTGGTCGACCGCGGCGAGGGGTTCGACGTCGACTCCGTGGAGGATGATCGTCTGGGCATCCGCGCCTCGATCCTCGCCCGGGTCGCGGCCGTCGGCGCCACGGCCAGCATCGCCTCGGGGCAGGACGGGACCGTGGTCACGATCCGTTGGAGGCGGAGGATCTCGTGATCAGCGTCAAGAACGTCCTCGTCGCACTCGCCGTCGCATTCACGGCGTACCTCGCTGCACGCGGCCTCTGGTGGACCGAGCCGGTCGTCGCGCCGCTGGTGATCGTGGCCACCCTCGGGCTCTATCTGCTCACCACGCTGCTGTGCGTCGTGTGGGAGCCGCGCCGCGCGCGCGGTGTCGACGACGATGACGCCGAGTCCGACGGCGTCCCCGCCGAAACCGCGGTCACGGATGCCGAGACCGCCGAACCCGGTACCGCGACCGAGCCGGCGCGTGCCGCGGCCCCGCTCCCGATGGCCGCGCAGGTGCTGGCGCTCGTGTGCGCCGTCCTGGTGCCGAGTGCCGTCGCCTACGCGGTGGGTCCGGACGCACGGACCGCGCCCTTCGCCACCTGGTACCTCGGCGGCATCGGGGCCCTCATGACCATCGTGATGGTGCGCCGCCGCCCCTGGACGGCGTGGGTGGGCACCGCGCTCCTCGCGATCGCGTCGATGGTGTGGATCGGCCCGGCCGCGGCTCTCGCTCTCGGGCTCGTCGGATCGATCGTGTGGGTGGGGGTCGCGCAGCTGCTGGTGTGGTCGCTCGATCGCGCCGAGCGCGACACCGCCCGGCTCGCCGGTCTGCAGAGGGCGGCGTCGGCCTGGCAGGCGTCGCAGCTCGCGCGGCGCCGTGAGCGCCGCGTGCGGGTGCAGCAGGCGCTCACCGCCGCCGGCCCCGTGCTCTCGCGGGCGATCGCTCAGGGCGGCACCCTCACCGCGGAGGACCGACTCGAGGCGCGGCTCGCCGAGGGGCGCCTGCGCGACGAGATGCGCGGCCCTCGCCTGCTCGACGACGAGGTGCGCGGCGAGCTCGAGCGGGCACGGCGTCGCGGGGCGCACGTCACCGTGCTCGATGAGGGCGGCCTCGAGGGGATCGACGAAAGCGACCTCTCGGTCATCCGCGGGCAGCTCGCCGAGACGCTGCGCACCGCGGCCTCGGAGCGGCTCTACATCCGCACCTCGCCCGACGCTCGGGTCGCCGTCACCGTGGTGGGGCGCTCGACCGCCGTCGGCGGCGGGCACTCCGACGAGGACGAAGTCGACCTCTGGCGCGAGATCGCCCACCCGGGCGCCGCGTAGCAGCGTTCGCCGCGCCGTTCGCACGGGCGCAGGGCTCCCGCGCCCTCCGCGAGCGCGTGGCGCACTCCCGCGGGCGCGGAGGGACAGCATCCTGGCCGCGCCGCAGCGGCGCGTTCCCGCGCTCGGCGACCGCGTGCTGCATCCTGCACGCGCCGCGATGGCGCCGTACCGGCGCGACGACCGTCTCGCGCTCCGGCGCACGGCCGGTGAGGCTATCGCGCCCCCCGACCCGATGGGGGAGGGATACCGGGGCGGGGAGCGGAGCGAGAAGGAGGCGAGGGGCGGCGAAGCCGCCCGCCCCTCGCCTAGTGGACGGTTACCCGAAAACCGTCCACGTGGCCGAACTCGAGGTCTGCCGCAGAGCGGGAGAGCGAGTCGACCGAACGCAGAAGCGTTCCAGCAAGATCAAGTATCCGGCCCGTCAAGGAATCCGTCTGTAGGTATTTCGGGGGACACGCGCGCAGACGCGTTCGGGCCACCGCACCGCGTCGTTCAGGCCCCGCGGACCCAGCCGAGCTCGCGTCGGAGCGGCTCGCGCAGCCCGCGCTGCGAGACGCTCCATGCCGACCGCGCGGCATCCTCCTCGGCGACGGCCTCGGCGGCCTCGCCGGAGTACCTGTCGGTGACGACGGCGATGAGCGCCGCGAGCTCCTCCTCGGTGGGAGAGCCCCGGCGCACCTCGATCGAGACGCTCTCGCCTGCGTCGCCCGTCACAGCGGGATGTTCCCGTGCTTCTTGGGCGGCAGGCTCGCGCGCTTGCCGCGCAGTGCCCGGAGCGACTTCGCGATCGACACGCGCGTGGCCGCCGGCTCGATGATGCCGTCGAGCTCGCCGCGCTCGGCGGCGAGGAACGGGGAGGCGACGTTGTAGGTGTACTCGTTCGCGAGGCGCGTGCGCACCGCCGCGACATCCTCGCCCGCCTCTTCGGCCTTCTTGATCTCGCCCCGGTAGAGGATGTTCACCGCGCCCTGGCCGCCCATGACGGCGATCTCGGCGGTGGGCCACGCGAGGTTGATGTCAGCGCCCAGCTGCTTGGAGCCCATCACGATGTACGCGCCGCCGTAGGCCTTGCGCAGGATGACGGTGACCAGCGGCACGGTCGCCTCGGCGTACGCGTAGAGCAGCTTCGCGCCGCGGCGGATGACGCCCGTCCACTCCTGGTCGGTGCCGGGGAGGTAGCCGGGCACGTCGACGAGCGTGACGATCGGGATCGAGAAGGCGTCGCAGAACCGCACGAAGCGGCTGGCCTTCTCGCCGGCCTCGATGTTCAGCGTCCCGGCCATCTGCGACGGCTGATTGGCGATGATGCCCACCGAGCGGCCCTCGATGCGGCCGAAGCCGATGACGATGTTGGGGGCGAACAGCGGCTGCACCTCGAGGAAGTCCTCGGCGTCGACGATGCCGCGGATGACCTGGTGGATGTCGTACGGCTGGTTCGGCGAGTCGGGGATGATCGCGTTCAGCGCGCGGTCGGAGTCCGTCGTCTCGAACTCGAATCCGGTTTCGTAGACCGGCAGCTCCGCCATGTTGTTGTCGGGGAGGAAGCCGAGCATCGAGCGGACGTAGTCGATCGCGTCCTCCTCGTCCTCGGCGAGGTAGTGGGCGACACCCGACCGGGTGTTGTGCGTGTGCGCGCCGCCGAGCTCCTCCATGCCGACGTCCTCGCCGGTGACCGTCTTGATCACGTCGGGTCCGGTGACGAACATCTGGCTGGTCTTGTCGACCATCACCACGAAGTCGGTGAGGGCGGGGGAGTAGACCGCGCCGCCCGCTGCAGGTCCCATGATGATCGAGATCTGGGGGATGACGCCGGAGGCCCGGGTGTTGAGGCGGAAGATCTCGCCGTACTTGCCGAGCGCGACCACGCCCTCCTGGATGCGCGCGCCGCCCGAGTCGAGGATGCCGACGATCGGGATGCCGCTGCGCAGCGCGAACTCCATGACCTTGATGATCTTCTCGCCGGCGACCTCGCCGAGGGAGCCGCCGAAGGTCGAGAAGTCCTGCGAGTACACCGCGACGGTGCGGCCGTGGATCGTGCCGATGCCGGTCACGACCGAGTCGCCGTACGGGCGCGACCGGTCCATGCCGAAGGCGGCGGTGCGGTGGCGCACGTATTCGTCGAGCTCGACGAAGCTGCCGGGGTCGACGAGCTGCTCCACTCGCTCACGGGCGGTGCCCTTGCCCTTCGCGTGCTGCTTCTGCTGGGCGACGGCCTCGGCGTCGAGCACCGCCTCCTGGTAGCGGGCGCGGAGGTCGGCGATCTTGCCGGCGGTCGTCGAGAGGTCGGGCTGATCGGTCACGGATTCCACCCTATCGGCGGTGTCGGCGGAGGCGTTGGAGGGTTCGCACAAGGGGTGGCGGCTTCCGCTGTGGTGAGGGCGGAGCCGACGGCGCGCGATTCTCACGGTCATCTCATCGCCGCGCGAGGGCGGTGGGGTAGCGTCGGGTGCACTGTGGCGCAACGTACGCGGATGTTCGGACCGGGAGCGATGCGAGCGGGTGCACTCCTGCTCGCGGTGGCGATGCTCGTCTCGATGACCGACACCGCAGCGGATGCCGCCGTGCCCGACCCCACTCCGAGTGCCACGGCGGACGCGCCGATCGAGACGGCCGACGCGCCGGACGAGGGTGCGACACCGGAGCCGACGCAGGGAGTGGGCGTCGTTCCATCGCCGGCTGTCAGTCCGACAGCATCCGTCAGTCCGACACCATCCGTCAGCCCGACGGCGTCCGCCACGCCGACACCGCACCCTCCCACGGTGACGCCGAGCCCCACCCCGACCCCGACCCCGACCGAGGCGCCGATCCCCGATGGCGACGACGAGGAGACGAACGCAGATTCCGGCATAGGCGCACGCGCGCTGGCGGTCGCTCCGGCACTGCCCGCAGCAGGACGACTCTCCGGCAGTGACCGTTTCGGCACAGCGATCGCGGTCTCGCGCGGCGGCTTCCCGTCGGGGGCGGACACCGTCGTGGTCGCGTCCGGGTACGCCGCAGTCGATGGCGTGCTCGCCGCCGCGCTCGCTGCGCGGAAGGCGGCGCCCGTGCTCTACACGAAGCAGTCGAGCGTCACGGCGGCCACGCTCACCGAGATCGAACGACTCGGTCCGACGACGATCCTGGTCGTCGACACCGGGGGATCGGTGTCGACGACAGCGCTGGCGAATCTTCGTTCGACCGGCGCCTCGGTCGTGCGGTACCCGAGTGGCAGCGCGACGGCGATCTCGCAGACCATCCTCGTGGAGGACGGAGCGACGTTCGACACCGTCTATCTCGCCGGTGTCGCCGGAACCGCAGACGGCCCGATCGCGATCTCGGCTGCGGCGGGGACCCGCAGCGGGGCACTGATCGTCGACGGCAAGGTCTCGGCAGTTCACAGCACGACGGTGAGGGCGCTTCGCGAGGTCGAGGCGCGGAGGATCGTGATCCTCGGCGGCAGCACCGTCTCAAGCGGCTATGAGGCCTCGCTGAAGTCGGCCGGATTCACCGTGGAGCGCCGACGGGCGAGCAGCGCGCACTCCCTGTCTGCGGCGGTGGCAGCTGAGACGAAGGGGGTCAAGCGCGCGATCGTGACGAATCCGGTTGCCACCAATGACACGGCGGTGGCGGCTGCGCTCGCCGCGGTCAACCGGCAGCCGCTGTTCTACAGCATCCAGCCGTGCGTCCCGGACGACGTGCGATCGGCCATCGCCCGCACCGGTGCGACCGTCACCGCGGTCGGGGGCACGGCGTCGATCGGCGGCTCGGTCCTGTCGAACACCTCGTGCACGACTGAGAAGGCCAACCGCGAGCGTTCTCTGCGCGCCGCGATCAGCACGACGATGTCGAAGTACGCGGGGTCGTTCACGGTCACCGTGCGCGAGCTCGGCGGACTGAGCCTCGTGGCGAGTGTCGGAGGCACGTCCGCGCGAGAGCCCGCCAGCATGATGAAGCTCTACGCGGCGTGGGCGGCCCTGAAGCGGGTCGACCAGGGGCGCGCATCGCTCGACACCAAGCTGGCGTCGGGGATGACGGTGCGCACGTGCATCCACGTGATGATCCACGTCTCCGACAACTACTGCCACACCGACCTCGTGCACTGGATCGGCATTCCGACTCTCAACTCCATGATCCGCTCCGCCGGGTTCACCGGATCGAGGTACGGATCGGTCCCCAAAGGCACGAGCGTCCTGTACGCCGGCAACCGGGCCACGACGAACGATCTCAGCCGGTTCGTGGGGATGCTCGAGAAGGGGCAGCTGCTGAGCGCCGCATCCACCGAGCGACTGCTCGGGCTCATGGAACTGCAGATCTGGCGGTCGCGCATCGCCTCGGGCATCCCGCCGGGTGTCAACCAGGCGAGCAAGCCGGGCGCGCTGTGGATCGCGTCGGGGCTGACCCAGTCCGACACCGCCGTCGTCTACGGGCCGACGTCGACGTACGCGATCTCGATCATCGGGCTCGACGGCCCCTCCCGCGCGGCGCTGCGGGCGATCTCCCGCACCGTGTACGAGAAGCTCAACGGCTCCTTCGGAGCCGCGGCGAGCTATCCCGTGCAGCAGATGGTGACGACGAAGTCCACGAGCGTACGCTCGTCGCCCGGGGGAGCGACGGTGAGTACGGCCAGGAGTGGGACTCCCATCGAGGTCATCGACGCCGTGCGCGACTGGTATCTCGTGCGGTGGGGCTCGTCCGAGCGGTACATCCACCTCTCGGCGCTGCGCAACCGGTGACCGCGTAGCCTGGGCGTCATGTCGACACCTCGTGAGGGCTACCCCCGCACCGCCGCAGTGAGCCCCCGGGTGCAGGTGGTCGAATCCACCGACTCGACCAACGCCGACGTCGTGCGCCTGGCGGCGGGCGACCCGCAGTCGTGGCCGCACCTGTCGATGCTGATCACCGAGGATCAGCGGCGGGGGCGCGGGCGCCTCGATCGGGTCTGGACCGCCCCGCCGGGCACCGCACTCGCGGTGTCGGTCGTCGTGCGCGTCCCGGGCATCCCCGCCGCCGCGCGGGGATGGGTCCCCCTGATCGCGGGTGCTGCGATGGCGGAGTCGATCGCGCGCCGGCTCGACCCTGGTGCACACGACACGGCGCTCAAATGGCCCAACGACGTGCTCGTCGACGGCGGGAAGATCTGCGGCATCCTCGCCGAGGCGATCGCGATGGATCCCGATGCGATCGTGATCGGCGCAGGCGTGAACACCCGGATGCCGCGGGCCGAGCTCCCCGTCGAGACGGCGACCTCGTTCGCGGCCATCGGCAGGGAGTCGGACGACGACGCGCTGCTGGCCGACTACGTCGTGGGGCTCGAGCGCATGCTCGCCGCCCTCGCCGCCGCGGGCGGCGACGCCGAGGCCGCCGGCGTGCGGGCCGAGGTGTCGGACCGGTGCTCCACGCTCGGCGCGCAGGTGCGGGTCACGCTCCCCGGCGGCGGTGTCCTCGAGGGTCGCGCAGAGGCGATCGACGGCGACGGCAGGCTCGTCGTCGCATCGACCGACGGCTCGACGGCGACCGTGTCGGCCGGCGACGTGGTGCACGTGCGTCGAGCGTGAGTGTGACGAGGTGTGGCGTGTGGCGCGCGCCGATGTCGGCGCCACCCGCACAATGAGAGCATGACCCAGCCCGTCGGATTCGGCGGCCGGCCGCAGATGCCCGCCCCCGGTGCGCCCACGCCGGAGCTGCGTGTGGCACGGTTCCGCGGCCACGCGCGGCGGCTGTTCTGGTCGGCACTCGTGCTGATCGTCGTCGCCGGGGCGTGCGGGTACCTGTACGGGAACCTCCCCGATCCGTACGAGGACTGGATGCTGCTCACCGCCGCCGGGGTCGTGATCTTCGTGCTGGTGTTCCTGCCGTTCCTCGTGTGGTGGTCGCGGGTCTACACGATCACCACACGCCGCGTGATGCAGCGCACCGGGGTACTCGCCGTCAGACGACGGGAGCTCGAGCACGTGCGCGGATACACGATCCAGGTGCGACGCGGACCTCTCCAGCGCATCTGGGGCGCCGGTACGCTCACGCTCTCGAACGGCATCGACGAGCCGCTGCGCATCGTCAACGTGCCGAGCGCGGCGGTCGTGCATGAGGCCCTCGTCGACCAGGTCGAGGTCAGCCAGATCCTCGCGCACCGCGACGCGCAGCCGCTTCCGGGGCCCGTGCCGCCTCCGCTTCCCGACGCCTGATCCGCACCGCGCGCCGCGGTGCGCGAAGATGGAGGTGTCGGAAGGAGCGGCATGGCGCTGCGTGTGGGAGTGGTCGGCGGAGGACAGCTGGCGCGCATGATGATCGCCCCGGCGGTCGAGCTCGGGATCGAGCTGAGCGTGCTGGCCGAGGACGAGGGGATGTCGGCGGCTCTGGCCGCCACCGCGGTCGGCGACTATCGCGACGCCGACACGGTGCTCGCGTTCGCGCAGTCCGTCGACGTCATCACCTTCGACCATGAGCATGTGCCCCAGACCGTGCTCGGCGCCCTCGTCGACGCGGGCGTCGCCGTGCATCCGGGTCCGCACGCGCTGCGCATCGCGCAGGACAAGCTCGTGATGCGCGCTCGCCTCCAGGAGCTCGGGATGCCGCAGCCGGACTGGGCCGCGGTGGAGGACACCGCCGCCCTGCAGGAGTTCCTCGACGCGCACGGCGGGCGCGCGGTCGTGAAGACCCCGCGCGGCGGCTACGACGGCAAGGGCGTTCGCGTCGTCGCCGACGCGACCGAGGCCGACGACTGGTTCGCAGCGCTCGCCGAGGACGCGAACGGCGGCGCACTCCTCGTGGAGGAGCTCGTCGATTTCACGCGCGAGCTCGCGCAGCAGGTCGCGCGGCGCCCCTCGGGCGAGGTGCGGGCGTACCCCGTGGTCGAGACCGTGCAGCGCGACGGCGTGTGCGCCGAGGTCATCGCCCCGGCGCCGCACGCCGCCGACCGCCTTCAGCAGGTGACCGCGCAGATCGGCGTCTCGATCGCCGAGGGACTCGACGTGACCGGCATGCTCGCCGTCGAGCTGTTCGAGACCACCGACGAGCGCGTCCTCGTCAACGAGCTCGCGATGCGTCCGCACAACTCCGGTCACTGGAGCCAGGACGGAGCGACCACCGGCCAGTTCGAGCAGCACCTGCGCGCGGTGCTCGACCTGCCCTTGGGTGACCCTCAGCCGGTCGCGCCGTGGGCGGTGATGGTGAACATCCTCGGCGGACCGGCCGAGGGCGGTCTCACCGAGCGCTTCGCCACCGCTCTGGCGGAGCATCCGTCGGCCAAAGTGCACACCTACGGCAAGGCGCCGCGTCCGGGCCGCAAGGTCGGCCACGTCACCGTCTCGGGCGACGACCTCGACGACGTCGCCTACCAGGCGCGTGCCGCCGCCGCACACTTCCTCGACTGACCGCGCCGTTGCGGGGATCTTCCAGCCTGTCGCCCTAGCCTTGACGGGTGACCCGGCCGCTGCATTCTTCCGAGGCGCCGCTCGTCGGCGTCGTCATGGGCTCCGATTCGGATTGGCGCGTGATGAGCGACGCCTCGCAGGCGCTGACCGACTTCGGCGTCGCGCACGAGGTGGAGGTCGTCTCGGCGCACCGCACACCCGACAAGCTCATGCGCTACGCGCGTGAGGCGCGTGCTCGCGGACTCCGGGTGATCATCGCCGGAGCGGGCGGCGCGGCGCACCTCCCCGGCATGCTCGCGTCGATGACCGCGCTCCCCGTCATCGGCGTGCCCGTGCAGCTCGCCACACTCGACGGCATGGACTCGCTCCTGAGCATCGTGCAGATGCCCGCAGGCATCCCGGTGGCGACCGTGTCGATCAACGGAGCGAAGAACGCCGGCCTCCTCGCCGCGCGCATCCTCGGCGCGGGCGACCCGGAGGTCGCCGAGAAGGTCGAAGCGTACGCCCGCGACCTCGAGGCGCAGGTCGAGGAGAAGAACCGGCGGCTCAAGGAGTCGCTGTGAGCGTGGCGAGCCCCCCGCGCCAGGCGGCGCGCGCGGTGGTGGAGGAGCGTCCGCTCCGTCACCCCGACTCCCGCTCACGTGCGGTCATGACGCGACGCGGCTGGTGGCTGGTCGTGCTCAACTTCCTCCTGCCGGGGTCGGCGCAGGTGCTCGCCGGCAACCGTCGCCTCGGACGCATCGGCATCGCCTCGACGCTCGCGCTCTGGGCGTTCATCGTCGTCGCCGGGCTGTTCGCGCTCCTCTGGCCGGCGGCCGGAATCAGCCTCGTCACCGGTGCCTGGCTCCCCGACTGGCTCGCTCTGCTCCGGCCGATCCCGCTGCTCGTCGCCCAGGGACTCCTCATCGCGTACGGCGTGCTCTGGGTCGTGCTGACGATCGACACGCTGCGGCTCGTCCGGCTGGTCAAGACCGGCACCGGGGCGCGCTTCGGCATCGCCGCAGCCTCGGTCGTCCTGACCGTGGTCGCCGGGACCACGGCGGTGTACGCGGCGGATGCCGTGGGCACCGCGCGCAGCACCATCAGCAGCATCTTCCAGGCGACCGGACCCACCGTGGCGCCCTCCGACGGGTACTACAACATCCTGCTGCTCGGGGCCGACAGCGGCGAAGGCCGCGACTCGATGCGGTTCGACAGCATCTCGGTGGTCTCGGTCAACGCCGAGACGGGAGCGACGACGATCACGGGCATCCCGCGTGACATGCCCCACTTCCCGTTCGCCGAGGGGCCGATGCAGGACAAGTACCCGAACGGGCACGAGGGCCACGCCGACCCCACCTGCGGCTGGGGAAGCGGCGTCAACCAGCTGCGCACCGAGGTCGAGGTCTGCCAGGACGGCACCGCGCTCTACCCCGACGCCGAGGCGAACGGTTCGTCGCCCGGGGTCGAGGCGACCAAGGACGCCGCAGAGGGAATCCTCGGGATCGAGATCCCGTACTACGTCTTCATCGACATGCACGGCTTCGCGTCGCTCATCGATGCGCTCGGCGGCGTCGACATCACCGTCGCGGAGCGTCTGCCCGAGGGCGGCGGTCCGTCGTACGACGGGCAGAGCGTCGACGAATGGGCGACCGGCTGGATCGAAGCGGGCGAGCAGCACATGGACGGCGACACGGCTCAGTGGTACGCACGCTCGCGCTACACGACGAACGACTTCGACCGGATGCGCCGCCAGCGCCAGCTGCAGGAGGCCATCCTCGACCAGTTCACGCCGCAGACCGTGTTGACGCGGTTCGGCGAGATCGCAGCCGCCGGCACCGACATCGTGCAGACCGACCTGCCGCAGTCGTTCCTCCCGTCGCTCGCCGACATCGCGCTGAAGGCCAAGGAGCAGCCCGTCACCACGATCGAGCTGACCCCCGACGGCGGCGTCGACGAGTACGAGCCCGACTACGAGCAGGTGCACGAGATGGTGCAGCAGGCGCTCCATCCGCCCACCCCGACCGACGAGGGCTGACATGGTCGTGACTCTCCGGGTCGTCCTCGACCAGCTCACGTCTCCGATCGACGCCGATCTCGCCGAGGCGACCCTCGAGCTCGCCCGCGCGCTGGTCGTGGCGGCACCCGACGGATGCGAGGTCGAAGGACTCGCTCCGGCAGGCGGCGACGACCCGGCGGTCGCGGGACTCGCCGGGCTCCGTCGTTCGGCGCTCGCGCGACGCGAACTCGCCGCAGCGCTGCAGATCGGCATCGGCACGGGGATCGCCGGCGGGATGATCCACTCACCGTCGCTGTTCGCCCCGCTGGTGCGCCACGACCGGGTGCACGAACACGATCAGACGGTCGTCACGGTATGGGACCTGCGCCCCTGGGAGGCGCCGGAGGAGCTGCCCAAGCAGACGGTGGCGTGGCAGCGCGCGATGCTCAAGCGCGCCGTCAAGTACGCCGACGCGGTGGTCGTGCCCACGCATTCCATGGCGGTGCGGCTGGCGGAGGTGGCGCCGCTCGGCGATCGCGTGCGCGTCGTGGCGGGAGCCTCGCCGCAGCGGTTCGACGTGCCCGCGGACGAGGTGGGGCGTCGGCGCACGCACGGCCTCCCCGAGGGCTACGTGCTCCTGGCGGGGAGCTCCCGCGCGTCGGACGGGCTCGACGTCGGATTCTCGGCGATCGCGGCGAGCGGCGTCGACGTGCCCATCGTCGTGATCGACGCCCCCGACGGTGCGGAACCGGGGATCGCCGACATGGCCGCGGCATCCGGGATCGGCGAGCACCGCCTGCATGTCCGCGGACCACTCGAGGCCGTCGACCGGGCCGCTGTCTACGCGGGATCGGTCGCGTTCGTGGCGCCGTCGCGCCGGTCGGCGTTCCCGTGGCGCACCGTCGACGCGCTGACGCTCGGCGTTCCCGTCATCGCGGCCGCCTCGGCGGTGAGCCGAGAGGTCGTCGTCGACGGAGGAGAGCTCGTTCCGGGATCTTCGGCCGATGAGGTGGCTGCGGGGCTCGGCGACGCGCTCGCCCGCGCGCTCGCCACCACACAGGCCGCAGAGCGCCTCTCGGTGCTGGCGTCCGACCGCGGGCGAGCATTCTCGTGGCGTGACGCGGCCGACCGGGTCTGGCTGCTGCACGCCGAGCTCTGAGGGTCTCCGGCAGCCTCGGAACGTCCCGGGAACTGGCGTGTCCTGACGTCATCCGGCCGGCGAACGTTGTAATCATCCGTCACTTCAGTCACACTGGGCACATGGCGGGGGCTGTGAGTCGTGGTGCGCGTGTGTCGATGAAGAGATCGGTCGGCGTGTTCGTCGCATCCATCGCCCTCGTGCTCGGCGTCGCCGTCGCGTCGCCTGCACAGGCTTCCGCGCCGGCCGCGGCAGTGGCCGCTCCCGCTGCGGTCGTGCCGACCAGCCTCTCCGGATTCTCCGCCGGGAACCTCATGAGCGACGCGGTCTTCTTCGCCAAGGGCACGATGACGGAGGCGCAGATCCAGGCCTTCCTGCAGGCCAAGGTGCCCGCGTGCAGGAGCGGGTACACCTGTCTCAAGGACTGGTACGACACTTCGCGCACCACGAAGGCCGACGCGATGTGCGGGGCGTACTCGGGCGGCACGCGCGAACGTGCGTCGCGGATCATCTACAAGGTGGCGCAGGCGTGCGGAATCAACCCGCAGGTGATCCTCGTGACCCTCCAGAAGGAGCAGAGTCTGGTGCTGTCCACGGCTCCGACTGCGACGCGGTACCGGATCGCCATGGGGCAGGGCTGCCCCGACACCGCCGCGTGCGACACGCGCTACTACGGCTTCTTCAACCAGGTGTACGGGGCGGCGTGGCAGTTCAAGCGCTACGCCAACCCGCCGGGCACCTCGCAGTACTTCACCTGGTACGCGCCGGGGAAGACCTGGAACGTGCGGTACCACCCGAACACCTCGTGCGGCTCCAAGGCGACCTACATCCAGAACCAGGCGACCGCGAACCTGTACTACTACACGCCGTACCAGCCCAATGCCGCCGCCCTCAAGGCGGGGTACGGCACGGGGGACTCCTGCTCGGCCTATGGCAACCGCAACTTCTACAACTACTTCACGGATTGGTTCGGCTCGACGCAGACGGCGGTCGCTCGCCTGATCCAGCAGGGCGATCCCGTGTATCTCGTCAGCGGCACCAAGCGGTACCACGTCCAGAAGGCGGACTTCCCCGAATTCTCCCGAGCGTTCGGCTCTCCCACTCGCGTCGACAGCGCGTACGTCGCGGCGTTCGCCGACGGCGGCCCCGCGAGCCTCTACCTGCGCAATGCATCGACCGGCGACGTCTCGCTGCTTCGGGACGGCACACGCCACCGATTTGCCACGTGCGCGATGGTCGCGGCGTGGGGGAGTTCGTGCGGATCCGAGACCAGCATCACATCCGCCGACTATCAGACGATGAAGGCAGGGTCGTCGATAACGGCGTTCGCCCGGGTCTCCGGCGACGCGAGGGTGATGGTCATCGAGGGCGATCACCTTCGGCCGGTCTACGACGGCGTCACGCTCGCGAGCCTCAACGGCGGAAAGGCCCCGTATGCGGCGCTGATGCCTGAAGCGGGTGTCGCCAAGTACCGGATCGGGATCACCCGCTTCGCCTCCGGCGAGTACATCAGGTCCGCCGCAGACAACGCGGTCTACCTGCCCACGCAGGACGGGCGCCTGCTGCGCCTGCGCGCGTGGACGTACTCGAAGGAACTCGGCCTCCCGGGGGCGGTGTTCCGGTCCGATGTGCCCGCGAGTGCTCTCGAGGGCTATCGCAGGTCGGATGACCTCGGCCTCTTCGTCACCTGCGGCGGCGTCGTGTACACCGCCGCAGCGGGAGAACTCCATCGTGCGAAATCGACGGCCGCGGCGGGCTTCCCTGCTCCCGCACTGGACGCGAGCGTCTGCGCTGAACTGTCGAAGTCCTCGACCGTCCTCGGCCAGGTCTTCATCCAGGCTGCCGGTGCGCCGGAGGTCTACCTGGCGCAGGGGGGCGTGTACCGGCACGTGGTGTCACGTGCAGCGCTGCTGACGCTCACGGGCGGAGTCTGGCCGACCATCCTCACCGTCAACGCGGCCACGATGACCGCGCTGCCGAAGGGGGACCCGGTCCTCGAGCCGAACGCCGACCCGCGACCCGGCGAATTGGTGCGATCGACGCAGTCGCCGAACCTCTACGTGGTGGTCGAAGGTGGAACGATGCTCTACGTTCCGGCTTGGGCGATCGTCGATGAGATCGGCATCGCCCGGAACCACCGGACGGTCAAGCAGGCCGCCATCGAGTCCGCTGCCAACGGCGGACGACTCGGGCTGTTCGTGAGATGCGACGGGGAGCTCTCGATCGCGGCGCAGGGGAAGCTGCACCGTGTCAAGCTGGCGGGGGCGAGCGGATTCGTCGTCGCCGACCTCCCGCAGACGACGTGCGGTGATCTGGAGCGGTCCTCCGAGACGCTGCGTGCGCAGGCACTCGTACAGGGTGTCGGGAGGAACGAGGTCTACCTCGCGGACGGAGGCGTATATCGTCACGTCACCTCACGCGCAGTGCTCGATGCCCTCGTCGGCGGAAAGGACCCGCGGATCCTCCGGATCGCCCCAGCGACGGTCGACGCGCTCCCCCAGGGCGAGCCGCTGCGCTGAGCGACCGTGCTGCGCAGGTTCAGGCCTGCGCAGCACCATTCTCCGCGGCGATCGCTGCGACGTAGCGTTCGAGATCCGCAAGGTGCGGTGCGGGTACGAAGCCGGTCGACTCGATCTTGCCGAGGTCGAGCGAGCTGTTCTTCGGGCGCGGCGCCACTGGCCCTGTCGCCGCAGCGAAGTACGTGGCGGTGCTGACGGGTGTCACACGGTCGCTGTCGTGACCGGAGTACGCATAGACGTTGCGTGCGATCTCCGCCCACGACAGCGACGGGCCGCTCCCGGTGAGGTTGTACGTGCCGCTCGGCGCGCCCGTGTCTACGAGGTGACGGATGCCCCGCGCCAGCTCCGACGTGAAGGTGAGCCGCCCGACCTGGTCGTCGACGACCGACGGGTCGACGCCGCGCTCGGCGAGCGAGGCCATCGTGCGGATGAAGTTCTTGCCGTCGCCGATGACCCACGAGGTGCGCACGATGTAGTGGCGCGGCACGGTGGCCACCACCGCGTCGCCGGCGGCCTTGGACTGCCCGTAGACCCCCAGCGGCGCGATCGCGTCGTCTTCGGTGTACGGGCGGTCGAGGCTGCCGTCGAAGACGTAGTCGCTCGATACGTGGACGAGCGTGATGCCGTTCGCCGCGGCGACGCGTGCGAGCGCTGCGACGCCGGTGACGTTGGCGGCCCAGGCCTGCGTGCGGCCCTCGGGAGTCTCGGCCGCGTCGACGGCGGTGTGCGCGGCGGCGTTCACGATGAGTCCGTAGTCGCGCCAGCGGCGGGCGTCGGCGAGATCGGGCGAGGTGAGGTCGAGGTCGGCGCGCGTCGCGTACTCGATGTGCGCGGCGTCGCCCCACTCGGCGCGCAGTGCGCGGCCGAGCTGGCCGCCCGCTCCGAGCACCAGGACGTGCTTCGGCGACATCGGCGTGACGTCGGCCAGCCGCGGGTGGGCCTTGTCCTTCGCGGAGATCTCCACCTCGGCGAGCGGGATCGGCCAGTCGATCGCGGCCGTCTCGTCGGCGAGGTTGAGGAACGTGTACTCGGCGTCGGGCGACCAGTGGTCGTTCACCAGGTACGAGTAGGCGGTGTCGGGGGCGAGCGTCTGATACGAGTTGCCCACACCGCGGGGGACGAAGATCGCGCGCGACGGATCGATCTCGGCCGTGAATACGGCGCCGAACGTCGGGCCCTCGCGGAGGTCGACCCACGCGCCGAAGATGCGGCCCGTCGCGACCGAGACCCACTTGTCCCACGGCTCGGCGTGGATGCCGCGCGTCGTGCCGACGGCGTCGTTGAACGAGATGTTGTTCTGCACCGGGCCGAAGTCCGGCAGGCCGGCCGCGGTCATCTTCTCGCGCTGCCAGTTCTCCTTGAACCAGCCGCGGCTGTCGCCGTGCACCGGGAGGTCCCACAGAACCAGCCCCGGGATGGCCGTCTGGGTCGTGCTCAGCACCTTGCCGAAGCCCAGGGAACCGGGATCCGTCATGTCACTGCCCCTTCGTGGCGTAGAAGGCCTCGGTGGCGTCCTTGGCAGGGGCCCACCAGGCCTCGTTCGCGCGGTACCAGTCGATCGTGGCGGCCAGCCCCGCCTCGAAGTCGCTGTAGCGGGGCTGCCAGCCGAGCTCGGTGCGCAGCCGCGTCGAGTCGATCGCGTAGCGCAGGTCGTGGCCGGCGCGGTCGGTGACGTGGTCGTAGGCGTCGGTGGGCTGCCCCATGATGCCGAGGATCAGCTCCACGACGTCCTTGTTGTTCTTCTCGCCGTCGGCGCCGATGAGGTACGTCTCGCCGATCACGCCCGCGTCGAGGATGGTGAGGACGGCGGACGAGTGGTCGTCGGCGTGGATCCAGTCGCGCACGTTCTCGCCGGCGCCGTAGAGCTTCGGGCGGATGCCGCGGATCACATTCGTGATCTGGCGCGGGATGAACTTCTCGACGTGCTGGTAGGGGCCGTAGTTGTTCGAGCAGTTCGAGATCGTCGCCTGCACGCCGAACGAGCGCACCCAGGCGCGCACCAGCAGGTCGGAGCCGGCCTTGGTCGACGAGTAGGGCGACGACGGGTTGTACGGCGTCGACTCGGTGAACCGGGCCGGGTCGTCGAGTTCGAGGTCGCCGTAGACCTCGTCGGTCGAGATGTGGTGGAAGCGCACGTCGTGGCGGCGCGCGGCCTCGAGCAGCGTGTAGGTGCCGATGATGTTCGTGTCGAGGAACGGCCGCGGGTCGTGCAGCGAGTTGTCGTTGTGCGACTCCGCCGCATAGTGGACCACAGCATCGGCGTCGGCGAACAGACCGTCGACCAGCCCGGCATCGGCGATGTCGCCCTGGACGAACGAGACGCGGTCCTCGGGGAGACCGTCGAGCGAGGCGCGGTTGCCCGCGTAGGTGAGCTTGTCGAGCACGGTGACGTGGTCGTCGGTGTGCGCCACGACGTGGTGGACGAAGTTCGAACCGATGAAGCCGGCTCCGCCGGTGACGAGGAGTCTGCGCATGGGTTCAAGGGTATCGGGCCGAGCCTGCCGCATCCGCCATCGTCGTCCCCTCACAGTTGGGGAGCGCCGATCCCCATGGGAGACTGGTCGGCATGCGTGGAATCATCCTTGCGGGCGGCACGGGCTCGCGTCTGCACCCGATCACCCTCGGCTCGTCGAAACAGCTCGTGCCGGTGTACGACAAGCCGATGATCTACTACCCGCTGTCGACACTGATCCTCGCGGGAATCCGCGACATCCTCGTCATCACGACCCCGCACGATGCGGATCAGTTCCAGCGACTCCTCGGCGACGGCTCGCAGTTCGGGATCAATCTGACCTATAAGACGCAGCCATCCCCGGATGGTCTCGCCCAGGCGTTCATCCTCGGAGAGGAGCACATCGGCGGCGACACGGTCGCGCTCGTGCTCGGCGACAACATCTTCTACGGGCCAGGCATGGGGACGCGCCTCCGGCAGTACAACGATCTGACCGGTGGCGTCGTCTTCGGCTACTGGGTCGACGACGCCACGGCGTACGGCGTCGTGGAGTTCGACGAAGCGGGTCGCGTCGTCTCGCTCGAGGAGAAGCCCGCTGCGCCGAAGAGCAACTATGCGGTGCCTGGGCTGTACTTCTACGACAACGACGTCGTCGAGATCTCCAAGGCGCTCAAACCCTCTCCGCGCGGGGAGCTCGAGATCACCGATGTCAACCGGGAGTATCTCCAGCGCGACCGGCTCAAGGTCGAACTCCTGCCGCGCGGCACTGCGTGGCTCGACACCGGAACGTTCGACTCGCTGAGCGAGGCGACCGACTTCATCCGAACGGTCGAGAAGCGTCAAGGACTGTCGATCGGCTGCCCCGAAGAGGTCGCGTGGCGCATGGGCTTCCTCACGGACGATGAGCTGCGCCGGCGTGCCGAACCGCTGATCAAGAGCGGCTACGGCCGCTACCTGCTCAAGGCACTCGCACAGGGCCACGCCGCGGGCCCGGTCTAGGATCTATCCGGCTCGATGGGCCACCCGCATCGTCGCGGGCCGCGATGCGCGATACGAGGTGTGGTGAGTGATTCGGCGATGACAGGTGTGCCTGTGGTGTCGGCTGTGGTGCCGGGTGTGTTCCCGGTGGGTGGTCGTCGGTTGGTCGTGTATGTGGTGTGGGATCGGCGTGGGGATGTCGATGACTATGTCCCGGTGGCGTTGGCGGGGTTGCGTGAGCATGCTGCGCGGGTGCTGGTGGTCGTCAACGGGTCGTTGACCGATGCCGGTCGCGCGAAGCTGGAGCCGGTGTCGGACGAGATCCTGGTGCGTGAGAATGTCGGTTTCGACATCTGGGCGCACAAGGAGGCGTTGGATCATGTGGGTGCGGGGCTGACCGAGTTCGATGAGGTCGTGCTGACGAACGATACGTGGTTCGGTCCGGTGCGTCCGTATGGGCCGGTTTTCGAGCGGATGCAGGGGCGTGCGGTTCATTTCTGGGGGATGACCGATCATGCCGAGGAGGTGCCGAACCCGTTCACGAATGAGGGGCGGCTGCCGTACCACCTGCAGTCGTTCTGGATCGCGGTGCGGCGGGAGATGTTCCTGTCGGAGGCGTGGGGGCAGTACTGGCGGGATCTGCCGGAGATGCCGTCGTATTTCGATGCGGTCCTCAAGCATGAGGCCGTGTTCACGGAGTACTTCACCGACCGCGGCCACACCGTCGACGTCGCCTACCCGTCGGCGGCGTATCCCACCGACCACCCGGCGCTCTTCAACTCCGACATGCTGCTGGCCGACGGCTGCCCGCTGCTGAAGCGCCGCCCCTTCTTCCACTACCCGCCGTTCCTCGACCGGCACGCCGTCATCGGCCGTCGGATTCTGCAGGCGGTCGCCGCATACGGATTCCCGGTAGACGTCATCTGGCAGAACCTGGCGCGCAACGTCCAGCCGAAGGTGCTCAACACCGACGCCGGGATGCTCGAGGTGCTCCCCGAGACCGACGTCTCCTACGACCCCGAGCGGCCGTTGCGCATCGTCGCCATCGCGCACTTCCGGGCGGGCGACGAGGCGACGGGCATCCTCGAACGCCTGCGGGCGATCCCGGTGCCGTTCGATCTGGTGGTCACGACGAGCGATGCGGGGGGCGTCGACGCGCTCCGGGCGATGGTCGATTCCTTCGACTCGGCGCACCTGGGCGCGCGCGAGGTGCGCGTCATCGCGCACAAGCGGGGGCGCGACATGAGCGCATTCTTCGTCGGTTGTCGCGACATCCTCACCGGTGGTTCCTACGACCTCGTGATCAAGGTGCACGGCCGCGTCCCGTCCGGTCGCAAGGAGAACGTCCGCCGATACTTCCGGCGCTACCAGGTGGAGAACCTGCTGAGCAGCCCCGGGTATGTCGCGAACGTGCTCGGCCTGTTCCAGAAGGAGCCCGGCCTCGGCCTGGTGTTCCCGCCGATGGTCCACATCGGCTATGCCACCGCGGGCCGCGGTTGGTACGGCTACCTCGGCGAGGGCGTGGATCTGTGCAAGGAGCTCGGCATCCGGGTGCCGCTGGACGGACTGTCGCCGCTCGCGCCGCTCGGCGGGATGTGGATCTCCCGCGTGGACGCCCTCGGTGTGATCGCGGAGCGGGAGTGGACGTACGACGAGTACGGCAAGCAGCCGCGATCCACGCGGGCCGAGCTCGGCCGGGTTCAGGAGCGGATCGTCACCCTCGCTGCGGGTGAGCGCGGGTTCCACACGCGGACCGTCCTCAATGCCGAGCACGCGGCAAGCAGCCACTTGGCGCTCGAGTACAAGGTCGATGAGATGTCCGTGACGCTTCCGGGATATCCCGTCGAGCAGATCCAGTTCCTCCACCGCGTGGGCTGGGTCGGTGGTGGCGGGATAGTCGCGCTCACGCGCATGTACATGCGGATGAACCACCCGCGCACGGCGCGGGCTCTGCTCCCGTTCCTCAACCCGCCGCTGATGCTGGCTCGTCGCACGATCTACTTCGTCCGCCGGATGAAGGCTCGGCTGAGGGGAGGGGCTTCATGAGCGCTCGCGGGCCTGTGGTGTCGGCTGTGGTGCCGGGTGTGTTCCCGGTGGGTGGTCGTCGGTTGGTCGTGTATGTGGTGTGGGATCGGCGTGGGGATGTCGATGACTATGTCCCGGTGGCGTTGGCGGGGTTGCGTGAGCATGCTGCGCGGGTGCTGGTGGTCGTCAACGGGTCGTTGACCGATGCCGGTCGCGCGAAGCTGGAGCCGGTGTCGGACGAGATCCTGGTGCGTGAGAATGTCGGTTTCGACATCTGGGCGCACAAGGAGGCGTTGGATCATGTGGGTGCGGGGCTGACCGAGTTCGATGAGGTCGTGCTGACGAACGATACGTGGTTCGGTCCGGTGCGTCCGTATGGGCCGGTTTTCGAGCGGATGCAGGGGCGTGCGGTTCATTTCTGGGGGATGACCGATCATGCCGAGGAGGTGCCGAACCCGTTCACGAATGAGGGGCGGCTGCCGTACCACCTGCAGTCGTTCTGGATCGCGGTGCGGCGGGAGATGTTCCTGTCGGAGGCGTGGGGGCAGTACTGGCGGGATCTGCCGGAGATGCCGTCGTATTTCGATGCGGTCCTCAAGCATGAGGCCGTGTTCACGGAGTACTTCACCGACCGCGGCCACACCGTCGACGTCGCCTTCGGGAGCGCGGGGCGCGATGTCACCGATCCGTCTGTGCTGCAGAGCGACATCCTCCTCGACGAAGGCCTCCCGACGCTGCGGAGGCGTCCCTTCGAGGATTACCCGCCGTTCCTCGACCGTCACGCCGTGTTCGGCCGTCGAATCCTCGACGCCGCCGCCGGCTACGGATTCCCGGTCGACCTGATCCTGCAGCACCTGGCACGGAATGTGCCACCGAAGGTGCTCAACACCGACGCCGGGATGCTCGAGGTGCTCCCCGAGACCGACGTCTCCTACGACCCCGAGCGGCCGTTGCGCATCGTCGCCATCGCGCACATCTTCTATGACGACATGACCGACGAGATCCTCGACCACCTCGACATGCTCCCGGGCGGGTACGACCTCGTGGTGACGACGCCCGACAGGGGCAAGGCCGCGGCGATCCGTCGGATCGTCGAGGCGCGACCGATCAGCCGAGGCGCGGTCGACGTACGAGTGCTCCCCTCGAACGATGGCCGGGATCAGAGCGCGTTCCTGATCGAGTGTCGTGACGTCCTGCTCGGCGGTGACTATGACCTCGTCGTGAAGGTCCACTCGAAGCGGACGCCCCAGGACGGATTCAACGTCGGACGGCACTTCAAAGGCCAGCAGTTCGAGAACCTGCTCAACAGCCCCGGCTACGCGGCGAACATCGTCGCACTGTTCCAGAAGGAGCCGGGTCTCGGCTTGGTGTATCCGCCCACGATTCACATCGGGTATCCGACGATGGGGCGCGGGTGGTGGTCGAACAAGCCGGGCTTCGAAGAACTCGCGCGGGCACTCGGCGTCCGTGTCCCGCTCGATGACATCTCGCCGCTCGCGCCGTACGGGTCGATGTACATCGCTCGTCCGGAGGCGCTGGCGGTCCTCGTCGAGCACGAATGGAGATATGAGCAGTTCGGCGGTGCGGAGGCGTACCAGGACGGCGGCCTCGCACACATCCTCGAGCGCATGCCGTCGTACGCTGCGGGGGAGCGTGGATTCCATACACGCACCGTGTCCACCGCTGAGTACCTCTCGATCAGCCACACGACGTTCGAGTTCAACTTCGACGAACTGTCGCCCACCGTGCCGGGCTACCCCTACGAGCAGATCGACTTCCTGCGAAGAGCCGGCTATCTGGGTGAAGCGCGCCTGCGCGACTTCGTGGGAATGTATCTTCGTTTGAATCACCCGAATGCGGGCGCGTCGATGCGCAGCGCCCTGGCCCCGGAGCGAGCGCTCGGGCGCTGGGCGCGGCGGATCCGGCACCCGCGCGTCGCTCTCTCGAACCTGATGAGGCGGCGAACGCAGATGAACCCGATCATCTCCACTGCTCCAGCGCCCGATACGGGCGCCGCGGGCGACCAGAAAGACGGATAGGCCTTGGACAACTCAGCACGGTATGAGCGACTCGCGGCAGAGCCGTTCGCGATCATCGACTCCGATGGGCTGCATGCCGGGCGCCCGGGCGGGAAGCTGCGCGAGATCTTCTCCCGCGGCGAACTGCTGAACCTTCTGGTCCGCCGTGATCTGCAGGCCCGATATCGCGACAGCGTGCTCGGATTCCTGTGGACGGTCATCCGTCCCCTCATCCAGTTCCTGATGTACTTCATCGTCCTGGGCCAGTTCCTCCGCGCCGCGGAGGGGATCCCCCAGTTCGCGATCTACCTGTTCTCGGGCCTGACCCTGTTCGCGTTCTTCAGCGACATGGTCTTCGGCGCCACCGGATCGATCCTCAACAACGCCGGTCTCGTGAAGAAGATCTACCTGCCCCGCGAGATCTTCCCACTGGCGAGCATCGGAGCGGCCGGGTTCATGTTCACCGTGCAGCTGGTGATCCTGCTCGCGGCCGCGATCGCTGTGCAGGCACTGCCGGATGCCGTGCAGATGCTGTGGTTCTTCCCGTCCGTCGTGCTCATCCTCGTGTACGGCCTCGCGATCGGGCTCCTCCTGTCGGCGCTGAACGTCTACCTGCGTGACATCCAATACCTCACCGAAGTGGTCATGATGCTCGCGATGTGGGGTTCGCCCATCGTCTACTCGTGGCAGATGGTGCAGGACGCGATCTCCCGCTTCTCCCTTCCGTCCTGGGTGCTCGAGATCTACGCGGCCAACCCGATCACGATCGGAGTGCTCGGATTCCACAAGGCCTTCTGGGGTGAGGGAACACCGGCCGACTACCCGGAGAACCTGGGACTGCGGATGGCGATCGCCACGGTCGTCGGCCTCGTCTTCCTCGTCTTCTCGCACCGGTCCTTCATCCGCATGCAGGGCAACTTCGCTCAGGAACTGTGATGGCAGACTCAACTACGCGTCCCGACATCGTTCGGCTCTCGCACACCACGAAGCACTTCGTCGTCCGCAAGGACAACAGCCTCAAGGACCGCATCGTGCACCTGGGGAGGCTCGGCCGCGCTCACCGGCAGCGCTTCGTCGCGGTCGACGACGTCTCCCTCACGATCGAGGCCGGAACGACGGTCGGTCTCCTCGGGGCGAACGGCTCCGGAAAGAGCACCCTCCTCAAGCTCATCGGCGGGATCGTCGCCCCGACGACGGGCACGGTCGAGACGCGTGGGCGGATGGCCGCGCTCCTCGAGCTGGGGGCAGGGTTCCATCCCGACCTCAGCGGTCGGGAGAACGTCTACCTCAACGCATCGATCCTCGGGCTCAGCCGCGCTGAGATCGATGATCGCTTCGATGCGATCCTCGCCTTCAGCGGTATCGGCGACTTCATCGACACCGCAGTGAAGTTCTACTCCTCGGGCATGTACGTGCGGTTGGCGTTCGCAGTCGCCGTGCACACCGATCCCGACATCCTGCTGGTCGACGAGGTGCTGGCGGTCGGCGACGAGGCCTTCCAGCGCAAGTGCATGGAGCGGATCGGCCAATTCCGAGATGAGGGACGCACGATCATCCTCGTCAGTCACTCCGCTCAGCAGGTCGCCGAGCTGTGCGACCGCGGTATCGTCCTGAAGGATGGCGAGGTGGTCTTCGACGGAGAGACGAATCAGGCCATCTCGGCGCTGCGCGACGTGCTCGAGGGCCGCCGCGTCGGCGAGGCACCGCCGGAGCAGACGCAGCACCCGATCCAGGTGAAGCGAATCGAGCTGCTCGACGCTGCAGGACAGTCGACGAAGGTCGTCGCCGAGGGAGATCCGCTGACCGTCCGCGTGCACGTCGATGCCCTCCGCCCCATCGAGCGCTGGGAGCTCGGCTTCAGTATCGACACGCCCCTCGGGCACATGGCCCTCGCAAGCAACACCGAAGTGCTCGGGGTGCGGCTCGACCCGATCTCGGGCCCGACTCAGGTGGATCTGACGATCGACGCGACGCACTTCGGACCTGGGCAGTACTTCGTGAACGCGAATGCCGCAGGGGTGAGCGAGGAGAGCAGCCACGGGCTCATGCAGGGCGCGATGTTCACGGTGACCACCGACAACACCACGTTCGGGACCGTCGCTGCCGGCGTGTCGGTCGAACAGGTGCCGGGGCGGTCCGACGACTCGGCCGGGTGATCCGGCCGAGTCTCGCGACACTGCCGGCCTGGGCGCGGGCTCAGGGCCGGCGCTGACGCCTGCGCCGGTGGCCGAGACGGTCGGTGACCCGCGAGATCCCGCCGGTGCGCAGGTAGTACACGAACAGTGCGGCGTCGCGGCGCCGGCCCTTCGGCATCGCGAGGATGCGGGCGAACCGCTCGCTCGCGGAGCCCGCCGCGCGTCGGCCCGCGGCGCGGTCGGGCGCCGCTTTCGGGTCTTCGCAGAACTCGCGCAGCGGCGCGACGGCCCGCTCCCACGTGAACTCGGTGCGGACGCGATCGAGACCGGTGGCTGCGGCGGCGATCACCTCGGGGTCGTAGAGCACCGAGACGATCGCGTCGGCGAGCGCCTGCGCGTCGCCTGCGGGCACCACGGCGCCGAGACGGTTCGCGCGCACGAGGTCGGCGAAGCTGTCGCCGTCGGTCGTGATGATCGGCAGCCGCGCCCAGAGGTAGTCGAGGATGCGGGTGCGGAACGAGAAGCGCGTCTCGAGGTGGATCGGGTGGGTGCTGACGCCGATGTCGGAGTCGAGCAGGAAGTTGACGCGGTCCTCGTAGTCGACCCACGTGTCGTTGAAGAACACGTTCCGATCGGTGAGTCCGTGGGCGTCGGCGGCGGCGATGGTGTCGCCGAGCACCTTCATCTCGGGCACGTCGGGGTTGAAATGGCGCGCGCTCATGAAGAACAGCTTCACGTCGGGATGGTCGTCGACGACGAGGGCCATCGCCTCGACGAGCGTCACCGGGTCGAACCACTCGTAGATGCCGCCGCCCCAGATGAGCACCTTGTCGTCGGCGCCGATCCCGGGCACCGTGCCCTTGAGCGCGTGCCGGGTCTGCACCGGCTCGTCCTCGGGGAGGCCGAACGGCACCACGCGCACGAAAGCGTCGAAGGTCGGGTCGGCGGTGTAGGTGAGGGGGTTCACGCGGCCGAGAGCGGAGAGCGCCCCGAGCCACAGGGTCTGCTGACGCTCGGAGGCGCAGATCATCGTGTCGGCGCGCTCGAGCTGCTCGTTCAGGAGCGAGACGGCCTTGCTGACCTCCTCCTCCCACTCCACGGGCGGCATGTGCTTGTTCTGCTCGAGCTGCTCGAGGTGGAACGGGTCGTAGAGGTCGGCGACGACGATGCGGTCCGTCGCGGCGACGCACGGGAAGATGCGCAGCGCGATGCCCTGCACCACGATCACGTCGGCCCACCGCTCGTGCACCTGCATCGCGGCGTCATCGGTCTCGTGCACGAAGTGCAGCCCGAACCGATCGGAGGTGCGCTCGATCTTCGCCCACGACACGATCCGCACGTTGCAGGTGTCGGCGAGCTGGTCGGCGAAGTTCCAGACGCGGATGGCGGGGCCTGCCATCCGCACGCCGATGAGGTCGCCCGTGATCAGCAGCACGCGCGTTCGCGCGCCGGCGCGCGGCGCAGCGGGGGAGTCGGTCGTCACAGGTGCACCCGGCATCTCTCACGGGGCGGCTCACGGCCGCCGGTCGGTCCCGAGGATCCTACCCGCCGCGTCTCTGCCGCTCCTGCGTCGCGCCGGGGGAGGCCCTCGGTAGACTTGCGGTCGGTAGTGAGCCACGGCGTTGCGCGCGTGGTCCGAGCGGGAGGACGACGTGCCGCAGGCCACGCAGAAATCGAGCGCGACCGCGCCGGGGCATCCGACCCCTGACTCCGACGGCGCGACCGACGCGACCGAGCCGTCGACGCCGGGCGTGCCGCCCGACGGTCCCGACGCCGCCGTGCGCCGCCGCTGGTGGCGCCGCCCCGAGGCGATCGGCATCGCCGCGGTGCTGGCCGGACTGATCGCGGTCCTGACGGTCCACCTCGGTCCGGCGCTCGTGGGCGCGAAGACCTTCTCGGCGATGGACCGGCTGATGTCGGTGGCGCCGTGGTGGAACGGCGGCCCGAAGGCGCCGGTCATGAACCCGTTCCTCGGCGACAGCATCGACTCGCTGATCCCGTCGTACATCCAGATCCGCGAGCGTCTCGCGGAGGGCGACTGGGCGCTGTGGTCGAGTCTCGCCGGTCCCGGCACGGAGCTGCTCGCGAGCACCAACACGCCGACGCTGACGCTGTCGACGATCTGGTTCCTCGCGCTCCCCACGGTGTACGCGACCGGGTTCGTCAAGCTCGTCGAGATTGCGCTCGCCATGGGCGGCATGTACCTGTGGATGCGGCGCATCGGTCTGGGTCGCCCCGCCAGCCTCCTCGCCGGTGTCTTCTACTGCGGCTCGGGCTTCTTCGTGGGCTGGGCGACGTGGTCGGCGCAGGCCTCGGTGGCCGCGATGATGCCGGCGCTGTTCTGGGCGATCGAGCGCTTCATCGCCCGCAAGACCCTCAGATCGGCTCTGCCGATCGCCGTCGTCGTGGCATTGCTGCTCCTCGGCGGCTTCCCTGCGGCCGCGGGCCATGCGCTGTACGCCGGTGGCCTCTACTTCATCGTGCGTCTGATCGCCGATCGCGCCGCACACCCCGGCGTCGCCGGATTCAAGCTCTTCGCCGCGGGCGTGGGCGCGGTGATCCTCGGTGTCGCGCTCTCGGCGGTGCAGGTGCTGCCGCTCGCGTTCGGGCTCGCCGACACCGACCTCTCGGTGCGCAGCGGCCAGTTCTTCTCGCAGCAGCCGCTGAGCTCGTTCATGTCGATGTTCTTCCCCGGGTCGCTGTTCGACCTGGGTTACGGGCCCGACACCAACCCGATCGAGGCCTACGCCTTCCTCGGCATGGGCGCCGTGTTCTTCGCGGCGGTCGCGGTGCTGACCCCGCGACTCGCTCACCAGGCCAAGGCTGTCGTGCCCTTCCTCGCCGTCGGAGCGCTCCTCGCCGCGGCGGTCGTCTGGTACCAGGGATGGTGGACCGCCTGGCTCTCGGGGCTGCCGGTCTTCAGCGGCAACAACTCCGGGCGTCTCCGCGACATCGTGTGCCTCTTCGCGTGCGCCCTCGCGGCGATCGGCGTGGAGCGGATCTTCACCGCGGCCGAGGCGACACGCAAGCGTCTGCTGGTCATCACCGCGGTCGCCCTCCTCGGGTTCGGCGCGCTGACCGTGCTGATCTGGTGGCTCTACCCCGACCTCTCCACGCGCACCCTCGCGCTCGACGCCGTGCCGGCGCTGCTGATCATCGCCCTCGCGGGCGTGGCGGTCGTCTGGTTCCGGCGTCGCGCGGTGCGGACGGCGGCGTTCGCCGGCGTCGCGCTGCTCGCGGCGCTGCAGATGAGCACTTCGGTGTCGAACTACTGGCCTCTCAATGACGTCGACGACTTCTACCCCGAACTCGCGCTCATCGACCGGATCGACGATGAGATCGGCGCCGACCGCGTGCTGACGTCGGGCTCGTTCATGGGGTCGACCGCCGCCGCGTACGGCGTGCGCTCCGCGACCGCCCACTCGTTCCAGCCGACCACCTGGCGCGAGTACCTCGAAGCGCTCCAGCTCGGCGCGTTCGGCGCGGGTCAGTCGCCGACCAACCCGACGCTCACCTTCCCGGGCACAGAGACAGCGGCGCAGACCGCCCTGCTCGACCGCCTCGGGGCGGCGGCCTGGACGACGTCGTTCGACACGATCGTGCCCGGCGAGATCCAGACCCCGTCGGGCGGTGCGTGGGCCGCCCCGGCCGCCGGTGGCGGGACGGTTCAGGTCGCCGCCGGCACCGCCATCGAGGTGCCGCTCAGCGCGCCCGGCATCCGTGCCGTCACCATCACGGTCGTCGACGCCGTGCCGCCGCAGACCGAGGGGCTCACGGTCACCGCCGAGGTCGTCGACGCCGCGGGCGCGGTCGTCGCGACCGGCGAGGCTGCGCGCAGCCACCTCAACCCCGGACCTCTGACGTTCGCCGTCGCCGGAGAGGATCTGCCGAGCGGCGACCTGACGCTGCGCCTGACCGCCTCGGTGCCGGTCGGTCTCGCGGCGGATTCCTCGGGTGCGGTCGATGTCGGCGTCACCGTTCCGACCGACGACGGCCTGCAGATGGTCTACGCCGACTCGCACGGCACCGTGTGGACGCGCGAGAGCGCCTTGCCCCGCATCCGCTGGGCCGGCTCGAGTGTCGTGGAGGAGGACGCGCAGGCCCGGCTGGCCCTGCTCGCCGACCCCGCGCTCGACCGAGACACCGTGGTCCTCTCCGCCGACGGGGCGGGCGCCGGCGACGGCGGAGACGCTGAGCTCGAGGTGACGGCCGACACCGGAGACGCGATCGACGTGACGGTGGATGCCGAGACGGGCGGCCACCTCGTCGTGGCCGACTGGATGCATCGCGGCTGGCGGGTGACGGTCGACGGCGAACCCGCCGAGATCGTCGAGGCCGATCACGCCATGAGCGCCGTGTACGTGCCGGCCGGAACGCACGAGGTCGCGTTCACCTACACCGGGGTCGGCGTGGTCGCCGGTGCCGCGGTCAGCGGACTGTCGCTGGTCGTCGTCGCCGGGGTGGTGATCGTCACCGGTCTGCGCCGTCGCCGCGCGGATGACCACGGCGACGCGGAGCGCACCGACGCCGAGGGCGACGCGGAGCGCACCGACGCCGAGGGCGACGCGGAGCGCACCGACGACCCAGAGCGCGCCGACGACGCGGGCACTGCGGGCGACGCGGAACGCCCCGAGGCCGTCACCCCGAGGTGAGCGCGGCGCCGCGCTGACCGCGAACGGTGCCGCCGCCCGCAGGGGCGGTCAGGCCCCGGCGCCGTCCCTGCCCTCGCGCCGGGCGACGATGCGGGTGTCGATCGCGCCGATGCCCGCGAGCCCGAGATCGACCGCGGTGAGCAGCAGGCGGCTGAGGAGCACGATCGCGGCGACGGCGCCCTGATCGACGGTGCCCGCGAGGCACGCGGCGAGCACGACCTCGCGCACGCCGACGCCCGCAGGAGCGATGACGAACAGGAATCCCGCGACCCAGGCGAGCGCGTAGCCGCCGACGCACTGGGCAAGGGTCAGCCAGGTCGCCGGTGCCCCCATGCCGATCGCGAGGATCGCGACCGAGCCGCCGGCGACGATCCAGGCGAGCACCGACCAGCCGGTGACGAGTGCCACGCCCCGCGTGGACACCGCCGTCTCGAGCGGCTCGAGACGCGCCAGGCGCCAGGCGAACGCGATCAGCCGGTTCATCACCGGAGGCACGAGGAGCACGAGCAGGGGGATGCCGACCCACAGCACCCAACCCCACTGGGCGAACAGCGGCGCGGGCGAGACCAGGAAGCCCAGCGCACCCACCGCGGTGCCCGAGATGATCGAGACCAGCAGGGCGAGCGACATCGCCGCGACCGAGTGTCGTCGCGGAATGCCGTGCGCGGTGCCGAGCTCCGCGGCGGCGGCGATGTTCCAGACGCCCCCGGGGATGTACTTGCCGAGCTGGCTCACGCCGAACAGCGGGATCGCCGAGCGGAACGTCAGCCGGGCGCCGAGATCGCGCAGCACGTGTCGCCACGCCTCGAGCGTCATCAGCACGTAGACGACGCTCGCGAGGCCGGCGGCCACGAGCATCCAGGGAGAGAGCCGGCCGAGCGCCTCACCGATGTCGGCAGCGTTCGTGTAGATGAACCATACGATGGACGCCCCCGCGATCGCGAGGAACGTCCAGCGCACCGCGGGGCTGCGCAGCACCGCCAGGAGCCGCTTCACGAGGTCGCCTCGAGTTCCGCCAGGAGAGGCTCCACGATGCGGTCGGCTCGGAAGTCCGCGGCGCGGCCGCGCGCGGCGCGGCGCGCGGAGGCCAGGGCTGAGGCGTCCGCCGCGAAGCGGGTCAGCTCGGCCGCCAGCGCGTCTGCGTCGCCGGGCGGGATGAGCACGACGGCGCCGTCCAGCAGGGCGCGCTGCGGCGGCGTGTCGGACGTGATCACCGCGCATCCGGCCGCCGCCGATTCGTACACCTTGTTCGGTACGACCCGCAGGGCCTTGCCCGATGCGCCGAAGATGCCGAGGGCGATGTCGTGGCGGGCGACGAGCGCGGGGAGGGCGGCCGGCTCGACCCAGTCGATCCAGGTCACCCCGGCGCGGTCGCCGAGCGCGTCACGCGCCTCCTGCCAGTCCTGCCCCGTGCCCACGAGGGTGGCGGTGAGCGGTGCACCGCCGTCGATGGCCGTGGCGAGCGCGCGGGCGATCACCGGCGCCCCCTGGAGCGGCGTGTACAGGCCGAAGAAGACGACGGATGCCGCGTCCGCGGGCGAACCGACGTCCGAGCCCTCTGCCGGGGCGACGTCGAACCATTCGTCGCGCGCTCCGACGGGAACCACGACGCCGCGCGCCGAGGCCGGAAGCATCGCGGCGTGCTCGGGGGTGTCGACGACCACCACGTCGGCCGCCGCGATGGCGCGACGGTCGAGTCCCTGCAGCAGTCGCACCTTGATCCCCTGCGCTCCGCGGTCCTGGGCGGTGTCCCCCGCGAAGATCAGGTGGTCGAGCACGATCGTCGACCGGCGGAAGACGCGTCGGGCGAGGAGCACGTCGAAGTGGCCGAGGTAGCCGACCACCACGGTCGAGACATCGGCGCCCGAGGCGATCAGCCGCTTGGCGTCGCGTCGCAGCGCCCGCCAGCGCGAGATCATGCGGGTTCCGAGGGCAGGGAGTCGCCACGGCTGACGCAGCATCCGCACGCGCTCGGCCGTCGACAGCCCCAGCGGGTGGTTGATCTCGACGACGTCGTGCCCGTGGGCTCGCAGGCCGTCGATGATGATGGCCACACGCGGGTGGCGGTCCTTGTCGTACGTGCCGAATGCGACGATCATCGCCCACTCGCCGTTCGTGCGGTCCTCGCGGAATGCGATGGCTCGGCCACGGACGACTCCTTCCCGGGCGCACGCGCGCCGCTGCCCGACGGCGCGGACACCCGCGCGATCCTATCGAACCGACCTGGGGCGATCCGGCGCGGGCGCACCGCGGCCTCGGCTCCGCGGGGCGGGGCTCCGCAGCGGATGGCAGACTGGGCCGCGGCCCGCGTGCAGTCCGCGCGTCGCCCACGCCGACCGGAAGAGCAGATGACCCAGCCCACCGCCTCGCACACGCTCGCGCGCGTGGTGCTGCCCGCCGCCGACGACTCCGCCGTCCGCGGCCTGTACCTCTCCGGTGACGCCGAGATCGCCGGCCGCCGTGCCGCCCGGGTGCGACCCGGGGGAGTCGCGTCGTTCGCGACCTACTTCAACGCGTTCCCTGCGGCGTACTGGCGCCGGTTCACCGACGTGCGGGAGGTCGTGCTCGAGATGCGGATCGAGGGTTCGGCTCGCGTGTCGGTGCGGAGGTCGGATGCAGCCGCCACCGTGCGCACCGTAGCGGAGATCGACGTGACCGATGCCGCCCTCGCGCAGCCCGTCGACCTCGGCGAATCCACGGACGGCGGCTGGATCTGGTTCGAGGTCAGCGCGGCGCCCGCCGGCGCGACGGTGCGCGACGCCGCATGGTCGACCGCCGCGGCGCCCCGGCGCGCTGCGCGCGCCACGATCGGCATCACCACGATGGACAAGCCCGACTACTGCGTCGCGACGCTCACGGCGCTCGCGGCGGAGGAGGAGCTTCGACCGCACCTCGAGCGCGTCTTCGTGATCGACCAGGGAACCCGTCTCGTGGCCGACGAGACGGGGTTCGACGCGGCGGCCGATGGGCTGGGCGACCTGCTCGCCATCGTGCGGCAGCCCAATCTGGGCGGATCGGGCGGGTACGCCCGCGCCATGGCCGAGACGCTCACCACCGACGCGACGTTCGTCCAGTTCATGGACGACGACGTGCGCGTCGAGCCCGAGGCGGTGCGCCGCGCGATCGTGTTCGGTGCGTACTGCACCGAGCCCACGATCGTCGGCGGGCACATGCTCGACCTGAACGACCCCGCGAAGCTCTACGCCTGGGCCGAGGTCGTCGACGAGGAGCCGTTCATGTGGCGGCCCCGCCACGACGACGAGATGCCGATCGACCTCGCCGCGACCACACTCGAGCACATCCCGCTCGTGCATCAGCGGATGGACGCCGACTACAACGGCTGGTGGATGTGTCTCATCCCGCGTGCCGCGATCGAGCGGGTGGGGCTTGCGCTTCCGGTGTTCCTGAAGTGGGACGACGCCGAGTACAGCCTGCGCGCCGGCGCCGCCGGCATCCCCACCGTGTCGCTGCCCGGGGTGGCGCTCTGGCATGTGTCGTGGGTGTCGAAGGACGACCAGATCGACTGGCAGGCGTATTTCCACGCGCGCAACCGGCTCGTGACGGCGCTCCTGCACTCCACGCGCCCGAACGGCGGTCATGTGCTCACCCACAGCCGTCGCGTCGACCTCAAGCACCTCTTCGCGATGCAGTACTACCCCGTGACGCTGCGCCATCGCGCGCTCCGCGCCGTGCTGTCGGGGCCGGAGCACCTGCACCCCGACCTGCGCACAGCTCTCCCGGCCGCGCGGACGCTGGCCGCGGAGTTCCCCGAGACCGCTCCGGCCGCGGCCGGCATCACCGCCGCCCGCCCGATCGAGCGCACCGAGATCCCCACCGGCATGCGGCTGCGGCTGTTCATGGTGGAGCGGATCGCCGCGCTCTGGGTGCGCAAGCCGCGCGGCGGCGCGCACGCCGAGGTCGAGGCGGCTGCGGGGGAGGCGCGCTGGTGGCGACTGGCCCGCCACGACAGCGCTCTGGTGCGGATGGCGTCGTCGGGCGCGCCCCACCTGTACGTGCGCCGACGCGACGCGTATCGGCGGCTGCTCCGAGAGAGCCTGCGGCTGCACCGTGAACTCGACGCGCGGTGGGACGAGCTCGCGCGGGCGTACCGCGCGGCAGACCTCACGTCGCTGGAGACGTGGCGGTCGACCTTCGACGGCCCGGCCTCCCAGGGTGACGCGCGGCGGCTGAGTTAGAATCCAGAGACCCTGCGCCCCGGTGCGCACCCGCTGTCCACCCCTGGTCGACCAGGGCTGAGAGGTATCGCATGCGCCTGTTCATTCAGGTCCCCTGCCTGAACGAGGAGGCCACGCTTCCCCTCGTCCTCGAGAGCATCCCCAAGCAGATCGACGGGATCGACGAGATCCACATCCTCATCATCGATGACGGATCCACCGATCGGACGGTGGAGGTGGCGCGGTCGTTCGGCGTCGAGCACTTCGTCTTCCACACCCGCAACATGGGGCTCGCGCGCTCGTTCCGCGACGGCGTGGACTACGCGCTGCAGCACGGTGCCGACATCGTCGTGAATACCGACGGCGACAACCAGTACCCGCAGGCCCGCATCGCAGACCTCGTGCAGCCGCTCGTGCGGGGCGAGGCCGACATCGCCATCGGCGACCGCCAGACCAAGACGATCGCGCACTTCTCGCCGTTCAAGAAGATGATGCAGAGCGTCGGCTCGAGCGTGGTGAACTTCGCCGCCGAGACCGACCTGCCCGATGCGGCGAGCGGGTTCCGCGCGTACTCGCGCGAGTCGCTCATCCGCCTCAACGTCGTCACGCAGTTCAGCTACTGCATGGAGACGATCATCCAGGCGGGCAACAAGCGGCTGCGCATCGCGAGCGTGCCGATCACGACCAACGCGAAGACCCGCGAGTCGCGGCTGTTCAAGAACATCTTCCAGCACATGGGGCGTTCGGGGCAGGCGATCATGCGCAGTTACGTGATGTTCAAGCCGCATGCGGTGTTCCTCACCCTCGCGGCGCTGTTCTTCGTCGGTGCGGCGATCCCCTTCGGGCGCTTCCTGGTGCTCACGTGGATGGGCTCGGCCGGCGACCACATCCAATCGCTCATCTTCGGCAGCGCGATGCTGGTGGGATGCCTCCTGAGCGTGGCGCTGCTCGTGATCAGCGACATGCTGAGGACGAACCGCACGCTCATGGAGGATGCACTCGAGCGCATCAAGCTCGTGCAGTACTCGCCCGAGCGTCAGCTCGATCCGAACGCCGTGTCGGCGGCGGACGCCGCGCGCCACCCGTCGCTGCCGGTCAGCCCGGCGGCGGTCGAGGCGGCCCACGCCACCCTCGCCTTCGAGAACCTGCCCGTCGAGCAGAAGACCGAGGTCGCCTGACGATGGATCTCCTCGTCGTCGGCTCGGGTTTCTTCGGGCTCACGGTGGCCGAGCGCGCCGCTGCGGCCGGGCGCCGGGTCACCGTCATCGATCGCCGACACCACATCGGCGGCAACGCCTACAGCGAGGACGAGCCGGTCACGGGCATCGAGGTGCACCGCTACGGCGCGCACCTGTTCCACACGTCGAACCCGACGGTGTGGGAGTACGCCAACCGCTTCACGACCTTCACCGACTACGTGCACCGCGTGTACACGAACCACGACGGGGTCGTCTTCCCGCTCCCGATCAACCTCGGCACGATCAACCAGTTCTTCCGGGCGGCGCACGGCCCGGCTGCGGCACGCGCCCTCGTGCACGAGCTCGCGGGGGAGTTCGACGCGAAGGATGCCGCGAACCTCGAGGAGAAGGGGATCGCCCTCATCGGGCGCCCGCTCTACGAGGCGTTCATCCGCGACTACACCGCGAAGCAGTGGCAGACCGATCCGAAGGACCTGCCGGCCGAGATCATCAGCCGGCTCCCGGTGCGGTACACGTACGACAACCGCTACTTCAACGACACCTGGGAGGGGCTCCCGACCGACGGGTACACGGCGTGGATCGAGCGGATGGCCGACCACCCGAACATCGAGGTGCGCCTCGACACCGACTTCTTCGACGAGGCGCAGCCGCTCAACAAGCGGGCGACCGTCGGTCAGGTGCCGATCGTCTACACCGGCCCGGTCGACCGCTACTTCGACTACATCGAGGGCGCGCTGTCGTGGCGCACCCTCGACTTCGAGCAGGAGGTGCTCGAGACCGCCGACTTCCAGGGCACCAGCGTGATGAACTATGCCGACGCGGATGTGCCGTACACCCGCATCCACGAGTTCAAGCACTTCCACCCCGAGCGCGCCGACCGCTACCCGGCCGACAAGACCGTGATCATGCGCGAGTTCTCGCGGTTCGCGACGCGTGACGACGAGCCGTACTACCCGGTCAACACCCCCGACGACCGTGCGCGCCTGCTGGCATACCGCGATCTCGCCGCAGGCGAGGCCGACGTGCACTTCGGCGGCAGGCTCGGCACCTACCAGTACCTCGACATGCACATGGCCATCGGCTCGGCGCTGTCGATGTGGAACAACCAGCTCGCCTGAGCTGCCGGCCCTAGACTCGCAATCGTGACATCGGCCGCCGTCGGCGCTCCAGGTTCCCCCCGGCGCTACCTCCACTCGCTGTGGCTCCTGTCCGCACGCGACCTCAAGGTGCGCTACTCGACGAGCGCACTCGGGTACCTCTGGTCGGTGCTCGATCCGCTCGTGATGAGCGCGATCTACTGGTTCGTCTTCACGCAGATCTTCCAGCGCACGGTCGGGCACGAGCCGTACATCGTGTTCCTCATCACCGCGCTCCTGCCGTGGGTGTGGTTCAACACCTCGGTGTCGGACTTCACGCGGGCGCTCAAGAAGGATGCCCGGCTGGTTCGGTCGACGGCGATCCCGCGGACGATCTGGGTGAACCGCATCGTGCTGTCGAAGGGGATCGAATTCCTCTGCTCGCTGCCGGTGCTCGCCCTCTTCGTCGTGGTCGCCGCGTTCTCGATGCACCCCGCCGAGCTCAACTGGGGCCTTCTGCTGATCCCCGTGGCGGTGCTCGTGCAGGCGGTGCTCCTCGTCGGCATCGGGCTCATCGTGGCGCCGCTCTGCGTGCTCTGGAACGACCTGGAGCGCACCACGAAGCTGGTGCTCCGCGCGCTCTTCTATGCTTCGCCGGTCATCTATTCGGTGTCCGACATCCCGGCGCCCTTCGACACCCTCGTCGCCTTCAACCCCCTGGCCGGCATCTTCGCGATGTACCGCGTCGGCTTCTTCCCCGGTGAGTGGGACCCGTTCGTGATGGTCGTCGGCGCGGTGATGAGCTTCGCGATCCTCGGATTGGGCGTGTTCGTCTTCGGCCGCCTCGAGCGCCACATGTTGAAGGAGCTGTGATGACGGCATCCGCACCCGCCATCCGCGTGCAGGGGCTGGGCGTGCGCTTCCGGCGCAACCGCGGCGGCCGCCGCAGCATCATGGACCTGTTCTCCGACCGGTCGCGTCGCAGCAAGCCGGGCGAGTTCTGGGCGCTGCGCGACGTCGCGTTCGACGTACAGCCCGGCGAGGCCATCGGCGTCGTCGGACGCAACGGGCAGGGCAAGAGCACGCTGCTCAAGCTCGTCGCCGGCGTGATGATCCCCGACGAGGGCGACGTGCAGGTGCACGGCGGCGTCGCGCCGCTCATCGAGATCACCGGAGGATTCGTCGGCGACCTCACGGTGCGCGAGAACGTGAAGCTGACGGCGGGACTGCACGGCATGTCGCGCGCCGGTGTGGCGCGCAAGTACGACGGCATCATCGACTTCGCCGAGCTCGGCGATTTCCAGGACACCCCGTACAAGCACCTCTCCAACGGCATGAAGGTGCGACTCGCGTTCGCCGTCGTCTCGCAGCTCGAGGAGCAGGTGCTGCTCGTCGACGAGGTGCTCGCAGTCGGAGACAAGGCGTTCCGCGAGAAGTGCTATGCCCGCATCGACGAGCTGCTCTCCGAGGGGCGCACGCTGTTCTTCGTCAGCCACAACGAGCGCGACCTGCGGCGGTTCTGCTCGCGCGGCCTCTATCTCGACAAGGGCAGGCTCGCGCTGGATGCGCCGATCGAAGACGTGCTCGCCCGCTACGACGCCGACTATCCCGTCGGCTGACCGCGTCGCGCGTCAGCGGGCGGGGTCGAGCAGCGGCGGCATCGGCCGCCACGTGCGGTCGCGCGCGATGCGCCGACCGTCGCGCAGGCCTCGGAAGAGGTTGCTCGTGCCGCGCACCGTCCGCTCGACGAGTGCGAGGCGGATGAGCTCCTTGCCGAAGGTCAGGGCCGTGCCGACGGCGAAGGGCAGCGGGCGGTGCACCCCGAGGGCGCGGTAGTACTGCTTGATGTATGCGCGGTTGCGCATGATGTAGTACCGGTAGGCGTCGCTGGAGGCGTTCATGTGCCGCACGCCCATGTCCCACTGGCGGATCTCGCGCGTGCGCCGCAGCACGAACTCGTCGACGATGACCGACTCCGTCTCACGCGACGCCAGCCAGCCGTAGGTCTGGTCGTCCCAGTAGATGAAGAAGCGCGGGTCGGGCAGGCCGATCTTCGCGACGATGTCGCGGTGGATGAACATGCCCTCGAAGCATCCGGAGTTCATCGGCTTGTACCCCGACGCGTCGAACGCCGCCGGCGCGAACGGGATCGGGATGCCGAGGGGCTCGGCGACGCGGTACTGCCAGTAGAACTCGCTGCCGTCGTAGTCGTAGCGGCGGCCCTGGATGCTCTTGAACCGCGGCGCCCAGGCGCCCATCTTCGCGAGGCCGTCCTCGATCACCTCGACGTCGTCGTCCATGAGCCAGATCCACTCGGAGCCGATCTCGTAGGCGACCCGCATCCCCTCGCTGAATCCGCCGGAGCCGCCGGTGTTCGTCTCCATGCGCCGGTAGACGATCTCGGTGCCCACCCGGGGGCGGAACGACTCGACGACCTCAGCGGTGTCATCGGTCGACGCGTTGTCGATGATCACGACGTGGCCGGGCTTGGGGTCCATCGCGACGATGCTCTCGAGCAGTCGGGTGAGGAGGGAGGACCGGTTGAAGGTCACGACGGCGATGGTCGCCGAGGCCGGGTCGAACGAGGCGGCGGGCGGCACGGTGGTCACGGGTGCGATTCTCCGGGGACGGGGCGGATGTCGGGGCGTCGGGCCGACACGCAAGCCTACCCCGGACGCCCTGCCGGGGGCTGTGCGGGCGGGAGCCCCGCCTCGACGCCGTCGCGCTCGATCCGCTCCCGCCACGAGCGCGACTGACCCGCGCGAACGGCGCACAGGACGAGGATCAGCCAGCCGAGGCCCGCGAGGGTGAAGCTCTCGAACATCGAGTCGATGAGCAGGGCGATGAGGATGAGCGGGGTCCACGCGTAGATCACCGACCGGCGCGCGCTGGCGACGAGCCACGAGCGCACCAGGGCGATGCCGCAGAACGCGACGAACATGAGGAGCCCCACCCAGCCCAGCTGCAGCAGCACGTCGAAGTATGCGTTCAGGCCGGTCGCGTGCGACTCGCCGAGCAGGAAGTTGATCGCGTTGAAAGGCAGTTCGCCGCGGTTCCACGGCCCGAACCATCCCCACCCCTGCACCGGCCGCGAGCGCAGGTAGTCGACCATCAGGTTCCAGAGGTCGACGCGCAGCGAGATGTCGGTGCCGGCGTCGAGGAGTCGGATGATCGGATGCCGCGCGACGTAGCCCACGAACACGGCGAGGACCACGACGGACCCGAGCGCCCACTGCACCGCCGCGCGCCGCTCGGGGCTCGTGTGCCGCACGATCGCGAGCGCGCCGACGGCGACGCCCACACCGCCGGCGAGTACGAGCACGGTCGGGGAGTCGCTCAGCACGGCGAGACCTCCCGCGAGCACGACCGACGCGATCGACACCCCGGGCCGCACCGACTGCGTGCGGTACTCGATCAGGAAGGTGATGAGAGCGAGCACGCACACGAAACCGAGCAGGTTGCGCGTGCCGAAGATGCCCTGCACCGGGCCGAGGTCGGCGATGTTGCCCTGGACGCCGAGGAACCGCAGCGGGGTGTCGATGAGGATGCCCGAGAGGATCTCGACGCCCAACGAGACCGCCAGCATGACCCGCAGCACGTCGCCGAGTGCGCGCACGGTCTGGAGGGTGTCTCGGACGTGTCCGATCACGACGGCGAGGAACGCGATCGCGATCATCGACAGCCAGCCGGCGAACGACGACGCGGCATCCGAGCTCCAGAAGATGCTCGCCCCCGCCCAGCCGCACAGCAGGAGGAGGGTCGTGGGCACGAGGCGGAGCATCGAGATCTCCCGGCGCCGGGCCGCGAGGACGCCCATCCCCAGGACGCACAGCCCGCCGATGATGGTCGCATACGTCACGCGTCCGGCAGTGCGCTCGATGGCGTGCGAGGCGAACACCGCCCCCATCACCGCGAGGGTGAACGCGCGCGCGAAGGCGGCGGAGCCGAGCAGCTGGACGAGGGGTCGGCGCGAGGACTCCGCTGCCGCGTCGCTCACGCGCCCTGCTTCGTGGGCTCGCCCCGCTCGATGGCCGCGCTCTGCTCAGCGGGGCCGACGCCGATGTGGGGCGACTGCTTGATCTTCGCGCCCAGCATCACGAGGAACGCCCAGCCCCACAGCATCAGCGGATTCGACTCGGCGAAGCCCTGCACGAGCACGATCGCGCCGAACAGCGTCGGCAGCAGGGTCAGCGGCGAGTAGGGACGGTCGGCGCGCAGGTCCCACCGCGGGCGGTCGACGGCGAAGAACCACGAGCGCCACACGAACGCGAGGTAGACGAGCCCGAGCAGCACGAGACCGATGATCCCCAGCTGCATGAACGTGTCGATCCACATGCTGTGAGCCTGCATCACCGTCTGGCCGTGGTCGGTGATCCAGCCGTCGAACGCGGGGTCCCAAGGTGCCCAGGGGGTCGCGTAGCCCCAGCCGGCGAACGGGCGCTCGGTGGCCCGACCGAGGACGTCGGCCCAGATCGCCTCGCGGCCGGTGAGGTCGGCGCTGCGGCCGAGCGCGGTGAAGATCTCGTCGCGCAGCAACCAGAGGGTGAGGCCGCCGCCCACACCGATGGCGGCGTAGATGACGTAGTACTTGGTGCGTGCCCCGGGGCGTGTCGCGGTGCGCATCAGGAGCACGGTTCCCAGCACGACCAGCACGGCGACGGCGGCGAGGTACGCGGTCGCCGACGACGCCCGATAGAAGAGGTACGCCGACAGGCCGATCCAGATCGCGAGCGGGATGCGGCGGGGCGCGCCGGCCACGAGACGGATCGAGAACACGATGATGGCGAGGAGCGCGACCGGACCGAGCAGGTTCGCGTTGCCCATGATGCCCTGGAGGCGCCCGCCGTCGAACAGGTTGTCGCGCGACCAGTACTCGATCGCGTCGTCGGCCTTCCCGACGACGAAGCCGGGCAGGATCGGCGCCCCGATGAAGGTCGACACCCACAGCTCGAACGCGATCGAGAGCGCCATCACCCATTTGAGGGCGGATGCCGCGGCGGCGACGAGTTCCCGCCAGGTGAGCGCGCTGGCGATGAAGAGGGCCTGGATCGTGGTGATCCACAGGAGGAGCAGGGTGAGCGCGGTCGTCGCCGGCCAGGCCGACCACAGGATCGACGCGGTCGCCCAGCCGAGGTACCCGACGACGAACCAGGGGAGGCGGCGCCACTGCACCGGAGGGCGGACGACGAACCAGAGCACGACGGTGACGATGCCGCCGGCGATCGCGACGGCACCCGCCACGACGTTGCCGAAGGCGTGCACCCAGGCGGTGCCCGACAGCGCGAGGAAGAGCACGAAGATGCACCAGGCGCGCATGAGCAGGTGCCCCGTCGTCTCACGCAGCGGGGGAGCGGGCGGTGCCGAGACCGGATGCTTGGAGTGGACGGCCATCGACTTCAGGGTACCCGGCCGCCCCTCGCGCGGTGCGGCGGGACGGGGCTTGCAGGCCAGGTTCCGAGCAATCCGTTATCACAGCGCGACACGCCGTCGGCGCGTCGCAAACGTTCAATGCCCGATTGAGCCTTTACTATCTGCGACTTGACCTTCGCGAACTACACGGGTGTAATTACCTGTGTACGCACCAGCGTGCAGCAGGAATCACGGGGGGTGAGAACGACATGACGGCAGCGCAGTTCCGATCAGGCGTTCCCGGCGACTGGTTCGTCGATCCTGTCAATCTCGGTGTTCCGGGCGTGCGCCGCGCGACCCCGACCGAGGAGGACAATCCACTCGGGTGGCAGACCGATGCGCTCTGCGCCCAGACCGATCCCGAGGCGTTCTTCCCCGAGAAGGGCGGCTCGACCCGCGATGCCAAGCGCATCTGCACGTCGTGCGACGTGCGCGGCGAGTGCCTCGAGTACGCGCTGCAGAACGATGAGCGGTTCGGCATCTGGGGCGGTCTCAGCGAGCGCGAACGGCGCAAGCTCAAGCGGCGAGCGAGCTGACGCGTCCGGCGGCGGTTCCGGCCGCCCCGGCGCGTACGCCGTGCGGGCATCGCACGCACGCTTAGGCTGACCTGGTCATGCCCGCCCGTATCCACGCCGTCATCGTCGTGCGACCAGACGGTGCCACGCCTGCGGCGTTCCATCTGAAGCGCACCCTGGCCGCCCTCGACGCCCAGTCGCGAGCCGTCGATGCGGTGACCGTCGTCGTCTGCGGCGGCGACGAGCGACTGACCGGCCTCGCAGCCGATGCCGGGGCCGGTGTGGTCGTCGCCCCCGCGTCGACGAAGTACGGCGCCGCCGTCGCGCGCGCGCCCATCGCCGAGGCCGACGCCCTCTGGCTGCTCACCCAGGACACCGCTCCCGAGCCCGAAGCGCTGACAGCGCTCGCCGGAGCGCTCGAGCTGTCGCCGTCGGTCGCCCTGGTCGCGCCGAAGCTGGTGCGGTGGGACGACCGATCGGAGATCGTGTCGCTCGGGGTCGGGATGACGCGATTCGGCCGGTCCGTCGAGGCGGCCGACGGTGAGCTCGACCAGGGCCAGCACGACGGTCGCGACGACGCGATGGGCGCCGACGTGCGCGGCATGCTCGTGCGCCGTGATGCCTGGGAACGGCTGGGTGGACTCGATCCCGCCCTGCACGGTGCCGATGAGGGTCTCGATCTGGCGGTTCGGGCACGTCTCGCGGGCGGACGCGTGAGCCTCGTCCCCGCCGCGCTCGTCGCCACCGCCGGCGACGGTGTCGCCGGCACCCTGAACCCGTCGAGTCCGCAGCGTGTGCGGCGCCGTGCCTATGCCCGCCGAGCGGCGCAGCTGCACCGGCGCCTCGCCTACGCGCCGCTGATCACCGTGCCGCTGCACTGGCTCAGCCTGCTGCCGCTCGCGCTGTGGGCGAGCATCGTGCACATCTTCCGCAAGGATCCCGGCCTCATCGCGGTCGAGTGGGCGGCATCCGTCGTCACCGCCGTGCGTCTGGTGTCTCTGGCGCGCGCACGGCGACGGATCGCCCGCACGCGCGCGGTGTCGTGGTCGCAGCTCGCACCGCTGCGGGTGACGCGGGCGCAGGAGCGGGAGCGTCTCGACGAGGATCCGGACGCGGGGGTCGGCGGCCACGTGCGCAGCGAGCTGCGCTTCTTCGCCGGGGGCGGAATGTGGCTCGTGCTCGGTGCGCTGGTCGTGTCGGTCTCGTCGTTCACCGCGCTCCTGGCGTGGCCGGTGCTCGGCGGGGGCGCCCTGCAGCCGCTGCAGTCGACCGTCGCGCAGCTGTGGGCGGACGCCGCCTTCGGCGCGCGAGCCGTCGGACTCGACACCGTGGGGCCCGCAGACCCGTTCGCGGCGATCGTGGCGCTGCTCGGCTCGCTCGCTTCGTGGGAGCCGTCGCGCGCGGTCGTCGCGCTGTGGGTGCTCGCCCTGCCCCTCGCGGCTCTCGGCGGATGGTTCGCGGCCACGCGGGTCACCGACCGCTCGGTGCTGCGCATCATGGGCGGCGCGGTGTGGGCGCTCGCCCCCACATTCGTCGTCGCGCTCACCCAGGGGCGTCCTGCCGCGGTGATCGCGCACCTGCTCCTGCCGTGGCTCTTCTACGCCGGATCGGTCGCGCACCGGTCGTGGTCCGCGGCCGGGGCGGCCTCGCTGCTCCTCGTGCCGGTGATCGCCGCCGCGCCGACGCTGGCACCCGCCCTGCTCGTGCTGTGGTTCGTGATCATCGTGCTGGCCGCCGTGCTGCGCGCCGGACAGGGCATCATGCGCGTGATCTGGGTGATCGTGCCGACCCTCGTGATCGCGGCGCCCCTGGTGTGGCACTCCGTCGCGGCAGGCTCCGGGTGGGGGCTGCTCGCCGATCCGGGTGTGACGTGGTCGGGGCCTCAGGTCGGGGCGGACGCGGCAGGGCGTGCGCTGCTCGTGGCCGGGATCCCCACGACCGACCTCGCCGGGTGGACGAGCATCCTGCCCGACGGCCCGACGTGGTGGGTGCCGCTTCTGTCGGCTCCGCTGGCGCTGCTGGCGCTCGTCGCCCCGCTGACGGTGCGGTGGGCCGCGGGGCTCGCGATGCTCGGCGTGACCGCACTCGGCGTCGCGACGGCGTTCGGCGCCGTCGGCGTGGCAGTCGCCTTCGCGCAGTCGACGACGGTCGCGCTGTGGCCGGGCGCCGGACTGAGCCTTGCGTGGCTCGGCGCCGCGGGCGGCGCGCTCGTCGCACTCGACACCGGCCTCGCTCCCCGGCTCGCCGCGGTACGCGGTGCAGTCGCGGTGGTCGCGACCTTGGCGATCGCGGTGCTGGCGATGCCAGCGCTCACCTCGGCGGTGCGCGGCACGAGCATGCTGGAGCTCGGGACGGCAAGCACCCTGCCCGCCTTCGTCGCCGCAGAGGGGCGCGACGACCCCGACGTCGGCACGATCGTGCTGACGCCCCAGGCCGACGGCGCCCTGTCCGCCCGCGTGGTGTGGGGCGGGAGCGAGACGCTCGGCGGCCAGTCCACCATCGTCAACACCCGCACGGAGCCGTCCGAGTCCGACGTCGAGGTCGCCGAGATCGCCGTCGATCTCGTCACGGCGGCAGCCGACGACGTGGTCGGACGGCTGGCGGGGTACGGCGTCGAGTTCGTGCTCCTCGCCCCCGCCGACCAGCCCGAGTCCGACGCCGCTCGCTCGATGCGCCTCACCGCGCAGACCTCGCTCGACCAGCGTGAGACTCTCGACTCCGTGGGAGACACCGTCAAGGGCGGCTTGTGGCGGGTGACCGACGAGGTAGCCGGGCGCGTCGCCGCGCCGGCCGGGACGGCTGGGATCGCAGCGGCGATCGCGGCGTCGCAGCTCCTCGTCGTCGCCGTCGCGCTGCTCCTGTCGCTGCCGACCGCGGCGTCGCGGCGCGCCGCCCGCCGCACGCCCCGCATCGTCGGGCCGCACTGGAAGGAAGGCCGATGAGCGACAAGCCGCCGTTCCGCTGGGCCGGCACCAGCGCGCGCCTGCTCGCCGGCACGCTCCTCTCCACGCTCGCCGTGGTGGCCGTGGTCACCGCCGTGTCGGTGCCCTGGCCGACGATCGCGCAGGAGCCCGCGTCGGTGTCGGCGGTGCCCGCGCCCGCGGCATCCGTCATCGCGTGCTCGGGCGGTGTCCTCACCATCGGCAGCCAGTTCTCCGATGCCTCGGCGCTCGACCTGGCCGCACGGCAGTCCGTCGTGAGCGGCGTGGCGGAGGGCGTCGCCGAGCCCACCGAGACGGAGCTCACGGTGCCGCAGGCCCCCGGCGACTCGGTCGCCTCGTTCACATCACTGCCCGCCGATCGCACGCGCACCGACGTCGCGGCATCGGGTGCGTCGACGGTGCGCACCGAGGCCCTCGCCGGGTTCGCCGCCTCGGCCTGCCGCCCGCCGCTCATGGAGTCCTGGCTGGTCGGCGGATCCGCCGACACCGGGGCCGCCGACCTCGTGGTGCTGAGCAACCCCGGCACCGTGCCCGCGACGGTGCAGCTCACCGTCTACGGCGTCGACGGCGCGCAGACGCCGCCGGGCGGCGCCGACCTCGTCGTCGCCCCGGGAACCCAGCAGATCGTGCCGCTCGCGGGCCTGGCGCTCGGCGAGGCGAGTCCCGTCGTGCGGGTGTCGTCGACGGGTGCGCCGGTGAGCGCCGGCCTGCAGACGAGCATCACCCGCGTGCTCACGCCCGGCGGTGTGGACCAGGTCGGGCCGGTCCGGGCGCCCGAGACCACGCAGATCATCGCCGGGGTCGCCGTCACCGCATCGCCCGGCGAACTCGGCGCATCCGACTCTGCGACGCTGCTGCGCGTGCTCGCGCCGTCGGCCGACACCACCGCCGAAGTGCGGGTGAGCCCGATCGGCGCGTCGAACGGCGCGGTCGAGTCGCGGACGGTCGAGCTCACCGCGGGGCAGCCCGCCGAAGTCGACCTCGGCGGGCTCGCCGTGGGCACCTACACCGTGCAGGTGGCTGCCGCGGAGCCGGTGGTCGCGGCGGTGTGGCAGGCCACAGGCTTCGACGAGGGCGACGACTTCGCGTGGTTCACTCCCGCGCCCCTGGTGGAGACCCCGAGCCTGTTCGCCACGACGCGCGGGCCGCTGCCGACCCTCAGCCTGGTGAACGACGACGACGAACCGGCCGTGGTCAGCGTCGCCTCGGTCGACGGAGCGTTCCGGCTGGAGGTGACGGTTCCCGCTCAGGGCTCGACGCTCGCGCGGCTGTCGGCGCGCACGGTCTATCTGCTCGAGTCCGACGGTACCGGCGTCCGCGCGGGTCTCACGCTGTCGGGCGACGGGGCGCTCGCCGGGTTCCCGGTGTGGCCTGCCGATGCGGCGTCGCCCGCGATCACGGTCTATCCGTAGCGGACGCTGCTGCGGGGCCGGGCGCGAGCCGACGCTGCCGCCGCGCGGGCATCCGTTCAGAAGTAGCGGAACCGCTCCGGCCCGAGGTCCCATGGGTCGCGCTCGAGGTACTCCGCGGCGGCGCGGAAGACGCTGCCCTCGATCAGCATGCGGCGGTGGAGGTCGTCGTCGCGATGCAGATGGGCGAGTCGCTCGATGGGCAGGCGGTACAGGATGATGCGGCGCTCGTCGCGCAGCACGGTCCAGCGCGGGATGCCGTCGGCATCCGTCATGGCGGGCATGTCGGCCACCTCGAACCGCACCTCGCGCAGTTCCTCCCAGGCGCTGCGGAGGAACTCGGCAGCACTGCCCACCGCGAGGTCGAAGCGCTCGACGCGGGTGTCGAGCGGGGGGAGCGGCGGACGGACGACCGGGCTGCGACCCTCGCGACCGTGGCGTCCGTGCCGTGCGGGGCGCCGCGCGGGGTGCGCGGCGGAACGGGTGCGACGCCAGGCCATGCGCCCATCCTAGGCGCCCGGACGGGCCCGCTCCCGGCGCGGCATCCCTGGTCCGACCCCACGACGGGCTACGGTCGAAGCGATGCGAGAGAGACTCTGCTCCAAGGTGGCCTGCGCCCGCGAGGCCGTGTCGACGCTGACGTACGACTACGGCGACAAGATGGCGGCGCTCGGTCCGCTCGGCATCGCCGCAGACCCGCATGCGCACGACCTGTGCGCCATCCACACCGATCGCCTCTCGGTGCCGCAGGGCTGGGTCGTCGTCCGGCACGAGACGCTGCGCGCCTGACGCGTCGTCCGTGCGGCGGGGCCGCGCACGGTGCGATCGCGCGCTCCGTGGGATGATGGCGGGATGCCGACTGACGTTTCGACTCGCCCCGCTCGCTCCTCGACCGGTTCCGCCGCCGAGCTCGAGTACGAGGTCGCGGACCTCGCTCTCGCCACGGCCGGACGACACCAGCTCCGTCTCGCCGAGAACGAGATGCCGGGGCTCATGGCCCTCCGCGAGGAGTACGGTCCGTCGCAGCCGCTCGCCGGAGCGCGGATCGCGGGCTCGCTGCACATGACGGTGCAGACCGCCGTGCTCATCGAGACCCTCGTCGCTCTGGGCGCGCAGGTGCGCTGGGCGAGCTGCAACATCTTCTCGACGCAGGACGAGGCGGCCGCAGCAGTGGTCGTCGGCCCGACGGGCACGATCGACGCCCCCGCCGGCGTGCCGGTGTTCGCGTGGAAGGGCGAGACGCTCGAGGAGTACTGGCGCCTCGCCGACCGCATCTTCGACTGGACGGCCGAGGGTGCGGACGGCCCGAACATGATCCTCGACGACGGCGGAGACGCCACACTGCTCGTGCACAAAGGTGTGGAGTTCGAGAAGGCCGGCGCGGTCCCCGATGACGCCGACGGCGACTCGGAGGAGTACCGCATCGTCCTCGCGACCCTGCGTGCGAGCCTCGCCGCCGACCCGCAGCGCTTCACGCGCATGGCGGCGGGTCTCCTCGGCGTCACCGAGGAGACCACGACAGGCGTGCACCGCCTGTACGAGCTCGCTGCGGCGGGCGACCTGCTCTTCCCCGCGATCAACGTCAACGACTCGGTCACCAAGTCGAAGTTCGACAACAAGTACGGCATCCGTCACTCCCTCCCCGACGGCATCAACCGCGCGACCGACGTGCTGATGGGTGGCAAGGTCGCCTTCGTCTGCGGCTACGGCGATGTCGGCAAGGGTGCCGCCGAGGCGCTGCGCGGGCAGGGCGCCCGCGTGATCGTCAGCGAGGTCGACCCGATCTGCGCCCTGCAGGCCGCGATGGACGGCTACCAGGTGGCGCGTCTGGCCGACGTCGCCGGCGAGGTCGACATCCTCATCTCGGGCACGGGCAACAAGGACGTCATCACGACCGCCGACCTGCTCGCGCTCAAGCACCTGGCCATCGTCGGCAACGTCGGCCACTTCGACAACGAGATCGACATGGCGGGCCTGGGCGCCCTCGCGGGCGTGGAGAAGATCGAGATCAAGCCGCAGGTGCACGAGTGGCGTCTGCCCACGGGGCGCAGCATCCTCGTGCTGAGCGAAGGGCGCCTGCTCAACCTCGGCAACGCCACCGGCCACCCGTCGTTCGTGATGAGCGCCTCGTTCACCAATCAGGTGCTCGCGCAGATCGAGCTGTTCGCCAAGCGCGACGAGTACCCGACCGACGTGTACGTGCTGCCGAAGCACCTCGACGAGAAGGTCGCGCGCCTGCACCTCGATGCCCTCGGTGTGAAGCTCACCACGCTGACGCCCGAACAGGCCGACTACATCGGCGTGCCCGTCGAGGGCCCGTACAAGCTCGAGCACTACCGCTACTGATATGTGACGCTTTCCTGTCACGTGGTCTCCGTCGAATAGACGTCGGAAGCCCGCCCGAAGGTCGATTCCACGGAGACGAAGCTGGGTCAGCGGGTGGGGAAGCCTCGCGGGGGAGCGGCGACCGGCGCGGTCAGCTTCGCGGCACGGTCGGTCTCGAGCGAGATCGCACGGAGTTCGCGCTGCCGGCGCACGGCGGCCACGCCGCGGAGGAACGTGTCGGGGTCGACGGCCGGCGCGGGCGAGACGAAGGGCGCGGCTTCGCCGGCGAGGGATGCCGCCGAGCGCAGGCGGGCCGCCGGGTCGAGTCGCGGTGCAGACACCAGGAACTGCGCGATGCGACGGGCGAGGCGGTCGGGAAGCCGGGCGACGTCGGCGACGGCTGCCCAGTTCTCGAGGCCCGGGGGCACCTCGAACGACGGATCGGGCAGACGCGGGGTGCGGGTGCGCTCGGAGTAGGTGCCGGCGAGCAGATCGCCGAGGCGCTGCGAGCGCGGGGTGAACGCGCCGCACAGCGCGGCGACCGCCCCGAGGGTGAACCAGAGTTCGAACACGCCCACCAGCGCGCGGATGAAGGCGTGCCGGAAGCCGGTGCCGCCGCCGTCGGATCGCACGATGCGCCCGCCGACCGCGAGCTTGCCGAGGCTGCGGCCGCCGCTGGCGGTCTCGACCGCGGTCGGGAGGATCACGGTGACGGTCACCACCACCACGATCGTGAGGATCGGGGCGACGGCGGCGTCGAGGAGGCCCGCGCCGCCGAGCCACGACAGGGCGAAGCTGAACAGCACGAGCACGGCGACGCCGAGGAGCATGTCGATGAGCACACCGAGCGCGCGCAAGAAGAACGACAGCGGCTGCACGTCGAGTGCCACGGCTTCGCCGGTGAGCACCTCGTCCTGATGGATCTCGACGATCGATGATCCTTCGGTGGGCATGGGTAGAGTCAAGCACATGGACCTCGACGCCCTCACTGCCGCGCGGCGCGCGGAGTGGGCGAGGCTCGACGAGCTCAGTCGCGCACGTCGCCTCACCGGCGCCGAGGTCGACGAGCTCGTGGCTCGCTACCGGGCGGCATCCGCCGATCTCGCCGACATCAAGACGTCGGCCGGCCGAACGCCGCAGGGCGACCATGTGTCGACGATGCTCGCGCGGGCCCGACTTCGGCTGACGGGCACCGCCGAGAACCCGATGCGGCAGATCCCGCGGTTCTTCGTGCTGCAGCTGCCCGCGGCGCTGCACCGGCTGCGCTGGATCACCCTGGTGATCGCGGGCGCCTTCATCGTGGTGGGGACCACCGTCGCGCTCTGGGTCTCGAGCGACGCGGCGCTCGTGGCGAGCCTCGGTCCGAGCGCCGGACTCGAGCAGTACGCCGAGAACGACTTCACCGACTACTACAGCGAGAACCCGGCAGCCGTGTTCGCCGGGACGGTGTGGACCAATAACGCCTGGATCGCCGCGCAGTGCGTGATGTTCGGCATCACCGGGGTCTGGCCGATCATGGTGCTCGTGCAGAACGCGGTGGGGGTCGGCACGGCCGCTGCGATCATGCTGGCCTTCGACCGCGGCGACGTCTTCCTGCTGTACATCCTCCCGCACGGGCTGCTCGAACTGACCTGCATCTTCGTCGCGGGCGCCGCCGGCCTGCGCATCTTCTGGTCGTGGGTCGCGCCCGGCGCGCGCAGCCGCGGCGAGTCGCTCGCCGCGGAGGGGAGGGCACTGGCGACGGTGGCTATCGGTCTCGTGCTCGCGCTCGCGGTCGCCGGGCTCATCGAGGGGTTCGTCACCGCGCAGCCGTGGCCCTGGTGGATCAAGATCGGCATCGGGGCGGTCGCGCTCGGCCTGTTCCTGACCTACATGCTGGTCGTCGGAGGGCGAGCGCGGCGGCTCGGCGAGACGGGCGACCTCACCGAGTACGAGGCGGGCACGCCCACGCTCGTCGCCGGATGATCCGCAGGGGGTGCACGAGTCAGACCGCGGCATCCGTTCACCGAGATTTCGCGCGCTGGACCGCCACACCATTGTTTTGAATTGATCAAAACAAGGCTAGGCTGAAGGGGTGACGACAGCCCCTCCCCACCTCGACGCGAGCGAACTGCTCCGCGGTGCGGGCCTGCGCGTCACCGACTCCCGACGCGCGGTCGTCGAGGCGCTCCGGGCCAAGCCGCACGTGAGCGCCGACGAGGTGTTCCAGCTCGCCCGTCGCTATGTGCCGCAGTCGAGCCTGCAGTCCGTCTACAACGCCCTCACCGACTTCGTCGACGCCGGTCTCGTGCGCCGCATCGAGCCGGCGGGCCGTCCGGGGCTGTTCGAGCTGCGCGTCGACGACAACCACCACCACCTGGTGTGCACCGGATGCGGCGCCGTCGAGGACGTCGACTGCGCGGTCGGTCCCGCCCCCTGCCTCACGCCCTCCGACAGCCACGGCTACACCGTCCAGGTGGCCGAGGTGACGTTCTGGGGGCTGTGCCCCGCGTGCGCCTCGGCTGCACGCGACCGATGACCATCAGACCCCCTCAGGAAGGAAGATCATGACCGATCACGACGCCGCAGGCATCGGCGGCGAAGAGAACCCCACCGATCAGTCCGTCACGGTGACCGACGAGCCGAACCCTGCCGGTGGGTGCCCCGTCGTCCACACCTCGCAGCCGCACCCCACCGCCGGGTCGGCGAACCGGGTGTGGTGGCCGAACCAGCTGAACCTCAAGGTGCTCGCGAAGAACCCCGCCGTCGCCAACCCGCTCGGCGAGGAGTTCGACTACACGGCGGCGTTCGAGGCGCTCGATCTCGCCGCGGTCAAGGCCGACATCGCCGAGACGCTCACGACGAGCCAGGACTGGTGGCCGGCTGACTTCGGCAACTACGGACCCCTCATGATCCGCATGGCGTGGCACTCGGCGGGCACCTACCGCGTCACCGACGGCCGTGGCGGCGGCGGCGCCGGCCAGCAGCGCTTCGCCCCGCTGAACTCGTGGCCCGACAACGTCAACCTCGACAAGGCCCGTCGCCTGCTCTGGCCCGTGAAGAAGAAGTACGGCCAGTCCATCTCGTGGGCCGACCTGATGATCCTCGCCGGCAACGTCGCGCTCGAGTCGATGGGCTTCGACACCTTCGGCTACGCGGGCGGCCGCCCCGACGTGTGGGAGCCCGACGACGACGTGTACTGGGGTCCCGAGACGACGTGGCTCGACGACAAGCGCTACTCGGGCGACCGCGACCTCGAGAAGCCGCTCGCCGCGGTGCAGATGGGTCTCATCTACGTCAACCCCGAGGGCCCGAACGGCAACCCCGACCCGCTTCTCGCGGCACGCGACATCCGCGAGACGTTCTCGCGCATGGCGATGAACGACGAGGAGACTGTCGCGCTGATCGCCGGTGGTCACACCTTCGGCAAGACCCACGGTGCGGCATCCGACTCGCACGTCGGCGACAACCCCGAGGCCGCCGGCATCGAGGAGCAGGGTCTCGGCTGGGCGAACTCGTACGCCAGCGGCAAGGGCGACGACTCGATCACGTCGGGACTCGAGGTCACCTGGACCTACCACCCGACCCGCTGGGACAACGAGTTCTTCCACATCCTGTTCGCGTACGAGTGGGAGCTGTTCCAGAGCCCCGCCGGTGCGAACCAGTGGCGTCCGAAGAACGGCGGCGGAGCCGACATGGTGCCGCTCGCCCACTCGGGCGGTCGCCGCGAGCCCCGCATGCTCACCACCGACCTCGCGCTGCGCTTCGACCCCGCCTACGGCGAGATCTCGAAGCGGTTCGCCGAGGACCCTGCCGCGTTCTCCGACGCGTTCGCCCGCGCGTGGTTCAAGCTGACCCACCGCGACATGGGCCCGATCGAGCGCTACCTCGGCCCCGAGGTGCCGGCTGAAGAGCTCATCTGGCAGGACCGCGTGCCGGCCGTCGACCACGAGCTGATCGACTCCGCCGACGCTGCGGCGCTCAAGGCGCGGATCCTCGAGTCGGGACTCTCCGTCTCCGAGCTCGTGTCGACCACGTGGGCGGCGGCCTCGTCGTTCCGCGGCAGCGACAAGCGCGGCGGCGTCAACGGCGCCCGCATCCGTCTCGCACCCCAGAAGGACTGGGCGGTCAACAACCCCGCCCAGCTCGCCAAGGTGCTCGGCGCGCTCGAGGGCGTGCAGGCGGAGTTCAACGCCGACCGTGCCGACGGCAAGCAGGTCTCGCTCGCCGATCTCATCGTGCTGGCGGGCAACGCGGCTGTCGAGAAGGCGGCAGCGGATGCCGGTGTCGAGGTCGAGGTGACGTTCCACCCGGGCCGCACCGACGCCTCGCAGGAGCAGACCGACGTCGAGTCGTTCGAGTACCTCGAGCCCGCGGCCGACGGCTTCCGCAACTACTACGGCCCGCTCGCCGAGCTGCCCGCCGAGTACCTGCTCGTCGACAAGGCCAACCTGCTCACCCTGTCGGCGCCCGAGCTCACCGTGCTCGTCGGCGGCCTCCGGGTGCTCGGCGCCAACTACGACGGGTCGGAGTACGGCGTGTTCACCGACCGCCCCGGTGTGCTCACGAACGACTTCTTCGTGAACCTGCTCGACCTCGGCACCACCTGGCGTCCGCTCGACCCGGGCAAGCACGCGTTCGCCGGCGCGAAGGACGGTTCGGGCGAGAAGGTCGGCATCGGCACGCGCACCGACCTGGTGTTCTCGTCGAACTCCGAGCTGCGCGCCGTCGCCGAGGTCTACGCCTCCGACGACGCGACCGAGAAGTTCGTGCGCGACTTCGCCCGCGCGTGGGGCAAGGTCACCGAGCTCGACCGGTTCGACCTGGTCTGATCCGAGAGATCCCGCACGCAGAAGCGGCCCGTCCCCGAGGGGGCGGGCCGCTTCCGCGTGCGGGACGGGTTCAGAGCTCGACGCGCGCCGTCTCCTCAGCGGGAGGAGCCGGAGTCTTCTCGAGCAGGGCACGGTGCACCCAGCCGGCGATGAGGCCGCCGACGATCGGGAACACGATGAAGACCCACAGCTGCGACAGTGCCTCGGTTCCGCCGTAGATCGCCGCGGCGATCGAGCGCGCCGGGTTCACCGACGTGTTGTCGACCGGGATCGAGATGAGGTGGATGAGCGTCAGCGTCAGGCCGATCGCGAGCGGCGCGAGCAGCGCATTGCCGCGCGTGGGGTGCGTGACGCCCAGGATGATCAGCACGAAGAACGCCGTGAGAAGCACCTCGACCACGATCGCGGCGCCCAGGCCGAAGCCGCCGGGCGAGGCGTCGCCGAAGCCGTTCGAGGCGAACCCGCCGTTCATCGCGTCGGCGAGCCAGGTGCCCGGACCGTAGACGCCGATGAGCACGATGAGGCTCGTCGCGACCACACCGCCGATCAGCTGGGCGACGATGTAGGCGACCGTGTCCTTCCAGGGGAACCGGCCGGAGGCGGCGAGGCCCAGCGTGATCGCGGGGTTGAAGTGGCCGCCCGACACGGGGCCCCACGCGTAGGCGCCCACCACGACGGTGAGGCCGAACGCGAGCGCGACGCCCACGAAGCCGACACCGAGCGGGTTGGCGGGGTCGTCGTACGGGAACGCGGATGCGATCAGTGCAGTGCCGACGCCTCCGAAGACGAGCAGCATCGTTCCGAGCGCCTCGGCGACGAGCTTGGTCGAGGTCTTGGGCTCGGTGGTGGTATCCGTCATGGCGGACTCCTTTCCTCGGCCGTGAGAGTAGCGCGGTTCTCAGCACTTTCTCAGCAGGCTCGACGGATGTTGCCCCAAGTGTCACCGGACGTACTCCGACGGCGGGAGGCCGTCGAACCACCTCAGAGTCGGCCGGCCGCCTTCAGGGCGAGGTAGCGGTCCGCGATGCGCGGCGGCAGGTCGTCGGGCGATCCGGTCAGCGATTCGGCACCCGCCCGCGCCATCGCCGCTGCGGTCACCCGCGCGTCACGGGTCGCCCGCTCGACCGCCGCGAGGCGGTACACGTCCGCCGCATCCGGCCGCTCGGGGGAGGTGACGGGCTCGTCGGTGACCGTGCCGACGAGCACCCGCGTGCGGGCGGTCAGCGCACCGAGCGATCCGAGGAACCCGCGGGCGGCGTCGGGCGAATCCTGGGCGGTGAGCAGCACGACGAGCGACGGACGGCTCGTGAGCGAACGCACCTGCGCGAACGCGGCATCCCAGTCGGTGTCGATGAGCTGCGGCTCGACCGGCGCCATCGCATCGACGAGCGCCGGAAGGAGCCCGGGTCCGTCGACGCGGCTCACCCGCGCGCGCACCGCACGGTCGAACATCACCAGGTGCACGTGGTCGCCGGCGCGCTGGGCGAGCGCGGCGAGCAGCAGCGCGGCCTCGATCGCGGCATCCATCCGCACCCCGTCGCCGACGCGGGCGGCGGCGGTGCGCCCGGTGTCGATGACGATCACGACATGGCGGTCGCGCTCCGGACGCCAGGTGCGCAGCATCGTGGTGGACGACCGGGCCGTCGCGCGCCAGTCGATGGAGCGCACGTCGTCGCCGCGCACGTACTCGCGGAGGCTGTCGAACTCGGTGCCCTGTCCGCGCACCTGCACGCTGGTGCTGCCGTCGAGTTCGCGCAGGCGCGCGAGGCGCGACGGAAGGTGCCGGCGCGCAGTGAAGGGCGGCAGCACGGGCAGCGCGCCGAGGCTCTCGAGCCGGGCCTGGCGCCCGGCGAGGCGCAACAGCCCGTCGGAGCGGACGACGACGAACCGGCTGGTGAGCTCGCCACGGCGGCGGGGGAGGAGCGGCACCCGGATACTGCGGCTCTCGCCAGGCGGGACGATGATGCGGATGCGGTCCGCCGGTGCCCCCGCGGTCGGCTGCCAGGCGTCGCGGACGCGCCCGCGCACGGTGCGCGACCCGGTGTTGCGCAGCCGCACCTCGGCCACCACCTGCTGACCGAGCAGTGCGCGCCGCGGCACATCGCGCGACACCTCGATACGGCGCGGATCGGGGGCGGCGATCGCATCGGCGAGCACGAGCACCAGGCACAGCACGATCCACCCCGCAGCGGCCGCCCACGCATCGACGCCCGCCGCGGCGAGCAGCACGACGGGCACGGCGCCGACGGCGACGAGGAGTGCTGCGCGGGCGGTGAGGTGCATCAGAGCGGGACGGGGGTCTGCTGCACGACCGAGCCGAGCACGGCGTCGACCGACACGCCTTCGAGCTCCGCATCGGGGCGCAGCCGGATGCGGTGGCGCCACGTGGGAACGAGCATGGTCTGCACGTGGTCGGGCGTGATCGCGGGGTAGCCGCCGAGCCAGGCCCACGCCTTCGCCGCGGCGAGGAGCGCGGTCGCGGCGCGGGGGCTCACGCCCAGCTGAACGGACGGGCTCCGGCGGGTCGCCTGCGCGAGGTCGACGACGTAGCCGAGCAGGTCGTCGGAGACGGCGACGGATGCCGCGGCCCGCTGCGCCGCCCGGATCTCGTCTGCGGTGGCCGCGGCGCGCAGGCCTGCGGCTGCGAGATCGCGGGGATCGAACCCGCTCGCGTGGCGGCGGAGCACGGCGAGCTCGGCGTCGCGTGTGGGCACCTCGACGACGAGCTTGAGGAGGAAGCGGTCGAGCTGCGCCTCGGGGAGCGTGTAGGTGCCTTCGTGCTCGACGGGGTTCTGCGTCGCCGCGACGAGGAAGGGGTCTGGGAGCGGCCGGGTGACACCGTCGGTCGAGACCTGCCGCTCCTCCATCGCCTCGAGGAGCGCTGCCTGCGTCTTGGGCGGCGTGCGGTTGATCTCGTCGGCGAGCACGATGTTGGTGAAGATCGGACCCTCGCGGAACTCGAACTCGCCCGCGCGGGCGTCGTACACGAGAGACCCCGACACATCTCCGGGCATCAGGTCGGGGGTGAACTGGATGCGGCGGGTGTCGAGCCCGAGCGCGGCGGAGAACGCGCGCACGAGCAGCGTCTTGGCGACGCCCGGCACGCCCTCGAGCAGCACGTGGCCGCGCGCGAGGAGGGCGATGAGCACGCCGGTGACGGTGCCGTCCTGCCCGACGACGGCCTTGCCGACCTCGATCCGCACGCGGTTCATCGCCTCACGCAGCGCCGCGTCGTCAGCGGTCACCGGCGCGGCGGTCTCGGCGGTCGACGGAACCGCGGCTGCGGGGGTGGTCTCTGTCACTGTGGGTGTCCTTCCGGGCGGATCGCCGCGCGCACGGCGTCTTCGAGCTGGCGGATGCGCTGTGCGAGGGCGACGAGGTCTCCGTCGCCGCGGGGCAGGTCGTCGATGAGGATGCCGCGCACGACACGCCGGTCCCTGCCGGTCACGGCGGCGGCAGCGTCGGCGATCTCCGTGGCCGACGCCGTCGCGCCGAGGCCGACGAGTGCGCCGATGCGGGTGAGCGAGCCCAGGCGCAGCTGGTCGGCGGCGTGCACGGCATCGCGGGCGCGGGCGTAGAGGTGCGCACGCCCCTCGGTGGTCTCTGCGGCGCGCACGGTGACCGGGAGCCGCTCGGCGACGAGCGGGCCGAATCGCCTGCCGCGGTGGATCGCAGCCGCGACGCCCGCGACGAGGAGCAGCACGATGACGGGGCTCACCCAGGGCGGCGTCAGCTCGCCCAGCGACGGATCGGCGTTCTCGAGGTCGGTGTCCAGAAGACCGGGCACGTACCAGACCACGCGCGGGTGCTCGCCGAGCAGACCGATCGCGAGGGCCGCGTTGCCGCCCGTCGCGAGATGCTCGTTGGTGAAGACGACAGTCGCGTCGAGTGCGGCGACGGAGTCGTCGGCCAGCATCCCGAATGCGTCGCCCGACGGGTAGCAGCGCACGATGTCGCCACCGGCTGGGCGGAAGACGGCGCCCGGGGCGACGGCGCCGGCGCGCACGGCGGTGTCGTCGGCGCACGCCGGGTCGACCTCGGCGACCCCGGCGACCCCGGCGGGCTCGGCACCCGGGAAGAAGAGGTCGAGGGTCCGCGCCCGCGGATCGATCAGCACGACATCGGTGGCGTCGGCGGCGAGGGCCTCGATCGCATCGTCGGAGAGGGCGGGCGCGTCGGGGAGCACCAGCGTCGCGGTGCCCCCGGCGAGGGCTGCGGATGCCGCGGCGCGGTCGCGCGCGACGACCACCTCGACGCCGTGGTCGCGCAGCACCTCGACGAGCGCGCGCGTTCCGGTCGGTCCGGCGGATTCGGGATCGAGCGAACCGCGCTCGGCCCACTCCGCGGCCTGCGTGATCACCGCGCCGACGGCGCCGACCGCGAGGAGCACCACGGCGATGCCGATCCATGCGGCGACGCCGCGGGTGCGGCTCTTCGTCGGTGGCGCGGCGAAGCTCATGCGGGCACCGCGTCCTTCGGCGCGGGGCGGGCGTCCCTCACGGCGTCGTCGACGGTCGAGACGCGACGGTAGAGCTCGGCCGAGCCCGGGCGCCGCAGATAGCGCACATCGTCGAACGCCGTCGCGGCGCGCTCGAGCTCGTCGGCCGAGTCGGGGAACACGCGTCCGGCGGCGCGGGCGAAGGCGTGCACCGTCGCGCCCGGAGGCGTGTCGACGACGCCGCGTTCGACGCAGCTGCGGGCGATCGCCCGGACGCGCACGATGATCGCCTGCTCCCATTCGCCCCGTCCTGCGTGGGCCTCGGCGGCTCGGCGCAGCTCGGTGGCCGAGCGCCCCTCGGGTTCTCCGAACAGCTCGCCGGTCCGCGCTGCGGCGCGCCCGCTCGCGCGGGGGACGCCCCAGACGAGGAAGGCCGCGACGACGACGATGACGACGACGACGGCGGCGACGAGGGCGAACGCCGGCCCCCATCCGCCGGAGAGATCGGGGTTGAAGAGGTTGACGAAGAACTCGCCGACGGCCCGGGCGATGCGATCGACCGGCGTCGGCTCGGCGGCTTGATAGACGGGATCGGAGAGCTCGCGCTCGGCCCACTCGCGCGCCTCGTCGCGGTCGGGGATGAGGGGAGCGGCCTCGACGAGGTGCCGGCCGATCGTCGGGATCACGCCGTCGGGCCTGCGCTGTCGGCGCCGGAGGAACCGGGCGCCGCCCAGATCGTCGGCGCGGGCTCGACGGAGTCGGCAGCAGGAACGGGGGCCGCGGCGGTGTGCTCAGGTGCAGCTGCGTAGCCGGACAGAGGTGCAGGTGCGTAGCCGGGAGGAGGGGCTGCTGCGTACCCGGGAGGAGGCGCTGCCGTGTAGCCCGGCTGAGGCGGCACGGCGTAGCCCGCCGGAACCCCGTAACCCGGCTGAGGCGCGGAGGAGCCCGCGGGGGGCGGCCCGTAGCTCGCCGCGGGGTACCCGGGCGGAGGAGGGCCGGCGGGCGTGTAGCCGGGAGCGGCGTACACGGCGGCGGCGCGGGGCGCGACCACGCGGCCGATGTTCTGCACGAACGGGTCGGCGAGCCCGGTCGAGCCCGCATCGCGACGCTCGACGTACGCGAGCAGATCGAGATCGAGCCCTTCGCGGCGCATCCGCGCGTCGATGTAGATGAGGGCGGTCGCCGACGACTGCACGACCAGGAGCACGGCCTGCAGCAGCAGCGTGATCGCCTGTGTCGCGAGGAGACCGACCACGAGTCCGATGATCTCGGTGGTCGTGGGCTCACCCGTCGGCGCGATGATCGTGCCGAGGCCGGCCGACAGGAACGACATCGGAAGGCTGACGACCTGTGCGACCGCGCCGAACACCAGCGAGATCAGCAGGATCACCCCGAGCGCCGGCCAGAAGCGCCCGCGTGTCAGGGTCCACGACCGCGCGATGGCGCCGGTGATCGTCGCGCGCTCGATGATGATGGCCGCCGGCGCGAGGAGCAGCTTGATGGTCAGCCACCACACCAGCGGGATGGCGCCCAGGATGACGAGCACGGTCAGCCCGATCGCGACGGGGAGCGCGGCCAGGCCGATTGCGACGAGCCCCAGGGTCAGCAGCGCGATCGCGGCGAGCAGGGCGCCGACCAGGAGGGCCGTGTAGCCGATCAGACGCCACACCGCGGGGCGCAGCTGCCGCCAGAGTGCGCCGAGGGCGAGCTTCTCGGCGACCGCGGCATGGGTCACCTCGATGACGACGATGCCCTGCACGATGACGCCGAGCACGCCCGCCGCGAGCCCGAGCACGAGGCCGGCGATCGCGGTGATCGCGATCGACCCCGCCATGATCGTCTCGAACTCCTCGGTGCCCGGCGCGACCGTGTCGAGTCGTGAGAACGACACGCCCGCGATCGCGGCGACCAGGCCGATGACGACCAGGTAGGCCACGGTCTGCACGACCATGGCGAAGCCGAGCAGCACCTTCGGGTTCTGCCGCAGCGCGGCGAACGACCGACCGAGGATCGTGCCGAACGACAGCGGATGCAGCGGGATGATGCCCGGGCGAGATGCCGGCGTCCACGCCGGGTATGCGGTCACGTGCCGTCCCCCTCCGGGTCGCGACGAACCCGAGCGGGCCTCGCGCGGGTCCTCTCATCGTGTCACAACGGCGAAGTGGCGCGCGCCCGCGTTCGGTGGATCCCCACCGCGCCTTCGGCCGTCCCACAGGCCGTGTCGACTACTCTGGGGGAGCGCATGGGGACCGCCCGCTGTTCTCGTGCCGTGACGGACAGAAGGACGAACGCGCGAAATGACTTCACGCATCCTGGTGGTCGACGATGACACCGCCCTCGCCGAGATGATCGGCATCGTGCTGCGCACGGAGGGGTTCGACACCGCATTCTGCGCCGACGGCGCCAAGGCCGTCGACGCCTGGCGCACCGAGCGACCCGACCTCATCCTCCTCGACCTCATGCTCCCGGGCATGGACGGCATCGAGATCTGCACCCGCGTCCGCGCCGAGTCGGGCGTGCCGATCATCATGCTCACCGCGCGCACCGACACCGCCGACGTCGTCAAGGGACTCGAGTCGGGTGCCGATGACTACATCGTCAAGCCCTTCAACCCGAAGGAGCTCGTCGCGCGCATCCGCACCCGTCTGCGCCCCGGCGGTCAGCAGGCCGGCGAATCGCTGCGCATCGGCGACCTCACGGTCGACGTCGCCGCGCACGAGGTGCGCCGCGGCGACGGACCGATCGCACTCACCCCGCTCGAGTTCGAGCTGCTCGTCGCCCTCGCGTCGAAGCCGCAGCAGGTTTTCTCGCGAGAGATGCTGCTCGAGCAGGTGTGGGGATACCACTACAAGGCCGACACGCGCCTGGTGAACGTGCACGTCCAGCGGCTGCGGGCGAAGATCGAGCAGGACCCCGACAACCCGAAGATCGTCACGACGGTGCGCGGCGTCGGATACCGCGCCGGCGCCGTGGTGTGAGGTGGCGGTGACGACCGCGACTGCGCGGGTCGCGGCATCCGGATCCGCCGGATGGCGGGACTGGCGCTCGTGGCCGGAGACCCTGTCGAGCCTGTGGCGGCGCTCACTGCGGTTCCGCACGCTCCTGGTCACCCTCGCGCTCACCGCGCTCGCGGTGACGGTCGCCTGCGTGGTCATGGCGCTGCTCATCCGCGACGACCTGTTCGACTCCCGCCTGCAGCAGGCGCTCGCCGATGCGCAGCGCGCGACGACGACCGCGCAGGCGACGCTCGACAGCGCCACGGTGCAGGGTGACGCGGTGCAGCTGCAGAACCTCATGACGAGCGTGCAGGGCACGCTCTCGCGCCAGTCGGGCGCCGACATGTACGCGGCGTTCCGCATCGGGCCGCAGACCCCGATCGCCCCACAGAACTTCGCGAGCGACACGCGCGCCGAGGCGCTCATCAGCGCCGGCCTGCGCGATCGCGTGCAGCTCGAGGACGGCGCCGATCAGCAGTGGTGGCAGTCCGTCGCGCTCCCCACCGACGACGGATCCGACATCCCGGGCATCATCGTCGGCCAGCAGCTCGACGTGCCCGAGGTCGGCCCGTACGAGCTGTACTTCGCGTACGACCTCGCAGACGCCTCGCAGACCCTCCGCTTCGTGCAGGGCACGCTCTGGTTCGCCGGCATCGGACTCGTGCTGCTCATCAGCGCGATCGCGTGGTTCGTGCTGCGTTCGGTCACGGGCCCGATCTCGGAGGCCGCCGACACCAGCGCGAAGCTCGCCGCGGGCGAGCTGGGGGTGCGGCTCGACGTGCGCGGCGAGGACGAGCTCGCCACCCTGGGGCGGTCGTTCAACGCCATGGCCGACAGCATCGAATCGCAGATCAAGGAGCTCGCCGACCTCTCGCTCGTGCAGCAGCGATTCGTCAGCGACGTGTCGCACGAGCTCCGCACGCCCATGACGACGATCCGCCTCGCCGCCGACATGATCAACGACCAGCGCGATGCCTTCGACCCGTCGACCGCGCGGGCCGCCGAGCTCCTCAACGCCCAGGTGCAGCGCTTCGAGACCCTGCTGACCGACCTGCTCGAGATCAGCCGGTACGACGCGGGCTCGGTTCAGCTGGAGCTCGAGCCCACGAGCCTCGCGCACCTCGCGGAAGACGTCATCGGCTCGATGCATCAGCTCGCCGAGCAGCACGGGAGCGACGTGCGCCTCGTCGCGCCCGGCGGCTACTCGCCGGTCGACATGGACCCTCGGCGGGTGCGGCGCATCGTGCGCAACCTCATCGGCAACGCGATCGAGCACGGCGAGGCCCGGCCGATCGTGGTCACGGTCGACTCGGATCACGACGCCGTCGCCCTCGGCGTGCGCGACTACGGGCTCGGGATGCGGGCCGAAGACGTCGGACGCGTCTTCGACCGGTTCTGGCGCGCCGACCCGTCGCGCAAGCGCACGATCGGCGGCACCGGCCTCGGTCTCTCGATCGCGATCGGCGATGCGCGCCTGCACGGCGGCGAGCTCGCGGTGTGGTCGGAACTCGGTCGTGGCACCAACTTCGTGCTCACGCTCCCGCGTCAGCCGGGATCGCCCGTCGGGCGCAGCCCGCTGGCGATCGATCCCGGCGACGAGGCGACGCCGGGGATGGACGACCTCGGCCTCACCCAGCCGATCGACGTGCTCGACGTGGGCGAGCTCGACGGCGTCGAGGATCTCCGCCTCGTCGACGGCGACCGCGCGCGCAGAGGAGAGACATCGTGATCCGGATGCGCCGCGTCGCCGCCCTCGCTCTCGCCGCGGCGGCCGCAGCCTGCCTCGCCGCGTGCGCCGGGCTCCCCTCGAGCAGCCCGGTGAACCCGGGCCTCGCCCCGGGCGAGACGTCGTCGCAGCCGGAGTACGTCTTCATCCCCGACCGACCGCAGCCCGGCGCCTCGCCCGAGCAGATCGTGGAGGGGTTCATCCGGGCCGGCACCGGCCCGGGGGGCAACGGACAGTGGGACCGTGCGCGCGAGTTCCTCGCCCCCGACACGGAGTGGAACCCGCAGGCCGGCGTCATCGTCGACATGTCGGGCGATCGGGTGACCACGGCCGCGCAGGAGGGTCACGTCGACATGTCGCTGATCGCCACAGCGACGGTCGACGCGCGCGGGACCTATCAGCGTGTCGAGGCCGGCACCCGGACGCTCTCGTTCGAGCTCGCGCGGCAATCCGACGGCGAGTGGCGGATCACCGAGGCGCCCGACGGGATCGTGCTCAGCCGCGACTTCTTCCCCAGTGTGTTCCACCGCTACGCGGTGTTCTACTTCGACCAGTCGTGGCAGTACCTCGTGCCGGACGTGCGCTGGTTCCCGGTCGAGAACGCGGCGAGCCGGGTGACCGACGCCCTCGTGAACCAGGAGCCGAGCGACTGGCTCGCGGCATCCGTCTACTCGTTCTTCCCCGACTCGGTGTCGGCAGTGCCGGCGGTGCCGACGACCGCCGGATCCACCGCCGAGGTGGAGCTCAGTGGGGCCGCACTCTCGCTCGACGCCGACACGCTCGACCGCATGCTCACCCAGCTCGAGGCGAGCCTGGCCACGACCGGGGTGACCTCGGTCGAGATGGAGGTCGACTCGGCACCGGTGGCGGCCTCCGTCGTCGACACCCGCTCGACCCGCGTCGCCGGCGTTCCGCTCGTGCAGAACGCCGAGGGCTTCGGGTTCCTCACCGGCGACACGATCGAGCCGATCCCGGGGCTCTCGCAGGCGGTCGGCGCGGTCGACGCCGTGGCCGTGCAGGTCGGTGCCGAGCGCGACTACGCGACCGCGCTCCTCGCTGACGGACACGTGGTGCGCCTCGACGCCGAGAGCGGTGGCGCAGTGGTCCTCGACGAGCGACCCGCCCTGATCGACCCGTCCATCGACCCCGCCGGCACGGTGTGGAGCGTGCCGCGAGACCACCCGTCCGACGTGGTCGCCTTCACGCTCGAGGGTCAGCGCATCGAGGTGGCAGGAGCCTGGCCCGGTGCGGGCACCGTCGTCGCGATGGCCGTCTCGCGCGACGGGTCGCGGATCGCCGCTCTCGTGTCGACCGCCGGACGCGTCGCCGTCTGGGCCGCGGGGATCGAGCGTGACGAGGCGGGGGTTCCGGTGCGCCTGGGCGATCCGATCGAACTCGGCGTCGCCGGCGGTGCGCCGGTCGGGCTCGCCTGGCTCGACGACGTAACCGTGGGCGCGCTCACACGCGCGGAGGACGGCTCGACCGTACTCGAGCAGGTCGTCGGAGGCCCGTCGAGCACGACTGCCGCAGCCGGGGTGATGGTGCAGATCGCGGGGTCGACCTCGGTGGCCTCGGTGCGCCTGCTCGACGACGACGGCGTGCTCTTCGTGAAGCGGTCGACGACGTGGGAGCAGACCGCGACGGACGTCGACACGCTCGCGACGCAGCAGGGCTCTCCGGAGCAGGGCGCCGGACAGTAGCGGCCGCTCCTCCCCAGACAGCGCCGCGGAGCCGTCGTCCCCTGTGGCAGCCTCGTCGGCGTGCAGGCTCGTCGCGACGCGGCACCGTGGCGTCATGGATGATGCGGCATCGATCGTGCGCGAGACCCTCTTCGACGCGCTCGCGTACATCGTCGCGGTGGACTGCGCAGGATGCGGGGAGCCCGACACCGCGCTGTGCGACGCCTGCCGCGCAGCACTCGACCCGGCGCCGGTGCCGGTGCTGCTGCCCGGTGGCGCCGGCACGGCGTGGGCGGGACTGACCTTCGACGCCGAGCCGGCGCGCGTGCTGCGTGCGGTGAAGGAGGACGGACGAGTGGGGCTGGCGCGGGCACTCGCACCGGCTCTCGCCGCAGGCGTCGGTCGCTGCCTCGGCTGGGAGGCAATCGAGGTCCTCGTCGTGCCGGTGCCGACCACGCGGGCATCGTTCCGCAGGCGCGGATTCCGCGTCCCCGATCTGATCGCGCGGCGCGCCGGACTCCGCGTGACCCGCGCGCTGGTGCCCGTGCGCCAGGCATCCGACCAGCGCGGCCTCGGGCGCGCCGAGCGACGCGACAACGTCGCGGGGAGTCTGCGTGCGCGCGGCGTGCACGGGCGTCGGGTGGTGGTCGTCGACGACGTCGTGACCACCGGAGCGACCCTCGCCGAGGCGTGCCGCGCGCTGCGCGAGGCGGGAGCGGAGATCGCGGGGATCGCCGCGGTGGCCGCCACACCGCGCCGCCGAGGAGGAGGAGCGGAGCATAGCGACGCATTCGAAACTCACAGGTGACAGAGTCCGAACCGCGGGCTACCGTGGGGGAGACAAGGCGACTGAAGGTCCGCCCTTGGCCGGGTGGACCGGAACAAGGAGGTCAGGGGATGGAAACCAGCATCGTCGGCGTGGGAGTGGGAATCACAGATCGATTCCGCTCCGTCGTTGAAGAGAAGTCCGCCCGCATCGAACACCTCGCCCCGCGCGCGCAACGCGTGGATGTCAAGGTCACGCATCGCGCGTATCACAACGGCCGTGTCGAGGACGACACGGTGGAGCTGACGCTCAACGGCAAGGGCCCGATCGTCCGGGCCGAGGCGACCGACGGCGACAAGTTCGCCGCGCTCGACCTCGCGGTCGACAAGCTGTGCGAACAGCTGCGTCGTGCGAAGGACAAGCGGGTCGACGCCCGCCAGCACCCGCGCGGCGCGAAGTTCAAGAAGGAAAGCGGTTCCATTCAGGGGATCGATCTGCAACCGGCATCCGTCGACGTCATCCGGGCCGTCGCGACCGGAGAGATCCCGATCATCACCGGCAACGAGGACGAAGCCGACTACACCCCCGTCGTGATCCGCACGAAGGAGTTCGACGCGGAGTGGATGTCGGTCGAAGAGGCCGTCGACCGCATGGAGCTGGTCGGCCACGACTTCTTCCTGTTCGTCGACGCGCGCACCGATCAGCCGAGCGTCGTCTACCGGCGCAAGGGCTGGGACTACGGCGTCATCTCACTGACGACGCAGACGGCGCCCGAGGCTGTCGCCTCGTAGCGCGAGAAGCGAAGAAGACGGATGCCGCGGCCTCGAGGTCGCGGCATCCGTCTTCTCGTGTCGCGGTGTCAGTCGAACATGCCGTCGAGCAGGCTGCCGATGACGAGACCGCCGAGGATGCCGCCCATGAGGTCGTTCCCGCCGCCGCCGCGGCGGCCGCCGCCGTAGCCCTGCTGGCCGTAGCCGGGCTGCCCCCAGCCGTCCTGCGGCCGGGACGAGTCGATGTCGCGCTGGGCGAGCTGCAGCGCCTCGCTCGCGAGGAAGGCGGTGCGCCGCGCCATCGCGAAGGCCTGCTCGCGGTGGTCCTCGTCGATGACCGTGGCGGCGGCCGCCGACGTGCCGATGAGGCGGTCGAGGTCGACCCGGATGCGCTCGGCCTCGGCGATGCGGGTGCGGGCGTCGGCTCCGATCCAGCCGCGATGCCCGGCGATCACGTCGCGGGCGACGGCGAGCTGACGGTCGGCGTCGTCGATCGCGTGGCGGACGTGCTCGAGCGGCGGGATCGGGCGTGCCTCGCGCTCCCGCGCCTTCGCGATCGCCGCGTCGAGCGCGCTGTTCGCCTCGCGCAGGCGCGAGAGCTGCTCGAACGGGTCGGTGTTCACCCCGGCTGCCGGCAGGGCGCGCAGCGCGGCGTCGAGCGCCGCGACCGCAGCGGTCACGGCAGGGACCTGCGGCGCGGTTCGCGCGGCGACCAGATCTTCGCGCGAGTCGTCGACGATCGCGGCGAGCGTCGACTCGGCCCGCAGCGCCTCGACCTCGAACGTCTCGACCGCTTCGAGGAGCGTGTCGGCGCGACGGGCCGCCTCGGTCGCGGCCTCGAGCGCCATGTTCGCCTGCTCGCGCTGGCCGGCCTCACGGCGGCGCTCGGCGACGGATGCGCTGTGCTCGGCGAAGCCGAGCAGCTGCTCCGCCTCGGCGGGGTTGTTCTCCACCTGCGCGAGAGCATGGGGGGAGTAGCGGGCGGCGAGGCGCTGCACGGTCTCGCGGGCACCCGGCACGTGGGTGCGCAGGCGCGCGGCATCCGCCCGCACCTTCGCGATGATCTCGGGTGCGCGGCGCGCGCGGGCGATGCGCTCGGCGAGGGCCTCGGTGCGGTCGTCGAGCAGTTCCTCCGCCCACTCGCACAGCTGCACGATGCGGGCGTTGCGGGTGCGCAGCTCGAGCGGGGTGTCGGGGATCTCGTCGTGGTTCAGCTGGTGCAGCTGGAAGGCCTCCTGCAGGTGCGTGCGCACCGCTTCGACGGCGTCGCGCAGCTCTTTCGTGGCGTCGCTGCCGAGTTCGGCATCGGCGAACACCAGCTCATCGGAGGTGAGGCGCACGCGCTCGTCGGCGGCGACGAGCGCCGTCTTCGCACGGCGCGCCAGATCGGCGTCCTGTGCGGCGAGTTCTTCTTGTTCGCGTTTGCGCTTGCCCCAGAAACCTGCCATGCAATCGATCCTATGGGCCGCGATGTGAGCGGGCTGTGGGCTGTGGACGGCGGGGCACGGAGTTTCGCCCACAGCGTCGTGCGCGCTGCGGATGCAGCCGCGGGCACGCTCCTCTGGCGCGCACCCACGGGTAGGCCCCAGACTGAGCGCACGATCTCGTACACGTGCGCTCGCGGTCGTGGCCGGGGTCCAGGCGGCCTCGGGCGCCGCAGCCCGGAGGAGCGCCCACCATGGCACTGCCGAAAGCCCTCGTGCCCGTCTCGCTCCGCGGCTACCAGGCGTCGTGGCTCGCCCGCGACGTGCTGGCGGGCGTCACGCTCGCCGCCGTGGCGATCCCCGAGGTGATGGGGTACACCTCGATCGCGCAGATGCCCATCGTCACCGGCCTCTACACGATCCTGCTGCCGCTGCTCGCGTTCGCGCTGCTCGGGTCGTCGAAGCTCCTCGTCGTCGGCGGTGACTCCGCCACCGCGGCGATCCTCGCCTCGGGGCTCATCAGCGCGGGCATCTCGGGGGCGACGCCCGGATCGCCGCAGTGGGTGGCGCTGTGCGGTCTCACCGCGCTGGTGTGCGGCGTGCTGCTCGTGCTCGCGCGGCTTCTGCGCCTGGGCTTCATCGGCGACTTCCTCTCGGCATCCGTCCTCATCGGCTTCCTCACCGGGGTCGGCATCCAGGTCGCGACCGGGCAGATCCCCGACATCCTCGGCGTCCCGAAGGGCTCCGGCGGATGGTTCGAGCAGCAGTGGTCGTGGCTCACGTCGCTCGGCGCCGTCTCGTGGCCGACGCTCGCGTACGGCGCGGCGACGATCGCGATCATCTACGCCTTCAAGCTCTTCGTGCCGAAGATCCCCGGCGCGATCATCGCGGTCGTAGGGCTCCTCACCCTTGCAACGGTGACGGATGCCTCCGGCTACGGTGTCGAGGTGGTCGGGGCGATCCAGGGCGGCCTGCCGCCGATCGGACTGCCGGCGGGCGTCGGGTGGAGCGACATCCCGGCGGTGCTCTCCACCGCCTTCGCCTGCTTCGTCATCATCATCGCCCAGAGCGCCGCGACGTCGCGCAGCTTCGCGGCGAAGCACGGCGACCGGGCCGACGTGAACCGCGACATCGTCGGCCTCGCCGCGGCGAACCTGGCAGCCGGCATCAGCGGCACGTTCGTGGTGAACGGGTCGCCGACGAAGACCCAGATCCTCGACGGACAGAAGGGGCGCACGCAGGTCGCGAACCTCACCGTCGTCGTCGTGACCCTGCTGGTGCTGCTGTTCCTCACCGACCTGCTGACCGATCTGCCGAAGGCGGTGCTCGGCGGCGTCGTGTTCGTCATCGGCATCGAGCTCATCGACATCCGCGGGCTCGTGCGCATCTCACGCATCCGCCGGCGCGAGTTCCTCATCGCGCTCGCGACCGCGCTCACCGTCTTCATCGTCGGGGTCGGCGCGGGAGTCGTTCTCGCGATCGCGCTCTCGCTGCTCGACGTCGTCGAGCGCCAGTACCGCGCGCGCGACTTCGTGCTGCGCGTGCGGGGCGAGCAGGGGTACGACTACGACCCGGCCGTGCCCGGGGCGCAGACCGCACCGGGGCTCGTGGTCTTCCGCTACGGCGCCGACCTGTTCTACGCGAACGCGACGCGGTTCGCCGACGAGGTGGAGACGGTCGTCGACGCCGCGCCCGACCGGGTGCGGTGGCTGATCCTCGACGGAGCCGGCATCTCCGATGTCGACTACTCCGCGGGGATGAACCTCGCCGCGCTCCTCGATTGGCTCGACGCACGGCAGATCGCTCTCGTCCTCGCGCGGGTGGACACCGACGTGCTCTCGGCGCTCGACAGCTACGGGCTGGGCGCCCGCATCCCTCCCGACCGCATCTACTCCGACCTCGACGCGGCGGTGCGGGCCTTCCCCGGAGAGGAGCCCCCGCCGACCGCGTAGGCGCGGCGTCAGTCCTCGCGCTTGTGGCGCGGCTTGCGCTCGGGCCGGTCGCCGAAGTCGCGCCGCGGGCGGTCGTCGTCGTAGCTCTTGCGGAAGGGCTTGCGGTCGCCGTCGCGGCGCTGCGGCCGACCCGTGTCGAGGCGCAGCTCGATCAGCTGCCCCGAGATGCGGGTGTCGGCGAGGCGGTCGAGCGTGTCGCGGGGCAGATCGCTGGGCAGCTCGACGAGCGAGAAGTCGGGGCGGATCTGGATCGCGCCGAAGTCGTCGCGGCGCAGGCCGCCCTCGTTCGCGAGGGCGCCGACGATCTGGCGCGGCTCGACACGCTGGCGGCGGCCGACCGCGATGCGGTAGGTCGAGAAGCCCTCGCGCGGCGTGCGCTGCTCGCGCTTGGGGCCGCGGTCGAAGCCGTCGCGGTCGCTGCGCTCGCCGCGATCGCGGTCGGGGCGCTCGCGGCGCTGCGGCTCGGGGTCGGGCTCGAGCAGCAGGGGGGTCTCGCCCTGCGACACGATCGCGAGCGCCGCGGCGACATCCATCTCGGGCACATCGTGGTGACGCACGTAGTGGGCGACGATGTCGCGGAAGCGGTCGACGCGCTCGGTCTCGGCGAGGGCCGCGGTGATGCGGTCGTCGAAGCGCGCGAGCCGCGTGACGTTCACCTCGTCGACGCTCGGCAGCGCCATCTCGGTGAGCTCCTGGCGGGTCGCCTTCTCGATCGCCTTGACGAGCCAGCGCTCCTTCGGGGTCACGAACGAGATCGCGTCGCCCGAGCGGCCGGCGCGACCGGTGCGACCGATGCGGTGCACGTACGACTCGGTGTCGGTGGGGATGTCGTAGTTGACGACGTGTGAGATGCGCTCGACGTCGAGGCCGCGGGCGGCGACATCGGTGGCGACCAGGATGTCGAGCTTGCCCGACTTGAGCTGGTTGACCGTCTTCTCGCGCTGGGCCTGGGCGATGTCGCCGTTGATGGCCGCGGCGGAGTACCCGCGGGCACGGAGCTTCTCTGCGATCTCCTCGGTGACGCTGCGGGTGCGGCCGAAGATGATCATGCCGTCGAAGTTCTCGACTTCGAGGATGCGGGTGAGCACGTCCATCTTCTGCTGCCACGCCGTGATCAGGTAGCGCTGGGCGATCGTCGACGACGTCGTGGTCTTCGACTTGACCGTGATCTCTTCGGGGTCGTGCAGGTACTGCTTCGACATGCGGCGGATCGTGGCCGGCATGGTGGCCGAGAACAGTGCGACCTGCTTGGTCTCGGGGGTCTCGGCGAGGATCGTCTCGACGTCTTCGGCGAAGCCCATCTTGAGCATCTCGTCGGCCTCGTCGAGCACGAGGTACTTCAGCTCGGAGAGGTCGAGCGTGCCCTTCTCGAGGTGATCGATGATGCGGCCGGGGGTGCCGACGACGATGTGCACGCCGCGGCGGAGCGCCGACAGCTGCACGCCGTAGCCCTGACCGCCGTAGACGGGCAGCACGTGGACGTTGCGCAGGTGCGACGCGTACTTCTCGAACGCCTCGCACACCTGCAGCGCGAGCTCGCGCGTCGGGGCGAGCACGAGCGCCTGCGGGTTCTTCTGCGACACGTCGAGGCGGTCGATGATCGGCAGGGCGAACGCCGCCGTCTTGCCGGTGCCGGTCTGCGCCATGCCGACCACGTCGCGGCCGGCGAGCAGGGTCGGAATGGTGGCCGCCTGGATGGCGGAGGGGGTCTCGTAGCCGACGTCGCGCAGCGCCTTCAGCGCCGCTTCGCCCAATCCGAGGTCTGCGAATGTCATCGCGGCGGGCTGCTCGGCAGCCGCGTCCTCGATCGGGGATTCGGTTTCGATCACGCTTAAGGGTAGTGGGTGCCGCCTGGGAGGCGACAGCATGCCCCGCCGCCGCCCCTCGCCCCCGCCTCCTCATTCTCGCGAGGGAAGGGGTCAGCGGGTGCGGGATGCTTCGAGGGCGATCAGCTCGCTGATGTCTATGGGCTCTGTCGGCGGGAGCGCGAGGGCCGCGGGGTCGACGGTGACGGGGTGGAGCGAGATGCGGTCGGCGGGGGCGGAGGCAGGGGTCATGGGGGAGTCCTCTCTGACGTTCGTATACAGGGTGTGTCCGGCAGGGGCCGGTTCGTCTCAGATCAGGCGATCGCGTTGCGTCGGGTGAGGTCGGGATGCCGCGGGGGCACGAGCCACGCGGCCAGCGCGATCGCAATCGGGAGTGCGACGGCGAGGAGGCAGAGGAGCAGCCACGGGGCATCCTCGAACTTCAGATAGCCGTCGGAGGTCTGCGTCGTGCCCCACACCGGGATGAGCCCGGCGGCCGTGCCGACCACCGAGCCGATGCCGACCACGATCACCGCCTGCCAGAGGTTGATGGCTCGGCGCAGCATCCGCGACCCGCCGACCGCGGTGAGCGTGGCGTCGTCGGGGCGGCGTTCGAAGCGGGTGAGGCCGAGGCACACCGCGCTCGCCGCGATGACGAGCACCATGGCGGCACCGGTGATGAGCCAGAGCCAGGGCTCCTGCGGGTCGGGACCGTCTTCGTAGTTCACCCCGATGTAGGCGCCCTCGCTGACGCGCGTCGCAGCGGCGTCGGCGGTGATCCGGTCGAGCGTGGCAGTCTCGAGGGGCTCGTCGCGCAGGGCGACCACGGTGGACGGCATCGTCACGATCCCGAGCCTCTCGGCGGTCTCGGGGCTCACCATCGCCTGCGTGTTCGACGAGATGAACGGCGGTTCGATGAGCTCGGCCGGGAGTTCGTGCTCGGCATCGGGGTCGGGCAGCGCCGCGAGCGCGTCGGCGTCCGCCCAGTCGACCGTGTTCATGGCTGCGTAGTACTGCTCGCGGCTCGTCTCGGTCCACTCGGTGATCACCGCCATGCCGCTCGACGTGACGAACTGCGCGTCGGTGATGATCATCGCCCCTTCGCGGTAGGCCTCGAGCGTGGCGGCGGAGACCGGCATGTCGAGCAGGGCCGCAACGTCGCCCGGCGCGACGATCGTGAGCCCGCCGTTGAGCGCTGCCTCGTCGCCGCCGCAGTCGGGGCAGGTCTCGGTCGGCTGCCCGGCGACGCCGTACACGGGAGCGTCGGGGTCGAGTGCGACGCCGGTCTCGAGGTCGTACTCGGTGCCGCGGGCCGTCGATACGACCACCGTCGCCGTCGGGTCGGTCGCAGCGAGCAGCTCGTCGGCGGCGTCGACCAGCGCGGCGTCGTCGTCGGCGGTGGGGGAGTAGATGAAGGCGGACACGCTGTGGAGGGGCCCCGCGTACCAGTAGCTACGCGCGTTCGCGTTGCCCTGCAGCGCCGTGCTGGCGAGCGCGAACGAGGCGATGAAGACGCACACCGTGATCGCGGCGAACGCCGGAACGACGCGCGACGGGTTGGCCGCGGCATCCCGCGCGGCGATCCGCGGTGCGATCCCGATGCGGGCGACCGGTCGTGCGACCACCTCGAGCACCCAGCGCCCGGCGATCAGGAACCCGATCTGGAAGACGATCGGGCCGAGGACGATGCCGAACATCGCTGCGATGCGCAGCGGATGCGCGTAGTCGATCCGGTCCGCGGAGTTCAGTGCGGCGATCGCGAGACCGCTTGCGATCGCCGCGCCGAGCCCGACCGACATCACGAGCACACCGCCCAGTGGGAGCTTGGCCGGCTCCCGCGGCGGGCGCCGTGAGCCGCGCAGGGCTCCGATCACGTCGCCGCGGGTGGCGGCGCGCGCGGGGGCGATCGCCGAGATGCTGCCGACGACGACGGCGAAGACGAGGATGCCGGCCGTCAGCGCCCAGGGCACGTTGTAACCCCAGTTGCCCCAGAACGAGCCCACGGCCCCGCTGTCGGTGAGCTCGAGGGCGAGCCAGGCGCCGGCCGCGCCGAGGACGACGCCCGTGACGCCCGCGACGGTGCCGAGCACCGTGCCCTGCAGCACGACGACGCGGAACACGTCGGTGTTCGAGGCGCCGACGCTCGCGGCCACGGCGAGCGATCGCTGCTGGCGGCGGGCCGACACCGCGAAGGCGGCACCGGCGAGGAGCACGATGAGGTAGCCGCTGAAGGCGACCACGATGAGGGCGACCATCAGCATCGAGCTCGCCTGCGCCGTGTCGTTGCGCCACTGCGAGGTGTACGCGCCGGCCGGCGGGTGCACCAGCAGGTCGTGGGCGAAGGCGACGAATCCGGCGTGGTTGAGCTTCGCGAGTTCGTCGAGTCCGGGCTGCCAGTCCGCGACGTACCAGCGGGTCTGGCCGACCACCAGGTCGGATGCCGACGCCGGGAGGAACACTTCGGGATCGGCCGGCCGCGCGTCGGCGCGGCGCATCGTGCCCGTGATCTCGAAGGTTCGGTCGCTGTCGACGAGCACGATCTCATCGCCCACCCGCGCGTCGAGCCGCTCGAGGATGCCCGGCGAGACGAGGACCTGGTCGGCGGAGGCCGGCGCCTCGCCCTCCAGCAGCAGGAAGCGCCCGTCGAACACCGGGTCCCACACATCGCCGGCGGTGGCCGCGACGTTGCCGACGCCCGCGGCGGTCTCGACGAAGACCTGCGCCCACTCCACCACCTCCGCGACCGTCGCGTCGGCGGGGATAAGCGCGTACGGATCCTCGGGCATCGGCTGCTCGGGGTTGACGGGGCGGCCCTGGTCATCGGTGTCGATCGTGTTGTTCCACGGGTCGTCGACCGCCTGCCGGCGGCTCGGGTCGGCGCCGCCGACCACGTCGATCCGCGACTCGTTGGCGCCGAGCTCGAGGGTCGCCGACTGCTCGCGCGTCGGGATGTGGCTCTGCCAGAAGATGGCGCCGCCGGCGAGCCCCGCGACCGGGAGCATCACGAGCATCATCACGAGGGCGCTCGAGCCCGTCGTGCGGCGCACCTGCCGCGCGGCGAGCCGGAGGTCGGCCCGCAGACGCGGCCAGATGCTGCGGCGCGGGGTCGCGGCATCCGGCTCGGGCACTTCCTCAGGCGGCTGCGTCGGCGCCTCGAGGACCCCGGTCACCGCGGGCCGCCCGCGAGGAGGGTCTCGGCGCCCTCCCGGCGCGACTCGTCGATGATGCGGCCGTCGCGCAGGAACACGATGCGGTCGGCGAAGGCCGCGTGGCGGGCCTCGTGGGTGACGAGGATGCCGGCGGCGCCGGCATCCACCCGGGTGCGCAGCATCCGCAGCACCATCTCGCCCGTCACCGAGTCCAGCGCACCCGTCGGCTCGTCGGCGAGGATCAGCCGACGGCCGCCGACGACGGCGCGCGCGATCGCGACGCGCTGCTGCTGCCCGCCCGACAGATCGTCGGGGTACGCGTGCAGCTTGTCGGCGAGACCCACCGATTCGAGCGCATCCCGACCCGCACGGCGCGCCCCCCGGGCTCGGAAGCCGTCGAGCTCGAGCGGCAGCGTCACGTTCTCGAGCGCCGTGAGGGTCGGGATGAGATTGAAGTCCTGGAAGACGAACCCGAGCGACCGGCGCCGCAGCGCCGCGAGCTGCTGCGGTGCCTGCACGCTCAGGTGCTCGCCCTCGATGACCACTTCGCCGGTCGTCGGCGTCGCGAGACCGCCCGCGATCGACAGCAGAGTCGACTTGCCCGATCCGGATGCCCCCATCACGGCGACGAGCTCGCCCTCGTGCACCTCGAGGTCGACCCCCGACAGCGCCGAGACCGCCGTCGGACCCGAGCCGTACTGCTGGGTCACGCCGATGAGGCGCAGCACCGGTGCGCTCATCGCGCGGCTCCGGAGTGCGACGGCGTTTCGTCTCGCCTCGCTCGCTCGACGTCCGAGGCGTCGGATGCCGATCCCTGAGCCGCCACGTCCGATCCCTGAGCCGCCGCATCCGATCCCTGAGCCTGTCGAAGGGCGGGTCGCCCGCGCTTGGGGCGCTCGGTCGACAGCTCGAGCGTCATCGCGTGCTGCGGGTGCAGGGCCAGGCGCTGCTCGGTGTGGTCGAGCCAGCGCACCTCGGCTTCGGCCGCGAAGATCATCGAGTCGATGACGAGAGCCCAGGCGAGCTCCTCCGGCCCGTTCGGGTCGGCGCCGGCGTACTTCGCCCGCTGCAGCGACTGCAGCTGCGAGAGCGACGCCCGGCGCTGGGTCTGGATCACCTCGGTCACGTCAACGCCGGGGAGGGTGGCGGCGACGGCGAGCTTGATCGCGAGCTCGTCGCGCGTGCCGCCCGACCGCTCGACCGGCGATCCGAGCCAGGCGGCGACCTCGGCCGAACCGGCATCCGTGATCTCCCAGTACACGTGGCCCTGCTCGTCGACCTCGCCCTTCGCGACGAGGCCGTCGCGCTCGAGGCGGTCGAGGGTGTTGTAGATCTGGCCGACGTTCAGCGGCCAGGTCGAGCCGGTGCGGCGGTCGAACTCCGCGCGCAGCTGGTAGCCGTAGCACGGCCCCTGATCGAGGATCGCGAGCAGACTCTGGCGAACCGACATGAGTGTCTCCCTTGCCGCCTCGGCTGTATACCGAGTATCTAGTTACCGAGTATATGCATACCGGGAATCATTTCAAGCGATCAGAAGCGCAGCGCATCGATCACCTTCGCCCTCACCGCGGCGAGGGCCGGGATGAACCCCGCCAGCGCGCCGATGGCGACCGCCGCCGTCAGTCCGATCACCGCGGCCCTGAACGGGAACGCGGGGATGTCCTGCATCCCGACGAACAGCGACTCGACGAACGGCGCCTTGAGGATCGCGACCGCGAGGGCGATTCCGACGACCCCGGCGACCGCCGTCGCCACCACCGACTCCAGCAGCACCGAGAAGAACACGCGCCCGCCCGTGGCGCCGAAGCTGCGCCTCACGCCGATCTCGCGGATGCGCTGGCGCATCGCGACCAGCTGGATGTTCACGAGCCCCAGGCCGCCCAGGAGCAGCACGAGGCCGGCGATGCCGCCCGTGATCGCCTCGAAGACCGCTGCCTGGTCGGCGTTCTCGGGACGCGAGCCCCAGTCGCTGCGCGAGACCATCACCTCGGTGCCCTCGAGGCCGGCGCGCAGATCCATCGCGAGCACGGGGCCCACGTCGGCGACCAGGTCGTCCGACACCCAGAACTCCCACATCACGCCCGCCTCGGGCGGCAGCACGTCGACCCGCGCCGAGTAGCTGTCGCCCAGGAGCACGATCGACTTCTCCTCGTCGCCCGGGTACTGCCGGGGCGTGATCCCGATCACGGGGTACGAGCCGGCGAGCTCGCCAGCCAGCGGAAGCGCGAATGCGCCGAGAGCGGGGCGCCCGAACGCATCCCACAGCGCCTCCGAGATCACCACCGGGGGAGCGAGCAGGTCCCCGTCGCCGCTGCGGAACCAGCGGCCCTCCGCGAGCGCGGTGCGATGCATCACCGGCCACGCCTCGTCGACGAGCTTCGCCGTGACGGGCTGCACCTGGTCGGGCGTCTGCACCTCGAGCTGCAGTCCGTCGACGACGCGGGTGCGGTGCGAGAACTCGTAGCGCTCCGACACGGCGTCGACTCGCTCATCGAAGGCTGCGGCGTCGAACGGTGCGGTATCGGTCGACATCGCCGAGACGGTCACCGTCGCCTGCCGGCCACCGTAGCGGTCGGACTGCTCGGCCATGGACTGCCGCTGATACTCGCCGAGCGCGACCACCGCGGTGATCGCCGCGACCGACACCGCGATGCCGATGAGGCTCAGCAGCACCCGCAGCTTGTGGTGGCGCAGCTCGGCCCACGCGTCGCCGAGCGCTCCGACGAACCCGCTCACTGCACACCCGCCGGTGCTTCGGCGATGGCGCCGAGCGCCGTCTCGCGGAACGCGAGGTCGAGTTCGACCGGGGCCAGCACGCCCGCTTCGAGCCGGTAGTGCCGTCGGGCGCGTGCGGCGACGTGCACGTCGTGCGTGATCGTCACGAGGGCGGCCTCGGCCTCGGAGGCGATGTCGTCGAGGAGCGTCATCACCGCGCCGCCCGTCTCGACGTCGAGGGCGCCGGTCGGCTCGTCGGCGAGGATCAGGGCGGGACGACGGACGAGCGCCCGTGCGATCGCGACGCGCTGCTGCTCACCCCCCGACAGCTGCTCGGGCGGCGACTCGAGGCGGTGCGACAGCCCGACGCGGTCGAGCATGTCGGCGGCGATGGTCTTGCGCGCCCAGAACTCCCGTCCCTTCGCGTAGCTGAGGGGCATCGCGACGTTCTCGAGCGCCGAGCGGCCGGGGAGCAGGTTGAACTGCTGGAACACGTACCCGACGTTGCGTCCCCGCAGCCGGTCGAGCTTGGCCTGGCCCATGCGGCCGACCGCGTCGCCGCGGAACGAGACGGTCCCCTCGGAGGGGGAGTCGAGCATCCCGAGCAGGTTCAGCAGCGTCGACTTCCCCGAGCCGCTGCGTCCGACGATGGATACGTGGTCGCCGGCGCCGATCTCGAGATCGATGCCGCGGAGGATGTCGAGGCGGGTGTCATCGGGGAGCAGGACGTGCTTGGTGACACCCTCGAGCGCGACGAGGCTCACCAGTTCCAGCCCTGCTCTTCGCAGTACTCGCCGCCGAAGCCGTCGTCGTAGCAGACCGGTTCCGTGGTCGCGGCGAGGCCGGGCACGAACTGGCGGATCATCTCGCCCTCCTCGAGGCCTTCGGTCACCTCGACGATCGTCCCGTCGCTCACGCCGAGTGCGATCTCACGCTCCTCGGGGTCGGAGCCGTCGCCCGCGTCGATCCAGACGACGCCCGATCCGGCGCCGCCCTTGACCGCGGTGGTCGGCACGACGAGCGCATCGGTGACGGTGCCGATGCTGATCTCGACGTCTGCCTGCAGTCCAGCGAACACCACCTGGTCCTTCGGCACGGCGCAGCGCACGCTCGTGGTCGAGTCCTCGGCGACCTGCACGTCGAGCCCGGTGCACGTGAACGGCGCGGGGCCGCCCTGGATGGCGACGGATGCTTCGCTCGGCGCCTCGAGCAGGCGGTACAGCTGCACCGGCTCGACGGTGCTCATCACGTGGTAGCGGGACGGGTTGAGGGTCGCGAGCTCGACGCCGACCGAGGCGCCCTGGCCCTTCACGACCGTCAGTGTCGCGATCTCGCCGGCCTCGGGGGCGCGGACGTCGAAGGTCAGCACGGGGTAGGTCTGCTTGACGGTGAAGAGCACCTGGCCGTTCGAGACGGACTGCCCGGGCTTCACGTGCACCGCGGTGACGGTGCCGTCGATCTCGGACCTGACGGTCACCGCCTCGTCGCGCGCGATGGTTCCCGGCAGGCTCATCGCGTTGACCACGTCGCCGCGCTCGACCGGCACGACGGTGTCGGCGATGCCGGCGGACGGCTCGACCGCCGTGCTCGTCTCATCGGGGAAGAACGCGATCTTCACGAGTGCGGCGGCAACCGCCCCCAGAACCACGATCATGAGGATCGGGAAGATCCAACGGCGCCAGACGACCATGACATCCTCTCCGGCGCCGGGGCGCCTGCCGGGTGCGCGGAAGCACCACAATTAAATGCCGAGTATATGCATACCGGGAATACTCCGTGTGGATTATCCACAGGCGGATCGCAGCGGCCGCGCGGCGGCCCGCTGTCCAGCGCATCCCAAGGTCACGGGTGGATAACATAGGCAGGTATGCCTGCGCGCGACGCGCCGGGCGGCAGTGGCGCCGAGTGCGCCGATTCCCGACAGATGGAGACACTCCGTGGCCAACCCCCTCGAGAAACTGCTTCGCGCCGGCGAGGGTCGCATCCTCCGGCGCCTCCAGCAGGTCGTGAAGGCCGTCAACGCCCTCGAAGAGGACTACTCGCACCTCACCGATGAGGAACTGCGAGGCGAGACCGCCGAGCTGCGCGCCCGCTATCAGGCCGGTGAGACGCTCGACCAGCTCATGCCCGAGGCGTTCGCCGCCGTTCGCGAAGCCGCGAAGCGCACGCTCGGACAGCGCGCCTACGACGTCCAGCTCATGGGCGGCGCAGCCCTCCACCTGGGCAACATCGCCGAGATGAAGACCGGTGAGGGCAAGACGCTCACCGGCGCGTTCCCGGTCTACCTGAACGCGATCGCCGGTGAGGGCGTGCACGTCATCACCGTCAACGACTTCCTCGCGTCGTACCAGGCCGACCTCATGGGCCGCATCTACCGCACCCTCGGCATGACGACCGGCACCATCGTGGCCGGCCAGACGCCCGAGGTGCGCCGTGAGCAGTACAACGCCGACATCACCTACGGCACGAACAACGAGTTCGGCTTCGACTACCTGCGCGACAACATGGCCTGGCGCAAGGAGGACCTCGTGCAGCGCGGTCACTTCTTCGCGATCGTCGACGAGGTCGACTCGATCCTGATCGACGAGGCGCGCACCCCGCTCATCATCTCGGGCCCGTCGTCGGGCGAGGCGAACCGCTGGTTCGTCGAGTTCGCGAAGATCGCGAAGACCCTCGAGGCCGGTGTCGACTACGAGGTCGACGAGAAGAAGCGCACCATCGGCGTGCTCGAGCCCGGCATCGAGAAGGTCGAGGACTACCTCGGCATCGACAACCTGTACGAGTCGGCGAACACCCCGCTCATCTCGTTCCTCAACAACTCGATCAAGGCTCTCTCGCTGTTCAAGCGCGACAGCGACTACGTCGTCATGAACGACGAGGTGATGATCGTCGACGAGCACACCGGCCGCATCCTGGTCGGTCGCCGCTACAACGAGGGCATCCACCAGGCCATCGAGGCCAAGGAGGCCGTGCCCGTCAAGGCCGAGAACCAGACACTCGCCACAGTCACGCTGCAGAACTACTTCCGCCTGTACGACAAGCTCGCGGGCATGACCGGTACCGCCGAGACCGAGGCTGCCGAGTTCATGTCGACCTACAAGCTCGGCGTCGTCCCGATCCCGACCAACAAGCCGATGGTCCGCAAGGACATGCCCGACCTCGTCTACAAGAACGAGGCGGCCAAGTTCGCGCAGGTCGTCGAAGACATCGCGGGTCGCCACGAAGCCGGGCAGCCGGTGCTCGTGGGCACGGTGAGCGTCGAGAAGAGCGAGTACCTGTCGCGTCTGCTCGCGAAGAAGGGCGTCAAGCACGAGGTGCTCAACGCCAAGAACCACGCGCGCGAGGCCGAGATCGTCGCGCGCGCCGGCCGCCTGGGCGCGGTCACCGTCGCGACCAACATGGCCGGTCGCGGAACCGACATCATGCTCGGCGGCAACGCCGAGTTCCTGGCCGTCCAGGAGATGAAGGCCAAGGGGCTCGACACGGTCGAGACCCCCGACGAGTACGAGGCCGAGTGGGACGGTGTCTACGAGGCCGTCCGCGCCCGCGTGTCGGAGGAGAGCGAGAAGGTCGTCGCAGCCGGCGGTCTGTACGTGCTCGGCACCGAGCGCCACGAGTCGCGCCGCATCGACAACCAGCTGCGCGGTCGCTCGGGCCGTCAGGGAGACCCCGGCGAGAGCCGCTTCTACCTGTCGCTGACCGACGACCTCATGCGCCTGTTTCAGTCGGGCGCCGCCGAGGCGATCCTCGCGCGCACCAACTTCCCCGACGACGTCGCGATCGAGTCGGGCATGGTCTCGCGCGCGATCAAGAGCGCGCAGAGCCAGGTCGAGGCCCGCAACGCCGAGATCCGCAAGAACGTGCTCAAGTACGACGACGTCCTCAACCGTCAGCGCGAGGCGATCTACTCGGACCGCCGCCACATGCTCAAGGGCGACGACATCGCCGACCGCGTGCAGCACTTCATCGAAGACGCGATCGACGCCGTCATCGACGACCACACCGGCTCGGGACACAGCGAGAACTGGGACTTCGACGCGCTCTGGACCGAGCTGAAGACGCTCTACCCGGTCAACGTCACCATCGACGAGGTCGTCGCCGAGGCCGCAGGCCGGCGCGGGATCACGGCCGAGGGGCTCAAGCGCGAGATCCTCTCCGACGCCCGCATCGCCTACGACTCCCGCGAGCAGACGCTCGGCACGCCCGCGACGCGCGAGCTCGAGCGACGCGTCGTGCTGCAGGTGCTCGACCGCCGCTGGCGCGATCACCTGTACGAGATGGACTACCTCAAGGACGGCATCGGCCTGCGCGCGATGGCCCAGCGCGACCCGCTCATCGAGTACCAGCGCGAGGGCTACCAGATGTTCCAGTCGATGATGGGGCAGATCAAGGAGGAGTCGGTCGGCTACCTCTACAACCTCGAAGTCGAGGTGCGCCGCCAGGGCGACGCCGGTGCCGAGCAGGTGACCGAGGTCGAGGCCAAGGGTCTCGGCGGTCAGCCCGTCGAGGGCCAGCGCCTGCAGTACTCGGCGGCCAACGACGCCGGCGAGGTCGAGGTGCGCAACGACCGCGGGCAGGTGCAGCAGGCCGAGACGACGCGTCTGCGTCAGGCCGCTGCTGCCGCCGCAGCCCAGACTCCGGCCCAGGCTCCCGCAGCCGAGCCGCAGCGTGGGGCCTTCGGCCAGCGGACGGATGCTCCCGCCGAGGCTGCGCCGCAGGCACCGCTGAACCGCGCCCAGCGCCGCGCCGCCGAGCAGAACAAGAAGTAGGTCCAGTCGACGCCAGGCCACTGCCCGGCCATTGGCACGGGCATCCCGTCGATATCCTGTTCCGATGAGTCCGCTGCGCACCCTCGACCAGTCGAGCAAGCTGAAGAACGTCCTGTACGAGATCCGTGGACAGGCGCTCGTCGAGGCGGACCGGCTCGAAGCCGACGGCCACACGATCCTCAAGCTCAACACCGGCAATCCGGCGGTGTTCGGCTTCGAGGCGCCGTTCCAGATCGTGCGCGACATGATCGAGGCGGTTCCGCAGGCGCACGGCTACAGCGACAGTCGAGGCATCATGTCGGCGCGGCGCGCGATCGTGTCGCGCTACGAGGAGGTCGCGGGCTTCCCGCAGTTCGACCCTGACCACGTCTACCTCGGCAACGGCGTGTCGGAGCTCATCACGATGACGATGCAGGCGCTCCTCGACGAGGGCGACGAGGTGCTCATCCCCGCGCCGGACTACCCGCTGTGGACGGCGATGACGAGCCTCTCCGGCGGCACCCCGGTGCACTACCGGTGCGACAACGAGAACGGCTGGCAGCCCGACCTCGAAGACATCCGCGAGAAGATCACGCCGCGCACCAAGGCGATCGTCGTGATCAACCCGAACAACCCGACGGGCGCGGTGTACTCGAAGGAGGTGCTCGAGGGCATCGTCCAGATCGCACGCGAGCACTCCCTGCTGCTGCTGTCGGACGAGATCTACGACCGCATCCTCTTCGACGACGCCCAGCACATCCCGCTGGCGACGCTGGCGCCCGACCTGCTGTGCCTCACGTTCAACGGCCTCTCCAAGACCTACCGCGTCGCGGGCTACCGGTCGGGGTGGCTCGTCATCACCGGCCCGAAGAACCATGCCGCGGGCTTCCTCGAGGGCATCCAGCTGCTCGCGTCGACCCGCCTCTGCCCGAACGTGCCGGCGCAGCACGCGGTGCAGGCGGCGCTCTCGGGCGTGCAGTCGATCGACGCGCTCATCGCCCCGAGCGGCCGGCTTCACGAGCAGCGCGATGCGGCGTGGAGCGCCCTCGAGGCGATCCCGGGCGTCTCCTGCGCCAAGCCGATGGGCGCGCTCTACGCCTTCCCGCGGCTCGATCCCGAGGTGCACGAGATCCACGACGACGCCAAGCTCGTCTACGACTTCCTCGTCGCGGAGCACGTGCTGCTCGTGCAGGGGACCGGCTTCAACTGGCCGACTCCCGATCACCTGCGCATCGTCACCCTGCCCGAGGCGCGCGTGCTCACCGAGGCGATCGAGCGTCTCGGCAACTTCCTGTCGTCGTACCGGCAGTGACGGCTCGAGCGGAGTCGGGTGCCCCGCACGATCGATCGCATGACGACGAGCGGGCCGGCTGCATCATCGGAGCCGGTCCGTTCGCCCGCTCGGGGGCGGTGCGCTCAGAGCACCGCGAGTGAGGTGGCGCGCCAACGGCCGTCGACGCCTTCGAGGCGCAGAGCCACGGCGCGCGTGCGGGCGGCGCCGCGCACGATCACCACGGACTCGACCACGCCGTCGGCGGGCGACTGGTGCCGCACCGACACGATCGCATGCACGGGTCGCCGGGCCGGCACACCGCGCGCGCTTCGCGCCCGGGCCGCGAGGTTCGCCCGCGTGACCAGCTTCCGGAACGGATCCTCGGTGAGCCATCGAGCGAGCTGGTCGACCTCGCGCGCTCCGGAGAGCACTTCGAGGACGCCGCGCGTGAGATTGCGCACGAACGGATCGTGGTCGGGCAGAGCAGTATGAGACGTGCGCTGCGGTGCGAAGAACTCGGTGAGGTCTTCGTCATCGCGCGCCCGTATGACGCGGGCGGGGCCCGCGGGCAGCGTCGCCATGGGTGTGCCTATCTCGACAGTGGGGGATGTCTTGCCGCCAGTAGAACACACAGACAACTCTCAGGTGAAGAAGGATTCACCGGCTGTGGATAACTCGTGACCACATCGTGACGCGTGCTCTAGCCTCACGGAGTGCGCTGGGACCGCTTCTTCGACGATCTGGAGGACCAGCTCGCCTCCGAGTGGGAGGCCGAGCGGGCCTCGCTCGACACCGAGGCCGAACGACTGCGGCTGTCGCGACTCGAGCTGCGCGACCGCCTCGCGGCGCTCGCCGTCGGCGCGACCGAGGTCTCATTCGACCTGGCAGGCGGCCACTCCCTGCGAGCCGAGGTCGGCGCGGTCGGGGCCGATTGGGCGGCGCTCGCGCTCGGCCGGCGCCGCGGTCTCGTCCCCCTCTCCGCGCTCCTCGGGATCGGGATGCCGCACGCCGAGCTGCTGCGCACGGCGCGGGCCGTGCCTGCCCGCTCGACGCTCACGGAGCGGATGACTTTCGGCTTCGTGCTGCGCGACCTGGTGCGCCGTCGCGCCGGCGTCATGATCCGGCTCGCCGACGGCGCCGTCGTCACCGGCACCATCGACCGCGCGGGGGCCGATCATCTGGACCTCGCGGTGCACGAGCACGGTGCTCCGCGTCGCGCCGACGCCGTGACCGGCTTTCGGATCGTGCCCCTGGCGGCGGTGTCGCTCGTGCAGATCGAGGAATCCGACGGCTACGTGTGAGCCGTCGTCAGTCGCCGTTGCGGATCGGGCCGGTGCCCCACAGCTCGGGGAAGCTCGCGTTCTGCGACTCCCGCCACAGCGCCATGCGCCGGGCATTCTCCGCCTCGTCGTCGAGATAGTCGGTCACGCTCTGCTCGTCGACCCGCCAGCGTGCCGGCGAACCGACGCGAACCCCGCGCAGACGCCGCTCCATGACGAGCGTCATCACCTCGTCGACCGACACGCCCAGAAGCTCCGCCACCTGGGCGGGTGCGAGCAGGCGCACGGCAGACGTCGGGCTCTCGGGCATGCCCCCATTATTCACCCGGCCCCATACGGCGGGGCCGGCGCGCGGGGCGCTGTGGATAACGATCGGGGCTGTTCGGCCGAGTGCGCGACGATGGGGCGATGACCGCACTCGCGACCGCTCGTCCGCCCCGCCGCGGGTTCTGGGGCGACGCCCGATTCTTCCTCGGCATCGCCCTCGTGATCGTCTCCGTCGCGGGCGTCTGGCTCGTCGTCGGCGCCGCACGCGCGACGGTTCCGGTCTACACCGCGGCCCGCACGATCGTTCCGGGCGAGCCGCTGTCGGCCGACACGCTGCGCCCGGTCGAGGTCGCCCTGGGGCAGCTCGAGGAGCGGTACTTCACGCAGGACGAGCTCGCGGACGGCCTCGTCGCCACGCGCACGATCGCCGAGGGCGAGCTCGTCCCCGCTGACGCCGTCGGCGACGCGGCGGCTTCGCGCACGACCAGCGTCGTGGTCCGCAGCGCCGTCGACGTGCCCGCATCCGTCGAAGCGGGAACGGTCGTCGAGCTCTGGGCGGCACCGCTGCTGAAGGGCGGCGGATACGACGCGCCCCGAATCCTCGTCCCCGACGCCACCGTGGTGTCGGTCACCCGCGACGACTCGATGCTCGGCGGGGGTGCCGCAGCCCTCGAACTCGTGATCCCACGCGCAGACGTCGCCGCCATGCTCGCCGCACAGGCCGACGACTCGGCCCTGTCCGTCGTGCCGACGGTGGGCGCAGGCTCGTGAGGGTGCTCGTCGCCGTCGATGCGGGCGACACCATCGCCGAGGGGCTCCGACGCGCCGGTCACGAGGTCGTCGACGTCGTCCCGGCGACGGCGCTCGCACTCGCTGCCGGTGATGCCGCGCTCGGCGACGACGGCGCCCGGGTGCTGCGGGCCGTGGCCGACGCCGACGCCGTGGTGCTCGAGGTCGCGCGCACGACGCTCGACGCCGGCGTGGTGGCCCTGTGCGACCGTGCCGGAACCCGGGTCGTTCCGCTCTGCGCGGGGGACGCCGACGCCCGCCATGCCGCCGCGCACGGGCTGGAGACCGCTCTCGCCCTCGATTCCGACCCCTGGCGCATCGCCGATGCTCTCGCGGGTGCGCCGGGGGTCGCTGCGCCCCACCGCAAAGCATCCGCGGCGCCGCGCGTGATCACGGTCTGGGGAGCCGCCGGGTCGCCCGGTCGCTCGACGCTCGCGATCGAGCTGGCGGTCGAACTCGCCCGCGGCGACCGGCGGGTCGGTCTCGTCGATGCCGACGTGCACGCGCCGTCGATCGCCCTCGCACTCGGCCTCGCCGACGAAGGTCCCGGGTTCGCGGCGGCCTGCCGGCAGGCCGCGCTCGGGTCGCTCGACGCCCGGGAGCTCGCACGCGTCAGTATCCCGCTCGGTGCGACCGGGGTCGACGTGCTCACCGGGCTCAACCGGCCGTCGCGCTGGCCCGAGCTCAGCGACGCGCGCGTCGGCGCCGCGCTCGCCGCGTGCCGTGACTGGGCCGACCACACGGTGGTCGACGTCGCAGCACCGCTCGAGCGCGACGAGGAGATCGTGAGCGACATCGACGGCCCGCGGCGCAACGCCGCCACGCTGTCGGCCCTGGCTGCGGCCGACATGGTGGTCGCGGTCGTCGGCGCCGACCCGCTCGGGGTGTCGCGATTCCTCCGCGCCTACCCCGATCTGCGCGCCACGGTCGGTGCGACGCCGATCGCGATCGTCGCCAACCGACTGCGGCCGGGGTCGCTCGGCATCGACGCCCGCGGACAGGTTCGGCGCACACTCGACCGGTTCGGCGGGATCGACGACGTGTGGTTCGTGCCGCAGGATCCCCGCTCCGCCGACGCGGCGCTCCTGGCGGCGCGGCCGATCGCCGAGGTCGCGCCGAAGTCGCCCCTCGTGCACGCGGTGCGCCGATTCGTGGGCGAGGCCGTGGCGGCACCGCCTGTGCGCGCGCCGAAACGCCCGCGTCGCGGCCGCGTGGCGACGGCGGCGTGACCACTCCGTCGGGAGCATCGGGCGGATGCCGCGCAAGCGACGCCGTGCGTCACGCTCACGGCATCCGCGCTCTCCGCCTCTAGGCTGGACGGGTGTCGACCCTCAGCGATCTCGTGTACTCCCAAGGCCGCTCGAGCGAGGCCGACGTGGAGTGGCTCCACCGTCTCGCCGGCGACGGTCAGCTGCTCGCCGATCTCGCGTTCGCCGACATCGTGCTCTGGGTGCCGACCGCCGACGACTCGTTCGTCGCCGTCGCGCACACCCGACCGGGTGGCGCCGCGACGCTGTTCTACCGCGACATCGTCGGCGATCTGGTTCGCCCGCAGTGGCGCACGCAGGTGCGCGAGGCCTTCCAGACCGCGCGCATCGTCGACTCCGCCTCGCCCGACTGGTTCGAGGAGACGCCGACGCGCGTGCGCGCCGTGCCCGTCGTGCGCGGCCACGGCGAGAGCGCGCAGACCATCGCGGTGCTGACCCGCCACACCAACCTCGGTGAGACCCGCACGCCGTCGCGGCAGCAGATCACCTTCAACGACTGCGCCGACGACCTCTTCGGCATGGTCGCCTCGGGAGACTTCCCCGACCTCTCGGCTCCCACCTCGCCGCGTCGCGGCGCTCCGCGCGCATCCGACGGCCTCATCCGCCTCGACGTCGACGGCATCACGACGTTCGCGAGCCCCAATGCCCTGTCGGCGTTCAACCGCCTGGGCTTCGACGACGAGCTCGAGGGCGAGTCGCTGGTGACCGTGGTCACCGGCATCCTCCCCTCCAAGCGGCAGTTCGACGAGTCGCTCCCCGTCGTCGTCACCGGCCGGGCGCCGTGGCGGGCCGACATGGATGCGCGCGGCGTGACCGTGTCGCTGCGCACCATCCCGCTGCGCGACCGCGGCACCCGCATCGGCGCCATCCTGCTCTGCCGCGACGTGACCGAGATCCGCCACCAGGAGCAGGAGCTCATCACCAAGGACGCCACGATCCGCGAGATCCACCACCGCGTGAAGAACAACCTGCAGACGGTGGCGTCGCTGCTGCGCATCCAGGCGCGGCGCACCCACTCCGACGAGGCGCGGGATGCCCTCACCCAGGCGATGCGGCGCGTGTCGGCGATCGCCGTCGTGCACGACACGCTGTCTGAGGGGCTCGCGCAGAACGTCGACTTCGACGAGGTCTTCGCCCGTGTGCTCAAGCTCGTGGCCGAGGTCGCCGCAGCCCCGAACACCCGCGCGCGGACGCACTCGACCGGCCGGTTCGGCACGCTTCCGAGCGAGTACGCGACGCCGCTCGCGCTCGCGCTCACCGAGCTCGTGACCAACGCCGTCGAGCACGGTCTCGCGGGCCAGGAGGGCGACGTCGAGATCATCGCCGAGCGCGCCGACGAGCATCTCGAGGTGCGCGTCCGCGACACCGGGTCGGGTCTGCCCGAGGGGCAGGTCGGTCGCGGCCTCGGCACGCAGATCGTGCGCACGCTCATCCAGGGCGAGCTCGGCGGAACCATCGACTGGCACACGATCATGGGCAGCGGCACCGAGGTGACGATCGAGATCCCGCTCCGCTACATCGACCGACCCAAGTCCTGAGGGCTGTGAGCCGGCCGGTCCCGGTCGGGCGGTCGTCGGATGCTGGATACCCGGAACGCCGAAACCGGGGACCCGTTCCGAGACGAGGGCGTGAAGCCTGTGTCTCGGGGAGTCCCCGGTTCCGGGAAGTGCGGGATGCGTCGAGCTGGCGTCAGCTGGCGCGACGTGCGCGAGCGGCGCGGCGCTTGAGGGCGCGACGCTCGTCTTCGGAGAGACCGCCCCACACGCCCGAGTCCTGACCGGTCTCGAGGGCGTACTGCAGGCAGATCTCGGTGACCGTGCAGCGGGCGCAGACAGCCTTCGCCTTCTCGATCTGATCGACGGCCGGACCGGTGTTCCCCACGGGGAAGAACAGTTCGGGGTCGACGGTCAGGCAGGCGGCTTTGTCGCGCCAATCCATGGTGATGCTCCTTGCGGCGTAGTCGGAAATGCATGGGCCCGGTTTCGGGTCCGGTACCCTGTGGGAGTGCGAGGCGATGCTCGCCCCACTTCGCTGTGGGAGCACACGGCTTCACCAATCGTCCCATAGCGGTTTACCTGAAATCAAGGGTTGATCGCCCTCTTTGTGACGGGTTTGCTGAGTATCCGCTCCACTGTATGGAGGAATCGCACAAGCGCGGGGCAATCATTCTGAGAGGTGGATCGAGGATGCGGACAAACGCGTCCGGTACGGCTGCGGCGGCGATCGTCGCACTCGAAGGCATCGGGATCGCGGTGCTCGCGGTGCGGGAGCTCTTCGCCCTCTCGGCCGGCGACACCGGCTCGGTCGAGAGCGCGATCGCGCTCCTCGTGCTCACGGTGATCGGCGCCGTCGCGGTGCTCGCATTCGCGGTCGCCATCCTCGCCGATCGCTCCTGGGGTCGCTCGGGCGGGATCGTGACCCAGGCGCTCATCCTCGCCGTCGCCGGCGGCGCGGCGACCGGCGCCTACGCCGAGCCGCTCATCGGGCTGGTGCTCGCAGTGCCCGCCGTCGCCGGGCTCGTACTTCTCCTCCTCGCGGTGCGCGACGCCGCTCGGCGCGATCGCGCGAACGCGCAGGCCGGCACCCAGCCCTGATCCGCGTCCGCGGATCCGCCTCGACAGACCCGCACCCGTGGATTCCGGGGGCGTGGCCCGGGGATCAGACCTCGAGCAGTTTGCGCAGCCGCGCGACGTGGCCGGTGGCCTTGATGTTGTACAGCGCGTGGAGGATCGTGCCGTCGGCATCCACCACGAATGTCGAGCGGATCACGCCCTCGACCACCTTGCCGTAGTTCATCTTCTCGCCCCACGCGCCGTACGCCTCGTGGACGGCGTGGTCGGGGTCGGAGAGCAGGTCGTAGGGGAGCGCGTCGCGCTCGCGGAACTTCCGCTGCGTCGCGGCGTCGTCGCGGGAGATGCCGAGCACGGTGTAGCCCGCGGCCTGGAGCGGCGCGATGCTGTCGCGGAAGTCGCACGCCTCGGTGGTGCACCCCGGGGTCATCGCGGCCGGGTAGAAGAACAGCACGACGCGGCCACCGCGCAGGCTCGCGAGCGAGACCTCCTGCTCGTCCTGGTCGGTCAGGGTGAAGTCGGGGGCGGGGGAGCCGATCTCGAGCTGCGTCATGCTTCCAGCCTAGGCTCCCGCCTGGTCAGGGGCGGGCGGCGAAGGTCTCGAGCAGGCGCTGCAGCGAGTCGAGCCGTGCGGCGGCGTTCGCGCCGAGACGGCCGGACTCGACGGCCTCGATGATCGCGCAGTCCGGAGCATCCGGAAGATGCGTGCATCCGCGCGGGCACTCCTTGGCGACCTCGTCGAGGTCGGTGAAGGCCTTCAGGATGTTGGCGGTGTCGACGTGACCGAGCCCGAACGAGCGCACTCCGGGCGTGTCGATGACCCAGCCCGAGCCGCCCGCGCCGCGATAGCGCAGCGACACGGTGGAGCTCGACGTGTGCCTGCCGCGGCCCGTGACCTCGTTGACGTGACCGGTCGCGCGCCCCGCTTCGGGCACGAGGGCGTTCACCAGCGTGGACTTGCCCACCCCCGAGTGCCCGACGAAGACCGTCGAGTGACCCTCGAGAGCGGCGCCGATCTGCTCCAGCGGCATTTCGCCGCGAGCGCTCGTGAAGACGCGCAGGTCGAGACCCGTGAAGTGCTCGAGGAAGACGGTCGGGTCGGCCAGGTCGGTCTTGGTCACGACGAGGAGGGGACGGATGCCGGCATCCAGCGCCGCCACCAGGTAGCGGTCGACCAGCCGCGCCCGCGGCTCGGGGTCGGCGGCGGCCACCACGACGAGCATCTGGTCGGCGTTGGCGACGACGACGCGCTCGACCTGGTCGGTGTCGTCGGCGCTGCGCCGCAGCAGCGATGAGCGCTCCTCGATCCCGACGATGCGCGAGAGGGTTCCCTCGTCGCCGGAGACGTCGCCGACGACGCGTGCGCGGTCGCCGGTGACGATCGGCATCTTCCGCAGCTCGCGGGCGCGCACGGCGAGCACCTGGTGCTCGTCGGGCAGATCCTCGTCGACGAGCACGGTGTAGCGTCCGCGGTCGACGCCGAGCACGCGCGCGATGCGCGCGTCGGCGTGCGCGGGGCGTCTCTTGGTGCGCGGCCGATTCGCCTTCGGGTTCGGCCGGACGCGGATGTCAGCCTCGTCGAACGCGGGTTCGTCGTCGTCGAGATCGTCGAGCCAGCTCACGATGCCTGCATGGCCTCCGCCGGGAGGGACCCCGGGGTGTCGCCGCCGTCGATCATGCGCTGCCACAGCTGCGGGAACTCGGGCATGGTCTTCGCGGTGGTGCCGATGTCGTCGACCTCCACGCCGTCGACCGCGAGTCCGACCAGCGCGCCGGTCGTCGCCATGCGGTGGTCGTGGTGCGCGCGCCAGCGTCCGCCGTGCAGGGGACGGGGGACGATGCGGATGCCGTCCTCGAGCTCCTCAGCCTCGCCGCCGAGCGCGCGCAGCTCGCCCACGAGGGCGGCGATGCGGTCGGTCTCGTGGCCGCGGATGTGCCCGATGCCGTGGAGGGTCGAGGGCGCGTCGGCGAATGCCGCCAGCGCGAAGATCGTCGGGGTCAGCTCGCCCGCGGCCGACAGGTCGAGGTCGACGCCGTGGATGGCGGGGCCGGCGGTCACGGTGAGGGCGCCGCCGCGTCGCACGACGCGCGCGCCCATGATCGGCAGGATCTCGCTGAGCATCGCGCCCGGCTGGGTGGAGTGCGCAGGCCACCCCGGCACCGACACCGAGCCGCCCGCGATCATCGCCGCAGCCAGGAACGGCGCCGCGTTCGAGAGGTCGGGCTCGATCGCGATGTCTTTGCCGCGCAGAGGCCCGGGAGGCACGATCCATTCGCCCTGGGCGGGTCGTTCGACGTGGATGCCGCGGTGCGCGAGCGCCTCGACGGTCATGTCGATGTGCGGGATGCTCGGCAGACGCTCGCCGGCATGGATGAGGTGGAGGCCCACGTCGAACCGAGGGGCCGCGAGCAGGAGGCCCGAGACGAACTGGCTGGACGCGCTCGCGTCGATGGTCACCTCGCCGCCGCGCACGTGGCCGTGGCCGCGCACGATGAACGGGAGCGCCCAGCGGCCGCCGTCGTCGATGTCGACGCCGATTTCGCGCAGGCCCGAGATCATCGCGCCCATGGGCCGGTGCAGCGCGGTCTCGTGCGCGGTGATCGTGACGTCGCCCTGCGCGAAGCCGGCGAGGGCGGCGACGAAGCGCATGACCGTTCCGGCCTGGCCGCAGTCGACGATCGCGTCGCCGCGCAGCGGCGAGACCGGCGTCACGACGATGTCGTCGCCGTACTCGCCGGCGCCCTCCTCGAACTCCAGACCCACGCCGAGGGCGCGCAGCGCCTCGACCATGCGGGCCGAGTCGTCGGAGTGCAGCGGCGCCCGGAGGCGGCTCGGTCCGTCGGCGAGAGCGGCGAGGATCAGCTCGCGGTTGGTCAGCGATTTCGACCCGGGAACGGTGACGGTGGCGTGGAGCGGACCCCCGGCCATCGGCGCACGCCAGGCGCCGCGCTGCGATCGCGCGGTTCGCGGGGAATACCCTTCGGCTGTCATCGGGTTCTACCCTACTGAACCTCGTCCGACAGCCCGGCAAATCCGAGCGGGCGCGTATGCGGTTCGCAACAGTCCAGGAGTCGAATGTTCGCGACACTCGAACGCGCAGACGCTGTGCCCGCCGTCTCACGGGGGGACCACAGCCCCTCCGCCGTACACTGGCGGGTGATGAGCGGAAACGATGACGACGTGCTCGTGAGCGAGCCCCAGGACGCGCGCGGCCAGTTCGAGGCGCAGGCGCTTCCCTACATGGACCAGCTGTACGCGGCGGCGATGCGGATGACCCGCAACCCCGCCGATGCCGCAGATCTCGTGCAGGAGACCTTCGTCAAGGCGTTCGCCTCGTGGAAGACCTTCACCCAGGGCACGAACCTGAAGGCATGGCTGTACCGGATTCTCACGAATACGTACATCAACACCTACCGCAAGAAGCAGCGCGAGCCGTACCAGGGCACGATCGACGAGCTCGAGGACTGGCAGCTGGGCGGCGCCGAGTCGACCACCGCGACCAGTTCGCGGTCGGCCGAAGCCGAGGCGATCGACCACATGCCGGCATCGATCGTCAAGGATGCGCTGCAGTCCATCCCGGAGGACTTCCGACTGGCGGTGTACCTCGCAGACGTCGAGGGCTTCGCCTACCAGGAGATCGCCGACATCATGAAGACCCCCATCGGCACGGTCATGAGCCGTCTGCATCGTGGCAGACGGATGCTGCGTGAGCTGCTCGCCGACTACGCGAAAGAGCGCGGCATGACCGTTGCCGCCACAAGGAGCAAGAAATGACCGACTGCGGCTGTGACAAGGCGCGGCGCGACCTGGAAGAGTACCTGCGCAACGAGGTCTGCAAGACCCAGCACTCCGACATCGCCGAGCACCTCGAGAACTGCCCCGAGTGCCGCGACGAGGCTCTCGTCGCCCGCACCCTGACCGACGTCGTCGCGCGGGCGTGCAAGGAGTCGGCCCCGGAGGAGCTGCGCGACCAGGTGCTGGCGAAGCTCCGCGCCGTCCAGGCCACGCACTGACCCGACGCGCCGACCGCGTGCCGGATGCCCGCGGCCGACTCAGTCCGGTACGAACACCGTGAGGGCTGCGGGCACGACTTCGACGGTCAGCGGCAGCGCACCGATCGGGTCTCCGTCGGCGTACGCGGTGACCCCGCGGGAGTCGAGCCGCACCGAGCGCACGCGGCGCATCGTCACCTGGGCGACGCCGCGATGCGTGCCGCGGTAGACGCGGGGGAGAAGTCGGAGCAGACGGATGCGGCCCGCCGGCCGGACGAGGACGAGGTCGAGCAGCCCGTCGGCGACGTCGGCGTCGGGCGCGATCGGGATGCCGCCGCCGTACGTGCGGCCGTTGCCGACGGTGGCCATCACGAGGTCGCCGTCGAACCGCTCGACCGTGCCGTCTTCGAGCACCGCCTCGACCGAGTACGGGATGCGGGCCAGGGTCAGGAACTCGATCAGGATGGCGATGTTGTAGCGTGAGCCGCCGCGCGGCCACCGCATCGCGTTCGCGCGATCGTTGACCTTCGAGTCGAAGCCGCTCGCGAGCACGGTGGCGAAGTGCGCGGTCGTGCCGTCGTCGCGCACCACGCGCGCCAGGTCGACATCGCGGGTGCGTCCGCCGACGATCGCCGATGCAGCAGCCTCGGCGTCGAGCTCGCGGATGCCGAGCGTCGTGGCGAAGTCGTTGCCCGTGCCGCAGGGGATGATCCCGAGCGGGGTGCCCGTGCCCGCCACCTCGGCGATCGCCAGACCGACGGTGCCGTCGCCCCCCGCGACCGCCACCGCGTCGACCCCGAGGTCGAGCGCGGTGCGCAGGAGCCGCCGTGATTCGTCGGCGGATCCGCCGCTGACGAGTGTGGTCTCCACGCCGTGGGCGCGCAGCGCCTCCGCCGCCCGCTCCGCGGCGCCGGTGCCCGATCCGGCACGCGCGGCGGGGTTCGCCAGGAGGGCGAGTCTCATGCGTTCTCCTCGGGGATCACGAGCACCCCCGGGTTCATGATGCCGCGCGGGTCGACCGTGCGCTTGACGGCGCGCAGGATCTCGACCCCCAGCGGGCCGATCTCGTCTTCGAGATACGGACGGTGGTCGCGGCCGACGGCGTGGTGGTGCGTGATCGTGCCCCCCGCCGCCGCGATCGCCCGGGACGCGGCATCCTTCGCCTGCGCCCACTGGCCCTGCGGATCCGCCGTGAGGGCGGCGATGACGGTGAAGTAGAGCGACGCGCCCGCGGGGTACACGTGCGAGATGTGGCACATCACGATCGGCTTGGTGCCTGCCCGGGCGAGCGCGGCGGTGACCGCGTCGGAGACGGCGTGCTTGAGGGCGTCGAGGTTCGACCACGTCGTGGCGGTCTCGAGGGTCTCGGCGAGGATGCCGGCATCCATCAGCGAATCGCGCAGGGCGGGGGAGGCGTACCGCCCGCGCTCCCACGACTGTGCGGGCTCCTCGCCGCGCGAGGTGGCGCCGTGCGTCGCGAAAACGGCGTCGAGGGCGGCGCGCGCGGCCGCCGTCTCCGCGGGCGTCGCGCCGTCGAAGGTGGCGATAGCGAGGCATCCGCGCAGCCGGCTGACGTGCCCGCCCAGGGTGGCGTTCACCTTCGTCTCCGCGGCGTCCGACAGGCGCAGGACCGTCGGACGGATGCCGCGCTGCGTCGCCTCTCGCAGCGCAGCGGTGCCCGCGGCGAAGTCGCGGAACGTCCACGCGCCGTAGGCGGTCGCCGCGGGGGCAGGCCGCACCCGCACGGTCACCTCGGTGATGACGCCGAATGCGCCCTCCGAGCCCAGGAAGAGCTGGCGCAGATCGGGCCCGGCGGCGCTCGCGGGTGCACGCCCGAGGGCGAGATCGCCGACCGGGGTCGCGACCCGCATCGCGTGGACGAGGTCGTCGAAGCGCCCGTACCCGCGCGAGGCTTGACCGCTCGAGCGCGTCGCGGCGAAGCCGCCCAGCGAGGCGAACAGGAAGCTCTGCGGGAAGTGCCCGAGCGTGAGTCCGTGGCGGCCGAGCAGCTCTTCCGCCTGGGGCCCGGTGGTTCCGGCGCCGAAGGTGGCGAGCAGCGAGTCGGCGTCGAGGTCGAGGAGAGCCGCGGTGCGCGACAGGTCGAGTGCGACCACCGCGATGTGCGGGCCCGACTCCGGGTCGACCCCGCCGACGACCGAGGTGCCCCCGCCGAAGGGGACGACGGCGACGGATGCCTCGTCGCACGCTGCGAGGACTGCGCCGACCTCGTCGTGATCGGCGGGCGCCACCACGGCGTCGGGTGCCGCCTGCACCTCGTCGAGACGGCGCCGCAGCAGATCGGGAGTGCTCTTGCCGCCGAGATGGAGCAGCCGCACCTCGTCGTCGCGCGTGACGCGGGATGCGCCGACGATCGCGCCGAGGCGGGCGTGGACGTCGTCGGGGAGCCGTGATGCGGTCAGCACGGGCTTCGCGCGCCGAGTCACGGGATGCGCCTTGCCCGGGAGCAGCGTGGCGGCGATCATCTTCGCCGCGGCGGGCAGGTGCGCGGGCTCCGTGCCCCAGGCATCCCAGTCCGAGCGGGGACGGGCCGTCGGGGTCGCGGGAGCGGCCGCTGCGGACGGCGTCGTCTCAGGCATGGCGACAGTATGACACGGTATGTATGTTTGTCACATGGCCGACGGAGTGACCGACACCGAGACAGCGATCCTCGACGCGGCTCTCGCCGAGGTGGTCGCGCACGGGATCCGACGGACGACAGCCGCCGACATCGCGCGCCACGCCGGGATCGCCCGCCAGACGCTGTACCGGTACTGGCCCGACGTGCAGGCGGTGTTCGCTGCACTGGTGACCCGCGAGCTCCTCGCGGTCGTGCCGCGACCGGCGGATGCCGTCGACCTCGACGGCATCGTCGGCGTCCTCGTCGCCACCGCCGACGGCATCCGGCGCATGCCCCTCGTCGAGCGCCTCCGCGACACCGATCCCGAGCTGTTCTCGCGGTACATCCTCGATCGGCTCGGCACGAGTCAGCGCACCATGCTCGCCCTCCTCGCCGGCGATGTCGCGGCGGGGCAGCGCGGCGGGTGGATCCGGCAGGGCGACCCCGCGCAGATCGCGGCCATGGTGCTCCTGATCGCCCAATCGGCTGTGCAGTCGGCGCCGCTTGTCGCGGAGTGGCTGGACGACGGAGCCTGGCGTGCCGAGCTCGGCCGCGCACTGCACGGCTACCTGGCGATGCCGGCATGATCGAGCGCGGGCGCACGCCCCACCCCACGGCCCTGTCGGCGAGGAGGCGCGAGCGCGAGCTCGAACAGCTCGCCGAGGCATCCGAGATCGACGTGCTCGTCATCGGCGGCGGGATCACGGGCGTCGGCACGGCGCTGGATGCCGCGAGCCGGGGACTGCGCACGGCTCTCGTCGAGCGTCACGACCTCGCACACGGCACCAGCCGGTGGAGCTCGAAGCTCGTCCACGGCGGGCTGCGGTATCTCGCCTCGGGGCAGTTCGCGATCGCGCACGAGAGCGCGGCCGAGCGGCACTTGCTCATGACCCGGCTCGCACCGCACCTCATCCGCCCGCTCGCCCAGATCGTGCCGCTGTTCGAACCCGACCACCGTGCACAGGGTGCGGTGACCGGCGCGGGCTACGCGCTCGGCGACGGACTGCGGCGCGTCGTCGGCACACCGGGCGCACTCCTGCCTTCCCCGGCGGTGATCTCGGCGACGGAGGCGCTGCGCCTCGCGCCGGCGCTGCGCCGCGCGGGGCTCCGCTCGGCCGTCCGCGGCTGGGACGGCCAGCTCATCGACGACGCCAGGCTCGTGCTGGCGGTGGCGCGCACGGCGGCCGGGTACGGGGCGTCCGTCCTCACCCGCGTCGAAGCGGTGTCCGCGGCCGGCGACCGGGCGCGGCTGCGCGACCGCATCACCGGCGAGGAGTTCGTGGTCCGCGCCCGCGCCGTTGTGAACGCCACCGGCGTGTGGGCGGGGGGACTCGACCGGGAGGTGCGGCTGCGCCCGAGTCGCGGCACCCACCTCGTCGTCTCATCCGGCGTGCTGGGCGGATCCGACGTCTCGCTCACGGTGCCGGTGCCCGGCACCACGAGCCGCTTCGTCTTCACGCTGCCGGCGATGCACGGGCGCACCTACATCGGCCTCACCGACGTCGACGCGGGCGCCGCGATCCCCGACGTGCCGCTGGCCTCGGACGCCGAGATCGACGAGCTGCTCGCCGTCGTCAACACCGCGCTCGGGCGCGCCCTGACCCGCGACGACGTGCTCGCGACGTACGCGGGGCTGCGCCCGCTCGGAGCGGGTGACGACGCCGAATCGAGCGACCTGTCGCGCCGCCACATCGTCACCGTCGCGGACTCGGGCCTGGTGAGCATCATCGGCGGAAAGCTCACGACCTATCGCCGCATGGCGGAGGACACGGTCGACGTCGTCGTGCGCGAGCGGCTCGCCCCGCGCGGCACGCCGCCCTCGAGCACCCGGCACGTGCCGCTCGTCGGCGCCTGGCCGCGCGAGCGGCTCGACGAGATCGCGGCTCCGTCGCGCCTGGTGCGGCGGTACGGGGCGGAGGCGCCGTACGCGGCGTCGCTCGCCGACGGACCCGGCGCCGTGTACGGCGTCACCGCGCAGGAGCTCGAGTGGGGCGTGCGCGTCGAAGGCGCGCTGAGCGTCGACGACCTGCTGCACCGGCGCACGCGGCTGGGGCTCGTCGCGGCGGACGCGGAGGCGTCGACGGATGCCGCGGTCGCGGCATTCGCCCGCGCCGGCGTCTCGCCCCGCTGACCGCGCGTCCACGCCCCGGCATCCGCTCCTTCGACGCCCCTGCATCCGCTCCTTCGACGGTGGCGCCCCGGACGGCGGCGGCCCCGGACGCCGAAGCATCCGGGGCCGCCGCGCGAGGCGACATGACCTACAGCGTGAGGGCGTCCCGCATGATCGTGGCCTGCTCGGCGGCGTGCACCTTCGGCGACCCGGTCGCCGTCGACGCGGCCGACGCACGCGAGATGCGACGGATGCCGCGCCCGTTGAGCTGATCGGCGACCTCGAGGGCGATGAACGGCCAGGCGCCCTGGTTCTCGGGCTCGTCCTGCACCCACACCAGCTCGGCGCCGGGGTACTTGGCGACGACCGCGTTGAGCTCGTCGATCGGAGCGGGGTAGTACTGCTCCACCCGCACCAGCGCGATCTCGGGGTTGGGGTTCTTCTCGAGCTCGGCGCGGAGATCCCAGTGGATCTTGCCGGCGTGCAGCAGCACGCGCTTGACGGCCGACGCGTCGAGACCGCGGTCGTCGTCGAGCACCGGCTCGAAGCGGCCGGTCGTGAAGTCCTCGACGGGGCTGGTCGCGCCGCGCAGTCGCAGCATCGCCTTCGGCGTGAAGACGATGAGCGGGCGACGCGGCCGCTGGTAGGCCTGGCGACGGAGCAGGTGGAAGTACGACGCCGGCGTCGACGGGCGCGCCACGGTCATGTTGTCCTGCGCGCACATCTGCAGGTACCGCTCGATGCGCGCCGACGAGTGGTCGGGGCCCTGACCCTCGTAGCCATGGGGGAGGAGCAGCACGACGCTCGACTGCTGGCCCCACTTCTGCTCGGCCGACGAGATGAACTCGTCGACGACCGACTGTGCTCCGTTGCCGAAGTCGCCGAACTGGGCCTCCCACAGCACGAGGGCATCTGCGCGCTCGACCGAGTAGCCGTACTCGAACGCCATCGCCGCGTACTCGCTCAGGAGCGAGTCGTAGACCCAGAAGCGGCCCTGGTCGGCGCCGAGGTTGCCCAGCGGCAGCCATTCCTGCCCGTTCGCGCGGTCGTGGAGCATCGCGTGGCGCTGCACGAACGTGCCTCGACGCGAGTCCTGCCCAGCGAGGCGCACGTTGGTCTTCTCGATCAGGAGCGAACCGAACGCCAGGAGCTCGCCGAACGCCCAATCGATGCCGCCCTTGCGGCTCATGTCGTGGCGCTTGTCGAGCAGCTGCTGCAGCTTGGCGTGCACCGTGAAGCCCTCGGGCTTGTTCACGAACGCGTCGCCGATGAGCTCGACGACCTCGCGCTGCACACCGGTGGTCTCCGGCTCGCCGCTGACGGGCGCCTCCGCCAGCTGGGCGGCGTCGACGACGGTCGACGTGCCGGTCTCGGCGGCGTGCGTCTCGGCGAAGGCGATCTCGAGGCGGTTCTGGAAGTCCTGCTTCGCCTTGTCGTACTCCTCCTCGGTGATGTCACCGCGGCCGACGAGAGCCTCGGTGTACAGGCGGCGGACCGAGCGCTTCGCCTCGATGAGGTTCGTCATCAGCGGCTGCGTCATCGAGGGGTCGTCGCCCTCGTTGTGGCCACGGCGGCGGTAGCAGACCAGGTCGATCACGACGTCGCGGTGGAACTTCTCGCGGTAGGCGAAGGCGACCTGTGCGACGCGGGTGACGGCCTCGGGGTCATCGCCGTTCACGTGGAAGATCGGCGCCTGGATCGTCTTCGCGACATCCGTGGCGTAGACGGAGGAGCGGGCATCCTGCGGTGTCGTCGTGAAGCCGACCTGGTTGTTCACCACGACGTGCACGGTGCCGCCGGTGCGGTAGCCGCGCAGCTGCGACATCTGCAGCGTCTCGACGACGACGCCCTGGCCGGCGAACGCGGCGTCGCCGTGCACGAGGATGGGCAGCCACGAGAACGTGCCGATGGGCTTGCGGTCCTGCTTCGCGCGGACGATGCCCTCGAGCACGCCGTCGACGGTCTCGAGGTGCGACGGGTTCGCGGCGAGGTACACCGGCAGCTCCTCGCCGCCGTCGGCGACGAAGGTGCCCTCGGTTCCGAGGTGGTACTTGACGTCGCCGGAGCCGGACTTCGAGCCGATCGCGACCGAGCCCTCGAACTCGCGGAACACCTGGCCGTACGTCTTGCCGGCGATGTTGGTCAGCACGTTGAGGCGGCCGCGGTGGGCCATGCCGATCGCCGCGCCGTCGAGGCCCGCCTCGGCGGCACCCTGGAGGATCTCGTCGAGGAGGGGGATGAGCGACTCGCCGCCCTCGAGGCTGAAGCGCTTCTGGCCGACGTACTTGGTCTGCAGGAACGTCTCGAAGGCCTCGGCCTGCTGCAGCTTGTCGAGGATGCGCAGCTGCTCGTCGTGGCCGGGCTTCTGGTACTTGACTTCGACGTTCTCCTGGAACCACGCGCGCTGGCCGGGGTCCTGGATGTGCATGTACTCGAGGCCGATGGTGCGGCAGTACGAGTCGCGGAGCACCCCGAGGATGTCGCGCAGCTTCATCGTGCGCTTGCCGCCGAAGCCGCCCGTGACGAACTCGCGGTCGAGGTCCCAGAACGTCAGTCCGTGGTTCTCGATCTCGAGGTCGGGGTGCGTGCGCTGCATGTACTGCAGCGGGTCGATGTCGGCCATCAGGTGTCCGCGGACGCGGAAGGAGTTGATCAGCTCCTGCACGCGCGACTGCTTGTCGACGCGCTCGGCGAGATCGACGTTGATGTCGGGTGCCCAGTGGATGGGGGCGTACGGGATGCGCAGCGCGGCGAAGATGTCGTCGTAGAAGCCCCGCTGCCCGATGAGCAGCTCGTGCACCTTCTTGAGGAACTCGCCGGAGCCGGCGCCCTGGATGACGCGGTGGTCGTAGGTGCTCGTGAGGGTGATCGTCTTGCCGATGGCCAGCTCGTTCAGCGTCTTCTCGCTGGCACCCTGGAACTCGGCCGGGTACTCGAGCGCACCGGCGCCGACGATGCAGCCCTGGCCCTTCATGAGACGCGGGACCGAGTGGACCGTGCCGATGCCGCCCGGGTTAGTGAGCGAGATCGTCGTGCCCTGGAAGTCGCCGGCGCCGAGCTTGTTGCCCCGGGCGCGCGAGATCAGGTCTTCATACGAGGCGAGGAACTCGCTGAACGTGAGAGTGTCGGCGCGCTTGATGCTCGGGACGAGCAGTGCCCGCGTGCCGTCGGGCTTGGGCACGTCGATCGCGATGCCCAGGTTGATGTGGGCGGGGGCCACGACCGACGGCTTGCCGTCGACCTCGGCGTAGAAGACGTTCTGGCTCGGGAACTCCTTGAGCGCCTGGATCATCGCCCAGCCGATGAGGTGGGTGAAGCTCACCTTGCCGCCGCGGGTGCGGGCCATGTGGTTGTTGATGACGATGCGGTTGTCGATCATCAGCTTGGCCGGCACCGTGCGCACGCTCGTCGCGGTGGGGACGGTCAGCGACTCGTCCATGTTCGCGGCGAGAGTCTTCGGCATGCCGCGCAGCACGGTGACCTTGTCTTCGGCGACCGCATCGGCGGTGGCGGGCTCCGCCTTCGGGGCCTGCGCCGGGATCGGCTGCGGGGCGGCAGGGCGCGTGGTCGTCCGGGCGACCGGCTGTGCTCCGATGACCGGCACCGGAGCGGTCACGGGGTGCGCAGCCGCATTCGGCGCCGCTGCTGCGGGCGTGGCCGCCGCGGGCGCCGCCGCTGCAGGCGCCGCGGTCGCGGGCGCTCCATCCGTCACTCGGGACTCGACGGGGTGGTAGGCCTCGAGGACCGGCCACCATGCCTTGTCGACGGAGTTCTTGTCGACTGTGAACTGCTCGTACAGCTCCTCGACGAGCCACTCGTTAGCTCCGAACTCTCCTTCGTTCGAAACCCCGAGGCCCGTCACCTGGCTCGACACGCTGGATCGCCTGCTTTCTTCGGTGAAGATCTTCCGGACGTGCGACGCTTCAGATGCGCGCGCACACGGTTGTTAAGCGTATCCCAGACGAACCGGACGATTCGCGGGCGCGGCTGTGATTCTGCGCAGGAATCGGCATCCTTTCGTCCACAGAAAGAGTCACTACCCTGGCGCTCATGGAGTTCTACGGTGAGAAGCCCGAGGTCGACCTGACCTATTCCGATGTCTTCCTCGTTCCGCGCCGGTCAGGGGTGACCAGCCGCCTCGATGTGAACCTCTCCCCGGGCGACGGCTCGACGGCCACCATCCCGCTCGTCTCGGCCAACATGAACTCCGTGACCGGTCCGCGTCTGGCCGCCACGCTCGCCCGCCGCGGCGGGCTCGCCGTGCTTCCGCAGGACATGCCGCTGCAGGACCTCGACGCCGCGATCCGCTGGACGAAGTCGCAGCCCGTCGTATGGGACACCCCCCTCGTGCTCTCGCCCGACGCGACAGTCGCCGACGCGGCGCGGCTGCTGCCGGCGACCGAGGGGCACGGCATCGTCGTCGCGGAGTCGCGCGACGGTCGTGTGCACATCGACGACATCCTCGGCATCGTGCCGGGCACGCGGCTGGGGACCGCCCTCCCGGATGCGCGCCTGGGCGACCTCGCGCGCGGGCGGGCGGCATCCGTCGACGCAGTCGACATCGAATCGGCGCGCCACGCCTTCGACGTGATCGTGGCCGCCGACGCCGAGACCGTGTGCGTCGTCGATCACGGCTACCTGGTCGGCACGCTCTCGCGCCGCAGCGCCCTGCGCTCGACGCTCTACCGCCCGGCCGTCGACGACGCGGGGCGCCTCATCGTGGCGGCGGCGGTCGGGATCAACGGCGACGTCGCAGCCAAGGCCCGGGCGCTCGCCGGCGCGGGCGTCGACGTGCTGGTCGTCGACACCGCACACGGACACCAGGAGGGGATGCTGCGGGCGCTCCGCACCGTCGCCGACCTCGGTCTCGGCATCCCGATCGCGGCGGGCAACATCGTCACCGGCGACGGCGTGGCCGACCTGGTCGACGCCGGCGCGTCGATCCTCAAGGTCGGAGTGGGTCCCGGCGCGATGTGCACCACCCGCATGATGACCGCCGTCGGCCGGCCGCAGTTCTCGGCTGTGCTCGAGACCGCGGAGGCGGCCCGCGCCGCGGGCGCCCACGTCTGGGCCGACGGCGGGGTGCGCTACCCGCGCGACGTCGCCCTCGCCCTGGCCGCGGGCGCGGCATCCGTCATGATCGGATCGTGGTTCGCCGGGACCATCGAGGCGCCCGGCGAGCTGCAGACCGACGCCTCCGGCCGGGTCTACAAGGAGTCGTGGGGCATGGCCTCGACCAAGGCCGTGCACGAGCGGTTCGGCCGGCTCGACCCGTACGAGCTCGCCCGCAAGGAGCTGTTCGCCGAGGGCATCTCGTCGTCGAAGATCTACCTCGACCCGCTGCGACCGGGTCTCGAGGACCTCATCGACATGATCACCTCGGGCGTGCGCTCCTCGTTCACCTATGCCGGCGCCGCCACCGTCGCCGAGTTCCACGAGCGCGCGCGGGTCGGCCTGCAGTCGGCCGCAGGCTACGAAGAGGGCAAGGCGCTCCCCGTCAGCTGGTAGGTCCGCCGGCTCGGGCCCGGATGCGCACGGGAGGGGTGGATGCCGGGGCACCCGGCAGCCTGTCGTAGACTTGTCGGCACGATGGACGACCCTCCTAGTTGCAGACGCTCGCCCCACCGACCCTCCTCCCGTTCGATCGGGGGTGATGCGTGATGGATTACGTCATGTTGGGCGTGGGGCTCCTGCTCACAATCGGCACCGGTCTGTTCGTCGCCAGCGAGTTCGCTCTCGTCAACCTCGACCGTGCCGACCTCGAAGCCCGCCGCGAGGCGGGCGAGACCCGGCTGTCGATGACGATCGGCGCGCTCCGGATCACCTCGACGCATCTCTCGAGTGCGCAGCTCGGGATCACGCTGACCACGCTCCTCACCGGTTACACGATGGAGCCGGCGATCTCGAACCTGCTGCGCCCCGTGTTCACGGCGTGGGGCCTGCCCGAGGGGCTCGTCAGCCCGCTCGCGGTGGTCATCGCGATCACGACAGCGACGATCTTCTCGATGATCATCGGCGAGCTCGTGCCGAAGAACTTCGCCCTGGCCGTGCCGCGGCAGACGGCGAAGCTCGTGATCCCGTTCCAGGTCGCGTTCACCACCGTCTTCCGTCCGGCGATCGTCGTGCTCAACGGCAGCGCCAACGGGGTGCTGCGCTCCATGGGCATCGAGCCCAAGGAGGAGCTCTCGGGTGCGCGCACGGCCGAGGAGCTGTCGAGCCTGGTTCGCCGCTCGGCGAGTGCGGGCGTGCTCGAGGAGGACACCGCGTCGCTCCTCAATCGCAGCCTCACGTTCGCTCGGCTGACCGCGGCCGACGTCATGACGCCGAGGCCGAGCATCCACGCCCTCGCCGCCGACGAATCGGCCGAAGACGTCATCCAGCTCGCTCGGCGCACCGGGCACAGCCGCTTCCCCGTCTACGACGAGTCGATGGACGACATCACCGGCATCGTGCACCTGAAGGCCGCCGTCAGCGTGCCGCGCAAGCGGCGCGGCGACGTGCCCGCAGCCGCCCTCGCCAGCGAGCCGCTGCGCGTGCCCGAAGCCGTGCATCTCGACGCCCTCGTCGCGGAGCTGCGGGCCAAGGGCTATCAGATGGCCGTCGTGGTCGACGAGTACGGCGGCACCGCCGGTGTCGTGACGCTCGAGGACCTGGTCGAGGAGATCGTGGGCGAGGTGCTCGACGAGCACGACCGCCGCCGGGCCGGGGTGGTGCGCGTGAAGGGCGCGGTGCTGTTCCCCGCCGAGCTCCGCCCCGACGAGGTGCTCGACCGCACCGGCATCCGGGTTCCTGAGGACGACGTCTACGACACCGTCGGCGGATTCGTCATGAGCGTGCTCGAGCGCATCCCGGTGGTGGGCGACACCGTCGAGATCGAGGACGGCACCCTCGAGGTGCAGCGCATGGAGGGCCGCCGCGTCGACCGCGTGCGGTTCACCCCGCATCCGGTCCGAGAAGACGAAGACACGACGGAAGGAGGTGATCAGCGATGAGCGATTGGGCAGGAATCGCCTGGCTCGTTGTGCTGCTGATCGCCAACGCCTTCTTCGTCGGCGCCGAGTTCGCCGTCATCTCGGCGCGACGATCGCAGATCGAGCCGCTCGCCGAGAAGGGCTCGCGCTCGGCCAAGACCGCGCTGTACGCCATGGAGCACGCGACGCTCATGCTCGCGACCAGCCAGCTCGGCATCACGATCTGCTCGCTGCTGATCCTGAACGTGTCGGAGCCGGCGATCCACCACCTGCTCTACGAGCCGCTGGGCCTCACGGGCTGGTCGGAGGCCGTCGTCGACGGCATCGCGTTCGTGATCGCGCTGCTCGTGGTGTCGTACCTGCACGTCGTGTTCGGCGAGATGGTGCCGAAGAACCTGGCGTTCTCGGTGCCCGATCGTGCGGTGCTCATGCTCGCGACCCCGCTGGTGTGGGTGTCGAAGGTGTTCCACCCGGTGATCGTCACCCTCAACTGGATCGCCAACCACATCGTGCGCCTGTTCCGCGTCGAGCCCAAGGACGAGGCGGCATCGACGTTCACCCTCGAGGAGGTCGCGACGATCGTCAACCAGTCGCGCATCGAGGGGGTCCTCGACGACTCGGCCGGTACGGTCGCGGCCGTCGTGGAGTTCACCGACAAGAAGGCGATGGATGTCGCGGTGCCGCTCGCCGATCTGGTGACGCTGCCCGAGCGCACGACGCCGGCCGCCATCGAGCGCGCCGTCGCCAAGCACGGGTTCTCGCGCTACGTGATCGTCGACGACGCGGGCATCCCCGTCGGGTACGTGCACCTGAAGGACATCCTCCGCGCCGCGGAGGGACCGGAGGTCGCCGAGGCGAAGGTGACGCGCCCGATCGAGGCGAAGCGGATCCACCACATGGTGCCGGTCCTCGAGACCACCGACCTCGAGGACGCCCTCGCGGTCATGCGCCGGGCCGGTCGACACCTCGCGCAGGTGCGCGACGAGACGGGCCGCATCACCGCGGTGCTGTTCCTCGAGGACATCATCGAGGAGCTCGTCGGCGAGGTGCAGGACGCCACCCGCCGCGGTATCCGCTGATCGCAGACGTTCGGGCCCCGCACCGCCACCCGGCGGAGCGGGGCCTGTTCGTCGTCAGCCCCGGCGCGCCCGCACGTACTGCGGGGGCCAGTACCCGATGTCGATGCCCAGCTCGCCGGCCGCCGTCAGGGCGAAGTGCGGATCGCGCAGCCACTGGCGGCCCGACATGATCGCGTCGGCGCGCCCGGCGGCGAGGATGCTCTCGGCGTGCGCAGCGTCGTCGATCATTCCGACCGCGTTGACGGGCACGCCGGCGACCCTGCGTACGTGCTCGGCGAGGTCGACCTGGTAGCCGGGGCCGGTGGTGATCTGCTGGTGGGCGACGAGCCCGCCGCTGGAGATGTCGAAGAAGTCCGCGCCGCGGTCGGCCGCCCACCGGGCGACGGTCGACGTGTCGTCGGCATCCCATCCGCCGGGGGCGGCGTCGGATGCCGAGAACCGCACGAGCAGGGGAGCTGCGGGCGCTGCGGCGCGCACGGCGTCGAGCACGCGCAGCAGCAGCCGGGCGCGGTTCTCGATCGATCCGCCGTACTCGTCGTCTCGCACGTTGGTGAGCGGCGAGAGGAACTGGTGCAGCAGGTAGCCGTGGGCGGCGTGCACCTCGAGCACCTCGAAGCCCGCCTCGATCGCGCGGGCGGCAGCCGCGCCGAACGCCGCCACGACCGCGTCGATGCCGGCGGCGTCGAGTGCCACGGGCTCGGCGAAGCCGTCGTAGGCGAGGGCCGACGGGGCGACGGTCTGCCACCCGCCGTCGGCGGCGGGGACGCTCCCGCGGCGACCCGAGAACGGCGACCACGTCGACGCCTTGCGGCCGGCGTGCGCGAGCTGCACCCCCGGCACAGCGCCGCGGCTGCGGATGGCGGCAGTGATCGGCGCCCAGGCGTCGCGCTGCTCGTCGGTCCACAGGCCCGCGTCCTCGGGCGAGATGCGCCCCTCGGGAACGACAGCGGTGGCTTCCGCCACCACCATGCCGGCGCCGCCCGAGGCGAACTGCGCGAGGTGCGTGTGGTGCCACTCCTGCGGCACCCCGTCGACGGCGCTGTACTGGCACATCGGCGACACCCAGAGGCGGTTGCGCACCGTGGTCTCGCGCAGGGTCAGGGGGGTGAACAGCAGACTCATCGGTGGAGCTCCGGGGGTATCGTGGCGCCATGGCACGGGTGTGGACGAGGGAGGACGTCGTGCGCGCCCTCCGTGCACCAACGGCGCTCGACGACAAGTATTCCCGCGGCGTGCTGGGGGTGCGGACCGGTTCGGAGCTCTACCCGGGCGCGGCCGTGCTCGGCGTCGAGGCGGCCTGGCGCACCGGCGTGGGCATGGTCCGCTACCTCGGTCCGCCGCGGCCGACGGCGCTCGTGCTCGGACGCCGACCCGAGACGGTCGTCGCGGACGGGCGGGTGCAGGCCTGGGTGCTGGGGTCGGGGACGGATGCCGCGGCCCGCGGTGCCGCCGAGACCGAGATCCTGCGCGCGGTGCTCTCCGACACCGATCCGGTGGTGGCGGATGCCGGTGCGCTCGACATCGCGGCGCACGGCACAGCTCCGCGCATCCTGACCCCGCACGACCGCGAGCATGCGCGCCTGCGCACGGCGCTCGGCCTCCCGCCCCCGCGCGGGCCGCGGTCGGACGCGGCGCGAGAGACGGCGGATGCGACGGGGGCCGTCGTGCTGCTGAAGGGGTCGGAGACCGTCGTCGCGGCGCCGGGCGCGGAACCGGTGACGGTGTCGGAGGGCACGCCGTGGCTCGCGACGGCGGGCACGGGCGACGTGCTCGCCGGGACGATCGGCGCGCTGGTCGCCGTCGCCGCTGCCGACCGCGTTCCCGGTGCCGACGGGCTCGCGGCGCTCGCCGCCTCGGGCGCGTGGCTCCACGGGCGCGCCGGCGCGATCGCGAGCTCCGCCGTCGGAGGCGGTCCGGTCACCGCGCTCGACGTGGCAGAGGCGCTGCCGCGCGCCGTCGCCGAGGTGCTCTCCTCGGTCTGATCGCGGGTGGGCGCGGATGCTGCGAGGCGTGGACGGCGGCCTCGGGTGCGGGTGCCGCGACGACGCTCCCTAGGATGGTCAGGTGTCGAGGCGGGCGGCGTTGTGGATCGGGTTCGTGCTCGTGCACGCCGTGACGATCTGGCTCGGCTTCACCGACGACCACGCGGCGTCGTGGGATGTCGACCAGCTCTACCGGTGGTGGGCGTCGCTCGCGACCGGCGGCACGACGGTGCCTGGGCTCACCGAAGGCTGGGTGTATCCGATCCTCGCGTGGGGGCCGATCCTCCTCGCCCACGCGCTGACCCCGGCGCTCGAGTACACCCTCGCGTGGGGGCTCGTGGTCACCGCCGCCGATGCGGTCGCCTTCGCGATCCTCGTCGGGCGCGGTCGCTCGCGTGGACGCGTGTTCGCCGCTTGGTTCTGGCTCGCCGCGATCCTCGCCCTCGGGGGAGTGGGCATGTTCCGCCTCGACGGATTCACGGTGCCGCTGGCCGTGCTCGGCTGCCTCTGGCTGGTCGGACGCCCGTGGGTGGCGTCGGTGCTCCTGGCGGCCGCGACGTGGGTCAAGGTCTGGCCGGCGGCCCTCCTCGCCGCTGGGCTCATCGCCGTGCGAAGGAGGCTGGCCGTGATCTGCGGCGCCGCCGCCGTGTCGGCCATCGCGGTGCTGGTCGTGGTGACGGCCGGGGGAGCGGCGCACCTGTTCTCGTTCATCGGCGACCAGACGACGCGCGGGCTGCAGATCGAGGCGCCGATCAGCTCGGTGTACGTGCTCATGGCGGCGACGGGGGTGCCCGGTGCCTGGCTGTACTACGACGCCGACCTCATCACGTTCCAGGTCACCGGTCCCGGCATCGACCCGGTGATCGCGACGATGACGCCGGTGCTCATGATCGGGATGCTCGCGATCGCCGGGCTCGGCGCGCTGCAGGCCTGGCGGGGCGCGACCTTCGCACGGCTGTTCGCTCCGCTCGCGCTGGCGCTCGTGCTCGGCTTCATCGTGCTCAACAAGGTGGGCTCGCCGCAGTACATGACCTGGCTGATCCCGCCGCTCGTGATCGGCCTCGTGCTCGACCGGCACCGCTGGATCGCGCCCGCGGCCCTCGCGATCGTCACGCTGGCCCTCACCCAGGGGATCTTCCCGACGTGGTACGACGAGATCCTCGTGCTCCAGCCGCCGGCCGTCGCGCTGCTCGTGGTGCGGAACATCCTCCTCGTCGCCCTCTTCGTCTGGAGCGTCGTGCTCGTCGCCCGCGTGCCCGCGCATCGCCGCGTGCGGCTGTGTCCGGCGGCCGCCGACGACGCATCCGCCTCGGAACCGTCCCCCACCTGACCGGAGGTCTCCCATGCTCATCGCCTTCTCCGTCGCCCCCAGCGGCACCGGCCGCGCCGACGGCTCGGTGCACGATGCCGTCGCCGCTGCGGTGCGCGTCGTCCGCGAGAGCGGGCTGCCGCACCGCACCACCTCGATGTTCACCGAGATCGAGGGGGAGTGGGACGAGGTCTTCGACGTCGTCAAGCGCGCCACCGAAGCGGTCCTGCCGTTCGGGTCGCGCGTGTCGCTCGTACTGAAGGCCGACATCCGTCCCGGATACACCGGTGAGCTCGACGCGAAGATCGACCGACTCGAGTCGGCGATCGACGACCTCGGCTGAGGCGGGCGCATCCGTCATCGGGCGATGCGCGTTCGACGCATCCTCCGAATCGATTCGACAGCCGGCACGCGGCGCCGCTAGCATGGCGCGGTGACCTCCTCGACTCTCACGAGGGGGGCGGCGACGTGGGCGCTCCTTTCCCTCGCCGTCGGCAGCTTCGGCATCGGCATGACCGAGTTCGTCGTCATGGGCCTGCTGCCTGACATCGCCGCCGACCTGCTGCCCGGCGTCTGGGCGTCCAGCCCGGAAGACGCGATCGCCCAGGCCGGCTGGCTGATCTCGCTGTACGCGCTCGGCGTGGTGATCGGGGCGCCGACCATCGCCGGCTCGGTCGCGAAGTACCCGCGTCATCGCGTGATGATCGGCCTCGCCCTGGCGCTCACGGTCTTCAACGCGCTCACCTTCCTCGCCCCCACCTTCGAGTGGGTCGCCGTGTCGCGCCTGCTCGCCGGACTCCCGCACGGCGCGTACTTCGGCATCGGCGCACTCGTCGCGGCCGACGTCCTCGGGCCCGGCAAGCGCGCCCAGGGCGTCGCGTTCGTGCTCACCGGACTCACCGTCGCGAACGTCGTCGGCGTGCCCCTCGGCACGTACCTCGGTCAGCAGACGGGCTGGCGGTCGGCGTTCATGGTGGTCGCGGCCATCTTCCTCGCCGCGACGGTGCTCATCGCGATCTTCGTGCCCGAGCATCCGGGCGACCCCGGACGCACCCTGAGAGCAGAGCTCAAGGTGTTCCGCATCGGCCAGGTGTGGCTCGCGCTCGGCGTCGGCGCGATCGGGTTCGGCGGATTCTTCGCCGTGTACAGCTACATCGCACCGATGGTCACCGACGTCGCGGGATCGCCCGCGTGGGTCGTGCCGATCGTGCTGGTGCTCATGGGACTCGGCATGACGATCGGCAACCTGGTCGGCGGGCACCTCGCGGACCGCGACCTCAAGCGCACGCTCGTCGGCGGGCTCATCGCGCTCGCCGTGGTGCTGGCTCTCCTGGCGGTGACCGCGACCTGGATCTGGGCGCTGGCCTTCTTCGTCTTCTGCACCGGATTCGTCTCGTCGGTACTGAGCCCGACGATCCAGACCCGCCTGATGGACGTCGCGCAGGACAACCAGTCGATCGCCGCGGCGCTCAACCATTCGGCGCTGAACATCGGCAACAGCCTCGGTGCGCTCCTCGGCGGCCTGGTGATCGCCGCGGGCTGGGGGTACATCGCGCCCGCCTGGGTCGGCGTCGCGCTCGCGCTCGGCGGACTCGTGCTGGCTCTGGCGAGTCTCGCGGGGGAGCGTCGCCGCGCATTCATCGCGGCGTGAGGTCGCGCCGGGCGTCGTGCGGGCACGGTCCGCGCCGCCGGAGCGGCGGCTCAGGCACGGACTAGAGTTGCCGGATGCCGGACCCGACGCCGCCCGCAGACCCGGTGACGCGCGCGCTCGGCGACACGCTCGATGGCTCCCGCCCGCGCAGACCCGAGGATGCGGCCGATCCGGGCATCCCGATCGCGGCGACCGTCGTCCTGGTGCGTGACGGCGCCGCGGGCCCCGAGGTGCTCCTGCTCGAGCGGCCCGACCGCGGCTCGTTCGCCGGTGCGTGGGTGTTCCCCGGCGGCAAGGTCGATGCGGCGGATCGCCGTGCGGAGGCGGAGGAGGGCGCGGACGCGGGCGACGGCCGGCAGGTGGGAGCGGATGCCGCGGTCGAGGGCGCCGCGGCGGTGCGTGCCGCCGTGCGCGAGACGCAGGAGGAGACCGGGCTGGTGGTCGGGGCCGACGATCTCGTGCCCGTGTCGGTGTGGGATCCTCCGCCCGGCATCGCGCTGCGGATCCGCACCTGGTTCTTCGCCGTCGCGGCGCCGCCCGGAGAACTGACGCTCTCGCCCGCCGAGGCCGTCGCGGCGCAGTGGCTGCGCCCGTCCGACGCCCTCGCGCGCCACGCGCGCGGAGCTCTGACCCTGTACCCGCCGACGTGGGTGACCCTCCACGACCTGCAGCATCAGCCGGATGCGGCCACGCTGATCGCGGCGCTGCGCATCGGCGGTCCCACCCGGTTCGAGACCGTCGCCCAGCGCACCGCATCCGGTCCGGTGCTGCTCTGGCAGGGCGACGCCGACTACGAAGACGCCGCCGCGCGTGACCCGCGCGGGCGCCACCGGCTCGAGATCGGCGCGCTGCCGTGGCGGTTCACGCGCACCTGATGCGCGCGGCACCCACCTGCTAGGTTGGCCGCGTGCGCGGGGGGAAGCAGCGTGGACGGCGGCGGGACCGACTGAAGGTCGCCGTCGCAGGTCTCATCAGCCTGCTCCTGGTGGTGGCCCTCTTCCCGGTCGCTTCGAGCGCGGAGTCGATCGTGCCGTTCGCGGCGAGGTTCAGCACGGATGACAACGGCACCATCCTGATCTTCGGCAACAACCTGCTGTCCTGCCCCACGAGCGACGCCCGGTGCGCGGCGGCGCGGGCGGGGACGGCGAGTGTGAACAACAACGGCTTCACCATGGCGCACCTCGACGCCGACGCCGATGCGAGCACCGTCAATTCCTCCTCTTCGGTCGTCTCCGGGCCCGTCGGCTCCGACGTGATCTGGGCCGGACTGTACTGGGGTGCGCGGCTCTCGCGAGGAGACGGCGGCATCGCCGCGACCGGCACACGTCAGCAGATGCGTCTTCGGCTTCCGGGCGAGGGCGCGTACCGCACGGTGACGGCTCAGGCCGGATTCGGCCCCACGGCGGGCGATCAGGCGTATCAGCAGTTCGCCGATGTCACCGCGCTCGTGCAGGGCGCCGGAACCGGCACCTACTGGGGAGCGGATGTCGCCACCGGCACCGGCGCCGACCGCTACGCCGGCTGGTCGCTCGTGGTGGTGTTCCGCGCGCCGGGGCTGCCGCTGCGCAATCTCACGGTGTTCGACGGGTTCGCCGATGTCGGCCGCGACGAGCCGCAGCAGGTCGTGCTGTCGGGGTTCCGTGCGCCGTTGAGCGGCCCCGTCGACACGCAGCTGGGCATGGTCGCCTACGAGGGGGACTTCGCGACATCGGGCGACAACGCGCGCCTGAACGACACGCTCCTGTCGACGACGCCTCTCTCCCGCGGCAGCAACTTCTTCAACGGGACCAACGACGACAACGGCACGAGCGTCTCCACCCGCACGCCGGCGCACGTGAACATGTTCGGCTACGACGTCAAGAACCTCGCGGCCGGCGGCATCGCCAATGGGGCGACGAGCGCCACGCTGTCGTTCGAGAGCACCGGCGACCGCTACTTCCCCGGCGTGGCCACGACCGCCATCCGGCTGTTCGCCCCTGATTTCACCAGCAGTTCCAAGACCGTGGCCAACCTGGCGGGCCGCACTCCCGGCGAGCCGGGCGACGAACTGGAGTACACCCTCACCTACCCGAACACGGGGCAGGATGCCGCGGTGGACGTCGTGATGACCGACACGCTCCCGCCCGGAGTGACGTTCGTGTCGGCGACGGCGTCGAGCGGGTCGTGCACCGCGACCGGGCAGGAGGTGGAGTGCGCGATCGGCACGATCCCGGTGAACGGCCAGTGGCAGGCGCGGATCCGCGCGACCGTCGAGACCGAGGCGGCCGGCACCACGCTGCGAAACGCCGCGGTGCTCGACTACACCGCGGCGACGCTCGGCCGCGACCTGTCGTACGTCGTCGCCCCGGCGGAGATCCCCATCGCCGCGCAGGCCGACGTCTCGGTCGTGAAAACGATGGGGCCTGACCCCGGGGTGATCGGCGGGGCGGTCACCGCGACCATCGTGGTCTCGAACGACGGGCCGAACGCCGCCGCGCAGGTCGCCCTCGTCGACGCCCTCCCCGCCGGCGCGACTCTCGTGTCGGCGACGCCCGGTCAGGGCACGTGCACCGCAGCGGACGGTGAACTGGCGTGCGCCCTCGGCACGATCGCCTCGGACTCCGACGCCACCGTGTCGGTGGTGCTCACCACACCGCCCGACTCCGGCGCGGGGTCCCTCGTGAACGTCGCGTCGGTGTCGTCGAGCACGGCGGACCCCGATCTCGCGGACAACACCTCTGCTGCGTCGGTCGCCCTCGTCCGCAGCGCCGACCTCGTGGTCGACAAGACCGTCGCCGACGCCGTGCTCATCCCCGGAGAATCGACCACCTACACCGTGAGCGTCCGCAACGACGGTCCCTCCACCGCGCGAGACGTGGTGATCGCCGACGCCGTCGGCGACGCACGGCTGGTGCTCACCTCGGCCGCCGCTCCGGGCGCGACCTGCACGGTCGCCGGCGCCACCGCGACCTGCGACCTGCCCTCGCTCGCCCCGGGCGCGACGGCGACGATGACGATCCAGGCGCGGCTCTCGCCCGACGCGCCGGAGGGTCTCGCCGTGCTCAACTCCGCCGCCGCGACGTCGACGACGCCGGACCCCGCCGCGCAGAACAGCACCGCGGAGGTGGGCCTGACCACCGCAGCCCCGTCGGCGGACGTGTCCGTGGCCAAGCAGGTCGGCGCGGTGATCGCCGGGGGACAGGCGACCTACACGGTGCAGGTCGTCAACCACGGTCCGTCCACCGCGTCGGAGGTCATCCTCGAAGACGTGCTCCCCGCGGGCCTGACCGTCGTCAGCGCGACCCCCAGCCGCGGCACCTGCGACGCCGCATCGGTGGTGACCTGCGACCTGGGCGCGCTTCCCGGCCCGGATGCCTCGGGCGCGACGTCGTCCGCGACGATCACGATCGTGGCCGACGTCGCACCGGACCAGGCCGCCGTCTCGGTGGAGAACACCGCGACGGCGTCGGCCGCCACAGCCGACCCCGATCCGACGGACAACGCGGCGACCGCCGCCGTCGTGGTCCAGACGATCGCGGACCTCGCGGTCACCAAGAGCGCCGACCCCGTTCAGCCGGCGGCAGGCACGCGCGTGACCTTCTCGCTGACGGTGACAAACCGCGGTCCGTCGGCTGCGACCGGGGTCGCGATCTCCGACACGCTCCCACCCGGCCTGGTCCTCGTCGACGTCGTGCCGACCGCCGGAGGACCCGCGTGCGACGTCGACGACGGGGTGATCGCCTGTGATGCCGAGGTCCTCGGCGTGGGCGAGAGCGTCTCCGTCGACGTGCTGATGGATGTGCCGGCCGACTTCGACCTCGACACCGGCGCGGTGAACACCGTGACGGCATCGTCGGACGCGACCGATCCGGCGCCGGCGAACAACACCGCGTCGGCGACGATCACCTCGCGCGCGATCTCGGATCTGATCGCGCTGAAGTGGGACACGACACCCGGTCCGACCAACGAGCCGCCGCGCACCTTCACCGCGGGCGAGGAGATCACGTACTACGTCGCGGCGGGCAACGCCGGGCCCTCCGACGCGTCCACCGCCGTGCTCACCGATGTGCTCCCCGACGGGGTGACCTTCGTGTCGTCGATCGACGAGTGCGTGTTCACGCCGCCCTCGACCGTCAGCTGCGCACTCCCGGACGTGCCCGCGGGATTCGCGGCCGTCTTCCCGATCGTGGTGCGACTCGATGCCGATCTCGAGCCCGGGGCCCTGCTCACCAACACCGCATCCGTCGAACTCACCGATCCGGATCGTGTGGACCCCACGACCGACAACAACGTCGCGTCGGTGACCAATCCGGTCGGCGCCCTCGCCGACCTCTCGGTCTCCAAGCGCACCTACTCGCTCGAGTTCGACGACTTCTCGTTCACCGTCCCCTCCGCAGCCCCGGCTGGAACGCCGTCGGGCTATCTCATCGACGTGCGCAACGACGGACCATCGGTGGCGCGCGACGTCGTGCTCGTGGACTCGTCGACCATGACCCGCTTCTTCGTCAACCAGGTGCGGATCGTGCGCGGGGGCGAGGCGGAGGACATCACCGATCAGTGCTCGTGGAGCGGCGGCGACCTGCAGTGCCCCCTCGGCGACATCCCGCCCTTCGCCGCGGGCGACCCGGCGTGGGTGGTGCAGGTCGACGGCGTCACCCTCTCCGACGCCGAGGCGGGCGAGTACGTCAACACCGCGACCGTGACCTCGGCCACCCCCGACGACGATCCAGCCGACAACGTGTCGGAAGCACCGCTGACGGTCACCGATCCTGTGGCGACACTGACGGTGTCCAAGTCCGTGACCGGGCTGACCGACGTCGACGGCGACGGCGATGCCGACGTGGTGCCCGGCGGCGCATTCGGGTACGAGATCGTCGTCGCCAACGTGCTCGACACGACGAGGGAGGGCGCAGCCGACGCGCCGGACGTCGTGGTCACCGACACCCTCCCCGAGGGGTTCGTGGTCGAGTCGGCGTCTGCCACGCAGGGATCGTGCTCGATCACGCCTCCGCGCACCGTCACCTGCGAGCTCGGCACCGTCCTCGGACCCGGACGCGTCATCGAGCCGCCGCCGGTGCGCATCACGCTGGCCGGCCGCACGCTGCCGAGCCTCGCGGGCACCGCGAACGTCGTGAACACCGCCACGGTGACATCGCCCGTCTCGTCGACCGTCAGCGCCGACGCGGCGAACGACGTGGTCGCCGTCGGCGACCTGTCGATCACCAAGGTGGCCGATGCCCCGGAGTTCGCCGCGGGCGGCCTCGCGGGGTTCAGCCTGGTGGTCACCAATGCCGGCCCGTCCGATGCGGTCGGGACCGAGGTCGGCGACCTCTTCCCGGCCGAGCTGACCTTCGACCCCGCCTCGTCGGACGCATCCTGTGTGCCCGCCGTGTTCGAGGGGAACGTGTTCGTCTCGTGCGGCATCGGCACCCTCGCGGCCGGGGAGACCCGGACGGTGCGCATCGGAGCCTCGATCGACCCCTCGCAGCCGGCGGCCGAGGTCGTCAACATCGCGGCTGCCTCGTCGCCGACGACCGGTGAGTACGACTTCTCCGACAACCGCGCCGAGATCCCCGTCCGGATCGTCTCGTCCGCCGACCTCGTGCTCACGAAGACGGCCGATGCCCCTTCCCAGGCGGCGGGGGAGGCGGTGACCTACACCCTGAGCGTCGTGAACGCCGGCCCGTCCGACGCGACCGAGATGGTGCTCGAGGACGTGCTGCCGGACGGCACGACGCTGCGTTCGGTCGAGGCTTCGGCGGGACTCGCCTGCGGTTCAGTGGACGGAGTCGTCACCTGCACGCAGCCGACGCTGGCCGCGGGCGCGTCGGCCTCGGCGACCATCGTCGTCGATCTGCCCGAGGGGCTCGAGCCCGGTCCGATCACCAACACCGCGAGCGTGTCGTCGGCGACCCCCGACCCCGACTCCGCGTCGAACAGCGCGAGCGCCACGGTCGACGTGTTCGTGCTCGCAGACATCGCGGTGACGAAGTCCGTCCTCACCGCGCGGCCCGTCGTGGGCAGCCCGGTGTCGTTCGCCATCGACGTCGTCAACTCCGGCCCCCAGTCCGCGCCTCGCATCGTCGTGAGCGACTCCCTCCCCGACGGGTTCGCATTCGAGTCGGCGCAGGCGCCCGGCGGCGGCACCTGCCAGGTCAGCGCCCCGGAGGGAATCGAGATCGTCACCTGCGAGCTGGGCGCCCTCGCGGTCGGGGCGACCGCACGGGTCATCGTCACCGCAGTTCCCGCAGCCGCGGTGCGGGAGATCGTCAATGGCGCGCTCGTCGGATCGGCGGCCCAGGACGCCGTCGGTGACGACAACTACGACGAGATCCTGTTCTCGGTCGCGGCGCCGACACCGACGCCGACGCCGACGACGACGCCGACGCCGACGACGACGCCGACGCCGACGCCGACGACCGAGCCCGAGCCGTCACCGGAGCCGTCGCCGACGTCGGGGCCGGCTCCCGGGCCAGGCTCCCCGTCACCCGACCCCGCAGCCGCGGGTGACCTCCCGCCCACCGGAGCGCCGTGGCCACTGGAGGCCGCGCTGTGGGGCGCGGCGCTGGTGATCGCGGGCGCGACGGTCTCGGTGCTGCGAGGGCTCCACGGCATGCGTCGCCGCGGCGAACTGCGCGACTGACGACGCGCCTCGCCTCGGACCGCGAACGCCTGGCATGCGCAGGCGTTCGCGTCTTGGGGTGAACCCGATCAGGCGTCGAACAGGCGCCGCAGGTGCGCGCCGACGGCAGCCGTCTCGATGAGGAAGCCGTCGTGGCCGAAGTCGCTGGCGAGCACCACCGCGCGCTCGCCGTCGAGTGTGGTGCGGATGCCGCGGGCGATGCGATGCTGCCCGTCGATGGGGAACAGCCGGTCGGAGTCGATCCCGAGCACGAGCGTGGTCGCCGTCACCCGGTCGAGGGCGTCCTCCACACCGCCGCGATCGCGCCCCGCGTCGTGGGAGTTCATGGCCTCGACGAGGGTGATGTACGAGTTCGCGTCGAACCGGCGGGTGAACTTGTTGCCGTGGAAGTCGAGGTACGACTCCACCGCGAAGCGGCCGCCGCGGCCGAGCGGGCTGACGTCGGACTGCCACGAGCGCTGGAAGCGCTGGTTGAGCTCGGTGGGCGAGCGATAGTTGAGCAGCGCCATGCGCCGCGCGAGCGCGAGCCCGCGAGTCGGTCCGTTGCCGTCGCCCGCGTCGTAGTACTCGCCGGCCGCGAAGCGCGGGTCGATGCGGATCGCCTCGAGCTGCACCGAATTGAGGGCGATCTGGTCGGCCGTGTTCACCGGCGGCGACGACAGGATGCCGAGTCGCTCGACGCGGTCGGGGGTCGACACCGCCCACTCGAGGGCGTGCATCCCGCCCATGGATCCGCCGACGACCGCCGCCCACGTGTCGATGCCGAGGGCGTCGGCCAGGCGCACCTGGGCGGCGACCTGGTCGCGGATCGTGAGGTAGGGGAAGCGCGAGGCCCACTCGTAGCCGTCCGGTGCGATGCTGGCGGGACCGGTCGACCCCTGGCAGCCGCCCAGCATGTTGGGCGCGACGACGAACCAGCGGTCGGTGTCGATCGGGGCGCCGGGGCCGACGATCTCGTCCCACCACCCGGACGTCGGATGCCCGGGTGTCGCGGCGCCGCGCACATGGCTGTCGCCGGTGAGCGCATGCAGCACGAGCACGGCGTTGTCGCGGGCGGCGTTCAGCTCGCCCCACGACTCGTAGGCCAGCCGGTAGCTCGGCAGCTCGCGGCCGTTCTCGGTGGTGAAGGCGCCGAAGGCGGCGAACCGGCGATCGCCGACGGGATCACCGTCGCGCCAGGCTCCGGTCGCGGGCGGGCGGCCGAGCAGTCGGCGGGCGTCGGCCTCGGTCACCGGTGCCGACGGCACGGTGTCTTCGGAGGTCTGCCAGTCCATGTCAGCGGATGCCTTTCACGCGAACCTCCAGGCTACGGGTGCGGATCGCCCGGAAGGTGCGTGTTACACGCGGTGTCGGAGAGCGAGAGGTCGCGTCTCGTAGACCGCGCCGTGCTGGCCGGCGAGGGCGACGGGTGCTCCGTCGACGGTCTGCACGAATCGGTGGTGCGCATCGAGGCCGGGCGGCAGCTGTGCGTCGACGCGGGCGAGGGTTCCCGCGGTCTCGTTCGAGATCCACACCACGCGGCGGCCGATCGCGGCGCCCAGCCCCGCCATGATCCCCGCGAAGCGCTCGCGGCCGGCGGCGTCGAGGTAGAGGAGCACGGCGCTGTGGAAGACGACGAGCGTGGCGTCGGCGGGCGCTGCGGCCGCGGCATCCGTCACCGTCTCGAGCAGATCGCCCGCGATGATCTCGGGCCGCTCCTGCGCCACCACGGCGGCGGCTGCGCGCAGGCGCGCGACGCGCGCGTCGTGGTCGGGGCCGGGCCAGACGAGGTTCGCCAGCCAGTCGACCGCGTCGAGGTCGCCGGCGTCGACCGGGGAGAGGTCGATGCCCCGGCGCCACACGACATCGGGCATGCGGGCCGGCAGTGAAGCGTCGGCGTCGAGGCGGCAGGCGAGAGTCACCGCGCTCTCGCCGTCGACGGGATCGACCCGCCGAGGGCCGGACGGCGTCGCGTAGTCCACGCTGTACCGGTCGGGGAAGAGACACAGTCCTGCAGCCGTGCCCACCTCGAGCAGCGCGACCGGCCCGGTGATGCGCGACAGCGGCGGCAGGAGCGTCGCGCAGCGATTGGGCTCGTTCGTCTGGGTGGAGCGGACGGCGGCGGTCGCGACCACGCGGTGCCAGTTCGCGGCGAACCACGAGCGCGCCTGCGGCCAGGGTGCGAGCGGGCAGCCCTCCCACCGGGCGGCGGCGAACACGATGTTGGGCTGGCGCATGCGGGGCTCGAGCGCCGCGATCCGCCGGGTCATGTCGGGGTCGGTGGCGATGCCGATCGCCCAGTACTCGTACAGCGGCGAGGTTCCGTGCGCCCAGCGTCTGCCGAAGTCCGCGTAGACGGTGGCGACGGACTCGACGGCGGATGCTGACATGCGCCCACGATACGGCGGAGGCGGGCCGTGTCGGGGAGCGGGTCTACGATGCCTCGCATGGACGACGTGATCGAGTATCTGCTGGCGGGCGATCCGGCGATCCGATGGCAGGTCATGAGGGATCTCACGGATGCCGCGCCCGAGGCCGTGGCGGCCGAACGGCGACGCACCCTCACCGAGGGGTGGGGAGCGCGGCTGCTGGGGGAGCAGGGCGCCGACGGCCTGTGGGACGGCGGCACCTACCGCCCGGGCTGGGTCGACGACGAGCGGCCGTTCTTCGACGCCTGGACGGCCACCCACTTCTCGCTGCAGTCGCTGCGCGAATACGGCGTCGAACCCGGCGCCCCGGCGGTGCGTCACGCCATCGATCGCGTCGCGTCCTCGGCGCGGTGGGAATACAACGGCGAGTCGTACTTCACGGGAGAGGTGGAGCCGTGCATCAACGGCATCGCCCTCGCGGTGGGGGCGTACTTCGAGCGCGACGCGTCGGCGATCCTCACGACGGTCCTCGCCACGCAGCACGGCGACGGCGGATGGAACTGCTGGAGCGACGACCCGGCGGCCCCATCGTCGATGCATTCGACGATCTGCGCCCTCGAGGGGCTGTGGGCCTGGCACGCGGCGACCGGGGGGACGGATGCGGCGACCGCCGCCCGGCGGGCGGGTGAGGAGTACCTGCTCGAGCGACGCCTGCTGTGGCGGCGCACCGACGGCGCGCTCATCGATCCCCGCATGACGATGATCTCGGTGCCGACGCGGTGGTTCTACGACGTGCTGCGCGCGCTCGACTACCTGCGCGTCGCCCGCCCCGAGCGCGACCCTCGGTGCGCCGACGCGATCGACCTCCTCCGCGGCAAGCGGCTGGCGAACGGGCTGTTCCCCTCCGAGAACGACCACCAGGGCGCGACGCTGTTCGATATGGAGCGGGAGCGCGAGGGCTTCCCCAGTCGGTGGGCGACGCTGCGCGCACTGCGCGTGCTGCGCTGGTGGGACGCGGCCTGAGGCGTCCAGACCCCTCCGGAGACGGCGGATGCCCCGCCCCCGGAGGGGCAGGGCATCGGCCGTTCGTGCGGAGGAGGCTTACGCGCGTGCGGCCTCGGACACCCGGCGGGCCGCTGCGAGCGCCTGCTCGAGGTCGGCCGTGAGGTCGTCGATGTTCTCGAGTCCGACCGACAGACGCACCAGGCCCGGCGTCACACCCGTTGTGAGCTGCTGCTCGGGGGTGAGCTGCGAGTGGGTCGTCGACGCGGGGTGGATGACGAGCGAGCGCACGTCGCCGATGTTCGCCAGGTGGCTGAACAGGGTCAGCGAGTTGACGAACGTGCGGCCGGCCTCGACGCCGCCCTTGAGCTCGAACGACAGCACCGCGCCGACGCCCTTCGGGGCGTACTTGTTGGCGGCCGCGTACCAGGGCGACGTGGGCAGGCCCGAGTAGTTGACCGAGGCGACGTCGTCGCGGCTCTCGAGCCACTCCGCGATCTCCTGCGCGTTCTGCACGTGGCGTTCGACGCGCAGCGACAGGGTCTCGACGCCCTGGATGAGCAGCCACGCGCTGTTGGGAGCGATGGCCGAGCCGAGGTCGCGCAGCAGCTGCACGCGGGCCTTGATGATGTACGCCAGGCCGTCGCCCACGGCGGCGGTGTACGAGGCGCCGTGGTACGACGGGTCGGGCACGGTGAGTCCCGGGAAGCGGTCGACGTGCTGCGACCACGCGAACGTGCCGCCGTCGACGATGACGCCGCCGATGGTGGTGCCGTGGCCGCCGAGGAACTTGGTGGCCGAGTGCACGACGATGTCGGCGCCGTGCTCGAACGGCTTGATGAGGAACGGCGTCGCGATCGTGTTGTCGACGATCAGCGGCACACCGGACTCGTGCGCCACGTCGGCGACCGCGCGGATGTCGAGCACGTTGATCTTGGGGTTGCCGATCGTCTCGGCGAAGAACAGCTTCGTGTTCGGGCGCACCGCGGCGCGCCACTCCTCGACGTCATCCTGGTTCTCGACGAAGGTGACCTCGATGCCGAGCTTGGCGAGGGTGTACTTGAAGAGGTTGTAGGTGCCGCCGTAGATGGAGCTCGACGAGACGATGTGGTCGCCCGCTTCGGCGATGTTCAGCACCGCGAACGTCGCCGCGGCCTGACCGCTCGCCAGGACCAGCGCGCCGGTGCCGCCCTCGAGCGCCGCGATGCGCTGTTCGAGGACGTCCTGCGTGGGGTTCTGGATTCGCGTGTAGATATTGCCGAACTCGGCCAGGGCGAAGAGGTTCGCGGCGTGGTCGGCGTTGTCGAACACGTACGAGGTCGTCTGGTAGATCGGCGTGGCACGCGCCTTGGTCACGGGGTCGGGCTGGGCGCCGGAGTGGATCTGCTTGGTCTCGAAACGCCAGTTCTCGGTTGCGGTCATCGAAGGCTCCTGCGGGTTCGTGGGGCCGGGGAGCGCCCCCGACGCGTTAGACATTACGGATGTGCGCGGGCGGGCGACAACGGCCGGGACACGCGACGTAACCTCACCGGCCGCCCGGCGTCGTAGCGTGGAGGCATGACGACACGACGAGCAGTGGTGACCGGGGCGAGCAGCGGAATCGGCGAGGCGGCGGTGCGCGCGCTCCGGGCGACCGGATGGGACGTGGTCGCCGTCGCGCGCCGCGCCGATCGCCTGGCACGACTCGAGGCGAGCACCGGGGCGGTGGCGTACGCCGCCGACCTCACGGACGCTGCAGACGTCGAGGCGCTCGCCGAGTTCGCCCGGCAGAGCGGCCCCGTGCACGCCGTGGTGAACGTCGCCGGCGGCGCACGCGGCACCGATCACGTCGCCGATGCGCGCAGCGAGGACTGGCAGTGGATGTTCGACGTCAACGTGCTGTCGGCGCAGCGCCTGGTGGCCGCGCTCCTGCCGCAGCTGCGTGCCGCGGCGACCGACGGCGGCCACGCCGATCTGCTCTTCGTCACCTCGACCGCTGCGCAGACCGCGTACGCCGGAGGCGGCGGCTACAACGCCGCCAAAGCCGGAGAGGCGATGCTCGCTCACGCCCTGCGTCTCGAGCTCAACGGCGAGCCCATCCGCGTCGTCGAGATCGCGCCCGGCATGGTGCACACCCCCGAGTTCACCCTCAACCGGCTGGGCGGCGACAGCACCGCCGCAGAGAAGGTCTACGAGGGCGTCGAGGCACCGCTCACGGCCGACGACGTCGCCGATGTGATCGCCTACGCCCTGAATGCCCCCGGCCACGTCAACCTCGACCTGGTGACGATGCGCCCGGTCGCGCAGTCCGCGCAGCACCTGCTCGCGCGCGGGCCGCTGCGTCCGCGCACGGCCGGCTGAGTCGGTGACGGATGCTGCGCCACGCGGCATCCCTCACCGTCGGCCCTGAGGTCAGATGACCTCGCCGGCGACGGACGAGGGGGCGACCTCGCCGGGGACCTCGTCGGCGAAGGCCACCTTGGGCACGAAGAACAGCAGCACCGCCGCGAGGAAGCCGCCGCCGGCGCAGATCGCCCAGACCGCGAGGTAGCCGCCGAGCGACGCGGCGGTCTGGCTCGCGACGGCGCCCGCGCCGGCGGCGAGCACCACGCCGAAGACCGCCGAGGCGAAGGTTCCGCCGATCGTCTTCGTCGTGTTGGTGAGAGCCGACGCGATGCCGGTCTGGCCGTGCGGGGCCGCCGCGGCGGCAGCGGCGGGCAGGGCGCCGACGAGGGCGCCCGAGCCGACGCCCGCGATCGACAGGTTGAGCAGCACCTGCCACAGCTCGGTGTGGAACGGCAGGAACAGCGTGTAGCCGATGCCGACGAGAGCCGACGCGCCGATCAGGATGAGCCGCGGGTTGGCGCGCCGCGAGGTGACGGCGAAGATCACCGCGCCGACGATGAGCGAGACGAGGTAGACGCCGATGACGTTCGACCGGCCGGTGGCGTCGAGGCCGAGCCCGTAGCCGAGCGAGGAGTCGGTGCCCGCGTAGGTCGACAGCGGACCCTGAGCGCCCAGCAGGCTGATGCCGACGAGGAACGCGGTGATCTGCACGGGCCACATCTCGGGCCGCCGGAGCACCCGGATGTCGATCGCGGGGTCGTCCTGGCGCAGCTCGTACCGCACGAACCAGACGAACACCGCGACACCGAGCGCGAGCAGGGCGACCACCCACCACCACGCGCCGTCACCGAGGTCGAGCTCGTTGATCATGCGCATGTAGACGAGCGCCCCGGTGATGAGCAGCAGGCCCCACGCGAGGATCACGAAGCCCCAGGTGTCCAGGCGGCGCCCCGGCGTCGGCTCGGACTCGGGCACGCCGAGCCAGATCACGATCGCCACGAGAGAGACGGCGATCGCGGGGATCATCATCGTGACCGTGAGGTCGCCGCCCGTCGCGGCGAAGATGCGCCCGGCGGCGAGGGCGCCGATGATGGCGCCGGCTTCGAGGCCGACCACGAGGAGGCCGGCCGCCCGCCGCGTCATCGACACGCCCCGATTCTGGCGACGGCCGCGCTCGAAGATCAGCGCGATCTCGAGCGGGAGCCACACCACGTAGAAGCCCTGCAGCGCCCAGGCGATGAGGAAGCTCCAGAAGTCGCCCGCGAACGCGAGCCACCAGCTGGCCGCCGCCGTGAGGACCGCCGCGATCAGCAGGATCTTCTTGTGGCCGTACATGTCGCCGAGCTTGGCGAGCACCGGCACCACGAGCGCCGACAGCAGCAGCTGCGCCGCCTCGAACCAGTTCACGTCGGAGTCGTGGATGCCGAGCTCGGTGACGATGTCGCTGAACAGGGGCACGTAGAACCCCTGCAGGATGCCGCTGGTCACCTCGACGAGGACGAACCAGCCGATGAGGCCCGCGGTGATGCCGAGGGCGGAGCCGCGGAGCCTGTCGGCGGCGGAGGAGGCGCGGGACACGACGGCGAGCGTAACACCGCTGTGCACCTAGTCTTGACTGACCTGATCCGGGAAGGCGGAACCTGTGGAGAGCACGGCGATCGAGCGGGAGACGCTCACCTGGGACGGCTTCGGCGAGGCCACGCGCAGCCTCGCGCGCGCCATCGTCGACGACGGCTTCGTGCCCGAGGTGGTCGTGGCGATCGCGCGCGGCGGACTGCTGCCGGCCGGCGCCATCGCCTACGGACTCGGCGCGAAGAACTGCGGCGCCATCAACGTCGAGTTCTACACCGGCATCGGCACGGTGCTCGACGCCCCCGCGGTGCTGCCGCCCGAGCTCGACATGTCGTACCTCGACGGCAGGAAGGTGCTGCTGGTCGACGACGTCGCCGACTCCGGGCGCACCCTCGCGCTGGCCGTGAAGCTGCTCGCCGACAAGGGCGCAGACGTGCGCTCGGTGGTGATCTACACGAAGCCGACCACGATCGTGCAGCCCGACTACTCCTTCAAGGACACCGACCTGTGGATCGACTTCCCCTGGTCGGCACAGGGATCGGTCATCGAAGAGGACGCGGGGCTCGAGGCGAGCGCGTGACGGCTGCCCGGTCTCTCCCCGAACTCGCCGCCGCCGGGCTGATCGACGAGGGCTGGGCGCAGGCGCTCGCCCCCGTCGGCGCCGACATCGCCGCGATCGGGGATCGCCTGCGGGCCGAGACCGCCGCGGGCCGGGGGTACCTGCCTGCGGGCGATCGCGTGCTGCGCGCGTTCCAGCGTCCGCTCGACGACGTCAGGGTGCTCATCGTCGGCCAGGATCCGTACCCGACGCCGGGGCATCCGATCGGTCTGTCGTTCGCGGTCGACGCGCACGTGCGCCCGCTGCCGCGCAGTCTCGGCAACATCTACCGCGAGCTCGACGACGACGTGGGGATCGCGCCCGCGCCGCACGGCGACCTGTCGGCCTGGAGCGACCAGGGTGTCATGCTGCTCAACCGCGTGCTCACCGTCGCGCCGGGGGCGGCGGGCTCCCATCGCGGCTGGGGCTGGGAGAAGGTGACCGAGCACGCGATCCGGGTGCTCGTCGAGCGGGATCGCCCGCTGGTCGCCATCCTGTGGGGGAAGGATGCCGCGGGCCTGCGACCCCTTCTCGGTCAGACGCCCGTCGTCGAGTCGGCGCATCCGTCGCCGCTCTCCGCGCGCCGGGGCTTCTTCGGATCCCGCCCGTTCTCGCGCACGAACGCGCTCCTCGCCGAGCAGGGGGCAGCGCCGGTCGACTGGGCGCTCCCCGCGTAGGCTGTCGGCATGCTCGAGGAGGAATACGACCGCGACCGGCGCCGACTGCCGCGCCATCTGCGACGCCAGGCCGAGCCGGAGCGCGCGTTCTCTTTCAGCATCCGTCCGGTCGAAGACCGCGACATCCCCGACATCCGCGAGATCTACAACTACTACGTCACCAACTCGGTCGTGACCTTCGACGAGAAGAAGTGGTCGATCAAGCAGTGGCGCGAGAAGGTCGTGCACCTGCGGGGTCTCGGCCTGCCGATGATCGTGGCTGAGTCGCCGTCGGGGCAGATCCTCGGCTACGCGTACGTGTCGCCGTGGTCGGGCAAGTCGTCGTACCGCTACACCGTCGAGAACTCGATCTACCTCGGCCAGGCGGCCACGGGCAAGGGACTCGGGCGGGCGCTCCTGGAGGCGCTGATCGCGGCGTGCGAGGCGCAGGGCATCCGCGAGATGGTCGCCGTCATCAGCGACAAGGGAGCCGAGGCGTCGATCGCCCTGCACGAGAAGCTCGGGTTCGTCGAGGTCGGCCGCATGGGACGGGTCGGCTTCAAGTTCGGCCGCTGGCTCGGCACCGTCTACCTGCAGAAGTCCCTGAAGCCGAAGAAGGCCGCCAAGCGCGGGCTGTTCTCGCGATAGCCTCCGCGGCCTCTCCGCGGGAGTCGATCCTGCGGTCGCTCAATGCGGGCGCGGCGGCAGAGACTCCGGTGCGCGCCCGAAGTCGCGCACCGCGTCGATGAGACGCTCCCACGGACCGACCACGTCGGCGTCGCCGAGTTCGGCGCCCCGCTCGTCGCCGCCGCACCGGGCCTGCACGTCCCAGACGAACCGGTCCGCCCCCGGTGAGGCCGCGCCCGAGCGCGGGGCGGCTGCCGCATCCCACGGGCACTGCTCGATGAGGCTCGCCCAGTCGGGGGCCTGCGCGGGCGGGGGCTCGGCTCGCCACTCACGGGTGAGCCCGGCGATTCCGCCCGAGCGCACCACGACGACGACGATCTCGTCGTAGGTCGAAGCGCTCCGGTCTTCGTGCGCACCTGATCCGGCGATCGCCGATGCGTCGCCGGGGCGGGCGGGGTCAGGCAGTGGGTCCATCGTCGATGACGCCGACGCCCGTCCAACCGGCGCGGACGGCGGCGACCTCCTCCGACTCCTCACCGTACTCCGCCGCCGCAGCGGCCAGGGTGGCCGCCGCGAACGCCGCGAAGTCCGCGGTGGGGGACAGATCTCCGGTGATCGCCCGGTACCAGATGAGCCCGGCCCGCTCCCACGCATGACCGCCGAGAGCGGTCGCCACGAGGTGGAAGGCCTTGTTCGGGATGCCCGAGTTGATGTGCACTCCGCCGTTGTCGCTGCGGGTCGCCACGAAGTCGCGCATGTGCGCCGGCTGCGGGTCGCGGCCGAGCACGTCGTCGTCGTACGCGGTTCCCGGTGCGCTGAGCGAGCGCAGTGCCGTGCCCTGCACCTGGTCGGTGAAGATGCCGGCGCCGACCAGCCACGACGCCTGGTCGGCGGTCTGCCCCAGGTGGTGCTGCTCGGCCAGCACGCCGAACACGTCGGCGATCGACTCGTTGAGCGCACCGGACTGGTCGCGGTAGACCAGGCCGCCCTCGTCTTCGATGACGCCGTGGGCGAGTTCGTGCGCGATCACGGTGAGCGATCCCGTGAAGCCCGTGAAGATCTCGCCGTCGCCGTCGCCGAACACCATGCGCTCGCCGTTCCAGAACGCGTTGTCGTAGTCGCGGCCGTAGTGGACCGTGGCGTGGAGCGTGCCGCCGACCCCGTCGAGGGAGTTGCGGTCGAAGGCGTCCCAGAGGAAGTCGAAGGTCGCACCCAGCCCGTCGAACGCCTCGTCGACCGCGTCGTCGCCGGTCGCGGGGTCGTCTTCACCCCGCACCCGCGTGCCGGGAAGCACCTCGCGACGCTCGGCGTCGCTGATCTCGCGATCGGGTGCGGGCGTCGCCTCGACGACGAGCGTGCCTCCGTCTTCGATCGAGAGGCGCAGCCGTGAACGCTCCGGGCGGTACTCGCGCGGGGCGGCCAGGGTCTGCCGCGCGGCCTCGGCGGCGCGCGCCAGGTGCGGCTCCTGCGCGGCGGCGATGCGGGCGAGCAGATACGGGGGGACGATCGCGTGCACCATGCTCCGAGGCTAGCGGCACCCGCCGACGTGAGCGCCGACGCGCCGCCGACCGGCGCGGTGCCGCGGCGGCGCCTGATCCGGCGCCGCGGAATCAGGCGCCGTCGGCTGCGGAGCCGCCGCGGTCGATGACCGGGATCGAGGCGAGGAGGCGTCGCGTGTACGACACCTGCGGCTGCAGCAGCACCTTCTCGGTCGGGCCTTCCTCGACGATGCGTCCGTCCTTCATGACGACCACCTCGTCGCACAGGTTCTGCACGACGCCGATGTCGTGCGAGACCATCACGAGGGTGAGTCCGTCGCGCACGCGCAGCTCGGCGAGCAGCTCGAGGATCTGGGCGCGGACGGTGACGTCGAGCGCCGAGAGCGGCTCGTCGCCGATGAGCAGGCGGGGCCGGTGCGCGACGGCCCGGGCGATCGCGATGCGCTGACGCTGCCCGCCCGAGAACTCGTGGGGGAACCTCGCAGCCATCTCGGGTTCGAGGCCCACGTCTTCGAGCACCTCGCGCACGCGCGCGCGGCGGTCTCCGTCGATGCCGAGGGCCCGCAGCGGCTCGGCGACGATGCGGCCGACGCTCATCCGCGGGTCGAGCGACGCATACGGGTCCTGGAACACGATGCCGGTCTGGCGGCGGAGCCAGTGCAGCGACCGCGCCGAGGCCGAGGCGTCGACGGGCCGCCCGTCGAACTCCACTGTGCCGGACGTGGGGGAGTCGAGTGCGAGGAGCAGCCGCACCAGCGTCGACTTGCCCGAGCCCGATTCGCCGATGATCCCCACGGCGCTGCCCGCGCGCACGTCGATGTCGGCGTCTTCGAGGCCGACGGTGAACTGCCGCTTGTCGAACAGGCGCGTCCGCGGCGCGGGGTAGCGGCGTGAGAGGCCGCGGGCGCTCAGCAGGATGTCGCTCATGCGATGCCTCCCGGTCGCCACAGCGTCGCTGTCGCGTCGCGCAGCAGGCCCTGCGTGACCGGCGACGCCGGGGCGGTCAGCAGGGTCGACACCGGGGCGTCCTCGACCACCCGCCCGGCTTCGAGCACCACGCCGTGGGTGGCGATCTGCGAGAGCACGGCGAGGTCGTGGGTGATGAACACCAGCGACATCCCGTCGTCCTCCGCGAGCGACAGCAGCAGCTCGAGGATCTCCGCCTGGATCGTCACGTCGAGGGCGGTGGTCGGCTCGTCGGCCAGCAGCAGTCGCGGCCGGCAGGCGAGCGCCATGGCTATCGCGACGCGTTGGCGCTGACCGCCCGAGAGCTGATGCGGGTAGCGCGCGACGATGCGGTCGGGGTCGGGCAGCGCGACACGCCGAGCCTCGTCGACCGCCCGGGCCGCGGCATCCCTCCTCGACAGTCGCTCGTGGATGCGGACCGACTCGGCGATCTGCCGTCCGACGGTGCGGATCGGGTTGAGCGCGGTACGCGGCTCCTGGAAGACGATCCCGATGTCGTCGCCGCGGAGCCCGGCGAGCTCGCGGTCGGGCAGCCCGATCAGCTCGCGCCCGTTCCAGCGGATGCTGCCGCTCGCAGTCGCCGCGGCGGGGAGGAGGCCGAGGATCGCGAGTGCCGTCATCGACTTGCCGGAGCCGGACTCGCCGATGATGCCCACCCGTGCACCGTCGGGCACGGCGAACGAAACCCCGTCCACCACGCGTCGGCCGTCGATCTCGACGACGAGCCCCTCGACGGCGAGACTCACGCGACCACCTCCGGAACGTGCGAGCGCGCCGCGCCGCGGCGGCCCGTCAGCGTCGGGTCGGTCGCTTCGCGCAGACCGTCGCCCAGCAGGTTGAGCCCCAGGACCGTGATCGTGATGGCCAGGCCCGGCCAGAGGACCGAGAGCGGATGCAGGGTGATGTAGCGCTGCACGTCGGCGAGGAGCACCCCCCACGACGGCTCGGTCACCGGTGCGCCGAAGCCGAGGTACGACAGCCCAGCCTCGGCGAGCACGGCGACCGCCATCGCCCACGACAGCTGCACGATGAACACGGGCGCGACGTTCGGGAGCAGGTGGTGCACCAGGTTCTGCCCGGGGGTGAGCCCCGACGCGCGCCCGGCGAGCACGAAGTCGCTGTGCAGGACCCGGCGCAGCTCCGGGCGCGTGACACGGGCGATGTTCACGCCGAAGCCGATCCCGACCGACCAGATCACCACCCACAGCGACCCGCCCCAGACGGCCGAGAGCATCATCGCGATGATGAGCACCGGGAACGCGATGAGGATGTCGACGAGCACGGCGACCGACTCGCGCACCCAGCGCGTGGTGAGGGCGCCGAGGGCGGCGAGGGCGATGCCGATGGTCGTCGCCACGACGCTCGCGCCGACGGCGACCACGACGGTGGTGCGAGCGCCGGCCATGATGAGGCTCAGCATGTCGCGGCCCGACCCGTCGGTGCCGAGCAGGTGCGGCCAGCCCGGTGAGCCCCACCGGTTGGCGATATCGACCTGCCGGGGGTCGAAGGGGGTCCAGACGAGCGACACGAGCGCGGTGGCGACGATCACGATGACGACGACGATGCCGAATCGCCCGGTCGACAGCGACCACAGGCGCGGCAGCCAGCCGGGGCGCGTGCCGGGCTCCGGGGTGCTCATGTCGCCTCCCGCTGGCGAGGGTCGAGAACGCGGTGGACCAGGTCGACGACGAACCCGACGATCAGCACGAACCCGGTCAGCGCGAGGAGCTCGCCCTGCACCTTCGGCAGATCGCGGGCGCCCACGTCGGTGACGAGCATCCGTCCGATCCCGGGGAGGGTGAACAGCTGTTCGATCACCACCGCGCCCACGACGATCCCCGCGACCTGCAGGCCGAGCACGGTGATCACCGAGAGTCCCACGGTCGGCAGGCCGTGGCGCACGAGCGCCGCGTTCCGGGTGAGTCCTTTGGCTGCCGCGGTGCGGACGAAGTCCTCGCCCACCGCCTGAAGCGTCGCGCTGCGGACGAACCGGAGCAGCATCGCGCCCTCGACGATGCCGATCGTGAGGGCGGGGAGGAGGAGGGCGCGGACGGCCGCCGCGGGGTCGTCCCAGCCCGACCGCGGGAACCCCTGCGCCGGCAGCCACCCGAGCCACACCGCGAAGACGACGATCAGCATCATCCCCGCCCACACGACGGGAACGGCGGCCAGGGCCTGCGCGCCGACGTTCAGGGCGGTCCCCGACGCGCGCCCGCGCGCCATCGCCGAGAGCACGCCGAACGGGAAGGCGATCAGCAGGGCGACGACCATCGCCATGACACCCAGCGGCACGGTGACCGCGGCCTTCTGGAGCAGCTCGTCCATCACCGGCGTGCCGGTGAGCAGCGACGTGCCGAAGTCACCGCGCAGCACTCCGCCGATCCAGTCGAGGTACTGCGCCGGGAGCGGCTCGTCGAGACCGAGGCGCTCCCGGATCGCTGCGACCTGTGCGGGGGTTCCGTCGGTGCCGGCGATCAGCTGGGCGACGTCGCCGGGCAGCACCCGCAGGGTGAGGAAGATGAGCACGCTGGCGACGATCAGCCCCACCAGCAGCAGGGCCAGTCGCGCCAGCGTGTCGCGGATCACTCCGCGACCGTCACACCCGACAGGTCGAGTCGCGAATTGATCGAGTCGACCGGGAAGCCCGCGACTCCGGTGCCGACGGCGGTGAGGGTCGCACCGTTGTACAGCCAGTCGGCGGCGTGGTCCTCCGACACGATGCGCGCGGCCTCCGCGAGCAGCGCCGCCGACTCGTCGGCATCCACCGTCGCCAGAGCCTCGGCGTACAGCTCTTGAACCTCGGTGTTGTCGTACTGGAAGTAGTAGTCGGGGTTCGCGAAGTTGCCGAAGTCGCGCGGCTCGACGTGCAGCACGAAGCTCAGGTCGTAGTCCTTGTTGGTGTACACGTCCTGCAGCCAGGTGGCGAACTCGACCTGGTTGACCTCCAGGGTGACGCCGACCTCGTTGAAGTCCGAGACGAGCACCTGCGCGACAGTCGTGCCGTAGAACGAGGGGATCGTGAGGGTGAGGTCGAGGTCGTCGACGCCGGCCTCGTCGAGCAGCTCGCGCGCCCGGTCGGGGTCGTAGCCGACCACGTCAGAGAGGTCTTCGTAGCCGGGGTCGAGCTCGGGGATGGGACCGTACATCGGCTGGCCCGCGCCGATCGCTGCGACCAGCTCGTCGTGGTTGATGGCGAGGCGCAGCGCCTCGCGCACGCGCACGTCGTCGAGGGGCGCCTTCGCGTTGTTGAACGCGAGCGTGCCCTTGTCGGTGGTCTTTCCCGTGGTGAGTGTGAACCCGGACTCGCCGTCGAGCTGCGGGGCGAGGTTCGGGTCGACGGCGGTGAGCACGTCGAGGCTGCCGTCGAGGGCCGCGTTCACACCCGCCGTGAAGTCGGGGATGTACTGCAGCACGACCCCGGCGACCCCGGCCGGGTCTGCCCAGTAGGCGTCGTTGCGGGTCAGCTCGATGCTGTCGCCCTGGATCCAGTTCGCGAGGAGGAACGGGCCTGTGCCGTTCGCGCCGGTCTTCAGATCGGTCTCGTCGCCGGCCTTGAACACCAGGCCCGCGGGCCCGGTGAGGGCGAACAGGAAGTTCTGGTTGGGCTCTGTGAGGGTGATCACGACAGTGCTGTCGCCGTCCGCGGCGATCGATGCCACACCGGCGAAGTCGCCGTGGCCGATGAGGGACTCGTCGTCTTTCACCTCGGTGTAGCTGGTCACCACGTCGTCGACCGAGAGAGCGTCGCCGCTGTGGAAGGTGATGTCGGGGTTCAGCGTGAACGTGTACGTGAGGCCGTCCGTCGAGATCTCGTACTCCGACGCGAGCGCCGGCTCGATCTCGTTGTCCTCGGTGCGGGTGACAAGGCCCTGGTAGATGTTGTCGATCAGGATCTGCTCGAGGGCGGCGCCGCTGGTGTGGCGGATGTCGAGGTTCGTCGGCTCCAGCACGAGGCCCACCGTCAGCTGCGCCGACGGGTCGGGCTCGCCCGTCTCGGTCGGCGCCGTGTCGCCGCCTCCGGTGCAGGCGGTCAGCAGCAGCGCGCCCGCGGCGAGCAGCGCGGCGGCGGTGAGGGAGGTGCGGCGGAGCATGGGGGTCCTTTCGAGGCGGAGCGCCGGGGTCGGGCGATCAGCCGGGGCTCTGTGCAGGCGGCGAACCGGTGCGGGACAACTCTAGGCAACGCGTGCGTGCCGGGCGCAGCCAGCTACCCGGAACGAAACACAAGCGTTAATCCTTCCTCGGGCCCCGCCGGAGGGCACTCATTCGCCGTCGGCGCGTCGGGCGAGGAGTGCCCCCAGATCGAGCGGTGCGTCTTCCTGAACGTTGTGTCCGGCGGGCAGGGTGAGGACGGATGCCGTCGGCAGGCGCCGGGTGAACTCGGCCGCATCCGCCTCGGTGACGTAGCCCCGCTCGCCCCGGATCAGCGTGGTCGGTGCCGTGACCGCCGCCAGGTCGTCCCAGCCGGACTCGCCGAGCACGGAGGCCACCGCGTCCTGCTGAGCCGCCGTCGCCTCCGCCGCCGCGGGGTTCGACGCCGTCGTGTTCGCGAGGTGCGCGAAGTGGTGCTTCCACTCGACGCGACCGTCGGGCCGCACGCGCGAGTTGAAGTACACCCCGCGCGCAGCCTTCCGGCGCGTCCCTCCGCCGAGTCCGAACGCGAGGGCGCGGTCGACGAGCTCATCGCGGGTCGCCCAGTCGGTGGGACCGGCGAAGAAGTCGCGGATCTGGGTCGGCCCGGCGTTCGGATCGACCCCCGGGGTGATGTCGACGACGACGAGCTCGCGCACCAGGTCGGGCCGCGCAGCCGCCAGGGCGGCGGCGGTGAGGCCGCCCAGCGATTGGCCGACGAGCAGCTGCGGGCGATCCGTCCACGCGGCGATGCCCTCGGCGACATCCGCGGCGAGCGGTCGCGCCGTGTAGGCCATGTCGTCGCGCCACGACGAGTCGCCGTGGCCGGGCAGGTCGATGGCGAGTGCCGCGAGGCCGAGCGCGAGGATCGTGGTGTCCCAGGTGTGCGCATTGAGTCCCGCGCCGTGCAGGAAGGTCACGAGCGGGGGAGCGTCTCCGTACCGCAGGGCGCTCAGCGTGCGCCCGCCGTCGAGGGTGAGAGTCAGACGCTCGCCCGTCGGCACGGGGCCGGCGATGCCGGCGTCTGCGGCTTGTTCGGGCAGGAAGGAGAACTCATCGACGGGTTCGCTCACGAGCCCATTCTGGCCCAGTCGTGCACCGCCCGGCTCCGGGTGGTCGTCGGTAGGCTGGCGGGCATGAGCGAAGAGCGTCGTGTGCACCTGTCGAGATCGGCCCGCCCGGCGTACCAGGCGCTCGCCGAGTTCTCGAAGTCGGTGGGTGCGGTCGCCGACGCCGCGGGGATCGAGCCCCGCCTGAAGGAGCTGGTGCAGATCCATGCGTCGCAGCTCAACGGATGCTCCTACTGCGTGCGCGTGCACGTCGAGCGTGCGGTGGCAGCCGGGGTCTCTGCCGATGTGATCGCTCAGCTGCCGGTGTGGCGGGACTCGGGGGTGTTCAGCGACCGTGAGCGGGCGAGCTTCGAGCTCGCCGAGGCGCACGTCTTCATCCACGAGGACGGCGTTCCCGACGATGTCTACAACCATGTCGGCGGCATCCTGAGTGAGCAGGAGTATGTCGCACTCAGCTGGATCCTGGTGTCGATCAACGCGTTCAACCGCGTCGCGATCGCGGGGCGCTACGCGGTGCCGCCGCGCGACGACCTGGCCGACGAAGACAGCGACGCCGCTGCGGGCAAGGCCTGGTGAACGCACACGGCACGGCAGCGGGCGCCCTCGACATCGCCGGGGCGATCAACTTCCGTGACGTCGGCGGGCTCCCGGCGGCCGGGGGGTCGACACGGGGCGGCGTGCTGTTCCGCTCGGGCAACCTCGCGCGGCTGGCGCCCGCCGGCATAGACGCCGTCCGCTCTCTGGGCCTGCGCCGCATCATCGACCTGCGAGCCGATGACGAGGTCGAGCACGAGCCGACGCCGGCGGGTCTCGCCGCCACGACCCAGCGCACCCCGCTCTTCCTCGGATCCGTGGCCTCGTTCTTCACCGAGGACGTGCCGCTCAGCGAGATGTACCGCCGACTCGTCGACGATGCGGCCGACCGCGTCGTCGACGTCGTGCGCGGCATCGTCGAGGAGCAGCCGGTGCTGGTACACTGCACGGTGGGCAAGGACCGCACCGGGGTGACCGTCGCCCTGGCACTCGCCGCGGCGGGTGTCGACGAAGAGGCGGTGATCGCCGACTACGCGCGCACCGAGTCGCTGCTGCCCGCGCGTCGCAACGCGCGGGTCGTCGAGATCCTGAGCGCCATGCACCCCCGAGCGCGCAACATCGAGGAGCTCGCGACGCGGTCGCCGGCGCCCGTGATGCGCGGACTCCTCGGCGACCTCCGCGCCCGGTTCGGATCGCCCCGCGGCTATCTCCTCGCCCACGGGCTGGCAGATGACGAGGTCGATGAGCTGGCCCGCACGCTCATCGTGCGCTGACCCGCGGTATCACCGGCTCGATGCGTCGTCATGTGACGAATCGACGCGAGTGAGGTAAGGCAACCCTTCGCCCGGGGTATGATGGGGTCATCATGACCACCACCGAGCACAGCGCAGCCGCCTGCCGCGCGTCGCGGCACACGCGGGTGCAGCACCTCATCACGGCCGACGAGCATTCGCTCGCCGACCTCGAGGCGCTCCTCGCGACGCTGCCCATCTGCTCGACCGGTCGCGTGTTCATCGAGGTTCCCGACGCCACCTGGCAGTCCGAGATCGTGGCACCGAGCCGCATGGTCGTCACGTGGCTCGACCGCTCGCGGCGATCGGGAGCACCGGGCACGAGCCGCGGCTGCGCCGCCGGCGAGGCGCTGGCGCGCGCGGTGACCGGCTGGGCCGACGAGATGCTCTGCATCGACGACGACCAGACCCGCGTGAACCTGCTCGGCGGCTACCTCGGCACCGCCGACATCGTCGACCACCTCATCGCGCTCGGCGTCGACGCGGCGCGCATCCACGCCCCCGAGCAGTACGGGATCGCCGTCGCCCGCTGAGCGACACCTGATCCGAGGGGCTGACGCCTCCGGGTCGATCGCCGCCTGTCAGACCGATCCGCGCGGCACGTAGTTGCCGTCCTCGAGGCCTGCCTCGATCTCGAACCGGTTCCGCAGCGGGTTCCTCCCCGCCGCGAGGTACAGCAGCGGCATCAGCAGGCCGTAGCGCCGCCACTGCCGCATGTGCACCGCCTCGTGCCGCAGCAGCCGGTCGCTCACCGGGGCGTCACCCGTGAGGAAGCATCCGCCGACGCAGACGCCGCCCCGCCCGAACGTCCAGTTCGGCATGCCGCGGAACACCCAGAGGCCCCCGCGGCGCTCGACGCGTCCGGTGCTCCAGAGCGACCCCCACACCCACCCGACCGCGCATCCGTACGCGTAGCCGAGAGCGCTGATCGGCGAGTCCAGCAGGAACCCGGGGATGAGGCGGTCGAGACGCCGGCCGCGTTCGAGCGCGCGATCCGCTACGGCGCGCCACCCCGCGGGTGGGGTCGGGATCGGACTCATGCGCCCACGCCCGTCGCGCCGAAACCCGTCGCGCAGACACCCCTCAGGCGGTCTCCCGTCATGCGAGCACCGAGACGACGCGCAGGATCGCACCCAGGTCGTCGGTCGCGGCGGCGAGCGAGGCAGGGGAGTATCCGGCGAGGGATGCGCCGACGAGTGGCATCCGCGCGCGCACCGCGGTGATCGCGGCGGTGATCTCGGCGACTGTCGCGCCGAACGGCTCGGGGTGGGCATTGCCCGCGAGCTCGGCGGGATCGAGCACGTCGATGTCGACGTGGATGAACACGCCCGACGCGCCGGTCGCGGCGACCGCGTCGGCCAGGGCGTCGGCGCGGCGGAGGGCGTCGACCGTCAGGACGGTGATGCCGAGTTCAGCGGTCGCCGAGAGCTCGGGTTCGTCGAACGACCGGGCGCCGGCGACGACCACGCGCTCGGGTCGCACGGTGCCGGCGTCGAGCGAGAGCCCGTCGACGCCGTGGCCGAGCACCGCGCGCAGCACCATGCCCGAGAAGGCGCCCGACGGGGAGGACTCGGGCGTGTTGAGATCGGGGTGCGCGTCGAGCCACACGACGGCGAGGTCTGCGGTGCTCCGGGCTGCGTGGGCGATCGGCTCGAGCGCGATGCCGCAGTCGCCACCGACGGTGAGCACGGGTTCGGTGTGCCCGGCGAGGGTTGCGGCGAGCTGCTCGCGCACGCGCCGCAGCGACGACAGCCGGCTGACGCCGGTCTCGAGCGCTTCGCCGGCTTCCATCGGCACATCGAGCACGGTGGTCGCCGACCTCGGCAGGTCGCCGGCGATCGCCTCGGCGCCGTCGATGAGCTGCATCGCGCGCGACGAGGGACTGCCCTGCCACTGCGGGACGACGAGATAGCGCGTCATCCTCTCATCATCCCGCACCACGGGCGGAAACGGCGTCGGGCGCCGCATCCGGCGAGGGATGCGGCGCCCGACGGTGCGCACGCGCGGGTTACGGCGTGTACGGCGCGCTCGGCGCGTCGATCGCCGCCTGCGACGGGGCTCCGCCCTTGAGCGCGGCCAGGCGCGCCTCGACCTCGGTGAGCTCACCGACGTCTTCGAGCTGGTTGAACTGGGCGTCCAGGCTCGATGCCGCGAGCTCCTGCTTGCCGGCAGCCAGCGCCTCCTGACGACGCACCTTGTCTTCGAACCGGCCGAGCTCGCTGGTCGGGTCGAGCACGTCGATCGACTTGACGGCGTCGTGCACCTTGTTCTGGGCCTCGGCGACCTTCGCGCGCGACAGGAGCTCAGTGCGCTTGGACCGCAGCTGGTCCAGCTTCTGCTTCATGCCGTTGAGGCCGTCCTTGAGCTTGTCGACGACCTCGGTCTGCGCGGCGATGGCCGGGGCGATCGCCTTGGCCTCGTTCTCCTCGCTGATCTGGCGCTGCAGCGCGATCTTGGCGAGGTTGTCGAACTTGTCGGCATCGGTCGTGTTGCCGACCCCGCGCAGCTGGTCGGCCTTGCGGCTGGCCGCGAGCGCCTTGTTGCCCCACTCGGCGGCCGCCTGGACGTCCTCCTGGTGGTCGCGCTCGAGCAGGCGCAGGTTGCCGATCGTCTCGGCGATGGCCGACTCGGCGTCGGCGATCGAGTTGGTGTAGTCGCGCACGAGCTGGTCGAGCATCTTCTGCGGGTCCTCGGCGGAGTCGAGGAGTGCGTTGATGTTCGCCTTCACGAGGGTCGAGATGCGACCGAAGATGGACTGCTTCGCCATCGGGGGTTCCTTCCTATCGGACAGATCGTTCGGTTGTGGGTCGGGAGATCGTAAGCGTGGGCGGGGCGTCGGATGCCGCGACCCTGCGCGCGGTGTGCGTCAGAAGCGACCACCCCCCCGGCGGGCGCGGGTGCCACCTCCGCCGAAGCTGCCGGGGCGCATGCCGCCGCGGGAGGAGCCGCCGCCGCCGCCGAACATGCCGCCGAGGCCGCCCGACGAGCGGGAGGAGCCTCCGCCGCCGAGCATCGAGTTGATCAGCACGCCGCCGAGGACCGCGCCGAGCATGTCGCCTCCGCCGCCTCCGCCCATGCCGCCGCCGCCGGTGCCGCCGAACGCGCCGACGTCGTTCTGCGCGAGCTGGATCGCGTGGCCCGCGAGCTGCTCGGCGCGCTGGGCGTGCTGGAGCGCCTGCTGCGGATCGTCCTGCTGCAGCTGCTGGGCGCGCACCAGCGACGCGCCGGCTTCGGCGAGCCGGGTGCGGGCGTCGGCGCCGACGGCGCCCCGGCGCGCGGTGATGTAGTCCTCGGCCGCCGACACCTGCGACTGGGCCTGCATGATGGCCCGGCCCACCGCCTGACGTGCGTGCTCGGCCTGCGCCTGCGCGTCGCGCACCGATTTCATGACGGCGTCGATGCGGTCGTCGGCCGCCTGGAGCCCCTGCAGCGCGATCAGCGGGCGCTTGGCCGTGCCGGCCAGGTGCGGGCGCGCGGCGTCGATCTGGCTGCGTGCGGCGGCGACGGCAGCAGCGACCTGCCCGTCGGAGTCGGGGAGGGCGCCGGCAACGGCGATGTCGGCTTCGAGCTCGGTCACGAGCGCCGCGGCGCTCCGCTCGCCCTCGGCGAGGTCGGCGGCGAGCTTGTCCACGGCGTCCTCGAGGAGCACGGCCTGACCGACCGCCTCTTCGGCCGCACGGATGCCCACGGCCGCAGCGCCGCCGTCCCCGGCGCCGATCGCCGTCTGCGCCTCGGTCAGCTGGGTCTCGGCGAACGCGAGGCGCGCACGCGCCTGGTCGGGATTGTCGACGATGGTCGCGAGCGCCTCGGGTGCGTACGAGCCGCCGAGCTCGGCGAGACGTGCGTCGGATGCCTCGATCGCGGCTGCCGCGGCGGCGCGGGCCTGCTGCACGCGGGCGAGCGCCTCGGGCGCGTTCTGCTCGAGCTTGCGCAGCTCGTCGAACTCGGCGGCCTTCGCATCGAGCGCCTCGTTGGCTTCCGCGCACAGCGCGATGATCCGCGAGTTCCAGGCTCGCGTGTCCGCTGGTGCGTCGGGGGTCGCGTCGTCGAGCTGCTGCTTGAGCGAGAAGGCCTCGTCGAGCCGATTGGTCGCGAGCGCGATCGCCTCCTCGAACCCGGCCGTCGCGGTGTCGCCGAACTGCGCCTTCGCGAACCCGAGCTCCTGAACGCTCGTCTTCACCGCGTCGTCGGTGTCGACGAGAGCGGATGCCGCCTGCCGGGCGAGCTCCTCCGTCGGGATCTGCTCGGCCGCGGGCGACGACGTCGTGCCCGTCGCACCGCCCTTCTTGCGCCGCCGCACCAGCACGACGATGAGGATGACCGCCACCGCGATGGCCGCGATGACCAGGATCGTCGTGAGGAATCCGCCGCCCCCGCCGCTGTCGCCCGCGGCACCGCCGGTGCCGCCGCCCACAGCGTCTTCGAGGCCGTCCGCTGCCGCGTCGACGGCGCCGACCCAGTCGTCCTGACGCAGCGCCGGCTGAATGCGCTCCTGCTCGATCGCGATGAGCTGGTCCTCGGTCACCGGACCGCTGGAGTCGCCCGAGAGGTAGTACGCGCGGCCTTCGGTGGCCACCGCGAGGAGGTATTGATTCGGGCCGAGGTTGTTCTGGTCGGCGGTGGCATTCGCCCAGCCCGCCGCGTCGGACGGATCGGTGAACTCGTCGACGAACACCACCCACATGTCGACGTCGGTCTCGTCCGACAGCTGCTCCAGGCGTGCCTCGGCCTCGGCCGTGTCGCTCGACGAGAGCACTCCGGCGTCGTCGAGCACGAAGCTCGACCCGAGGCTCACCGGCTCCGTCGCGGACGCCGGGCCCGCCACCGCCACGAGCACGAGCGCGACCGCTGCCGTGAGCGCCGCTGCCCCTCGCGCCAGCATCGAACCCCCTCCGAAGCCGCCGTCGCGGCTCTCCCTCCGCGAGTCTATGCAGGGGAGCCCGCGGCCCGGTAGCCCGCCTGGGCAGACGCACAGCGACGCGGGTCGCTGCACCGGGGCGACGTGCACGACGGGTAGCCTGTGCGATTCGGAGGAGACATGGAAGATCGCTACGGAACCGATGTGCTCGCTGCCGGCTGGCGCGAGCGGAGCGCGAAGACGCTTCCGCGCGTGGAGGCCGCGCACGACCTCGTCGTCGAGGTCGCAGCCGACGGCTACTGCGGGGCGGTGGTCGGGTTCGCATCGGGCATGGTCGAGCTCGAGGACCGCCACGGTCGGCGCCGTCTCTTCCCGCTCGGCCCCGGCTTCCTCGTCGACGGCGCCGACGTCGTGCTCACCGCACCGACGGCGACCGCGCCGAAGGGCCCGCAGCGCACCGCGTCGGGATCGTTCGCCGCGCCGGATGGCCGTGCCCGCGTCGCGCGTCCGAGCCGGATCCTCGTCGAGGGCCGCCACGATGCGGAGCTCGTCGAGAAGGTGTGGGGCGACGACCTGCGCGCCGAGGGCGTGGTGGTCGAGTACCTGCAGGGAGTCGACCTGCTCGCCGATCTGCTCGAGCAGGAGCCGCCGTCGGCGCAGCGCCGCTACGGCGTGCTCGTCGACCACCTCGTGCCAGGGTCGAAGGAGTCGCGCATCGCCGACACGATCATGCGCGGACGGCACGGCGCGCACCTGCTCATCGTCGGGCACCCGTGGGTCGACGTCTGGCAGTGCGTCACCCCGCGCGCCATGGGCATCGAACGCTGGCCCGACATCCCGCGCGGCATCGAGTACAAGGTGGGCGTGTGCCGCGCGCTCGGCTGGCCCGCGCGCGACCAGGCCGACATCGCGCGGGCCTGGCAGCGCATCCTCGCCCGCGTGAAGACATACCGCGACCTCGAACCGGCCTTCCTCGGCCGGGTCGAGGAGCTGATCGACTTCGTCACCGTCTGACCGCTGGTCGAGCAATCGGCGGGTGGGGCTGTCGCCGGCGATCGGTAGCCTGGAGGGGTGTCCGATCCTGCCGCGCAGATGCCCGCACCCCGCACGTTCCGCGAGGAGCCGGTGTCGTTCGTCCGGCGCGGCGGACGGATGTCGGACGGGCAGGAGCGGGCGTGGACCGACCTGTCGCCCCGGTACCTGCTGGATCCGCCGCGCGACGTCGCCTCGACGAGCGTGCTCCCCGGATCGGCGATCGACCCCGCCGCGGTGTGGGGGCGCGATGCGCCGCTCGTCGTGGAGATCGGCTCGGGGCAGGGGCACGCGATCGTGCACGCCGCATCCGCGAACCCCGACACCGACTACCTCGCCGTCGAGGTGTTCCGCGCCGGCCTCGCGCGCACGATGCTCGACGCAGATCGCGCCGAGGCCGACAACCTGCGTCTGGTCGAGGCGAACGCGCCCGAGGTGCTGCAGCATCTGCTGCCCGAGGCATCCGTCGACGAGATCTGGATCTTCTTCCCCGATCCGTGGCACAAGAACAAGCACACGAAGCGCCGTCTGATCGCGACCGGGTTCCCCGAGATCGCGGCGCGGGCGCTCCGCGACGGCGGCATCCTGCGTCTGGCGACCGACTGGGAGGACTACGCGCTGCAGATGCGCGAGGTGCTCGGGGGCGCCGCCGACTTCACGCCGGCGTTCGAGGGGGAGTGGGCGCCGCGCTTCGACGGACGCGTGGTCACGGCGTTCGAGCGCAAGGGCGCCGCGAAGGGCCGCGACATCCGCGACCTCGCCTACCGTCGACGACCGCGGCCATGACCCACCCCGTCGATCCGACGGGCCCGAACCCGGTCCCGCCGGATCCGGAACCGGAGACCGATCCGCAGCGCGCGGGACGCGACAGTCTCCGGGTGCTGCGCCCCCTCGGGCACCGCGACTTCCGGGTGCTGTTCGGTGCCGTCGTGCTGTCGGTCTTCGCCGCCGGCATGTGGGCGGTCGTCATGGTGTACTCGGTCATCGCCGCGGGCGGCGGACCCCTCGAGCTCTCGCTCGTCGCCGCAGCGAACGCGACCGGCCTGCTCGCGTGCGCGATCCCGGGCGGCATCGTGGCCGACCGCATCTCGCGCCGCACGATCATGCGGACGGTTGAAGGGGCGAACCTCGTCGCGATCACCTCGATCGTCGTGGCGGGGTCCGTCGCGACCGTGACCATTCCCCACCTGACGGTCGTCGCCCTGATCCTCGGCGCGGGCTCGGGCTTCTTCTTCCCGGCGTACAGCGCGATGCTGCCCCGCGTCCTCCCGGCGGGGCAGCTGCTCGCCGCGAACGGCCTCGAGGGCGCGATCCGCCCCGCGCTGCAGCAGGCGGCAGGACCGGCGACGGCGGGGATGCTTCTGGCCGCGCTCATCCCGAGTCAGGCGGCGATCGTCATCTGCGTCGCGTACGCCCTGGCGTTCGTCGGACTGCTGCTCCTCCGACCCGAGCCGGTGGCTCCTCACGATGAGGCAGCGCGGGCGAAGTCGGTGTTCCACGACCTCGCCGAGGCGGTGGTCTTCACGGTGCGCACGCCCTGGCTGTTCGCGACCCTGCTGTACGCCACGGGGTGGGTGCTCGTCTCGCTCGGGCCCGAGGAGGTGCTGCTGCCCTTCGTGCTCCGGGAGCGCGTGGGGGAGGACCCCCGCCTGTTCGGTTTCCTCCTCGCGGTGTACGGCGCCGGCGGGGTCGTCGGCTCGATCGTCGTCTCGTCGATGAAGCTGCCGCGCCGCTACCTCACGGTGATGAACCTCGTGTGGGGCGTCAGCACACTGCCCTTCGTGATCATCGGCCTCACCGACCAGTACTGGCTGATGCTCGTCTCGATGTTCGCCATCGGATTCGGGTTCAGCTACGGCAACGTCATCTGGGGCACGCTCCTGCAGCGCCGCGTGCCGCGCCACATGCTCGGCCGCGTGTCGAGTCTCGACTTCTTCGTCTCGCTCGCCCTGATGCCCCTCTCGATGGCGCTCGCCGGCCCGATCGCCGAGGTCGTGCCGCTGTCCACGATCTTCATCGTGGCCGGCATCCTCCCCCTCGTCTTCGGCATCGTCGCCATCGTGTGGGCGCGGATGCCGCAGGATGAGATCGAGCACCCGCTGCACGATTGACCCGCACCGACCTGCAAGGAGTCCGCGCGCACATGCCCGCCCACCCCGCCCCCGCCCGCGTCGTGACGCTCCCGGCATGGTCGTGGCGCCTCGCGCCGGCACTCCTCGTGTGCCTCGCGGCGCCCGCGTTCTTCGTCGCCCGCATCCCGTGGCTCGGCTGGGTGCTGCTGGCCGGTGGACTCGTCGTCGCCTGGCTGATCGAGCGGCGGGACGCCGACGGGCCCAGCGCCCCGGACGACGACCCGGCGGCAGGGGGCATCCGTCGACCGTCGCTGGTGCGGGACCTGTCGCTGATCGCGGTGGGGCTGCTGATCGTCAGCGTCATCGATCTGAAGGCCGAGCTCGACAACCTGTCGATGCTGCGGTTCACCCTGGCGCTCGGCGGCGCGGTAGCCGTGCCCTACGTGATCTCGCGCTGGGTGTACCGCGACCGTGCCATCCGCTTCCCGTGGCGCGGCGGCGGTCGGTGGAGCGCCTTCCAGTGGACGTGGCTGGTCGCCGTGCTCGGGCTCGGCTGGCTGATCCTGCCGTTCTACTTCATCACCTCGGGTGTCTACCTCAACTGGCCCGTCGTCGACACGCCGGAGCTCATCGCGCGGCTGTTCGTGGGCGTCGGCGCCGTCGGCATCTGGGACGAGCTGTTCTTCATCTGCACGTGCTTCGCGCTGCTGCGGCGCCACTTCCGGTTCTGGCAGGCGAACACGCTCCAGGCGGTCGTGTTCGTGTCGTTCCTGTGGGAGCTCGGCTACAAGGCCTGGGGCCCGCTGCTCACCATCCCGTTCGCACTCCTCCAGGGCTTCATCTTCATGAAGACGCGCTCGCTCACGTACGTCGTGACCGTGCATCTGCTGTTCGACGCCGTCGTGTTCCTCGTGCTCGTCCACGCGCACAACCCGGGCGTCCTGGACGGACTCTTCCTCGTCTGACCGCTGGCCGGGGACTGCCCAGGGGCTGCCCAGCGGGAGGGGATAGGCTCGGCCACGGATCCCCCACCCGGATCCCCGGACGACGGATCAGTACCCGGTGAGCGACAAGACTGGCCAGGAGCACAGTCATGTCGTGGGTCATCCTCATCCTGTCCGGCGTCCTCGAGGCGGTCTGGGCGACCGCGCTCGGCAAGTCCGAGGGCTTCACCAAGCTCTGGCCGAGCGTCGTGTTCGCCGTGGCGCTGGTCGCCAGCATGGGCGGTCTCGCCTGGGCGATGCGCGACATCTCGACCGGCACGGCCTACGCGGTCTGGGTCGGCATCGGCGCCTCGCTCACCGTCGCCTACGCCATGATCACCGGCGACGAGGCGTTCTCGATCGTCAAGATGCTTCTCATCCTCGGCCTCGTCGGCTGCGTCGTGGGGCTGAAGGTGGTCGGCCACGAGTGACGGGCGACGGATGCCGCGACACCGGCATCCGCCTCGTGCGGGGATCCTCCTCTGACCGCCCGACGTGAGTCCGTCGCAGATGAGGGCTCGGTGAGGGTCCGCGTCGGGGCCTCGCTCCCTGTGGGGTTCCTATGGGAGCATCCGCCTGGGAGCGATGGCGACCCCGCCGTCGCGGAAGGGCAAGATCATGCCGTTGAAAGCAAGGCACGTCCTGGCCGGGGCCACCGCCGCGGCCCTCACGATCACTCTGGCGCTCGCCGCACCGGCGAGCGCCCACCCGCCGCATCGCGATGACCTCGGCTCGTCGCTCGCGAAGGGCGTCAAGGTGAAGGCGGTCATGAAGCACCTCGAGGCGCTCCAGCGCGTCTCCGACAAGTACGGCGACCGCGCCGCCGGCCGCCCGGGTTACCAGGCCTCCGTGGACTACGTCGTCCGCGAGCTCAAGAAAGCCGGTTATCGCCCCGAGGTGCAGGAGTTCGAGTTCGACTACTTCGACGAGAACAACGCCCTCGAGCGCGTCTCGCCCCAGCCGACCTCGTACGTCGATGAGTCGGACTTCCTCCGCAACACCTTCGACACGGGCAGTCCCGAAGGGACCGCCACGGGCGCACTCGTCCCCGTCGGGGTGGTGATCGTCGAAGACACCGACCCGGCGAACAGCAACTCGAGCGGGTGCGAGGCCGAGGACTTCGCCGGGTTCGCCGCGGGCTCGATCGCGCTCATGCAGCGCGGGACGTGCGGTTTCGCCGTCAAGGCGCTCAATGCCCAGGCCGCGGGAGCGGCGGGTGTCGTCATCATGAACGAAGGCCAGCCGGGACGCACGGGCCTGGTCGGCATGATCGGCGACGCGACCGGCCTCACCATCCCCGCAGTGTTCGCCACGAGCGACACCGGCGAGGACCTCTATTCGACCCCCGGTGCGACGGTGACCGTCACCGTGGACTATGACGAGGAAGTCCGGACCGCGTACAACGTGCTCGCCGAGACGAGGTCGGGCCGAGATGACAACGTCGTGATGGCCGGGGCGCACCTCGACAGCGTGCAGGACGGCGCGGGCATCAACGACAACGGAACCGGCAGCGCCGCGCTGCTGGAGACCGCGATCCAGATGAAGAAGTCGAAGCCCAACAACGCCGTGCGCTTCGCATGGTGGGGCGCGGAGGAGAGCGGCCTGCTCGGATCGGAGCACTACGTCGCGAACCTCGCTCAGGAGGAGGCCGACGACATCGCCCTCTACCTGAACTTCGACATGATCGGCTCGCCGAACTACATCAACGGCGTGTACGACGGCGACAACTCGAGCGGCACCGCGGATGAGGGTTTCATCCCCGAGGGGTCGGCGCAGATCGAGGACGTGTTCGAGGCCTTCTACGAGCGCCGCGGCGAGCCGTTCCAGGACACCGAGTTCTCGGGGCGCAGTGACTACGGACCGTTCATCGCGATCGGCATCCCCGCCGGTGGCCTGTTCACCGGAGCTGAGGGGGTGAAGACCGCCGACGAGGCCGCCCTGTACGGCGGGGTCGCGGGGGCCGCGTACGACCCGTGTTACCACGCGGCGTGCGACAACCTCACGGGTGAGGGGCAGGATGCCGCTCTCTACGACCAGCTCGATGCGGTCTACGCATTGAAGGGGAACGTCAACGTCGGAGCGCTCGACGTGAACGCCGACGCGCTCGCGACGGCCGTCGGCGCGCTCGCGACCGACACCTCCGCGGTCAACGGCGTCGAGCCGCCCAAGCCTGGCAAGCCGGGCAAGGGCCACGGGAAGGGGCACGGAAAGTGGGGCGACCGCGACCGCGGCCATGAGCACGACATGAAGGACCGGTTCAGCCGGTGACGGCGGCGCGCTGACGGCGCGCACCACGCGACGGGCGGATGCCGGGAGTTCCGGCATCCGCCCGTTTGCCGTTTCGGCGCACCGAACCTCATTCGGCGCGCCGAATCGTGCACGATGGGTCCCGCGTGAGGGAACGGTCCCCCGCTCGGGGAGGCCGTGTGTCGTTCGTCAATCTGCTCATCGTCGCCGTCGGCGTCTCGGCCGACGCGTTCGCGGTGTCGCTCGCGCAGGGTGTGCGCGTGAGGCGCCACATCCATCGCGACGCGCTGCTGGTCGCTGTCACGTTCGGGCTCTTCCAGGCGCTCATGCCTCTTCTCGGGTGGCTGCTCGGAGCGCAGTTCAGCACGCTGATCGCTCCGGTGGACCACTGGGTCGCCTTCGCGCTCCTGCTCCTGGTGGGCGCGAAGATGATCTGGGAGGCGCTTCGCCCGGGGGAGGCGGATGCCGACGCGGCGGGCCGCATCCGCGCGCGTGAGCTGCTCGTGCTCGCCGTCGCCACCAGCATCGACGCGCTCGCCGTCGGCATCACCTTCGCATTCCTCGACGTCGACATCCTGCCCGCGGTCGCCGTGATCGGACTCGTGACCGGGGCGCTCACCTATATCGGCGTGGTGCTCGGCCACCGCGTCGGCACGCGATTCCAGAAGCCGGCTGAGATCGTCGGCGGACTCGTGCTGATCGGCATCGGCGTCAAGGTCCTCGTCGAGCACCTCTCGGCCTGACGGGGCGGCGGGCGCTCCCCATATCCTGGGCGGCATGGACTTCAGCCAGTTCTTCACCGGCACGATCACGTGGTGGGATGCCGCGCTCGCACTGATCGCGCTGATCGCCGGCTGGATCGGGTCGCGCATCGCCAAGCGCACGGCGCTGCGGCTCATGCGGCGCGTGCCCGGCACGACCCCCGCGGCGGCTCAGGTCGTCGCGCGGGCCGCGCAGTACACCCTGCTCCTCCTCGGCTTCGGCATCGCACTGGCGTTCCTCGGCGCGAACGTGCAGCCGCTTCTGGCGATCTTCCTCGTCGTGGGCGTCGTCGCCGTGCTGGTGCTGCGCGGCGTCGCCGACAACTTCGCCGCCGGCGTGCTGATCCAGACGCGCAAGCCCGTCGAGGTCGGCGAAGAGGTGATGGTCGAGGGCATCGATGGCGAGCGGCTCTCGGGAACCGTCACCGACCTCAATTCGCGATCCGTCGTCGTCACGACCTTCGACGGCCGGGTCGCGCACGTGCCGAACAGCGCGTTCCTCGGCTCGACGGTCATGAACCACACGCGTCACGGCATGCGTCGCGCCGAGGTGCAGGTGCGGTGGGAGCGCACCGAGGTGCTCGTCGACACGGTGACGGATGCCGTGACCGACGCCGTGCGCGCTGTCGGGCCGGTGCTGGCCGAGCCCGCCCCGCAGCTGCTGTTCGTCGCCGTCTCGCCCGAGCGCGTCCGCGCACGCGTGCAGTTCTGGTTCGATCCGACCGATGCCGTGAGCGCATCCAGCGCGGTCGTCCGCGCGATCGGCGACCTGTTCGACGAGCGCGGCTGGCAGGGTGCGGTGTCGACCGACACGAGCCAGCCGCTGGTGGTCGGCCCGGGCGCGGTCTGACTGCGACGCGTGCGAACGCTGAAAGGCCGCCCTGACGGACGGCCTTTCAGCGTTGCCGCCGCTCGCGGTAGCTGCTCGGTCCGGAGCTCAGATGACCAGCCTCGCGGGTCAGACGCGGCCGCGGCCGCGGCCTCACTAGTGACTGAACCGAGCTGTGGCACTGTACCGACAACTTTGGTGACTTACTTTATCTGGGTATACCGCTCGCGTATACTGGGATAAACAAAGTAGGTGGTGGAATGCTGACCGACGTTGAACTGCTCCGCAGAATGGAGCGCGCTCCGCTGCGGACGGCGCGCTATGCGGACCTCGAGGAGCTTGGCAGCAACGTCTGGCGCGCCCTGGACCGGCTCGCCGAGCAGGGCGCGGTCGCACGGATCACCAAGGGTGTGTACACCGTGCCGCCCGCCGGTGAGGACGGTCGCACCTGGAAGCCGACGATCGAGGCGGCTGGCCTGGCGGTAGCAACCGCTCGGTTCGGAGAGCGCAACGCCATCCTTATGGGCCTCGGCGCTGCGCGCCACTGGACCGCGATCCCACGCGCGATCGCGGTCACGACCGTTGCGGTGCCGGAGCTCCGACAGCCGGTGAGGCTCGACGGCGGAGGCACCGTGCATATGATTCCTCGCGACCTCGACCGGGTGGAGGCGCAGCTCGAGGACACCGAGCTCGGCGAGGGCCTGGTCACCACGCCGCGTCAGACGATGTACGACCTGCTGATGAGGCCGAACCAGGGCAAGCTGCCGGATGCGGCTCGTGATGCCGCGCGGAATTTCCGCGGGCAGGTAAGCGGCGATGATCTAGCAGAGATCTGCGAGTGGTACGGCCGGGCTAACGACGCCGTGCGAGACATGGTCCGCGACCTCAGGTATGGACCTTTCGTTGCCTGACCGGACGATCCCCGGCGTGCTCGACCCGGAGGAGCGCCGCGCGGTCGAGGGGCAGTTCGGCGTCGGCGCCCGGCAGGTCGTCCGCGACCACGTCATCTCCCATGGGCTGGCCGCGATCGCGGCGGCCGCGCAGGGCGACGTCGTCTTCTTCGGAGGGACAGCGCTCTCTCGAACGCTGCTGCCGGGGCTGCGGCTGTCTGAGGATATCGACCTGATCGCGCTCGGTAACCGGCGTGAGGTTGGCGCGCGCATCCAGGCGGAGTTCCAGCGCCGGTTCCGGCGCACCCTGGGTGCTGTGACGTTCATCCCGCCCCTCGGCGAAGCGCCGCACTCGCAGCCGTCGATCCTTGAGGTCAAGGGCACGCGCATCCAGGTGCAGCTGCTGACCTCGGAGGGTTACCCGCCCTGGCCGCAGCAGCTCGTCGACCTCGAGCAGCGGTACAGCGACGCCCCGCCCGCAAGGCTGCAGGTGCTCACTCCGCCAGCGTTCGTCGCGTCCAAGCTCACCGCCTGGGAGGACCGGCACGCACCGCGCGACCTGTACGACCTCTGGGCTCTGGCCGAGAGGGGCTGGATCAACGAGGCTGCCGCGGAGCTCTATTGCCGCTACGGCCAACACACGACCCTCTCGGGAATCTCCTTCACCGAAGTGCCAAGCGAGCGTGATTGGGAGGCGTCGCTCGCACATCAGTGCGTCATCTCGACGACGCCACAGCACGCAGCGAACGTCGTGAGAGAAGCGATCACAGCGCTCTCGTCATGACGACGATGGTCACACGCCGGCTGCGCCGGCTGTTCGATTGCTTTCGTGGTCGGAAACGCTGAAAGGCCGCCCTGACGGACGGCCTTTCAGCGTTTGTGCCCCCGACAGGAATCGAACCTGCGACCTTTGGTACCGGAAACCAACGCTCTATCCCCTGAGCTACGGAGGCGTACCGATCGAGGTTACCACCCGGCGAGGGCCGCTCCGTGACGTCGTGGCCGGGTCAGGGTGTGAGGTCGGCCTCGTCGATCGTGGGCGCATCGGCGACCACCTCGGCGGCTCCCGACAGGCCGTCCAGCGCTTCGGCCAGCCGCTCAGCCAGGTAGGCGTGACCGTCGGTCGACGGGTGGTCCCGGCCGATCTCGCCGGTGTCGATCACGTCGAGGTAGTTCGCCTCGGTGATCCACTCCTGCTCGATCGGCGAGATGTACCACCAGCTGCGGGCGGCCGCGAGCGCGGCGAGGTCGGCGTCGATCCGGGCCGTCGCCTTCTCCACCGGCAGCACCTGCGGTGCGGGTCCGAGGATGACGATCTGCGCGTCGGGGTAGAGGGCCGCGAGCGCGTCCCACGCGGAGACGACGGCGTCGCGGTAGCCGGCGGGGTAGAGGCGGCGATCGTTGATCGAGCCTTCGACGATGATCAGGTCGAGGTCGAGCGACGGGTCGAGCGCGGCGATGCGGGTGCCGTAGTCGGGCCCGTCGATGCCCGCCTTGAGATACCCGCTGCCGCGCACGCCGTCGACCGTGGCATCCCAGCCGAGGTTCTCGGCGATGCGGTACGCGAAGCCGAGCGTCGGCACCTCGGCCGCCGATCCGTACACCCACGAGTCGCCGAAGATCAGCACGCTGGCGTCGTCGGGCACGTCGAGAGCGGCGGGCGCGGCTGCGGCGACGGGCTCGTCGACCGCGGCGACCGGCGCCGAGGTCTGGGTCCACGGGCGCCAGGCGGCGACCGCACACACCAGCGCGACGGCGAGGGCGACACCCGCGAGGGGGAGCCACGGACGCCGTACGCGGAGGCGTCCGTGCTCGTGCATGCAGGAAGGATACGTCACGTTTCCCAGATGTCCGCATCCGCTCCGATCAGGGTTTCCGTGCCGCGTGGACGGGGTGCGCGAACCGAGCCTGGGAGCCTGCTCGACCGGGGCTGTGGACGCGCGCAGGAACGGGTGCCGAGCGCATGCGAGGATACTTCGGTGCAACGCGTCGTGACCGCTGAGATGGACCTGGATCTGGGGGCCTCCATCGACCTCATCTTCCAGATCTCCGCGGCCCAGGGTGTGCCGGTCTCGAGCGAGCAGCTCACCTTCACGCAGGGCGATCGCGTGTACACGCCGACCGAGATCGTCGACCAGTCGGGCAGTCGTCTGCACCGCCTCACCGGCGAGCAGGGCCGGCTCGAGGTGCGCTACGAGGCGACCGTCGAGGGGCACTCCTCGACCCGCGCCACCAGCGACCTCGAGGCGATCACGTACCTGCGGCCCAGCCGCTACTGCCAGTCCGACGAGGTGTTCCAGCAGGCGCGCCGTCAGTTCAAGGGCATCCACGGGCACGAGCTCATCGCGGCGGTCTCCGACTTCGTCGCGACGAGCACCACCTATACGCCGGGGCTCAGCCAGGGGACCGACAGCGCCGTCACGACGCTGATGACGGGTCAGGGCGTATGCCGCGACTACGCGCACGTCGTCATCGCGCTGCTGCGGGCGATGGACATGCCCGCCCGCTACGCCGCCTGCTTCGCCCCCGGGCTCCAGCCGATGGACTTCCACGCGGTCGCCGAGGCCTACCTCGACGGCGCGTGGTACGTCATCGACGGCACCCGGCTCGCGAATCGCCGGTCGCTCGTGCGCATCGCGACAGGGCGGGATGCCGCAGACTGCGCGTTCCTCAGCTACCACGGCGGCTTCGTCGGCCTCGAGCGGCTCCGCGTCGACGCCTGGGTCGTGCCGGATGCGCCGACGCTCGACGGCCTCGACGCGCTTCCGGTCGACGCCGATCCCGCGGCCGACGACTTCGCGTCGCTCGTGCAGCTGGCCTGACCTCCGGGTCGCCCGTGAGATCGGCGCCACGGCGCGGGAGCGGGCAGGGCGACGAACTAGAATCGACGGGTTATGAACCCTGAAGCCCTCTCCGCTGCCCTGCTCGCCGTGATCGCCCCGCTCGCCGAGGCCCGACGCGCCGGCGCGAGCGAGGGTCTCACCGCCGCCGACCTCGTTCTCGAGCGGCCCAAGAACCGCGACCACGGCGACTGGGCGTCGAACGCCGCGCTCAAGCTGTCGAAGCAGATCGGCGCCAACCCGCGCGAGTTCGCGGCCGAGATCGCCGACGCACTGGCCGCCGTCGACGGCGTCGCCAGCGTCGAGGTCGCCGGGCCCGGGTTCATCAACATCCGGCTGGATGCCGCAGCCGCCGGAGCCCTCGCGAAGACCATCGTCGATGCCGGGGCCTCCTTCGGCACGTCGACCGCGCTCGACGGCGAAGTCATCAACCTCGAGTTCGTCTCGGCGAACCCGACCGGTCCGATCCACCTGGGCGGAACGCGCTGGGCCGCGCTCGGCGACTCGCTCGCGCGCATCCTCTCCGCTCAGGGCGCGAGCGTGACGCGCGAGTACTACTTCAACGACCACGGTGCGCAGATCGACCGCTTCGCGCGCAGCCTCCTCGCAGCCCACGACGGGCTGCCGACGCCGGAGGACGGCTACGGCGGCGGCTACATCATCGACATCGCGCGCCGTGTGGCGCTCGCGTACGAGGGCGACATCGACGCTCTCGACGACGCCGCGAAGCAGGAGGCGTTCCGCGAGATCGGCGTCGGCTTCATGTTCGACGAGATCAAGACGTCGCTGCACGAGTTCGGCGTCGACTTCGATGTGTACTTCCACGAGAACGACCTGCACGAGTCGGGCGCCGTCGAGCGCGCCGTGGCCCGGCTGCGCGAGCTCGGCCACATCTTCGAGGCCGACGGTGCCACCTGGCTGCGCTCCACGACGTTCGGTGATGACCGCGACCGCGTCGTGATCCGCTCCAACGGCACCCCCGCATACATCTCGGGCGACCTGGCGTACTACCTCGACAAGCGCGAGCGCGGGTTCAACCGCTGCATCATCATGCTCGGTGCCGACCACCACGGCTACGTGCAGCGATTGATGGCGATGACGGCGGCCTTCGGCGACGAGCCGTACGTGAACCTGCAGATCCTCATCGGGCAGATGGTCAACCTCGTCAAGGACGGCCAGCCGATGCGCATGTCCAAGCGCGCAGGCACGGTGGTCACCCTCGAGGACCTCGTCGAGATCGTCGGGGTGGATGCAGCGCGCTACGCCTTGGTGCGCAGCTCGGCCGACTCCAACCTCGATATCGATCTCGACGTGCTGCAGAAGCGCACGAACGACAACCCCGTGTTCTACGTGCAGTACGCGCACGCCCGCACCCACAACGTCGGGCGCAACGCCGCGGCATCCGGGGTCGACCGCTCCGAGTTCGCACCGGAACTCCTCACCCACGAGACCGAGTCCGCTCTCCTCGGCGCGCTGCAGGAGTTCCCGCGCGTCATCGCGTACGCCGCCGAGGTGCGCGAGCCGCACCGGGTCGCCCGCTACCTCGAGGAGCTGGCGGGTCTCTACCACAAGTGGTACGACAACTGCCGGGTGATCCCGCTCGGCGACGGGCCCGTCGAGTCCGTGCACCGCACGCGCCTGTGGCTCAATGACGCCACCGGCCAGGTGCTGCGCAACGGCCTCGGACTCCTCGGCGTGAGCGCGCCAGAGCGGATGTGACGACATGAGCAGCGCCGACACGCAGCCGACGCTGCCCATTCCCGAAGACGCCGTGCACGCCGCCGCGCCGGCGGCCGCGCCGCGTCGCCGGCGCGGCTGGATCGCCTGGATCATCGGGTTCGCGATCGTCGTCGTGCTCGCGGTGGTGGCATGGTTCGCCGGCGAGGCGATCGCGCGCGACCTCGTGACGAAGACGGTCCGCGAGCAGGTCGTCACCCGGCTGTCGCTGCCCGCCGACCAGCAGATCGACGTCGAGGTGGCCGGTGCCGTGCTTCCGCAGCTCATCGGCGGAACGATCGGCGAGATCACCGTCTCGTCCGACGACGTGCCGCTGAAGGGGCTCACCGGCGACGTGACGGTGGTCGCGCACGATGTGCCCGTGCGCGGCGACGCGCCGATCGGTCAGGCCTCGGCGACGGTCACCGTCGACGAGGAGGAGCTGCGCACGCTCATGGCATCCGTCGACGGGTTCCCGGCCGACACGCTCATCCTCGACGAGCCCGACGTGGCGTTCACCACCGAGCTGTCGTTCTTCGGCGTGCAGGTTCCCGTGGCCGTCTCGCTCACGCCGACGGCGGCAGACGGAGACCTGGTGCTCTCGCCCGCCGGCATCGAGGTGGCAGGTGCCGAGATCACCGCCGACCGGCTGCGCGAGCAGTTCGGCGTGGTGGCCGACGTGGTGCTGAAGGACTGGACGGTCTGCCTCGCCGAGTACATGCCGGCGGCGATCACCGTGACCGGCGTGGAGGTGGTGGGGGAGCAGCTCGTCGCCGACCTTGACGTCGACGGCGCGATCGTCAGCGACCCCGCGCTGCAGGCCTCGGGCACCTGCGCCTGACGCGGCGCGGTGGCACCGCGAGGCGACCTCGACACCGTGTGTCACACGGCACGGGGAGCGCGGGCGCGGTGCCCTAGACTGCAAGGACTGCCCGGCACGTGAGTCCACCGGCCGCGGCATCCCGCCGCATCGCGGCCGCCCCCGCGCCGAAGCACATACCGATTGGTTCCACCCGTGTCCGCCTCCTCGCACCTTCGCACCCCGGCCCCGGCATGGCTCGATGAGCCCGCCGACGTGAACGGCCTGGTCGAGAAGGTGTGGCCGGTCGCCGCCGAGCGCGGCGCCGGAGGCGAGGTGTCGTTCGGTGGCGTCGCCGCCGCCGAGCTCGCCACGCGGTTCGGCACTCCGCTGTGGGTGCTCGACGAAGACGAGGTCCGCGCGACCGCGCGGCGCACGCTCGACGCCTTCCGTGCCGCCGCCGCGCTGCAGAGCGCACAGGCCCGCGTGTACTACGCGGGCAAGGCGTTCCTGAGCGCCGAGGTGGTGCGCTGGGTCACCGACGAGGGGCTGGCGGTCGACGTGTGCACCGGCGGCGAGCTCGCGCTCGCCCTCGCGGCCGGCGCCGACCCGGCGCGGCTCGGGTTCCACGGCAACAACAAGAGCGTCGCCGAACTCGAGCGCGCCGTCGAAGCAGGCGTCGGGTCGATCGTCGTCGACAGTGCGATCGAGATCGAGCGCCTCGCCGCGATCGTGCAGCGCCACGGCGCGACGCAGGCGGTGCTCGTCCGCGTCAACAGCGGCGTGCACGCCGAGACCCACGATTTCCTCGCCACCGCGCACGAGGACCAGAAGTTCGGCTTCACCCTGACCGACGCCGTGACCGCCGCCGCGCGCATCCGCGAGCTGTCGGGCCTGGAGCTCGTGGGAATCCACAGCCACATCGGCTCGCAGATCTTCGGCAGCGCGGGCTTCCGCGAGGCTGCCGCACGCATCGTGGAGCTGCATGCGACGCTCCTCGAGGGCGGGCCGCTTCCGGTGCTCAACCTCGGCGGCGGCTTCGGCATCGCCTACACGTCCGCCGACGACCCGACGCCGATCGAGGAGCTCGCGACCGGGATCGTCGAGGCAGTCGCGCAGGAGTGCGCCGTGCGCGGCATCCCCGTTCCGAACCTGGCGTTCGAGCCGGGTCGCGCGATCGTGGGCCGCGCCGGCGTCACCCTCTACGAGGTCGGCACCACCAAGCGCGTCGACCTCGAAGGCGGCGCCACGCGCCTGTATGTGAGCGTCGACGGCGGCATGAGCGACAACGCGCGCCCCTCGCTCTACGGCGCCGCCTTCTCGGCGCGCATCGTCTCGCGGGCGTCGACCGCTGAACCGGTCCTCGCTCGCGTCGTCGGCAAGCACTGCGAGTCGGGCGACATCGTCGTCGACGCCGAGTACCTGCCGGCCGATGTCACGCCCGGCGATCTGCTCGCGGTGCCCGCGACCGGCGCCTACTGCTTCTCGCTCGCCAGCAACTACAACTACGTCCCCCGCCCGCCCGTCGTGGCGCTGCGCGGGGGAGAGGCGCGCGTCATCGTGCGCGGCGAGACGGTCGACGACCTACTCGCGCGCGACGCGGGTCTCACCGCCGCCAGGGAAGGGAACGCATGACCGACTACCGCCGCCTCCGGGTAGCGCTGCTGGGTGCCGGAGCCGTGGGCTCGCAGGTCGCCCGCCTGCTGCTGAAGCACTCCGGCGAACTGGCCGACCGCGCAGGAGCGACGCTCGAGCTCGCCGGCATCGCGGTGCGCAACCTCGATGCGCCGCGCGAGGGCGATCTGCCGCGGGAGCTGTTCACGACCGATGCCGAGTCGCTGATCGTCGGTGCCGACATCGTGATCGAACTCATGGGCGGGATCGAGCCGGCGCGCACCTACCTGCTGCAGGCGATCAACTCGGGCGCCGACGTCGTCACCGCCAACAAGGCGCTGCTGGCCACCCACGGTCCCGAGATCTTCGACGCCGCAGACCAGGTGGGCGCCGAGGTGTACTACGAGGCTGCCGCCGCGGGTGCGATCCCGATCATCCGACCGCTGCGCGACTCGCTCGCCGGCGACCGGGTGCAGCGCATCATGGGAATCGTCAACGGCACCACGAACTACATCCTCGACCGTATGGACACCGAGGGCGCCGAGTTCGCCGACGTGCTGGCCGACGCTCAGCGCCTCGGGTACGCCGAGGCCGACCCGACCGCCGACGTCGAGGGCTTCGACGCGGCGCAGAAGGCGGCGATCCTCGCGAGCCTCGCCTTCCACACGACTGTTCCGCTCGAGTCGGTGCACCGTGAGGGCATCACCTCGATCGACAAGACGATGATGGATGCCGCCCGCCACGCGGGCTACGTCGTCAAGCTGCTCGCCGTGTGCGAGCGACTCGGCGATGAGAGCGAGGAGTCGATCTCGGTGCGGGTGTACCCGGCGCTGGTCGACCGGTCGCACCCGCTCGCGAGCGTGCACGGCGCGAACAACGCCGTCTTCGTGCAGGCCGAGGCCGCGGGCAACCTCATGTTCTACGGCGCCGGCGCCGGCGGCGTGCAGACCGCGTCGGCGGTCCTCGGCGATGTCGTCTCGGCTGCCCGCCGCCACATCGCGGGCGGCGTCGGCGTGGGGGAGTCCACGCTCGCGAACCTGCCGATCGTCGACATCGGGCGGGTGACCACCCGCTACCAGATCACCGTCGAGGTCGACGACCGTCCGGGCGTGCTCGCCACCGTCGCGGGCACCCTCAGCGACGGTCGCGTATCGATCGCGACCCTGGAGCAGACCGTCGCCGGCGAGGACGCCGCAACAGCGCGACTGGTCATCGGAACGCACAAGGCACTGGAGCAGGACCTCAGCGAGACCGTCGAACGGCTCGCAGCGAGCGGCGTCGTGGAGCGCGTCGTCTCGGTCCTGCGCGTGGAAGGAGACTGACATGGCACATGTTTGGCGCGGAGTGCTCCGCGAATACGCAGATCGGCTGGGCGTCACCGACGCCTCGACGGTCGTCACCCTCGGCGAGGGCGGCACGCCGCTGCTCCCGGCACCGGCACTGTCGCGCCTGACCGGCACCGACGTGTGGGTGAAGTTCGAGGGCATGAACCCGACGGGCTCGTTCAAGGACCGCGGCATGACCGTCGCCGTCTCGCGGGCGATCGAGCACGGGGCGAAGGCCGTCATCTGCGCGTCGACGGGCAACACGTCGGCGTCGGCCGCGGCGTACGCCGCGCACGCCGGCATCACCGCCGCGGTGCTCGTGCCCGAGGGCAAGATCGCGATGGGCAAGCTCAGCCAGGCGGTGGCCCACAACGGCCGCCTCATCCAGGTGCGCGGCAACTTCGACGACTGCCTCGAGATCGCGCGCGAGCTCGCCGACCACTACCCGGTGCACCTCGTCAACTCGGTCAACCCCGACCGCATCGACGGTCAGAAGACCGCCGCATACGAGGTCGTCGAGCAGCTCGGCGATGCGCCCGACTTCCACTTCATCCCGGTGGGCAACGCGGGCAACTACACCGCATACACCCGCGGGTACCGCGAAGAGGCCGAGGCCGGCGTCTCGACCCGCGTGCCGCGCATGTTCGGCTTCCAGGCCGAGGGCTCTGCGCCGCTCGTGCGCGGCGAGGTCGTGAAGAACCCCGAGACGGTCGCGAGCGCGATCCGCATCGGCAATCCTGCATCGTGGGAGCTCGCCCTCGAGGCGCGCGACGCCACCGACGGCTGGTTCGGCGCCATCGACGACACCCGCATCCTCGCAGCCCAGAAGCTGCTGGCGGGCGAGGTGGGCATCTTCGTCGAGCCGGCTTCGGCGATCAGCGTCGCGGGTCTGCTCGACCGCGTCGAGGCGGGCATCGTGCCGCAGGGCGCCCGCGTCGTGCTCACCGTCACCGGCCACGGACTCAAGGACCCGCAGTGGGCCCTGCGCAACGCCGACGGCTCCGACGTGCAGCCGACGGTGGTCGACGCCGAGACGAGCGAAGTGGCCTCGGTGCTCGATCTGGCGCCCGTGGAGGCGACCGCGTGAGCGCAGCCGTGACCGGCGTGCAGCCCGGTGAGGCGACGGTGGCCCCCGGCCGCTCGGTCGTCGTCCGGGTGCCGGCCACGAGCGCCAACCTCGGCCCCGGCTTCGACACGCTCGGACTCGCGCTGAGCGTCTACGACGAACTGATCGTCACCGCGCTCCCGGAGGGCGAGCTCGAGATCGACGTCGAGGGCGAGGGCATGGGCGATGTGCCGCGCGACGGCTCGAACCTCGTGGTCCGCTCGATCGCTCACGCGTTCGCGGCGACAGGGCGACGGATGCCGGGCCTGCGACTGCAGGCGCGCAACGTGATCCCGCACGGGCGAGGACTCGGCTCGTCGGGCGCTGCCGTGGTGTCGGGCATCCTCGCCGCCCAGGGGCTCCTCGCCGGTGACGTCGAGATCGGCGACGAGACGCTGCTGCGGCTCGCGACCGAGCTCGAGGGCCACCCCGACAACGTCGCACCCGCGCTCTTCGGCGGTCTGACGATCGCCTGGGTCGACGAGACCGGGCCGCAGCACAAGAAGCTGCTCGTGCACCGCGGCGTCTCGCCGCTCGTGTTCGTGCCCGACTTCACGATGTCGACCGAGGTCGCGCGCAGCCTGCAGCCGCTGCAGGTGCCGCGCGAGGACGCGGTCTTCAACGTGTCGCGATCGGCGCTGCTCATCGCCGCACTCACGCAGAGCCCCGAGCTGCTGATGGCGGCGACCGAAGACAAGCTGCATCAGAACTACCGCGCTCAGGCGATGCCCGGCACCGACCGTCTGGTGCGGGCGCTGCGCGCCGCGGGGTTCGCGGCCGTCGTGTCGGGGGCGGGGCCCAGCGTGCTGGTCCTCGCCGACGGTCCCGGCCGCCGACTCGAGGCCGCCGAGCTCGCGGCATCCGTCTCCGACACCCCGTGGGAGGCGCACATGCTCGCCGTCGACTTCAAGGGTGGTACAGTGAGGGAGTACGCGGAGGGTGCCACCTAGCGTGAATCTGGCCTCCGTCGCAATTCTGCGAATCCCCCGCACAGCCCCCCATCCCGCAGGCGGTCTCTGAGAGCCGTAGCGGTTCGCGAGCCCCATCCAGGGCATCGAGTCCGCCGAAGGGTCGGGCAGATAGCTGCCACGCAGCATTCGCCGTGCGGTCGTGCATATTCCATTCGTTTCACAAGGGAGAACTCGTGGAGTCCATCTCCGAGATCCACACCGATTCCGACACCGACGAGCGCACCGATGCGCCCGAGCAGGCCGAGATCGTGACCGAGGCGCCGGCCGAAGAGGCCGCCGCCACCACCGCACCCGAGGCCGAGACGGCCCCGGAGGCCGAGGCTGAGGCTGACGCCGAGGTCGAGGCTGCTGCCGCCGACGCGCCGCCTGAGGAGGCTCCCGCAGCGGAGCCCGTCGCCGAGGTCGTCGAGGAGGCGACCGCGGATGCTGTCGCCGAAGCGCCCGCCGCGGCCGACGAGCCCGTCGCCGAAGAGGCCGCCCCGCCCGTGAAGGCGCCGCGCAAGCGCGCGCCGCGCCGCGCCAAGAGCACCGACGTGCCGGCCGCCGACGCCGCACCCGCCGAAACTGTGGCCGAGGCCCCGGCTGCCGACGCGCCCGCCGAGGCGGTCGTCGAGCCCGCCGCCGACGAGGCATCGGCGGACGCTGCGGCCGAGGCCGCACCGGCCGCCGCACCCAAGACGACCGGACGCGGTCGTGGCCGAGGCCGCGCCGCAGCCAAGCCCGCCGAGGCTCCGGCCGAGGCTGCCGCTGACGCAGCGCCCGCCGAGGCTGACGCCGCCGAGCCGGCCGCAGATGCCGCCGCCGACGCATCGACCGATGCCGCTGACCAGGGCGCGGGCGACGAGACCTCGTCGCGCAGCCGCAGCCGCAGCCGCAGCCGCAGCCGTGGCCGCAACGCCCAGGGCGGCCAGAACGGCCAGAACGGCCAGAACGCGCAGGGTGGCCAGAACGGCCAGAACGCGCAGGGTGGCCAGAACGCCCAGAACGGCCCGTCCGAGGCGCCGAAGAGCGACGACGACGACCAGCAGGGCGGCGGCCGCGGCCGCCAGCGCAACAAGCGCCGTGGCCCCGCCACCGGCGACGAGTTCGAGACCGAGATCGGCGAGGACGACGTCCTCATCCCGATCGCCGGCATCCTCGATGTGCTCGACAACTACGCGTTCGTGCGCACCAGCGGCTACCTCCCCGGTACGAGCGACGTGTACGTCTCGCTCGGCCAGGTGAAGAAGTACAACCTGCGCAAGGGTGACGCCGTCGTGGGCGCCATCAAGCAGCCGCGCGAGGGCGAGCAGTCCAGCCGCCAGAAGTACAACGCGCTGGTCAAGGTCGACGCGATCAACGGCCTGTCGGTCGACGACGCCGCGAACCGCGTGGAGTTCGGCAAGCTGACGCCGCTGTACCCGCAGGAGCGCCTGCGCCTCGAGACCGCGCCCGAGAAGCTGACGCAGCGCATCATCGACCTGGTCGCGCCCATCGGCAAGGGTCAGCGCGGCCTCATCGTCGCGCCGCCCAAGGCCGGCAAGACGATCGTGCTGCAGCAGATCGCCAACGCCATCGCGACGAACAACCCCGAGGTCCACCTCATGGTCGTCCTCGTCGACGAGCGCCCCGAAGAGGTCACCGACATGCAGCGCACGGTGAAGGGCGAGGTCATCGCCTCGACCTTCGACCGCCCTGCCGAGGACCACACCACGGTCGCCGAGCTCGCGATCGAGCGCGCCAAGCGCCTCGTCGAGCTCGGTCGCGACGTGGTCGTGCTCCTCGACTCGATCACCCGCCTCGGTCGCGCGTACAACATCTCGGCGCCGACCTCGGGTCGCGTGCTCACCGGCGGTGTCGACGCATCGGCGCTGTACCCGCCCAAGCGCTTCTTCGGCGCCGCACGCAACATCGAGAACGGCGGATCGCTCACGATCCTCGCCACGGCGCTCGTCGAGACCGGCTCCAAGATGGACGACGTCATCTTCGAGGAGTTCAAGGGCACCGGCAACAGCGAGCTGCGTCTGTCGCGTCAGCTCGCCGACAAGCGGATCTTCCCGGCGGTCGACGTGAACGCGTCGAGCACCCGTCGCGAAGAGATGCTGCTGTCGGCCGACGAGGTCAAGATCACGTGGAAGCTGCGGCGCGCCCTCGCGGGCCTCGACCCGCAGCAGGCGCTCGAGGTCGTGCTGGGCAAGCTCAAGGAGACCCAGTCGAACGTCGAGTTCCTCGTGCAGATGCAGAAGTCGATCCCGACGCCGCAGACCGGCGGCGGGCACAGCCACGCGCACGACAACAGCATCCGCTGATCTGCTGATCAGCTGGGGGAGAACCACGTGTTCGAATCCGTGAAGGCGCTGATCGAAGAGCACGCCGCAGTTCAGGTCGAGCTCTCCGATCCCGCCGTCCACGCCGATGCGGCGCGCGCGAAGAAGGTCAATCGGCGCTACGCCGAGCTGTCACGCATCGTCAAGGCGCACGAGGACTGGCTGGCGGCATCCGAAGATCTGGATGCCGCCCGCGAGCTCGCTCGCGAAGACGACGCGTTCGCCGAAGAGGTGCCGGCGCTCGAGGAGCGACTCGCCGAGGCGCAGGAGCGCCTGCGGCGTCTGCTCATCCCGCGCGACCCCGACGACGCGCGCGACGTGATCATGGAGATCAAGCAGGGCGAGGGCGGCGCCGAGTCGGCGCTGTTCGCGGCCGACCTCCTGCGCATGTACGTGCAGTACGCAGCCTCGAAAGGCTGGAAGACCGAGCTCCTCGAGCGCAACGAGTCCGACCTCGGCGGCTACAAAGACGTGCAGGTCGCCATCAAGGGCTCCTCGAGCGATCCCGCGCAGGGCGTGTGGGCGCATCTCAAGTACGAGGGCGGCGTGCACCGCGTGCAGCGGGTGCCGGCGACCGAGTCTGCCGGGCGCATCCACACCTCGACGACCGGGGTGCTCGTCTTCCCCGAGGTCGACGAGCCCGAAGAGATCCACATCGACCAGAACGACCTGAAGATCGACGTCTTCCGCTCGTCGGGTCCCGGCGGCCAGTCGGTGAACACCACCGACTCCGCCGTGCGGATCACGCACGTTCCCACCGGGATCGTCGTGTCGATGCAGAACGAGAAGTCGCAGCTGCAGAACCGCGAGGCCGGCATGCGCGTGCTGCGTGCGCGCCTGCTCGCCAAGCAGCAGGAGGAGCTGGATGCCGCGGCATCCGACGCCCGTCGCTCGCAGATCCGCGGGATGGACCGCTCCGAGCGCATCCGCACGTACAACTTCCCCGAGAACCGCATCGCCGACCACCGCACCGGGTACAAGGCGTACAACCTCGACCAGGTGATGGACGGCGCACTCGAGCCGATCATCGAGTCGGCGATCACGACCGACGAAGAGGCACGGCTGGCGGCGCTCGGCTCCGAGGCTTGAGAGCGGTCTCCTCCGCGGACTGAGCTTCACGGGGTCGCGGTGCGCCCCCGCCGACACAGGGCGACATTCTCGCGCTGAGGGCGGGCGCGGCGCTACGCTCGCGCCATGATCATGTTCCTCCTCCGCACGCTGATCTTCATCGCGTCGTCGGCCATCGGTCTCATCGCAGCCGATCTGATCCTCGCCGGCTTCACGATCGACTGGAGCGACTGGTGGGGCTTCGTGCTCGCGATCCTCATCTTCGCCGTGCTGCAGAGCCTGCTGACGCCGTGGCTGCAGCGCTCGGCCGAGCGTCGCGCCTCGTTCCTGGTGGGCGGCATCGGCATCGTCTCGACCTTCATCGCGCTGCTCGTCGTCGTGCTCATCCCGGGCGCGGGCCTCACGATCGGCGCCCCGTGGTGGACCTGGCTCGCAGCGCCCGTCATCGTCTGGATCTTCACGGCCCTCGCGACCTGGCTCCTCCCGGCGATCTTCATCAAGAAGAAGATCCAGGAGCGCCGCGACGGCAGCTAGCCCCGGGCACGCTTGGCGCGCGCCGCGGACGGGGACGGGGACGCGCGCGTCAGATCACGTACTCGGGCGCGCTCAGCAGCGCGCGGGTGTCCTCGCCGACGCGGCGCGACCGGTGCTTGGCGGGGACTCCGACGAGCACGCTGTCGGCCGGGGCATCCTTCGTGACGACGGCGTTCGCGCCGATCACGGAGTGCTCGCCGATGGTGATCGGCCCGAGCACCTTGGCGCCGGCGCCGATCGCCACGCCGTCCTGGATCGTCGGGTGGCGCTTGCCGGCCTCGCGCTGACGGCCCCCGAGGGTGACGCCGTGGTAGAGCATCACGTCGTCGCCGACCTCGGCGGTCTCGCCGATCACGACGCCCATGCCGTGGTCGATGAAGAAGCGGCGGCCGATCGTGGCGCCCGGGTGGATCTCGATGCCGGTGAGCCAGCGGGTAATCTGCGAGCCGGCGCGCGCGATGAAGCGGATGCGTCGCACCCACAGGGCGTGCCAGACGCGGTGCGCCCAGATGGCGTGCAACCCCGGATAGAGCAGCGCGATCTCGATGGAGGAGCGCGCCGCGGGGTCGCGCAGCCGCGCCGCGACGAGGTCTTCGCGCACGTGCGCGATCGTGCGGGTCAGCGCGTTCACGAGGCGGCCTTGTCAGGCTCGCGCAGGTGCTCGTAGAGCGCCGTCGACAGGTACCGCTCGCCCGAGTCGGGCACGATGACGACGATCCGCTGCCCGGCGGCCTCCGGGCGCCGCGCGATGTCGAGGGCGGCCCAGACGGCGGCGCCCGCCGACATGCCGGCGAGGATGCCCTCGCGGGTCGCGAGGTCGCGCGCCACGGTGATGGCGTCGTCGAACTCGACGTCGTACACCTCGTCGATCACCGAGCGGTCGAGCACGGGCGGGATGAAGTTCGGCCCGATGCCCTGGATGCGGTGCCCGCCGGCACGCCCCTCGGTGAGCATGGGGGAGTCCTTGGGCTCGACCAGCACGATCTTCACGTCGGGATTGCGCTCCTTGAGCACCTGGCCGACGCCGGTGATCGTGCCTCCGGTTCCCGAGCCGGCGACGAACCAGTCGACCCGGCCGTCGGTGTCGCGCCAGATCTCCTCGGCGGTGGTGCGGCGGTGGATCGCCGCGTTCGCGGCCGACTCGAACTGCTTGGCGAGCACCGCGCCGGGGGTCTCGGCCACGATCCGCTCGGCGGTGGCGACTGCTTCAGTCATGCCCTTGTACGGGTCGGTGAGGATGAGCTCCGCCCCGTACGCCTTGAGCAGCGTGCGGCGCTCCTTCGACATGGATGCCGGCATCGTGAGGATGACGCGGTAGCCGCGCGCCGCGCCGATGAGGGCGAGCGCGATGCCGGTGTTGCCGCTCGTGGACTCGACGATGGTGCCGCCGGGGAGCAGTTCGCCCGCCTCCTCGGCCGCCTCGATCAGCGCGTAGCCCAGTCGATCCTTCACGGAGGATCCGGGGTTGTAGAACTCGAGCTTCGCCAGCACCTCGGCCGAAACCCCCTCGGTCAGGCTGTTGAGCCGAACCAAGGGGGTGTCGCCGAAGGCGGTGGTGATGTCGGAATGGATGCCGGTCACGAAGCGCCTTTCAGAAGCGGAAGTCGCTCAATCCTCTCGCAGATCCTCGAAGAGGGCCGTCGACAGGTAGCGCTCGCCGAACGAGGGGATCACCACGACGATGTTCTTCCCCGCGGCTTCGGGGCGGGCTGCGATCTGCAGTGCGGCCCAGATGGCGGCGCCGGAGGAGATGCCGACGAGGATGCCGTCCTTGGCGCCCACGGCGCGCGCGGTCGAGATCGCGTCGGGGAACTCGACGTCGATGACCTCGTCGATGACGCCCTGGTCGAGGATCGCCGGGATGAAGTTGGGCCCGATGCCCTGGATCTTGTGGGGGCCGGGGGTGCCCTTGGTGAGCAGCGGCGAGTCGGCCGGCTCGACCGCGATCACCTTCGCGCCAGGGACGCGCTCCTTGAGCACCTGTCCGACGCCGGTGATCGTGCCGCCGGTGCCGATGCCGGCGACGAAGTAGTCGACCTGGCCGTCGGTGTCGCGGATGATCTCCTCGGCGGTCGTCTTGCGGTGGATCGCGGGGTTGGCCTCATTCTCGAACTGACGCGCGAGGACGGCTCCGGGGATCTCGGCGACGAGCTCCTCCGCCTTCGCGACGGCGCCCTTCATGCCGCCGGCGGGGTCGGTGAGCACGAGCTCGGCTCCGTACGCCTTGAGCAGCAGGCGACGCTCGATCGACATCGAGGAGGGCATGGCGAGCACGACGCGGTAGCCGCGCGCCGCGCCGACCATGGCCAGTGCGATGCCGGTGTTGCCGCTCGTGGCCTCGACGATTGTGCCGCCGGGCTGCAGGTCGCCCGATGCCTCGGCGGCGTCGACGATCGCGATGCCGAGGCGGTCTTTCACGCTCGACGCGGGGTTGTAGAACTCGAGCTTGGCGAGCACGTTCGCGCCCACACCCTCGGTCACGTGGTTGAGCCGCACCAGCGGCGTGTTTCCGAATGCGGCGGTGATGTCGGGAAGGATGCCGGTCATGTCGGGCCTTTCGAGTCGGCGGCGTCTCTGCGTGCGGGGCGGGTGAGCCGCGCGAGCACAACTCTAGGGCGGCGGCGTCGGCCCGAGTCCTTGTGTTTCGGCATATGGCGGCGCGGATGCGGTGGATGCGGCGGGCGTTCGGTGCGGACGCGCCGTCGACGCCCGCGGATGCGATGATACGGCGCGCCCGCCGGGGCTTAGGGTGGTTCGAGCTCATGGCCTCACCCGCATCCCCCCTCCGTGTCGACGCCGCGCTCCGCCGCGCCGTCGACGTGCTCGCGCGCACCGGCGTCCCCGATGCCCAGGTCGACGCCGAGCTGCTGCTCGCCCACGTGCTCGGCCTCAGCCGCGGCGGCGTTCAGGCTGCCGCGATCCGTGGCGACGCGCTCGACCCCGACCCCGCAGCGGAGTTCGAGCGCGCCGTCACCCGGCGCGCGACGCGCGAGCCGCTGCAGCACATCACGGGCACCGCGCCGTTCCGTCACCTCGAGCTGCGCGTCGGCCCCGGGGTGTTCGTGCCCCGGCCCGAGACCGAGATGGTCGCCCAGCTCGCCATCGACGCGCTGCTGGCCGCGGCATCCGATTCGCCCGTCGCCGTCGATCTCGGCACCGGGAGCGGCGCGATCGCCCTGGCGATGGCGACCGAGGTGCCGCACGCGCAGGTGCACGCCGCCGAGAACTCCGTCGACGCGTTCGTGTGGACGAAGGAGAACTTCGCCCGGGTCGCCGCGCCGAACGCGCGTCTGGCGTTCGTCGATCTGGCCCACGCGTTCCCCGAGCTCGACGGCACCGTCTCGGTCGTCGCCTCGAATCCGCCCTACGTGCCCGACGAGGCGATCCCGCGCGACCCCGAAGTGCGGCTGTTCGACCCGCCCGCGGCGCTGTACGGGGGAGCGGACGGACTCGACGTCGTCCGCGTGCTCAGCGGAGTGGGTCTGCGCCTCGCGCACCCGGGCGGCATGCTCGTGATCGAGCACGGCGAATGGCAGGGCGCCCCGATCCGCGCGATCCTCGAGGCCGATGGGTGGCTCGCGACGGCGACGCATCCCGATCTCACCATGCGCGACCGCGCCACCACTGCCATCCGGCCGTGATCGTCCAGGGTCAGCACCTAGAATCGGGATGCCATGTCCCCCATCTTCGACTGCCGCGACGAGGCTCAGGTCCTCGCCGGCATGCGCCAGGCGCGCCAGGCCATCGCCCGCGGTGAGCTGGTCGTGCTGCCCACCGACACCGTGTACGGCGTGGCCGCCGATGCGTTCGACGCCGCCGCCGTCCAGCGCCTGCTCGACGCCAAGGGGCGCGGACGCGACATGCCGCCGCCGGTGCTCGTCGCCGGTGCCAACACGCTCCGCGCCCTCGTCGCCGAGGTGCCCGAGGCGGTGGAGCGACTCGTCGAGGCGTTCTGGCCGGGCGGCCTCACGATCGTGCTCCCGGCGCTGCCGACGCTGTCGTGGGATCTCGGCGAGACGCGCGGAACCGTCGCCGTGCGCATGCCCGCGCACCGCATCGCGCTCGAGCTGCTCGAAGAGACCGGGCCGCTCGCCGTCTCGAGCGCCAACCTCAGCGGCAAGGCCGCAGCGGTGACCGCCGAGGATGCGGAGGGGATGCTGGGGGAGAGCGTGGCTGTCTACCTCGGCGACGGGCCCTCGGCCGACGGCATCGCCTCGACGATCATCGACGCCACGGGGCTCATCGCCTCGGACGAGCCGGTGGTGCGGGTGCTGCGCGACGGCGCGATCAGCCGCGAGCGGCTCCGTGGCGTGCTCGGCGATCTGCTCGAGGCAGACCCCGAAGACGCGGAAAGCACGTGAAGCAGTACGTCTTCACGATCATCTTCACCGCCACGGTCACCTTCGTCCTGGCGTGGGCGGTCTGGCGGCTCGCACTGAAGTACAAGCTCTACCCGGGCATCCGCGAACGGGACGTGCACAAGAACCCCACGCCGCGCCTCGGCGGCCTCGCGATGTACCTCGGGGTGCTGGCGATGTTCGCGGTATCGGCGCAGCATCCGTTCTTCGCGATCGTGTGGACCAACCCGCAGCAGATCTGGGCGATCCTCGGCGCCACCACCCTCATCGTGCTCGTCGGCGTCGCCGACGACCTGTGGGACCTCGACTGGATGATCAAGCTCGGCGCGCAGTTCCTCGCAGCCGGGGTGATCGCGTGGTTCGGCGAGCTGCAGATCTATTCGCTCCCCATCGGCGGGCTGGCGGTCGGATCGAGCTGGGTGAGCTTCACCCTCACGGTGTTCTCGATCGTCGTCGTGATGAACGCGGTGAACTTCATCGACGGGCTCGACGGCCTCGTCGCCGGCGTCTGCCTCATCGCCAACAGCGTGTTCTTCGCCTACTCGTACCTGCTCTGGCGCGACCAGGGGGCGAGCACCTACTTCAACCTCGCCTCGCTCATCGCCGCCGTGCTCATCGGCGCGTGCATCGGCTTCCTGCCCCTGAACTGGAGCCCCGCGAAGCTCTTCATGGGCGACTCCGGCGCCCTCATGCTCGGCCTCCTCATGGCGTGCTCGGCGATCGCCGTGACCGGCAACCTCAACCCCGCGGTCGTCGGCGACAACGACGAGTTCGGCCGGTCGCAGCTGCTCGGTGCCTTCATCCCGATCCTGCTGCCGGTCGTCGTGGTCATGCTGCCCCTGCTCGACTTCGGCCTCGCCGTCGTGCGCCGCATGAGCAAGGGCAAGTCGCCCTTCTCACCCGACCGCAAGCACCTGCACCACCGGATGCTCGACATGGGGCACTCCGACCGTGACGCCGTGCTGATCTTCTACGCGTGGACCGCCATCGTGAGCCTCGCGTTCCTGCTGATGTACATCGGCACCACCGAGGAATGGCCGGGTGACTACCTGCTCGGGGTCGCCTTCGGCGTCGTCGGCGCCGCCGCGTGCCTCGTCGTCACCCTCACCCCCTCCCGCGTGCGCACGGCGTCGCCGTCCGCACACAGCCCCCGTCTGGAGCCCGCCCGATGAGTCCCGCAAGCCCCGTCTCGAGCACACCGATCCTGCGCACCGTCCTGGTGTGGTCCGGCGCCGTCACCGCGGTGCTCGCCGTCGTCGGCGGCGTCGTCGGATTCCTGGTCGCCGGCACCGAGGGCCTGTGGAGCGCGCTTCTCGGCGTGCTGGTGGCCGCGGTGTTCCTCGCGATCACGGGCGCCAGCATCCTGATCGCCAACCGCTGGTACGGCGATGCGCTCTACGTGCCGCTGTTCTTCGCGATCGTGCTCGGCGGCTGGATCCTGAAGTTCGTGATCTTCCTGGTCGCCCTGCTGCTGCTGCGCGACCAGCCGTGGATCGAGCCGACCGTGTTCTTCCTCGCGATCGTGGCGAGCGTGCTGGCCTCGCTCATCGTCGACGTGGTCGTGCTGATGCGCATGCGCGTGCCGCACGTGAGCGATGTCGAGCTTCCGACAGACCCGGATGCGGGCGACAAGCGCGCCGAGGAAGGCTAGCCTCACAGCGCGGACTCAGGAGCCCCGCGAGTTTGATAGGCTGATCTCGCGCCCGCCGCTCGCCTTGCGAGCATTTGCGGAGTGACGCTCATCGACCATCGTCGCAACGGTTCATTCCGGTTGCCCCGAAGCTGGAGCCAGCGCTGTTTACTCAAGCTGCGACCCTGATCGCCCCCATTGCCGCGGATGCCCCCGAGTTCCACGGCCCCTCGATCGATGAGTTCTTCCCGGAGACGCTCTTCCAGATCGGCGCCCTCGAGATCAACCGGATCCATCTGATCCAGTTCCTCGCGACGGCCGCCATCGTCCTGATCTTCTGGCTCGGCACCCGCCGCATGACGGTCGTCCCCGGCCGGTTCCAGAGCCTGGTCGAGATGGGCCTGGACTTCGTGCGCGTCAACATCGGCGAAGACCTCCTCGGCAAGAAGGACGCCCAGCGCTTCCTTCCGATCCTCACGACGATGTTCTTCATGATCCTGTTCATGAACATCACGGGAATCATCCCGTTCCTGAACATCGCCGGTACGAGCATCGTCGCGGTGCCTCTCACGCTCGCGATCATCAGCTACGTGACGTTCATCTACGCCGGCATCAAGAAGAGCCCGAAGAACTTCTTCAAGAACTCGCTCTTCCCGTCGGGCGTGCCGTGGCCGATCTACATCATCGTCACGCCGATCGAGCTGATCTCGACCTTCATCATCCGTCCCGTCACGCTGACGCTGCGACTCCTGATGAACATGATGGTCGGCCACCTGCTGCTCGTGCTGTTCTTCGCGGCCACGCAGTTCTTCGTCGTGCAGCTCGGCGGCTGGTGGACGGTGCTCGGCGCCGGAACCCTCGCGTTCGGCTTCGTCTTCACCCTGTTCGAGATCCTGGTGGCCGTCCTCCAGGCTTACGTCTTCGCCCTTCTCACCGCGGTCTACATCCAGCTCGCGGTCGCTGAAGAGCACTGATACGGGACGGCCGGAAGGCCGCCCACAACTGAAAGGAAACACCCCCGTGGACGCAACTACGGTTCTCGCAGAGCTCAGCGGCAACGTCGCGACGATGGGCTACGGCCTCGCCGCCATCGGCCCGGCCATCGGCGTGGGCATCGTCGTCGGCAAGACGATCGAGGGCGTCGCCCGCCAGCCCGAGCTGGCCGGCCGCCTGCAGGTGCTGATGTGGATCGGTATCGCCTTCACCGAGGCGCTCGCCTTCATCGGCATCGCCACCTACTTCATCTTCGTCTGATCGTCGAACTCAGTCCAAAGGAGACAGGATGCTGAACGCTCTTGTCGCGTACGCGGCGGAGGAGGGGGAGGTCCAGAATCCCCTCATCCCCGCCTGGTACGACATCATCTGGTCGTCGGTCTGCTTCATCATCATCCTCTTCCTCTTCTGGAAGATTGCACTCCCGAAGATGAAGACGCTGCTCGACGAGCGCTCGGCCGCCATCGAAGGCAACATCGCGAAGGCCGACGAGGCCCAGCGCAAGGCCGAGGCGGCGCTCGAGGAGTACACCGCGCAGCTCGCCGACGCCCGCAGGGAAGCCGGTGAGATCCGCGACGCCGCCCGCGAGGACGGCAAGAAGATCGTCGCCGAAGCCAAGGAGACCGCGTCGACCGAGGCTGCACGCCTCACCTCGACCGCGCACGCGCAGATCGAGGCCGAGCGTCAGACTGCTCTGGTGTCGCTGCGCAGCGAGGTTGGCACGCTGGCGCTCGACCTGGCCGGCGGTGTGATCGGCGAGACGCTCTCCGACGACAAGAAGGCTCAGGCCGTTGTCGACCGCTTCCTCGCAGACCTCGAGGCCTCCGAAGGAGCCAAGGCGTAATGGGCAGCGCGACCACTCAGGCCCTCGCGGCGACGACGACGGCGCTCGGCGCCGGGTCGGGCGTCGACCTCGACGTGGCCGGTGAACTCTTCGCCGTGGCACGCGCCGTGGGCGACTCGTCGCAGCTGAGCGGCGCGCTTGCCGACTCCGCGGCGGCGCCGGAAGCCCGCGTGAAGGTCGTGGCCGACGTGTTCGGCCGGTCCGTGAAGCCCGCGACGGTGTCGCTGCTGACGACCGCCGTCGAGCAGCGCTGGTCCTCGGCGTCCGACCTGGTCGACGCGATCGAGGAGCTCGCGGTGCGGGCAGCCGCGATCGCCGAGCCCACGGTCGACGTCGAGTCGGAGCTGTTCCGCTTCTCGCGCACGGTCGCCGACAACCCGGAGCTCGAGCTCGCACTGGGCAGCCGCCTGGGTGGCTCGGCGGCGAAGGGCTCGCTCGTCGAGACCCTCCTGAAGGGACGCGCAAGCACGGCCACCACGCTGATCGTGGCATCCCTCGTCCGTCACCCGCGTGAGCGGCGCGTGCGCCAGCTCCTCTCGCGTGCGATGCGCGTCGTCGCTGACCAGCGCGGCCGTGCCGTCGCGACGGTCATCGCCGCGGCGCCGCTCAGCGCCGCGCAGAGCGAGCGCCTGTCCGCGGCCCTGTCCCAGCGCTACGGCACCCCGGTGTCGCTGAACACGGTCGTCGACCCGAGCGTCGTCGGCGGACTGCGCGTGCAGATCGCCGATGACGTGATCGACGCGAGCGTGTCGACCCGACTGGCGGACCTCCGCCAGCGACTCGCCGGCTAGAGAACTTCCCGTCTGCGCCATACACGGACGCGGCGGAGATTTCGGGGCCGAGGCCCCATGAACGAAGGAAAACAATGGCAGATCTCTCTATCAGCCCCGACGTCATCCGTGACGCGCTGAAGGACTTCGTCGCCGCGTACGAGCCGACGGGCGCTGCGGCGACCGAGGTCGGCACCGTCGTCGACGCGGCCGACGGCATCGCCCACGTCGAGGGCCTGCCGGGTGTCATGGCGAACGAACTCGTCGTGTTCGCCGACGGCACGCAGGGCCTCGCGCTGAACCTGGACGAGCATCAGATCGGTGTGGTCGTCCTGGGCGACTTCTCCGGTGTCGAGGCCGGCCAGCAGGTGACCCGCACCGGTGAGGTGCTCTCGGTCGCCGTCGGCGACGGCTACCTCGGCCGTGTGGTCGACCCGCTCGGCAACCCGATCGACGGCCTCGGCGAGATCGCCACCGTCGGCCGCCGCGCGCTGGAGCTCCAGGCTCCGGGCGTCATGCAGCGCAAGTCGGTGCACGAGCCCCTGCAGACCGGCATCAAGGCGATCGACGCCATGATCCCCGTCGGCCGCGGCCAGCGTCAGCTCATCATCGGCGACCGCCAGACCGGCAAGACCGCGATCGCGATCGACACGATCATCAACCAGAAGTCCAACTGGGAGTCGGGCGACCCCGAGAAGCAGGTCCGCTGCATCTACGTCGCCATCGGCCAGAAGGGCTCGACCATCGCTTCGGTGAAGGGCGCGCTCGAGGACGCCGGAGCCATGGAGTACACGACGATCGTCGCCGCTCCCGCCTCCGACCCCGCCGGCTTCAAGTACCTCGCGCCGTACACCGGCTCGGCCATCGGCCAGCACTGGATGTACGACTCGAAGCACGTCCTCATCATCTTCGACGACCTGTCGAAGCAGGCTGAGGCGTACCGCGCCGTGTCGCTCCTGCTCCGTCGCCCGCCGGGCCGCGAGGCGTACCCCGGTGACGTCTTCTACCTGCACTCGCGTCTGCTCGAGCGCTGCGCGAAGCTCTCGGACGAGCTGGGCGCGGGCTCGATGACCGGTCTTCCGATCATCGAGACGAAGGCCAACGACGTCTCGGCGTACATCCCGACCAACGTCATCTCGATCACCGACGGCCAGATCTTCCTGCAGTCCGACCTGTTCAACGCCAACCAGCGTCCTGCTGTCGACGTGGGCATCTCGGTCTCGCGAGTCGGCGGTGACGCTCAGGTCAAGTCGATCAAGAAGGTCTCGGGAACGCTCAAGCTCGAGCTCGCCCAGTACCGCTCGCTCGAGGCGTTCGCGATGTTCGCGTCCGACCTCGACGCCGCATCGCGTCGTCAGCTCGCCCGTGGCGCGCGTCTGACCGAGCTGCTCAAGCAGCCGCAGTACGACCCGTACCCCGTCGAGGAGCAGGTCGTCTCGATCTGGGCCGGCACCAACGGCAAGCTCGACACGATCGAGGTCGAGGACGTGCTCGCCTTCGAGCGGGAGCTCATCGACTACCTGCGCCGCAACACGTCGATCCTCGACACGCTGCGTGACACGAACGTCCTCGACGACGCGACCGTGGCCGAGCTCACGGCGAAGACCGACGCGTTCATCCTCGAGTTCCAGGCCGGCAAGGGCCAGGCGATCTCGAAGCCCGGTCACGAAGAGGTCGCAGCTGCCGAGGCCGAAGACGTCAACCAGGAGAAGATCGTCAAGGGCCGCCGCTAAGGCGCGCTGGGGCGAGAACCATGGGCGCACAACTCCGGGTCTACAAGCAGAAGATCGCTTCTGCGCAGACGACCAAGAAGATCACGAAGGCGATGGAACTCATCGCGGCTTCGCGCATCCAGAAGGCGATGGCGCGCGTGCGCGCGTCCTCGCCCTTCGCGCAGGCCGTGACGCGGGCCGTCTCCGCCGTGGCGACGCACTCCAACATCGACCACCCGCTGACGGTCGAGCGTGAGACGATCCGCCGTTCGGCGGTGGTCATCTTCACGTCCGACCGCGGACTCGCCGGCGCGTTCAACTCGCAGATCCTCCGTGAGGGTCTCGAGCTCGCGCAGCTGCTCCGTGAGCAGGGCAAGGAGCCGGTGTTCTACCTGGTCGGTCGCAAGGCCGTCGGGTACTTCCAGTTCCGTCGCATCGAGTCGGCGGCCGAGTGGGTCGGCGACACCGACACCCCTCACTTCAGCACGGCTGAAGAGATTGCGGCCACCCTGCTCGACGCGTACGACCGCGGCGGCGACCACGCGGGCGTCGACGAGATCCACCTCGTCTACAACCGCTTCGTCAGCATGATGACGCAGTCGCCCGAGACGGTGCGCCTGCTGCCCCTCGAGGTCGTCGAGGCCGAAGAGGAGTCGTCGGCATCGGTGTACCCGCTGTACGAGTTCGAGCCCGACGCGTCCGTCGTCCTCGACGCCGTGCTGCCGGTGTACATCCAGAGCCGCGTCTTCAACGCCCTCCTGCAGTCGTCGGCGGCGAAGCACGCCGCGACGCAGAAGGCGATGAAGTCCGCCAGCGACAACGCCGACAACCTCATCACCGACTACACGCGCCTGCGCAACAACGCGCGTCAGGCCGAGATCACCCAGCAGATCGCAGAGATCGTCGGCGGCGCCGACGCCCTGTCGTCCCGCAAGTGATCGACGTCGCGCAACCAGACCATACGAAAGAGAAGAAGCCATGAGCCTCACCGCTGACAAGACGGAAGCCACCGTCGTCGGCCGCGTGGCCCGCGTGACGGGCCCCGTCGTCGACATCGAGTTCCCGCACGACTCGATCCCCGACATCTACAACGCGCTCACCACGACCGTCACGGTCGAAGGCGTCACCTCGGCCATCACGCTCGAGGTCGCCCAGCACCTCGGCGACGACCTCGTCCGCGCCATCTCGCTGAAGCCGACGGACGGCATGGTCCGCGGCCAGGAGGTGCAGGACACCGGTGGCCCGATCTCGGTCCCCGTCGGCGACGTGACCAAGGGCCGCGTCTTCAACGTGACCGGCGAGATCCTCAACGCCGAGCCGGGCGAGACGATCGAGATCACCGAGCGCTGGGGCATCCACCGTCAGGCGCCCTCGTTCGACCAGCTCGAGTCGAAGACCGAGATGTTCGAGACCGGCATCAAGAGCATCGACCTGCTCACCCCGTACGTGCAGGGTGGGAAGATCGGTCTCTTCGGTGGAGCGGGCGTCGGCAAGACGGTCCTCATCCAGGAGATGATCCAGCGCGTCGCGCAGGACCACGGTGGTGTGTCGGTGTTCGCCGGTGTCGGCGAGCGCACCCGTGAGGGCAACGACCTCATCGGCGAGATGGAGGAGGCGGGAGTCTTCGACAAGACCGCCCTCGTCTTCGGCCAGATGGACGAGCCGCCGGGAACGCGTCTGCGTGTCGCCCTGTCGGCGCTGACGATGGCGGAGTACTTCCGCGACGTGCAGAAGCAGGACGTGCTGCTGTTCATCGACAACATCTTCCGCTTCACGCAGGCCGGTTCCGAGGTCTCGACGCTGCTCGGCCGCATGCCGTCCGCGGTGGGTTACCAGCCGAACCTCGCCGACGAGATGGGTGTGCTCCAGGAGCGCATCACCTCGACGCGTGGTCACTCGATCACCTCGCTGCAGGCGATCTACGTGCCGGCCGACGACTACACCGACCCGGCTCCGGCGACGACGTTCGCGCACCTCGACGCCACCACCGAGCTCTCGCGTGAGATCGCGTCGAAGGGCCTGTACCCGGCCATCGACCCGCTCACCTCGACGAGCCGCATCCTCGACCCTCGCTACATCGGCGAGGACCACTACCGTGTGGCCACCGCCGTGAAGCAGATCCTCCAGAAGAACAAGGAACTGCAGGAGATCATCGCGATCCTCGGTGTCGACGAGCTCTCCGAAGAGGACAAGATCGTCGTGTCGCGTGCACGCCGCATCCAGCAGTTCCTCTCGCAGAACACCTATATGGCCAAGAAGTTCACCGGCGTCGAGGGCTCCACGGTCCCGATCAAGGAGACGATCGAGTCGTTCGACGCGATCGTCAAGGGTGACTTCGACCACGTCGCCGAGCAGGCGTTCTTCAACGTCGGCGGCATCTCCGACGTCGAGGAGAAGTGGGCCCAGATCCAGAAGGAGAACGGCTGATCATGCCGCTCAAGGTGAGTCTCGTCTCCGCGGATGCGGAGGTCTGGTCGGGAGAGGCGTCGCTCGTCGTCGCCAAGACCGTGCTGGGCGAGATCGGCTTCATGCCCGGTCACGAGCCCGTGCTCGCGATCCTCGCCGAGGGTCAGGTGCGCATCACCGAGACCTCGGGCGGGAAGATCATCGCCAACGCGCAGGACGGCTTCCTCTCGATGGAGGCCGACGTGCTGACGATCGTGGCGGGCAACGCCGCGCTCATCTCCTGACGCACACGCAGTAGTCCACGGCGGAGTCCGCTCCGCCACGAAACGCCCCGGCATCTCACTGTGTCCGGGGCGTTTCGTCTCGCTCCGATGGGTTCTCCATGCTGATCCTGCTGCCGCCGTCCGAGACGAAGCGCGCGGGCGGCCGCCGCCGTGCGCTCGACGTCGGCGCGCTCGCCCTGCCGTCGCTCGCGTCGCAGCGCGACGCTGTGATCGAGGCGCTCGTCGCACTCTCTGCCGATGAGGATGCCGCGGCCCGCGTGCTCAAGCTCGGCGCCACGCAGCGCGACGAGGTCGCGGTGAATGCGGTGCTGCGCACCGCTCCGACGATGCCGGCGATCGACCGCTACACCGGCGTGCTGTTCGACGCTCTGGATGCGGCGTCGCTCGACGCGACGGCGCGCGGCTGGCTGCGCGGCCACGCGATGATCCACTCCGCGCCGTTCGGCCCGGTCGGCGCCCTCGACGCGATCCCCGCGTACCGCCTCGGCGCCGGAGTGGCACTGCCCGGCGTGCCCGCTCTCAAGCGGCATTGGGCGCAGCCGGTGACGGCGGCACTCGCCGCATCGGCGCCGCGCTTCGTGCTCGACCTCCGTTCTGAGGCGTACGTCGCGCTCGGACCGGTTCCGGCGGGCGTCGCGTCCGCGTACGTCCGTGTCGTGTCGGAAGGACCCGACGGAGCGGTGCGCGCGCTCAACCACTTCAACAAGCACGCGAAGGGCGCGCTCGTGCGGCGCCTGGCCGAGGCGCGACCAAGGGTGTCGACGCGTGCGGGGTTCCTGCGGTGGGCGGGTGCTGCGGGCCTGCGTGTCGCTGAAAGCGCGTCGGGCGAGATCGAGCTGTTCGCCTGACCGGGCACCACGAGGGAGCAGCTAGGCGGACGAGCCGCGCGTGTTCTCCGCCGTGCGCTCGGTGTTCTCGGCGATGGCGATGAGGGCGACGATCCCCTCGATGATGAACCTGAGGGTGATGATCGCGAGGAGTCCGAGGATCGGCACGAGCACGATCGTCGCGACGATCAGGCTGATGCCCGCGCCGGGGTTGAACCACAGCGCCCCGATGCCGTTGACGAGACCGCCGACGAAGTAGAAGATCACCCCGATGCCGATCGCGATGAGGCCCACGAGGTAGAAGACGCTCGCGAGCCGCCGCGTGATGAACGTGCGGAACGACAGGTCGAACAGCGCGGAGAAGAAGCCGCGCCCGATGTCTGCCGGGTCGCCGCCCAGTGTGGTGGGAACGCCGGTGTCGTCGGGGTCCGCCCCGGCGGCGCCCGACGACGGCCCTGCAGCGGTCGCTGAGGCTCCCGCCGGTGTCGCCCGTGCCGCGTCCGCAGCGGGCTGCTCGGGCAACGGCGGGACGGGGGGAGTGGTGTCGCTCATCGGGAGTCCTTCCGGGTCTGCGGTCAGGCTACCCACCCGGGCCGACACGCGCCATCGCGAACCTGAAAGAATGCTGACAGCGCGCACTGATCGTCGCTACCATGTGTCGAGCGGAGCGGAGGCTCCGCAGGCGTGTGCCCGCGCGTCTCACATCGACCCTGGAGATCGATATGGATTACGACTACGGCTACGGAGCGATGGTGGCCTTCTGGCTCATTCTCGCCCCCATACTTCTCATCCTCGCCATCGCCGGGTACGTGATCGGCGCGTTCTTCCTCATGAAGGTCTTCGAGAAGGCCGGCGTGCAGGGCAAGTGGCGCGCGTGGGTGCCCGTGTACAACTCCCTGGTCGCCGCGAAACTCGGCGACCTCTCGCCCTGGGTCATGCTCGGTGCCATCGTCGCATCAGCGCTGCTCGGCCAGATCCCCGGCATCGGCTGGATCTTCTCGCTCGTCGGTCTCGCCGCTTGGGTGCTCTCGGGCTGGCGCATCGGGCTGAAGCTCGGCAAGGACTGGCCGCTGCTGCTGCTCTGGCTCATCCCCGGCGTCGGCACGCTCATCTGGGTCGGCATCCTCGCCTTCGACAAGGCGCCGTGGAACCCGAACATCGCCCCCGCACCGTGGGCGAACTCGTTCCTCAAGGACACGACCGTGTGGCAGGGCATCCCCGTGCAGCCGGGTGCCGCCCCGGCAGCCCCCGCCCCCGGCGCCTACCCGCCGCCGGCCGGCTACCAGCCGCCCGCCGGCTACGCGGCTCCGGGCGCGCCCGCCGCGCCGACTCCTCCGCCTGCAGCGCCGACTCCGCCGCCTGCAGCGCCGACTCCTCCGCCTGCCGCGCCGCCCGCTCCGCCGGCAGCGCCTCCGGCTGCGCCCACGGCGGCCCCCGCGGCTCCTGAGCCTCCGGTGGCCCCCGAACCGCCCGCTGCACCGCAGCCGCCGGCCGCACCTGAGCCGCCCGCAGCTCCTGAGCCGCCCGCTGCTCCTGAGCCGCCCAAGCCGTAGATCCGGCGCACAGGAAGACCCCCGCCTCGGCGGGGTCTTCCTCGTTGCGGCAGCGTCCGCCCCGAACCGCCACCGGTAACGTGGGGCGGGTGACCTCCACTGTTCCCCTGCGCCGGGTCGGCGCATCCGGTCTGCTCGTCTCCGCCACCGGCCTCGGCTGCAACAACTTCGGACGCCCCGGCACCCGCACCGAAACGGTCGCCGGCACCCGCGACGTGCTGGACGCCGCGATCGAGGCGGGAGTGACGTTCCTCGACACCGCCGACATGTACGGCGGCGATCCCGGCCTGTCCGAGACGCTCATGGGCGAGGCGCTGGAGGGGCGTCGCGACCAGGTCGTGCTCGCGACGAAGTTCGGTCACCCGGGCCGCGACATGGGGTACCCGACGTCGGGCGCGAAGGCCTCGCGCGCGTACATCCGCCGGGCGGTGGAGGGGTCGCTCCGGCGGTTGCGGACCGACTGGATCGACCTGTACCAGCTGCACGTCCCCGACAACGACACCCCGATCGATGAGACCCTCGACGCCCTCGGCGATCTCGTCCGCGAGGGCAAGGTGCGCTACATCGGGCATTCCAACTTCTCGGGCTGGCAGATCGCCGAGGCGCACTTCACCGCGCTGATGCGCCACGGCATCCCGTTCGTGTCGTCGCAGAACGACTACAGCCTGCTCTCGCGCGGCGCCGAGCGGAACACGCTGCGCGCCGTGGAGCGGTACGGGCTCGGCTTCTTCCCGTACTTCCCGCTGCAGAACGGTCTGCTCACGGGCAAGTTCACCCGCGACGCCGCGCCGGCCGACAGCCGCATCATGCGCCAGCGACCCCACCTGTACGAGGACGCCCCATGGGACGCGCTCGAGGCGTACCAGGCGTTCTGCGACGAGCGGGGGATCACGATGCTCGAGGCGACCTTCGGGTGGCTGCTGTCGCGCCCGGCGCTGTCGAGCGTGATCGCGGGGGCGACGCGCCCCGAGCAGGTGCAGGCGAACGCGGCAGCCGCCACGGCATGGACCCCGGATGCGGCCGACCTCGCGCTCATCGACGGGCTGTTCCCGCCGCCCGAGACCGCGCCCTGATCGCCGACCCGTCGCCCGGCGCCCGGTTCGCCGTGGGCGTACGCGGGGTGTTGTCGCGGGTGCGTCGAGGGGCGTAGCGTCGGATCTCGTGCGCGGCCCGCTCGGCGGACGGCATCCGCGCACAGGAAGGCTCCCGTGCTCTGGAAGCTCCTCGTGCGGTATCTGAGTCCCGCATGGCTGCTCATCGTCGGGGTGGTCGTCTTTCAGCTGGCGCAGTCCATCGCGTCGCTGTGGCTGCCGACCCTGAACGCCGACATCATCGACGAGGGCGTCGTCACCGGCGACATCCCGTACATCTGGCAGACCGGCGGCGTCATGCTCATCGTGAGCCTGGTGCAGGTGGTGTGCTCGATCGTCGCGGTGTACTTCGGCTCGCGGCTCGCGATGGGGATGGGCCGCGACCTGCGCGGCGACGTCTTCCACCGCGTGGTGGCGTTCTCGCAGCGCGAGGTGGGGCAGTTCGGCGCGCCGTCGCTGATCACCCGCAACACGAACGACGTGCAGCAGGTGCAGATGCTGGTGCAGGTGTCGGCGACGCTCATGATCTCGGCGCCGATGCTCGCGATCGGCGGCGTCATCATGGCCGTGCAGCAGGATGCCGGGCTGTCGTGGCTGATGGCCGTGTCGATCCCGGTGCTGCTGATCATCGTGAGCCTCATCGTCGTGCGTATGGTGCCTGCGTTCACGCAGATGCAGAAGCGCATCGACCGCGTGAACCAGATCCTGCGGGAGCAGCTCACCGGCATCCGCGTCGTCCGCGCGTTCGTTCGCGAGCGCGAGGAGCGGGCGCGGTTCTCGCAGGCCAGTGACGACGTGATGGACACGGCGCTGCGCGCGGGCAACCTCATGGCGCTGATGTTCCCCGCCGTCATGCTCGTGATGAACGTCTCGAGCGTCGCGGTCATCTGGTTCGGCGCGTTCCAGGTGCAGGAGAACGGGGTGCAGATCGGCACGCTCTTCGCCTTCCTCACCTACCTCATGCAGATCCTCATGGGCGTCATGATGGCGACCTTCATGTTCGTGATGATCCCGCGCGCCGCGGTGTGCGCCAACCGCATCGGCGAGGTGCTCGACACCGACCCGAGCGTGACGGCGCCGGCCGAGGCATCCGCCCTTCCCGTCCCCGCGGGCCGCATCGAGTTCGACCACGTCGACTTCGCCTACCCGGGTGCCGACGACGCCGTCATCCACGACCTCACCTTCACGGTCGAGCCGGGAACCACGACGGCCGTCATCGGCTCGACCGGCGCGGGGAAGACGACCCTCATCGGGCTCGTGCCCCGACTGTTCGACGTCACCGGGGGAGCTGTCCGCCTCGACGGCGTCGACGTGCGCGCGTACGACCCCGACGACCTGTGGAGCCGCATCGGGCTCGTGCCGCAGCGGGCGTTCCTCTTCTCGGGCACCGTCGCCTCGAACCTCCGCTACGGAGACGCCGACGCCACCGACGAGGAGCTCTGGCGCTCGCTCGAGCTCGCCCAGGGCCGGGACTTCGTCGAGGCGATGCCCGAGGGACTCGACGCGCCGATCGCTCAGGGCGGCACGAACGTGTCGGGCGGGCAGCGTCAGCGCCTCGCGATCGCCCGGGCTCTGGCGAAGCGGCCCGAGGTGTACATCTTCGACGACTCGTTCTCGGCGCTCGATCTGCGGACGGATGCCGCGCTCCGCCAGGCGCTCGACACGCACCTGCCCGACGCCACCAAGCTCGTCGTCGCGCAGCGCGTCTCGACGATCCAGCATGCCGACCAGATCGTCGTCCTCGACCACGGCCGCGCCGTGGGGATCGGCACGCACGACGATCTCGTCGAGACGTGCGAGACCTATCGCGAGATCGTCGAATCGCAGCTCGCGGCGGAGGCGGCGGCATGAGCGGGCAGCAGCAGGCACCGCGCCGGCAGCCGATGGCCCGCGGCCCGATGGGCCAGGCGGGCCCCGGCGAGAAGGCGCAGGACTTCCTCCCGAGCGCGAAGCGGCTGCTCGGCACGCTCCGCACCGATATGCCGCAGATCATCGCGGTGCTCGTGTTCGGCGTCATCTCGGTGGCGCTCACCGTGATCGGCCCCAAGCTCCTCGGCGAGGGGACGAACATCGTCTTCGCCGGTGCGGTCTCGCTGCAGTTCTCCGACGTGCCCGCGGGCACGACGAAGCAGGACATCCTCGACGCGCTGAACGCCGACGGGCAGCAGCAGGTCGCCGACATGATCTCGAACGTCGACTTCGTGCCGGGCGCCGGCATCGACTTCGGACAGTTGGGGATGCTGTTGAGCCTGGTGCTCGCGGTGTACGTCTTCGCGAGCATCTTCGGCTGGCTGCAGGCGCGCATCCTCAACGGGGTCGTGCAGCGCGCGATGCACCGGCTGCGCATGCAGGTGGAGGACAAGATCCATCGGCTGCCGCTGTCGTACTTCGACCGGGTGCAGCGCGGCGAGCTGCTCAGCCGCGTGACGAACGACGTCGACAACATCGGCCAGACGATGCAGCAGACGCTCTCGCAGGTCGTCACGTCGCTGCTGACGGTCGTCGGCGTGCTCGTGATGATGTTCGTGATCTCGCCGCTCCTCGCGGTGATCGCGCTCGTGACGATCCCGCTGACCATCGTCATCACGGTTCTCGTCGCGCGGCGCTCGCAGAAGCTCTTCGTGGAGCAGTGGAAGACGACCGGCATCCTCAACGCCCGCGTCGAGGAGACGTTCTCGGGGCACTCCGTCGTCAAGGTGTTCGGCCACCAGGCCGAGGCCGAGGCGGCGTTCCGCACCGAGAACGAGCAGCTGTACCGGGCGAGCTTCGGCGCCCAGTTCATCTCGGGCGTGATCATGCCGGCGATGATGTTCGTCGGCAACCTCGTCTACGTGGCGATCGCCGTCGTGGGCGGTCTCCAGGTCGCCGCGGGCGTCATGTCGATCGGCGATGTGCAGGCGTTCATCCAGTACTCGCGTCAGTTCACCCAGCCGCTCAGCCAGCTGGGGTCGATGGTGAACCTGCTCCAGTCGGGCGTGGCGAGCGCCGAGCGAGTCTTCGAACTCCTCGACGAGGCGGAGCAGACCGCCGATGACGAGCCCGCAGAGACCGCGCCCGAGTCGGCGAGCCACCTCGACTTCGAGGACGTGTCGTTCAGCTACTCGCCCGACAAGCCGCTCATCGACGGACTGTCGCTGGCTGCGCAGCCGGGAAGCACCGTCGCGATCGTCGGTCCGACCGGCGCGGGCAAGACCACCCTCGTCAACCTCATCATGCGGTTTTACGACGTCGACGGCGGCCGCATCACCCTCGACGGCGTCGACACCCGTCGCATGACCCGCGATGACCTGCGCGCCCGCACCGGAATGGTGCTGCAGGACACGTGGCTCTTCTCCGGAACGATCCGCGAGAACATCGCCTACGGTCGCCCCGACGCCGGCGAGGACGAGATCGTGGATGCCGCGACCGCGGCGTACGTCGACCGCTTCGTGCACGCACTGCCCGACGGCTACGACACCATGCTCGACGACGAGGCGACGAACCTGTCGGTGGGCGAGCGGCAGCTCGTCACCATCGCGCGCGCGTTCCTCGCGGACCCCCGTATCCTGATCCTCGACGAGGCGACGAGCTCGGTCGACACCCGCACCGAGCTGCTGATCCAGCGCGCGATGTCCCGACTGCGCGAGGACCGTACGGCATTCGTCATCGCTCACCGGCTCTCCACGATCCGCGACGCCGACCTGATCCTCGTCATGGAGAACGGCGCGATCGTCGAGCAGGGCTCGCACGACGAGCTGTTGGCCATGAAGGGCGCCTACGCGCGGCTCTACAACGCGCAGTTCGAGGCGCCGATCGACGACGCGGATGTGCCGGAGTCAGCCATCGAGGGGCCTGCGGATGCGGGATTCGCGGCACGGGCTGGCGCGTCGCAGGCGGGTGCTTCCGAATCGGCGGGGGACTGACCCCCTAGAATGTGAGGACGCCGCCCGACCGAACGGGTGCCGCGTGACCACCTGCGGACGGGGAGGAACAGGGCGTGCCCGACGTATCCACCCACACGCGCCGGGTCGAAGTTCCTGGCGGAGCCATCGACCTCGCCTGGGCCGAGGTCACGCACACCGGGCGCCGGCGCGAGGTCAACCAGGACGCGCTGTTCACGGCGTACCCCCTCTTCGTCGTCGCGGACGGCATGGGCGGGCACATCGGCGGCGAGATCGCCAGCGCCAGCGCGATCGCGCGGCTGCGCGGCGTCGTCGACGACGGGCCCGTCACTCCGAAGACCATCGAGAAGGCGCTCGCGAAGGCCGTCAAAGACATCGGCGCGCACCCCGAGACGACCGACGACGGCACCGGCACCACGGTGACCGGTGTCTACCTCGACACCGCCGGCGAAGCCGCGCACTGGGTGACCTTCAACATCGGCGACTCCCGCGTGTACGTCGTGCGAGACGGCGCGATCGTGCAGATCACCACCGACCACTCGGTCGTGCAGGAGCTAATCGCGGCGGGACGCCTCAGCCCGGAAGAGGCCGAGAACCACCCGTACGGCAACGTCATCACGCGCGCGGTCGGCCCGTCCGACAGCGTGACGCCCGACTACGTGCGCCTCGACGTGGTGGCCGGCGACCGGTTCGTCATCTGCTCGGACGGTCTCACCAAGGAGCTCACCGACTACGGCATCCGTCACTTCCTCGACGAGAACGCCGACCCGGCCGACGCCGTGAACGCGATGCTCGACGCCGCGCTCGAGAACGGCGGACGCGACAACATCAGCATCATCGTGCTCGACGTCGCCGACCCGAGCGCGGTCGCCGCAGGCTCGGGCGACGAGGTCGACGACGACACCGCCGAGATCCCCACCGTGGGAGCAGGCACCGCCGCGGTCGGCGACGACGAGGACGCGGATGCCGATACCGGCGACGCGGATGACGACGACGAGACCTCGGAGTCCGTGAGCGCGGCCGAGCCGGGCGACGACGACGAGTCGGCAGCCGGCACCGACTCCTCCACAGCCGGTCGCTGACGGCGACAGCCCCCAAGAATCGTCCCCGGGCGGTGACCGCAACCGCGCGCGTAGTGTGATCGGCGCATGACGTTCACCGCCGACCGCGCTCCCGCTCGCGCCGCAGCCCGCGCCGCAGACGATCCCTTCGCCCCGGTCTGGGCGGTCGGGGGCGGTCCCGACGACGAGCCGCTGGTGCTGCCGGCTGCCTGGGAGCCCGCGCCCCGGGCGCCGCTCCCGCTCCTCGCGAGCGTGGTGCCGATCGTCGGTGCCGTCGTGCTGTGGCTGGTGACCGGCTCGATGATCGCGCTGTGGCTCGCGGCGCTGGCTCCGCTGCTGGTGGTCGCGACGACGGTCGACGCACGCCGCGCCGCGCGGCGCGATCGACGGGCGGCGCAGACGCGGGCCCGCCGCGAGCGTGAGGCCGTGCGCGCGGCGGTGGAGCGGCGCCATGACGCCGAGCGCGCCGGCCTCTGGCGGCAGCACCCCGACGTGCGCGCGCTCGCCGCAGACCCCGATGCGATCTGGCGCGTGCCCGACGGTGACTGGACTCTCGTCGTCGGGTCGGGCGAGGGGGCGAGCGCAGTGCGCGTACGCGGCGGCGAGGGTGACACCGACTCGGCAGCGGTTCGCGCGGCGGCGGCTCGCCTCACCGGATCGCCCATCACCGTGTCGGCTGCCGAGGGCGTCGCGGTCACCGGCGACGGACCCGTGGCCGCAGCGGTGCATCGTGCGCTGGTGCTGCAGCTGTGTCTGGCGCACGCTCCCGGTGAGATGCGCGTCGAGGCGGTCGGCGGCGACATCGACTGGGTCCACGGGCTGCCGCACGCGCAGACCGCGTCGGGCGCGCGGGCCGTCGTGATCGGGCGCGGTGAAGCGGTGCCGGACGGCGCCGACATCGTGCTTGCCCTGCGCGGCGTCGGTGAGTCCCCACCGCCCCGCTGTGCGGCGGTGCTCGACGTGGCCGACCCGGACGCGGCGATCCTGCACCGTCGCGGCGGGGCCGTGCGGATCACGCCCGAGGCGATCTCGCGCGACCAGGCGCGCCACCTCGCCGACCACCTGGTCGACCGTGCTGAGAGGCTGCTGGGCTGGACCGCGCCGGAACAGGGGGCGATCAGCCTCGGCGAACTCCTTGCCGAGGGGCCCGGCACGGGGGCGGGCCTCGCCGCCGTCATCGGACGGATCGGCGCCGCGGCGGCTGTCGTCGATCTCGTTGCCGACGGACCGCACGCGATCGTCGCCGGTGTAACCGGAAGCGGCAAGAGCGAACTGCTCATTACGTGGATCACGGCGATGTGCGCTGAACGGTCGCCCGACGAGGTGGCCTTCCTCCTCGCGGACTTCAAGGGGGGAACCGCGTTCGACTCGCTGGCAGCGCTCCCGCATGTGACCGGGGTGATCACCGACCTCGACGGCGACGGTGCGCGCCGGGCGATCGAGAGCCTGCGCGCCGAGATCCGGCGCCGGGAGGCGGCGATCGCCCGCGTCGGGGCGCGGGAGGTCTCCGACCCGCGCGTCGCGGTGCCGCGACTGGTCGTGGTCGTCGACGAGTTCGCCGCCCTCGTGGGGGATCACCCCGAGCTTGCGGCCGTCTTCGGCGACGTCGCCGCGCGCGGGCGTGCCCTCGGAGTGCATCTTGTGCTCGGCACGCAGCGTGCGGCCGGCGTGATCCGCGAGGGGCTGCTCGCCAACTGCCCCCTCCGGATCAGCCTGCGGGTCGCCGATCCTGCCGACAGCCGCTTCGTGATCGGCGGCGACGAGGCGGCCGGCCTTCCCGGCGGCGTCGCCGGTCGCGGTCAGGCCTTCCTGCGACGCGCGGGCGATGCGCGGGCCGTGCGGGTGCGCGTCGCGCTGACGGCGCCCGCCGACATCGCCGCCGTCGCGCAGCGACACGCATCGACGGGGGTGGAGGCGTCGGCGGCGAGCCGCCCGTGGCTGCCGCCGCTACCGGAGCGGATCGCTCTGAGTGCGCTCGAGCCGGGCGATGATCCGCGCCCGGGCGCACTGCCGTGGGGTCTCACCGACGAGCCCGAGCGACAGCAGCAGCCGACGGTGGCGCTCGCGCCCGCGGACCGCGCCCTGCTCGTCCTCGGAGGGCCCGGGTCGGGCCGCTCCGCCGCACTCGACGCGGTCGGCGCCGGTGCCGACGTGCTTCTCGACATCCCCGCCGACCCCGAGGCCGCGTGGGACGCGATCACGCGGCTCTGGCACGAGCCTCCCGCACGGGGGAGCCTCGTGGTCTTCGACGATCTCGACGCCCTCATCGCCCGCTTCCCGCCCGACCACGCCGCCATCCTCGTCGAGCGGATCGAGTCGGTGATCCGCTCGGCCGGTTCGACCGGGGCGCTGGTCGCGGCATCCGCTCGCCGGCTCACCGGCCCCGTCGCGCGCATGGCCGACCTCTTCCCGCGCCGGCTGATCCTCGGCCTGCCGACGCGCACCGACCACATCGCCGCCGGGGGAGACGGCGCCCACTACCTGCCGCAGGCGCCTCCGGGGCGCGGCCGCATCGACGGCGTCGCCGTGCAGGTGGCGCTCGCCCCGCGTCGTCCCGCCGTGCGCGGCGTCGACGACCGTCCGTGGGCGCCGACCGCGACCCTCACCGGGCTGGTCGCCCGGCGTTCGCCGATCACGCGCGCCGCGCTGGAGTCCTGGCAGGCGGGCGGATGCCGCGTCCTCACCCCCGACGAGCACAGCGCAGCGACGGCCGCCGCCGGCCGGTCGGTGGTCTGGGCGGAGCCCGACGAATGGCAGCGCCACTGGCGCCTGCTGGCCGAACTCCGCGGCGATCATGCTCTGGTGGTCGACGCCGGATGCGCCTCCGAATTGCGCACGCTCGCCGGCGTGCGCGACGCTCCGCCGTACTGCGAGCCCGGCCGCCGTCGCGCGTGGCTGCTCGACGCCGGTGCCGACCCCGTCCGCATCGTCCTCCCGTCGCCCGAGGTCCGGTCGGAGCGTGCGGGCGAGCGCCTTGTCGCACCGTGACCGAGCGCCTAACGTCAGGATCGTGGCTACATCCCCGATCAATCTGGACCGAACCGATGGGAAGGGGCTCGCAGCAGGGACGCTCGGGCTCTGGGGCTCCACCGTCATCGGCCTCGCTTCGACCGCACCGGTCTACTCTCTCGTGGCGACCCTCGGCTGGGTCGTCCTCGCTGTCGGCGGGCAGGCGCCCATCGCCTTCGTGCTCGCCTTCATCCCGATGCTGTTCATCGCCTTCGCCTATCGCGAGCTCAACAACGCGGTGCCCGACTGCGGCACGACCTTCACCTGGGGCACGAAGGCGTTCGGCCCGTGGGTCGGGTGGATGGGCGGGTGGGGTGTCGCGGTGGCCGGCATGGTCGTGCTCGCCAACCTCGCCCAGATCGCCGGCATCTACTTCTGGTCGCTGTTCGGAGACGGCTCGCTCGCCGAGAATGTGCCGCTGGTCACGGCGACCGGCGTCGTGTTCATCGCCTCGATGACGTGGGTGAGCTGGCGCGGAGTCGAGATCGGCGAACGCATCCAGAACGTGCTGCTCGGCATCCAGTACCTCGCCCTCGCGATCTTCGTCGTCGCTGCGCTCTGGCAGTTCTTCACCGGCACCGCCCCGAATCCGACGCCGTTCAGCTGGGAATGGTTCAACCCGGCCGCCTTCACCGACTGGAGCGGATTCACCGAGGCGATCCTCCTCGCCCTGTTCATCTACTGGGGCTGGGACACCTGCCTGGCGCTCAACGAGGAGACGAAGGACCCCAAGCGCATCCCGGGGCGGGCGGCGCTGCTCACCTGCGTCATCCTGCTGTTCACGTACGTGACGGTCACGGTCGCCGCGATGATGTACTCGGGGCTCGGCGACGACGCGACCGGTCTCGGCAACGAGGCCATCGCCGACGACTTCTTCCTCGCGATCAAAGACGGGCTGCTCGGCCCGTTCGGCTGGATGCTCGTGGTCGCCGTGCTCATCTCGGCGGTCTCGTCGACGCAGACCACGATCCTCCCCACCGCGCGAGGGACGCTCGCCATGGCTGCGTACCGTGCCCTGCCGCGCCGGTTCCTGACCGTGCACCCGCAGTACAAGACGCCGTCGTTCTCGACGATCGTGATGGGCGTCGTCGCCAGCCTGTACTACATCGGCATGACGCTGATCAGCGACAACATCCTGCAGGATTCGATCCTCTCGCTCGGTCTCGCAATCGCGTTCTACTACGCCATCACCGGCTACGCGTGCGTCTGGTACTTCCGCCGCGAGCTGTTCAGCACCTGGCGCAATCTGCTCTACAAGGGCATCCTGCCTCTGCTCGGTGCCCTCATGCTCACGTTCGCGTTCGTGCAGTCGGCGGTCGACATGTGGGACGTCGACTACGGCTACACGGTGCTGTTCGGCATCGGCGGCACCTTCGTGCTCGGCATCGGCTCGCTCGCCGTCGGCGTGCTGCTGATGTTCCTGTGGTGGGCGTACCCGGCGGCGAAGCCGTTCTTCCGCGGCGAGAGCCTCAACCGCGACACCGAGGTGCTCGTGCCCGAAGACCCGGCGGAGTACACCCGCTCGGTCGACGGCGGCATCTGACCGGCAGCCTCCCGTGCGAAGACGACCGCCCCGACGGGCTCCTGCCGTCGGGGCGGTCGTCTGTGCGGACGGATGCCGCGTCTCAGACCAGCGCTGCCTCGAGCGAGGCGAGCGGCAGGTCGTGGGCCGTGGCGACGCCGGCGTTCACGATGCCGCCGCCGAAGGTGTTGAGCCCTGCGGCGAGCCCGATGTCGGCCCGCAGCGCATCCGTCCAGCCGCGCCGGGCGATCTGACGGATGTAGGGGAGGGTCGCATTCGTCAGCGCGGAGGTCGACGTGTTCGGCACAGCCCCGGGCATGTTCGCGACGCAGTAGAACACCGTGTCGTGCACGGCGAACGTCGGGTCGTCATGGGTGGTCGGATGCGTGTCCTCGAAGCATCCGCCCTGGTCGACCGCGATGTCGACGAGCACCGAGCCCGCGCGCATGCGCGAGACCATGTCGTTGGTGACGAGCTTCGGCGCCTTCGCGCCGGGGATGAGCACCGAGCCGATGACGAGGTCCGAGCCGGTGACCGCGCGATCGAGATCGAGCGGGTTCGAGGCGGCGGTCTTCACACGGCCCTGGAAGTGGTCGTCGAGGTAGCGCAGTCGCTGCACGTTCGTGTCGAAGACGGTGACGTCGGCGCCCATCCCGACCGCGATCACCGCGGCGTTGGCGCCGGCGACGCCGCCGCCGATCACGGTCACCTGCGCGGGACGCGTGCCCGGCACTCCCGACATGAGCAGCCCGAGCCCGCCTGCGGACCGCATCAGCGTCGACGCGCCCACGATGGGTGCGAGGCGCCCCGCGACCTCGCTCATCGGAGCGAGCAGCGGCAGGCCGCCGGAGATCGCCTGCACCGTCTCGTATGCGATCGCGGTGACGCCGTCTGCGACGAGCCGCTCGGTGAGCGGGCGATCCGCGGCGAGGTGCAGGTACGTGAACAGCACGAGGTCGTCGCGGAAGTGCCCGTACTCGCTCGCGATCGGCTCCTTGACCTTCAGCAGCAGCTCGGCGCGGGCCCATACATCCGCGGCGCTGTCGAGCAGCGTCGCGCCGGCGGCGAGGTACTCCTCATCGGGCATCGACGAGCCCGCTCCGGCGCCTGTCTGCACGAACACCTCGTGCCCCTGGACGACCAGGTCGTGGACGCCGGCGGGGGTCAGAGCCACCCGGTACTCGTTGTTCTTGACCTCGGTGGGGACGCTGATCCTCATCGCGTGTCCTTTCCGCTCCGCCGTTGGAGCGCTCGGGCTCCTGGTGGGAGCGCCTCTAGAAAGCGGGGCGGATGGCCCCGACATCCTGTCCGCCGCCGGTGATGGTCAGCGAAAGCCTCGTCATCGCATCGGCGACGTCGGCCGAGGCGAGCGCCCCGGCGCGTTCGAGCAGCCGCAAGGCGACGGCGGTGGCCGCCCGCCCGCTGCCGTCGAGCATCTTGAGTGCGACCGTCGTGCCGTCGGGGGCGACCATGACCATGACGCCCTCGGCGCCGCCCTTGGCGAACACCCCCAGGCGCTCGATCACGACGGTGTCGGCGCGGCCGGGGCCGTCGATCGTCCACGGGTTCTGGCGCACGGCCTGCACGAGGGCGCCGGCGCTGCGGTGGAGCGCGAACGGCGAGGTGGTCGAGGAGTTGCCGATCCGGTGCACCGCGCGGGCGAGGCCGAACAGGCTCATCGCGTAGATCGGGGCGCCGCATCCGTCGATCGCCGTCACGGACGTCTTCTCGCCGACGAGGCGCTCGATCACGTCGCGCAGGTGCACCTGCAGGGGATGCTCGGGGTCGAGGTACCCGTCGGTCGCCCAGCCGTTCGTGGTGCAGGTGAGCAGCATCGCCGCGTGCTTGCCCGAGCAGTTCATGCGCACGCGAGCCGGCGAGCCGAGCTCTCGCACCATGTCGTCGCGGGTGGCGGTGTCGCCGGGCCACGCAGGAGGGCAGGCCAGATCGTCTTCGCCGACGCCGGCCGACGCGAGGATCTCGCGCACGACCGACACGTGGCGATCGGTGCCCGAGTGACTCGCGGTGGCGAGTCCGAGGTGCTCGCCCTCGAGGGGCGCCCCCGCAGACAGGCACGCGAGCGCCTGCAGGGGCTTGAGGCTCGAGCGGGGGAGGATGAACGCCGACACGTCGCCGAGGCGCTCCAGAAGCGTTCCGTCCGGCGCGAGCACGACGGCGATCCCGCCGTGCCGCGACTCGATGAATCCGCTGCGCTCGACGACGGCGAGCTCCACGGCATCGGACACGGCGAAGGTCTGCGGCACGGCCACCAGCCTACCGTCGGGGCGCGGGCGTGCCCGCATGACAGACTGTGCGCATGTTCGGTGAGCATCGATACTCCGTCCGCACCACCTGGACGGGCGACCGCGGCAGCGGCACGTCGGGCTACCGCGACTACGACCGCGCCGTGACGATCGAGATCGACGGCAAGCCCGCTCTCCTCGCCTCCAGCGACAAGCCGTTCCGCGGCGATCCGTCGCGCTGGAACCCCGAGGACCTGCTCCTGGCGTCGCTCAGCGAGTGCCATCTGCTGTCGTACCTGCACGCATGCGTGCAGGCAGGCGTCGTGGTCGTCGGCTACGAGGACGACGCCGCAGGCGTGATGGTCGAGGACGGTCGGGGCGGGGGCGCGTTCCGGGAGGTCGTGCTGCGGCCCCGCGTGACCGTCGCCGATGCGTCGATGACGGAAGCCGCGACCGCGGCGCACGCGCAGGCGAACGAGTGGTGCTTCATCGCGAACTCCGTGAACTTCCCGGTGCGCCACGAGCCGACGATCCTCGTCGCCGGCGCATCCTGACGCGTTTCGTCTCGTCCGCTTCGCTCCCTCGCTCAACGTCCGGGAAGTCCGGTCGGAGCGAGTCGAACGGCGTGCGCGGTCAGCGGCGCTCGTGCGGCATGACCTGTTTGATGCGGTCGATCGGGTTCTGCGCCGGCACCTCGTTGTAGGCGTTCGCGAGCTCCTGCCCGGAGAGGGCGTGGATCGCGGCCATGATCTCGTCGGTCGCGTGGCGGCGCGCGCGGCCGGACTCGGCGGGGCCGTGGTGCGACAGATCGAGCGGTGCACCGAACTTCACCGTGATGCGGTGACGCAGCGACGGCATCTTCGCCCCGACGGGCATGACCTTGTCGGTGCCGACGAGACCAACCGGCACCACGGGGGCGCCGGTCTGCAGGGCGAGGAACGCGACGCCGGTGCGTCCCTTGTAGAGGCGGCCGTCGAGGGAGCGGGTGCCCTCGGGGTAGAGCGCGACGGCGCTGCCCTCGTCGAGGAGCACGCGCTGCTGGTCGAGGGCGTCGAGTGCCGCCTGCCCGGCGCCGCGGTTCACCGGGATCGCGCCGATGGCGGTGAAGAACCATCGCGACACGGGCTTGTCGAAGTAGCTCGACTTCGCCAGGAAGTGCACGGGACGGGGAGCGGCGACCGGGATCGCGATGGAGTCGATGAACGACAGGTGGTTGCTGGCGAAGATCACCGGGCCGGTGCGGGGGACGCCCGCCTTGCCCTCGATGCGCGGACGGTAGATGACGCGCGCGAGCGGGGTGATGAGGCCGCGGCCCAACGCGTACACACCGGTCATGGAGCGCGCCGGGGCGGCATCGTCCGGGGTGTCGTCCGCGTCGGGGATCTGGTCGGAAGTCACCCGATCGAGGGTACCCCCGATTCCATTCCTGGTCGGGCATAGCCCTTTCACAGCGCGGATGCTCCGCCGATAGGGGAGGATGGAGGTTCCATCCCCTGCAAATCCGAGGTCTTCATCGTGCGCTTCCGCCCGCTTGCCGCCCTGTCCGTCGCAGCAGTGTCCGCGCTTCTGCTCGTCGGCTGCTCGTCGTCGTCACCCGAGTCGACTCCCACCCCGACCGACACGGCCGGCGCCGACCTGTGCTCGGTCGCCGCGCCGGAGGGCGACGTCGCCTCGTCGATCACCGTGTCGGGCGAGGTCGGCGCGGTCCCGACCGTCGAGTTCGAGACCCCGCTCGAGATCACCACGTCGGAGCGAGCCGTCGCGGTCGAGGGCGACGGCGACGCGATCTCCGACGGCGACTACGTCTCGTACGCGCTCGGCATCTACGACGCGACGACCGGCGAGCCGCTGCAGGAGGCCGGGTTCGACGGCACCGCGCTCCCGGCGATGCCGATCAGCGTGGGCTCCGGCCCCGACGTGTTCTTCGGATGCGCGACCGAGGGGTCGCGCATCGTCATGACCGTCCCCGATGCCGGCAGCGGCGCGCAGGTGTACGTCATCGACGTGCTCGACATCGTGCCCGCCGACGCGTGGTGCGCCGTGAGCGAGCCGACCGGCGAGTTCCCGAGCGTCGAGTTCGACGCCGACGGCAACCCGACCGTCACGATCCCCGACGCCGAGGCTCCGGCAGACGTGCAGCTCGAGGTGCTCGAAGAGGGCGACGGAGCAACGGTCGAGGCCGGCGACAGCGTCACCGTCGACTACCAGGGCGTGAAGTGGAGCGACGGCAGCGTCTTCGACTCCAGCTACGAGCGCGGCGAGCCCGCGACCTTCGCCACGACCGGCGTCGTCACCGGCTTCCAGCGTGCGCTCGAGGGTCAGACCGTCGGCACGAAGCTCGTCGTCTCGATGTCGCCCGGCTGCGGCTACGGCGAGGAAGGCTCGAGCACGCACGAGCTCGCGGGCGAGACGCTCGTGTTCGTCGTCGAGATCATCGAGACCACGCCCGCGGAGTGACCGCGCTCGCGGAGTGATCCAGGGATGCGGCGCATCCGGTCGGTAGGCTGACCGGATGCGCCGCATCCTCATTCTGGGCTCGACCGGATCCATCGGAACCCAGGCCCTCGAGGTCATCCGGGCCAACCCCCGGCGGTTCGAGGTCGTCGGCCTCGCCGCGGGTACGGACCGCGAGACGCTCGCCCGGCAGGCCGATGAGTTCGAGGTCGAGTACACGGCGCTCGGCGCCGTCGAAGCAGAGCAGCTGGTGCGCGACGTCGACGCTGATGTGGTGCTCAACGGCATCACCGGTTCGGTGGGCCTCGGTCCCACGCTCGCCGCGCTCGAGACGGGGCGCACGCTCGCGCTCGCCAACAAGGAGTCGCTGATCGTCGGCGGCGACCTCGTCACCCGGATCGCGAAGCCGGGGCAGATCGTGCCGGTCGACTCGGAGCACTCCGCGATCGCTCAGGCGCTGCGCTCGGGGCAGCGATCCGAGGTCCGGCGGCTGGTTCTGACCGCGTCGGGCGGCCCGTTCCGCGGACGCGACCGCGCATCGCTCGACTCGGTCACCCCTGCCGAGGCGCTCGCGCACCCGACGTGGGACATGGGACGCGTCGTGACCACCAACTCGGCGACGCTCGTGAACAAGGGGCTCGAGGTCATCGAGGCGCACCTGCTCTTCGGCGTGCCCTACGCCGAGATCGACGTCGTGGTGCATCCGCAGTCGATCGTGCACTCGATGGTCGAGTTCATCGACGGCTCCACCATCGCCCAGGCCTCGCCGCCCGACATGCGGCTGCCGATCTCGCTCGGGCTCGACTGGCCGAGCCGTGTCGCGGGGGTGGGGCGGCCGCTCGATTGGACCACGGCGACCGCATGGACGTTCGAGCCGCTCGATGACGACGCCTTCCCCGCCGTTCGCCTCGCCAAGCAGGTCGGCCGGGCCGGCGGCACGTTCCCCGCCGTCTTCAATGCGGCGAACGAGCAGGCGGTGGATGCCTTCCACGAGGGTCGCATCGGATTCCTCGGCATCGTCGACACGATCGACCGCGTCGTCGATGAGCACGAGGCGCCTGAAGCGCTGAGCCGCGAGAGCCTCGCCGAGGCAGAGCGCTGGGCGCGCGACACCGCCGATCGCCTGATCGCCGCCGCGGGCTGACGCGCGTCAGTCGGGCGAACGGGCCCGGCGCACGGCGGCGCCGGGCGCACCGCGCTCGATCAGGGGGAGTCGAACTGCCGCAGCGGGTCGGACGACGGCGTGGAGTCGGCGGGGTAGGGCACCGGCCAGTGCGGCTCGGGCACCGGCCAGCCGGCGGCCCGCAGCGCGCGGCGCGACAGCTCGCGCGCCGAGTACGGTGTGCGCACCCCGCGGATGTCGCGGTAGTCCTGGTGCCCCGGGCCTGCCCACAGGATGGCGTCGCCGTCGCCCACCAGGGCGATCGCCTCGACGATCGCACGCTCGGGCGGTGAGAACTCGTGCACCTCGGCGTCGGGGCGCGCGCGCCGAGCACCCTCGAGGAGCGTCGCCCGGATGGAGTCGGGTTCCTCGTTGCGCGGGTGGTGGTCGGTGATCACGAGGATGTCGCTGCCCTGCACCGCCGTGCGGCCCATGTCGTGCCGCTTGGTCGCGTCGCGGTCGCCGTCGGCCCCGAACAGCATCAGCACACGGCCCGGCGTGACGCGGCGGACGGCTGCGAGGGTCTTCTCGAACGCATCGGGCGAGTGCCCGAAGTCGACGTACACCGCCGGACCGGTCTCTCCTGAGACGAGCTCGGTGCGGCCCGGGAGGTAGGCCTCGATGCGTCCGCCGTCGAGGGCCGCGACGAGGCGCTCCCAGGTGTAGCCGGCCTCGAGGATCATGACGATGGCGAGGCCGGCGTTGGCCGCCATGTGGCGCCCGATGACTGGGACGAGGGTGGTGAGCGTGCGGCCGTCGCGCGCCGTCAGCCGGAACTCAGTGCCGATCTGACGCTCGTCGAGGATCTCGACCGTCCAGTCCGCGTCGGCGGCGGCCGCGGGGTCGGCCGCGAGGGCGGGCGTGCCGACGGTGACGGTCGGAACCTCGCTCCGGCGCACCACCTCGGCGCCGGTCTCGGCGTCGATGCACACGACGGCGCGGCGGGAGCGGTCGGGGCGGAAGAGCGGGAGCTTCGCCTCGAAGTACTCGCGCATGTCGGCGTAGTCGTCGAGGTGGTCGTGCGTGAGGTTCGTGAACCCGGCGACGTCGAACATGATGCCGTCGACGCGGCGGCGGCTGAGGGCCTGCGCGCTCACCTCGACGGCGACCGCCTCGACGCCGCGCTCGCGCATGAGAGCGAGGAGGGCGTGCATCTCGTACGCCTCCGGCGTCGTCAGCCGCGACACGATGACCTGCCCCGCGATGTGGCGTTCGGCGGTCGACGACAGGCCGGTCGTCGCGCCCAGCTGCGCGAGGATGCCTTCGAGGATGTGCGAGACGCTGGTCTTGCCGTTCGTGCCGGTGGTGCCGAGCAGCAGCGGCAGGTCGTCGTCGGGGCCGGTGCTGTACACCCATGCCGACAGGTCTCCGAGCACGCCGCGCGGGTCGTCGACGACCACCACGGGCAGTCCGCTCGCAGCGGCGAGCGACGCGCCTTCGGCGTCGGTGATGACGGCGACCGCACCCTTCTCGGCGGCCGCGGCGGCGAACTCGGCGCCGTGGCGGTTCACGCCGCGAACCGCGACGAAGACGTCGCCCGGGCGGAGGTCGGCGGTGGCCAGGGTGATCCCCGTCAGCGTGGCGTCGGCGACATCGCCGCGCACCTCCACGGCGAACCGCGCCGCGAGATCCGCGAGGGCGTGCACGGGAGGACGCTCGGGTCGGAGGACGGGGGGCAGGTTCGAGGGCGCATCGGTCGGCATGGCAGGTCCATCCTCTCACCCCGAGGGGGCGACGCACCGCCCGCTGTGGACCCGGGAGCCGTGCTCGTCTGCGGGCGTGCCGGGCATGACACCGGCGCGTCGAAACAGGCCTGTCGCCGGGTGAGCGGTCCGTGCCGAGGCACGTCCGCCCACCCGGCCGGCGGTGTGTCAGGCCTTGCGGCGTCCGCGCAGCAGCACCACGGCGAGGGCCGCGACGCCGGCGACGAGGCCGCCGGCGGCGAGCCAGCGCGCCACCGGGTCGGCCTCCGGCGCCGCGGCCGCAGCCTCGTCGTGGTCCGCGTCGGCGGCAGCCGTCTCCGCAGCCGCGTCGCCGTGACCGTGCTCGTCCTCCGCCACCGCCGCGCCGACCGCGACGACGGGAGCCGGGCTGTCGAGGTCGTGGGGGTCTTCGCCCTCCTCGGCGATCTGCGTCCAGGCGGTCTCGCCCTCGGCGCAGAGCTGGGTCACCGGGAAGGCGATGTCGGTGTCGGCAGCGTCCTCGGCGAAGAGGGCGTCCATCGAGACCGTCGCCTTCAGCCCGTCCTCGACGGGGGTATCGGCGGTGAAGACGACGCGCGTGGCGATGCCGTCGGATCCGAGGTCGCGGGCGATGCTCCACCCGCCCTGGACGATCGGCGTGACGTTCGCCACGCCCTCGGGGACGTCGATCGCGAGCGCCGTGGTGGGTGATCCGTCGCACCCGTGCGAGAACGCGAAGGTGAGCGTCTGCGTCGATCCCGCCGAGGCGGTGCCCGGGTCGACGTGCACGTGCGCCGAGGCCGCGAGGGGAACCCCGACGGCGAGGGCGACGCCGGCGGCGGCGCCGAGGGCGATGGTGCGGATGCGGGTGGGGCGGTGGGAAGAGGTGTTCATGAGGTGTCTTTCGTCATCGGTCCGCAGCGGCCCGGCGGGCGCTGCGCATGCATGCGGGAACTGCGCGACGGCAGGACGCCGGCGCGTGCGGATGCCGCGGCGTCAGGAAGCCGCGATGACGAGCGCGGGCGGGCCGCGCCGAGACAGGGACGAGAGGGCGACGCCGGCGCGGCGGCCGGCCGGGCGCCGGAACGAGACGCGGGGGAGGGCGGCACGCGCGGGCGGGACCACCTCGCGCATGCGGGAGAAGAGGGTGCGGATCCCGCCCGCGAGGGCGGTGAGCATCCGTTCGCCCCACCAGAGGACGGTTACCGTGACGGCGGCCGCCGCGAGGTGGGCGGCGAGCATGGACGGCGCCGGCAGGAGGCCGCTCATCGACGCGGCCATCACCGGATCGAGCGCGGCGGATCCGTGGTGGTCGTGCCCGATCGACAGCGTCGGGTCGGCCCCCGCCGTGAGCACGAACGCGAAGTGGAGCAGGATCTGACTCACCGCGACGGTGGCACCGGTGCGCCAGACCGAGAGCCGGCGCCCCGCGAAGGCCACGGCAGCCGGCCAGGCGAGGATCGCGACTGCCGCCACGACAGAGGGGGCCGGTGCGCCGCCGCCGGCGAGCGTGTGGGCCGTCGCGCCGAGGAGGCTCGCGACCGACGCCGCGAGGCCGCCGCGCAGTGCGCGGACATTCCGTGGCGTCACGATTCCTCCCTGGACGAGGGTAGTCGACCGCCTGCGGCACCTCGTCACGGCCAACTCAAAGCGTCACGCGGGTAGCGTGTGCATCGTGGAAGTCATCGCATTCGTCATCGGCGTCGTGCTGCTCGTCGTGGGCCTCGCGGTGTCGATCGCGCTGCACGAGCTCGGGCACCTCTGGCCGGCCAAGAAGTTCGGCGTGCGTGTCGGCCAGTACATGATCGGCTTCGGCCCGACGCTGTGGTCGCGCCGGCGCGGCGAGACGGAGTACGGCTTCAAGGCTCTGCCGGTCGGCGGCTACATCTCGATGGCGGGCATGTACCCGCCCTCCCCGAAGGAGCTCGCCGCGGGCCGCGACGGGCGTGCGGGGGGCGGATTCTTCGCCACGATGGTGCAGGACGCCCGTGCCGCGAACGACGAGACCCTCGACGGACACGACGACGACCGGGTCTTCTACAAGCTCCCGGTGTGGAAGCGCGTGGTGATCATGCTCGGCGGGCCGTTCATGAACCTCGCGTTCGCGATCGTGCTCTTCACCGTGCTGCTGAGCGGGATCGGCGTGCTCTCCGCTACGACGACGGTCTCGTCGGTCAGCGAGTGCATCATCCCCGCCGACACCGATCGCACCGAGTGCGCGGCATCCGATCCGCAGGCGCCGGCGGTGGCGGCCGGCATCGAGCCGGGCGATGTGCTCGTCGAGGTCGAGGGCACTCCCATCACGACGTTCGCCGATGCATCCGAGATCATTCAGGCCTCGCCCGGGCAGCAGATCGAGGTCGTCGTCGAGCGCGACGGCGAGACGCTGACGCTGCAGGTGACGCCGGTCGCCGTCGAGCGCGCCGTCACCGACGAGACCGGGCAGCCGGTGCTCGACGAGAACGGCGACCCGGTCACCGAGGAGGTCGGCATCGCCGGCATCCGTCAAGAGGTCGCGTACCTCCGGCAGCCGATTTGGACCGGCGCGCAGACGGCGGCGCAGAACGTCGGCGCCGTCGCAGGCATCATCTGGCAGCTGCCGGTGAAGGTATACGAGACCGGTGTCACCCTCGTCACGGGCGAGGAGCGCGATCCGAACGGTCCGCTCAGCGTCGTGGGCGCCGGCGTGCTGGCGGGCGAGGTCGCCGCGGCCGATGCACCGGTGCTGAACCGGGTGGCGGGTCTCCTCTCACTCCTGGCATCGCTGAACATCGCGCTGTTCGTGTTCAACCTCATCCCGCTCCTCCCGCTCGACGGCGGGCATGTCGCGGTGGCGCTCTGGGACGGGCTCAAGCGGGCGTGGGCGAAGATGACGAACCGCCCGCCGCCGAAGCCGGTCGATGCGACCAGGCTCGTGCCGGTGACGTTCGTGGTCGTCATCGCGCTCGTGGTGATGGGCGGCGTGCTGATCCTGGCCGACATCATCAATCCGGTGTCGCTGTTCTGAGTTTTTCGGAGAACGTGTCGAAAACGGTCTTGTCCGTTCGCTGTGGGGATGAAACGGTTCCCCTGACGAAAGGACCACGACCGTGAAGTACGTGATCATGTTCACCTCTGTGCCCGTGCTCGACCGGCAGCTGTCGGAAGAGACGCGGCAGGAGGACTACGCCCAGATCTACCAGTGGTTCCAGGACCACGGATCGGCGATCGCCGACGGCGGTGCCGAACTCGAACCCGTCGAGACGGCGACGACGGTCAAGTACGGTGAGTCCGGCCCGGTGGTCGCCGACGGACCGTTCTCGGAGGCCCGGGAGGTGATCGGCGGATTCAGCGTCATCGACGTCGCCGACATGGATGCCGCGGTCGCCCTGGTGAAGACCTGGCCGTCGATGCGGTTCCCCGGTACCGCGATCGAGATCCGCCCGATGGTGACCGACTACAGCCAGTTCGAGTGATGGCGACGGATGCCGCGGACGCGGGCGGCACCGGCCGCGCCGCGGCATCCGACGCCGCCCTCGCCGGCGTGATGCGCGCCGAGGTGGGGCGCATAGTCGGCGCGCTCACCGCGGCCCTGGGCAGCTTCGACGTCGCCGAGGAGGCGGTCGCCGACGCGGTCGAGGAGGCGCTGCGCGAGTGGCGCGTGCGCGGCATCCCGCCGCGGCCGGCGGCGTGGCTCACCCAGGCCGCGCGCCACAACGCGCTCGACCGGCTGCGGCGCGAGCGACGGTATCGCGACAAGCTCGCGCTGCTTCCCGAACCGGCATCCGCGGGCGACGCCGAGCCCGACGAGCGGATGCCGCTGCTGTTCGGATGCTGTCACCCGGCGCTCTCGCCCGATGCGCAGCTCGCCCTCACACTGCGCGCGGTGTGCGGACTGACGACGCGGCAGATCGCGCACGCCACCCTGTCGACCGACTCCGCGACCGGGCAGCGCATCTCGCGGGCGAAGCGCAAGATCGCCGTCGCCGGCATCCCGCTGCGCGTGCCGGAACCCGACGAGCGGCGCGACCGGCTCGACCTCGTGCTCACCGTGGTGTCGGTGATGTACAGCGAGGCGCACCTGGGCGCCGAGCGCGACGCGGCGGCCGACCGTGACCTCGCCGACGACGCGGTGTGGCTCGCGCGGGTGATCGCTGCGGCATTCCCGCGCGACGCCGAGGCGCACGGGCTCCTCGCACTCCTCCTGTTCCACCGCGCGCGCGAGGACGCGCGGGCGGTCGACGGCGATCTCGTACTCCTCGGCGAGCAGGACCGCGGCCGCTGGGATGCCGGCCTCCTCACCGAGGCGCGGACCGAGCTCGAGCGGGCCGCTGCGCTGCGCGCGCCCCGGCGATGGCAGCTCCACGCGGCGATCGCCGCCTGTCACGCCGATGCCGCGTCGGCGGCAGACACCGACTGGCACCAGGTGCGCGTGCTGTACGACATGCTGCTCACGCACGACCCGTCGCCGATCGTGCGGCTCAACCGCGCGGTCGCCGTGCTGAAGGCCGACGGAGCGGGGCGCGCGCTCGCCGAGCTCGACGAGATCGCGCCCCAGCTCGACGGCGCGCACCTGTGGCACGCGGTGCGGGCCGAGGCGCTTCGCGAACTCGGTCGCGACGACCTCGCGGTGATCTCCGACCTCCGCGCCCTCGAACTCACCGCGAACCGAGCGGAGCAGCGCCTTCTCGCCGAGCGCGCGGCGCGCGCCCCAGGTGAAGCGCACGCCCCTGACCCGGGCAGGTGAGCTCGCGCCCTTGACCCGGGCAGGTGAGCTCACACCCCCGGTTCGGGCGCGTGAGCCCGCCGGCGAGGTGGGCTACGCCGCGCCCGTGCCCAGCGCGTGGCCGACGAGGCGCTCGAGCGTCGTCATGCCGTCGCGCGAGAGGATCGACTCCAGGTGTCCCTGCACCGACGCGAACGCGGGCCCGCGCAGCGCGTACACGTCGCCGGACGCGTCGGCCGACACCTCGGCCTCGCCCGCACGGTCGGTCCCCGCGGGCACGCGGGCGGTGAACGTGTTGTAGAAGCCGATGGATGCCGGCACGCCGAACACGTCCACCTCCTTCTGCAGGCCCTGATGCGGGGCGGCGAGCGGCGCGAGCTCGATTCCGAGGGTGTCGGCGAGGATCTGGTGGCTGAGGCACACCGCGAGAAGCGGTGCCCCCGCCGCACGACGACGGGCCACCACCTCGCGCATGCGCCGGATGCGCGGGCTCGACAGGTCGCGCGGGTCGCCGGGCCCGGGGCCCGAGACGAGCAGCTCCGCCGCGTCGACCTGCGCATCGGTGACCTCGCTCCACGGCACGATCTCGACCGCGAGGCCGTGGTGGCGCAGCTGGTGGGCGAGCATCGTGGTGAAGCGGTCCTCCGCGTCGACCACCAGCGCGCTGCGCCCGGCGAACGGCGCAGTCTCGCCCGAGCCCTGCGGGTTCAGCCAGAACGACGCCAGCCGCTCGTTGCGCGAGCGCAGCAGCGCGGCGATGTCGGGGTCGTCGGCGAGGCGACGGGGCTCGGGGGTCGGCGCATCCTCGTCGATGCTCGCCTCGGCGACCTGGTCGCGGGGGACCGCGCCGATCGCTCCGAGCACGCCGGCGGCCTTGCCGTGGGTCTCGCTGACCTCGCCATACGGGTCGGAGTGCCGCACGAGCGTCGCGCCCACGGGCACGCGCAGCGTGCCGTCGGCGAGGTACGCGGTGCGGATGAGGATGGGGGCGTCGAGGTCGTGGGTGGGCTCGTTCGCCGTGAGGGTCTCGCGCGGGGTGAAGAGGGCGGCCACGCCCGAGTAGTAGCCGCGCGGCTCGGCCTCGTGCCGCGCGATGACGGTGCACGCGTTCTGCATGGGCGACCCGGTGACGGTCGGGGCGAACATCGTCTCACGGAGGATGTCGCGGGGGTCGAGCCGGCTGCGCCCCCGCAGCACGTACTCGGTGTGGGTGAGCCGCGACATCTCCTTGAGGTGCGGACCGGTGATCCGGCCGCCGTCGCTGCACACGGCGCTCATCATCTTGAGCTCCTCGTCGACGACCATGAAGAGCTCCTCGGTCTCCTTCGTCGACTCGAGGAACTCGCTGAGCGTGGCCGCGGTGGCGCCCCCCGCCGGGTGGCGGAAGGTGCCCGAGATCGGGTTCATCGTCACGACGCCGTCGACCGCGCTCACGTGCGCCTCGGGGCTCGCACCCACGGCGACGTGCCCCGGGGTCACCACCGCGAACGTCCAGTACGCGCCGCGCTCGTGTGCGAGGAGAGCCCGGAACCACGTGAGTGCAGCGGTGGCGGCATCCGTCCCGACCGTCGCGGTGAAGTCGCGCCGGATGACGAAGTTCGCCCCCTCGCCGCGGCCGATCTCGTCGGCGATCACGGTGCGCACGATGTCGGCGTAGTCCTCGTCGGCGATGTCGAAACCGGGGTCGCCGAGGGGGACGGATGCCGTGGGCAGCTGCGCGAACGCGTCGTCGAGCGACACCGTGCGGTGCTCGCCGACGACGAGGCATCGCAGCGGGGCGCGGTCGTCGTGGCAGACGAAGCCCCGTTCGACGACCTGGCGATAGGGCACCAGCGCGAGCACTTCGCGGGCGGCGCCCGCGGCGTCGGTCAGCGGGATGTCGGCGAGCAGGTCGACGTCGACGACGTCGCCGGTGAGGATCTCGACCGTGCGGGAGTCGCGCGAGATGAGGGCGAAGGGGGTGCCGCTCGCCGCGAGCTCGGTCAGCGAGGGGGAGGAGGTCGGGCTCATCTCAAAGTCTTTCGTCGTGGGGCGGTGGCTTCCCTGACGAAGAAGACCGCCCAGAAGGCGGTCTGTGGTCGCACGAACCCACCGCCTATGCGGTGAGCCACCAGGTGAGTCGCGCGAACATGCGCCGAACCTACCACACGGCATCCGTCGCCCTCGCGGGGATGACGAACGCGCCGACCGGCGTTGCACGAGAAAGCGCCCGCCGAGTCCCGATCGGCACGATACTGGGCGTGCCCGTGTGCCCCGGCAGGAAGGCGACGCCGTCCGATGAGCGACAACGACACCTCGACGACTCCGCCGCGTGACGGCATCCATCCGCTCACGATCATCGAGCACTCGCCCGACCCCGAGGCCGCCGATCCGCGGGAGAATCGGCGTCCGTCGATCGCCGCGCGCATCCGCGACCTCGGCGAAGCGCGCAAGGGCGCCCTGCTGCTGCTGATCGCCACGGCCGCCGCGATCGCCTGGGCGAACATCTCGGCCGAGTCGTACCACGGCTTCTGGGAGACCCAGATGACGATCGGCCTCGGCGACCTGCAGCTTGCGTTCACCCTGCACGCCCTGGTGAACGACGCGCTCATGGCGATCTTCTTCTTCACCGTCGGGCTCGAGGTGCGGCGCGAGTTCGCGATCGGCGAGCTCACCAGCTGGCGACGCGCCATGATCCCGGTGATGGCGGCGATCGCGGGCCTCATCGTGCCGGCGGTGCTCTTCCTCCTCATCTCCGCGGGCAGCGGCCAGGAGCATGCGTGGGGCGTCGTGATCTCCACCGACACGGCGTTCCTCGTCGGCGCGCTCGCCCTCATCGGCCCGAAGGCGTCGGGCCGGCTCCGGGTGTTCCTGCTCGCGCTCGCCGTGGTCGACGACATCGGCGCGCTCAGCATCATCGCGCTGTTCTACACGCAGAACTTCTCGCCGATGCCGCTGCTCGTGGCAGCGGTCGGGCTCGCGGGCATCTACGCCACCCGCTTCCTGCGGCGCGGACGCGGCCCCATCTACGCGACGCTCGCGATCATCGTGTGGCTGGCGTTCCTGGCGTCGGGTGTGCATCCGACTCTCGCCGGCGTCGCGATCGCGCTGCTGATTCCGGTGTACCGCCCCAACCGACGCGACGTCGAGCAGGCGCTCGAACTCGCCCGCACGTTCCGCCAGTCGCCCAACAGCGAATACGCCCGCCAGGCCGCGAACAGCCTGCGGGAGTCGATCTCGATCAACGAGCGACTGCAGTCGGCGTACGCGCCGTACGTCGCCTACGTCATCCTGCCGCTGTTCGCCCTCGCCAACGCCGGGGTCGAGCTCAGCGGACCGATCCTCGCGGCGGCGGTGCGCTCGCCGATCACCTGGGCCATCGTCGTCGGACTCGTCGTGGGCAAGTTCCTCGGCGTCTTCGGCGCGGCAGCGATCATGAAGGTGTTCAGACTCGGGGAGTTCGGTCTCGGACTCACCCTCGACCGGATCGCGGGCGGTGCCGCGCTCTGTGGCATCGGGTTCACGATCTCGCTGTTCATCGTCGACCTGGCGATCACCGACGAGGCGGCGCAGAACGAGGCGCGCGTGGGCGTGCTCGCGGCATCCGTCATCGCCTTCGTGCTGTCGTGGGCGATGTTCCGCATCTCCGACGCACGGCGCCCCGACGACGACGGCGGGCGCACCCTCGTGCGCGCCGTCGACCCTGCGCGCGACCGGATCTACGGGCCGGTCGACGCGCCGCTCACGATCGTGGAGTACGGCGACTTCCAGTGCGAGTTCTGCCTGAAGGCCTCCGGGTCGATCGAGGAGGTGCGGCGCGAGCTCGGCGACCGGCTGCGCTATGTGTGGCGCCACGCGCCGCTCGAGCGCTTCCATCCCAACGCGCTCGCCGGAGCCGAGGCGTTCGAGGCCGCGACGCTGCAGGGCAAGGGGGCCGAGTTCTCACGAAGCCTGTTCGCCGATCAGCAGCACCAGCTGCCGAGCGACATCATCCGCCGGGCTCGCGAGCTCGATCTCGACATCGACCGGTTCGAGCGCGACCTCGAGTCGGCCCAGGTCACCGGCCGCGTGCGCGACGACATGCTCGACGCGGAGGCCATGGACATCACCTCGGTGCCGACGTTCTACGTGAACGGCGTGCGCCACGTGGGGCCCTACGACGCGCAGAGCCTCATCCGCGCGCTCACCGAGCAGCCCGCCTGACGCCGCTGGCCATCAGCGCGTCGCTCGCGCCACCATCTCCTGCCCGTGCCGCCAGCCGACCGTCTCGTACCCGACGACCACGACCACCGGTGAGCAGGCGATGAGCAGGATGCCGAGCCCCAGTGACGCACCGGCGGCGACTGCGGCGATCGCGACGACGAGAACGGCGATCACGCCCAGGTAGAGCCACAGGTGGAACAGGTCGAACTGCTTCACCAGCAGCGCGTACAGCACGAACAGCAGCGTCTCGAAGGCGAGCACCGGGATCGCGATCGCGTACGCCGCGAACACCGCGCTGACGTGCGCCTCGTGGGCGATCACGTACGCGGCGACGTGGAGCCCCGCGCCGACGGCGACGAGCGAGCCGAACAGCGCGATCTGCAGATAGCCCCACGCGAATGCCCTTCCGGGGTGGCGGGCGAGCACTTCGCCCCACGGGATCGCGAAGTAGACCCACCACATGGCGAAGACGAGCGCCACGCCGCCGAAGGCGACGGATGCCGCCTCGAGCGACCATCCCTGCTCCTCGACGACCGCAGAGATGGCCAACACTGTGCCGAGGATCACCTCGCCGAGCGTGATGATCACCAGGAGGCCGTACCGCTCGGCGATGTGGTGCGCGTGCCACGGGGTGCGGCCGAAGCGCAGCTCGGCGAACAGCGGCCCCGCGAGTTCGAAGAGGGTGAGCAGGCTCGTGAAGACGAACGTGGTGCCGATCGGCAAGTTCAGGAAGATCAGCGCGACCCAGCCGACCTGGGCGATCCCGATGTTCGTCGCGTAGGCCAAGGCGGTGCGGCGGCGCTCGGGATCGTGCGCCGCGACACGCAGCCAGACCGCGATCGTCGCCACGCGCATGATCACGTAGCCCGCGACCAGCACGCCGTTGTCGAGGTACACGCCCTCCTCGATGGAGGCGAACACGCTCGGCACGCCGAGCGCCACGACGATCACGCCGATCATCACCACCATCGTCGCGAGGCGGAAGAAGATGTCGTCGGTGTCGTACGCCGAGGCGAGCCACGAGTAGTTGATCCACGCCCAGGCGACGGCGAACGTGCCGAACCACCAGCCGAGGGTGGCGGTGCCGACATGGCCGAGCTCGAGGTAGTGCGCCATCTGCGTGCCGATCTGGCTGAACGCGACGACGAAGACGAGATCGAACAGGAGCTCCAGGGGTGTCGCGGCGCGATGGGCCTGGTGGGGATCGCGACCCGTCATGCGCGCGTACACGTGGTTGACCGTCATGAGGGGGACGATACACAGGCGGACCGCACCGGCGAGCATCCGTTTCACAGCCCCGGCCCGCCGGGCGCGCGTAGGCTGGGGGCGTGCCTGCTGTGAATCTCGGGATGCCCACGGTCCCCGAAACCCTCGCCCCGCGACGCAAGACCCGACAGATCAAGGTCGGGAAGGTCCTCGTCGGCGGTGACGCGCCCGTCAGCGTCCAGTCGATGACGACCACTCAGACGACGAACATCAACGCCACGCTGCAGCAGATCGCCGAGCTCACAGCATCGGGCTGCGAGATCGTGCGTGTCGCCGTTCCCCACCAGGACGACGCCGACGCGCTCAAGATCATCGCCGCCAAGAGCCAGATCCCGGTGATCGCAGACATCCACTTCCAGCCGCGGTACATCTACACCGCCATCGACGCCGGCTGCGGCGCGGTGCGCGTGAACCCCGGCAACATCCGCGAGTTCGACGGCAACGTCGGTCAGATCGCCGCCGCAGCGAAGGCTGCGGGGGTGTCGCTGCGCATCGGCGTGAACGCCGGCTCGCTCGACAAGCGCATCCTCGCCAAGTACGGCAAGGCCACCGCCGAGGCGCTCGTCGAGAGCGCCGTGTGGGAGGCGTCGCTGTTCGAGGAGCACGACTTCCACGACTTCAAGATCTCGGTCAAGCACAACGACCCGATCGTGATGGTGAAGGCGTACCGCCAGCTCTCCGAGCGGGGCGACTGGCCGCTGCACCTCGGCGTCACCGAGGCGGGTCCGGCTTTCCAGGGGACGATCAAGTCGGCCACCGCGTTCGGCATCCTCCTCTCCGAGGGCATCGGCGACACGATCCGCGTCTCGCTGTCGGCTCCGCCGGCGGAAGAGGTCAAGGTCGGCCACCAGATCCTCCAGTCGCTGAACCTGCGCGAGCGCAAGCTCGAGATCGTGTCGTGCCCGTCCTGCGGGCGTGCCCAGGTCGACGTGTACACGCTCGCCGAAGACGTCACCGAGGGGCTCAAGGACATGACCGTGCCGCTGCGCGTCGCCGTCATGGGCTGCGTCGTGAACGGCCCGGGCGAGGCCCGCGAGGCCGACCTCGGCGTCGCCTCGGGCAACGGCAAGGGGCAGATCTTCGTCAAGGGCCAGGTCATCAAGACCGTCCCCGAGTCGGCGATCGTCGCCACCCTGATCGAGGAGGCGAACCGCATCGCCGCCGAGATGGGCCCGGGCGCTCCGACCGGCACCGCGCAGGTCGTCACCGTCTGACACGTGGGCCTCGACCGGCTGTCGCCCGAGCAGCGCGCCCTGGTGGACGTCTGGCTGCCGGGCGCGCGAGTGGTCGCCGACCTCAGCTGGAACCAGGTCGACACCGTCGTGCTGCACGTGCGCCACGGCGGGCGCGACCTCATCGTGAAGGCCGGCGCGCCGGCGAACCACCACATCGGGCGGGAGCTCGACGCGCACGACGGCTCCGGCTACGTCGGCGTCTGGGCCGACGAGGGCTGCGCGGCCCGACTGCGTCATGCCGATCGGGGGGCCCGCGTGCTCGTGCTCGACCGCCTCCCGGGAGTGCTCGCGTTCGGCACGCCCGCGGCCACGGCTCCCGATGTGCATCGCCGGGCCGGCGAGCTGCTCCGCCGGTTCCACGGGCAGGCGACACGCGCCTCGGAGGGGACGGATGCCGCTGCCAGTCGTCGCGCGCTCGCGTGGCTCGACTCCGACCATGCGATCGCGCCCGATGTCGAGCAGCGGCTGCGCGCAGCGCTGGCGGCCCTGCCGCCGGTCGAAGCCCCGCTCGTCCCGACGCACGGGGACTGGCAGCCGCGCAACTGGCTGGTCGACGGCCGCGCGGTGCGCGTGATCGACTTCGGGCGGTTCGCGTTCCGCCCGGCCGCCACGGATCTCGCCCGGCTCGCCGCGCAGGAATGGCTGTGCGCCCCGGAGTGCGAGACCGCGTTCCTCGAGGGGTACGGGCGCGACCCGCGGCATCCGTCGCACTGGCTCCTGATGCGCCTGCGCGAGGCCATCGGCACCGCGGTGTGGGCCCACCAGGTCGGCGACGCCCCGTTCGAGGCGCAGGGGCACCGGATGCTCGCCGACGTTCTCGCCGACGTCGAGGATTCCGCCTGATCGCCGCTGTCTCCGGGCGTCGTCGATCGTTCGCTTCGAGGGCGTACCATTCGCTTGCATACGCTGTGGAGAAGGAGTCCCGTGGCTGACAAGAGCATCGACGAAGACGGCTCGTTCCGCGAGATCGTGGAACGGCTGACCGCGAAGTACTCGGAGGTGCCCGCCGACCGGGTCGCGCAGATCGTCGGCGAGGTCCGGGGCGAGATGTCGACCGCGAAGGTGCGCGACTTCGTGCCCGTGCTCGCCGAGCGCGAGGCGAAGAAGCGCATCAAGGCCGAGCGGCCGTAGGGTGCGGCCGGGCCACCCGCGGCCCGGTGGACCGGATCGCCGTGCGGTGGGAGCGGGCGGGCTCGACTAGCGTCGGGCAGATGACCGAAGTGCACGGCCTCGCCCGCCCGATCGTCGCCGGGATCGTCACGGCGCTCGTCGGAGTGACGTCGACGTTCGCGGTGGTGCTCACCGGGCTCCATGCGGTCGGAGCGGACGACGCGCAGGCGGCGAGTGGGCTGTTCGTGCTGTGCCTCACCATGGGTGTCGCGTCGATCGTGCTCGCGTGGCGGTACCGGATGCCGATCACGGTGGCGTGGTCGACCCCCGGCGCCGCCGTGCTCGCCGCGACCGGTGCGGTCGAGGGCGGGTGGCCGGCGGCGGTCGGCGCGTTCCTGCTGTGCTCCGCCCTCATCCTGCTGACGGCGCTGTGGCCGCAGCTGGGGCGCCTGATCGCGCGCATCCCGCCCTCCGTCGCCCAGGCGATGCTCGCGGGTGTGCTGCTGCCGCTGTGCATCGCCCCGCTCACCGGGCTGGTCGAGAACCCGTGGGGCGTGGTGCCGGTGCTCCTCACGTGGCTCGTGTGCCTGCGTCTCGCGCCGCGCTGGGCGGTGCCGCTCGCGTTCGTCGCGGCATCCGTCGTCATCGGGGTGCACGTCGCCACCACCGGCGCCGTGATCGACCCGGCGACGCTGGTGCCGCGGCTGGAGTTCACCGCGCCGACGCTGACCTTCGGGGCCGTCGTGGGGCTCGCCCTGCCGCTGTTCCTCGTGACGATGGCCTCGCAGAACGTGCCCGGCGTCGCGATCATGCGCAGCTTCGGGTACGAGGTGCCGTGGCGCCCGGCGATGGCGGTCACCGGGCTCGGCACCGCGGTCGGCGCCGTCGCCGGGGGTCACGCGATCAACCTCGCGGCGATCAGCGCGGCGCTCGCCGCTGCGCCCGAGGCCGACGCGGATCCGAAGCGGCGCTGGGTCGCCGGCGTGTCGACCGGCGTGTCGGGAATCGTGCTCGGCGGGCTGTCGGCCGCGCTCGTGGCGCTCGTCGTCGTGGCGCCCGCGGCAGTGATCCCCGCGGTGGCCGGAATCGCGCTGTTCGCCGCGTTCGGGTCGGCGGTGCAGCAGGCGATCGACGACCCCGGCGAGCGGATGCCCGCGGTCGTCACGTTCCTCGTCGCCGCGTCGGGCGTCGCGATCGCGGGCGTGAGCGCCGCCTTCTGGGCACTCGTGGCCGGGCTGGTCGTGCGTGAGGTGCTCCACGCCGGCCGGCGCTGACGCGCGGGCTTGCGGGGCTTGCGGGCTTGCGGCGCCGCCTCGAAGCGGAGGTGATTCCGGATGCGGAGGATGCCTGGGGCCGGGGTATCCTCCCGTGCGCAGACCTCCACTCCGCGCCCTGCGGCCCGAGGGCTGCCTCAGTGGATGGCGCCGCCCGGGACCGCGGCATCCACGCCCGTGTCGAGCGAGGTGCGCACCGTGATCTCGAGTGCGCGCGCGATGTCGTGCAGGGGGAGGGTCGGGGCATCGGCGGACGGCGCGTGCTCGGCCGACCACGGCACGTGCACGAACCCGGCGCGCACGCCTGCGGGCGCGGTATCCATCGCGGTGAAGAAGACGTGGTTGCAGACGAAGGTGCCGGCGGAGTGCGACAGCTCGGCCGGGATGCCGGCGGCGGACAGCGCGCCGGTGATCGCCTTGACCGGCAGCGTGGCGAACGCCGCCGGGGGAGCGCCGGCGACACTCGGCGCGTCGACGGGCTGCGCCCCGGCGTTGTCGGGGATGCGGGCGTCGACGAGGTTCACCGCGATCCGCTCGACGCCGACGGCGGCGCGGCCTCCCGCGAGCCCCGCGGCGACCACGACGTCGGGTCGGTGCTCGGCGATCAGCTCGCGCATCGCCGCGGCGCCGCCGCCGAAGGTCACCGGGAGCACCGCGGTCACGAGCGTCTCCGGCCCGCTCCAGCGCGAGGCGACCAGGTGCACCGCCTCTCCGCTCGGGTTCGACGGATCGCCGCCGAACGGCTCGAAGCCGGTGAGTAGCACGGTGGTCATGCCTCCAGCGTAGGCACGCTGCGCCGGCAGGCCGACCGGGTTCACCCGGCGTTCGCCGCCGCCAGAACGGAAGGGGCCTCGTCGAGCGTGCGGATGAGGCGCGCGGGCACCCCTCCGTACACGCCACCCGCGGCGAGGTCGCGGTGCACGACCGCGCCCGCGGCGACGACCACGTCGTCTCCGATGGTCACGCCCGGGAGCACGGTCACGTGCGCGCCGAGCCACACCCGGTCGCCGATCGTCACCGGGGCGCTGCTGCGACGGTGGATCACCCCGGCGGGGCCGACGTCGTGGGAGCTGGTGATGATCGTGGTGAACATCGCGATGTGGCAGTCCTCGCCGATGCGGATCGGGGCCACGGCCTCGAAGTAGCACCACACGTTCACCGAGGTGCGCGCCCCGATCCGGATGTCGCGCCCGCCGGTGAAGGTGCAGCGGGACTGGAGCTTGGGGGTCTGCACGTCGAAGCCGCGCAGGCGCAGGATCGCGTAGCGCAGAGCACGCGGGCACAGCGGCGACCCGGCGACGCTGTTCGTGATGAACGACTTCCATCCCCACGTCAGATCCTGTGCGACGCTGCGGACGAGGTCGCGGGCGGTCGCCCCCTCCGCCATCGTGTTGGCGCCGGTCACCGGGTCACCTCTCCGAGCGAGCCGATCGGGGTGTCGCCGAGCTGATCCGCCGGGGTGAACGACATCCAGTCGATCACCATCTCGTTGACCACGGGGGTCGATGCGTCGGGGTCGCCCGGCCAGTTGCCGCCGACGGCGAGGCTGAACAGCGCGTGGGTCGGTGCGTCGAAGACCCAGCGACCGGGGACGGGCACATCCCACTCCTCGACGTCCATCACGATCTGGTCGTCGATGGCCATGATGATCCGGCCCTCCTGCTTCTCGACCGTGTAGACGTGGAAGCCGTCGGCGAGGGGCACCGGCATGTCGTAGCCCTCGTTGAGCGACCACTTGTTGGTGATCCCCGTCGGGCCGTGGAGGTGGTGGGTGCTGCGGCTCGTGGTGTTCGGGGTCTCGATGATGTCGACCTCTCCGGCGGCCGGCCAGCCGACGCGGTCGATGTTGTCGCCCAGCAGCCAGAAGGCGGGGAGGAGCCCCTGGCCTTCCGGCAGCTTGATGCGCGCCGACAGCCGCCCGAAGCTGAACGACCACTTGCCGTGGCTCGTGATGCGCCCCGAGGTCGGCTGGGTGCCGTCTTCGGGAACGGTGGCGGTGATCACCAGATTGCCGTCGCCGTCGAGCGCCACGGCATCCTCGGTGTACTCCTGCAGCTCCTCGTTGCCCCAGCCGCCGCCGCCGGTCTGGATGCTCCAGACGTCGGGGTTCGGCTTGTCGCCGGCCGCGCCGTCGAAGTCGTCGAACAGCACCGAGTCGTCGCCGTAGCGCGCGCCGAGGAACGAGAAGCCGGTGAACCACCAGACACCGCCGAGCACCAGCACGATCGTGAGGATGCCGGCGGAGATGCCGAGGGTGAGGCGGCGTCTCCGGCGTCGCCGGGTGTCCACGGGCGGCGTGCTGCCGGAGTCGGTCAGGGGGGCGGGTGCGGTCGTGGTCACGGCAGCAGTCCCTTCGGATCGTGGCGGAGGAGGTCGCACGCGGCGGTGACCGCATCGCGCTCCCACAGCGAGCTGTCGAAGCTCACCGAGATGTTGAGGCGCCGGCGCAGCACGGCGGTGAGGGCGGTGATGCCGTTGCGGCCCGCGGGGTCCACCGACACCCGCACGACCGCATCGTCCGACGCCCACGGAAGCGGCTCGAGCGCCCGGAGGAAGCCCATGTCGCTGACGATCGGACTCGCCGCCGCGGGCACCACGGCCGGAGCAGGACGCCGCCAGGCGCGCGTCAGGAGACCCGAGGTGAGGGCGGCGAGCGGGCGGCCGACGTGGAGATCCCGGTGGAATCGGGCTCCGGCGACGTCGATGCCGTCCCGCACCGAGACGGGGTGGCCGACGACGAAGTTCGCGAGAGTCGACCTTCCGGAGGGCAGATAGCGACGCAGGTCGACGAGGATCGCGCCCTCGTCGGTCACGGGGATGCCGGTGCGGCGCAGCGCCTCGTGCAGCGCGAACATCATCGCGAGGGTCGGCGGCACCCGCCCACGGCTCCAGTCGGCGAGGGCACGGAACGTGGCGGCATCCATCGCCCCCGTCACCAGGTCGAGGCGCCCCCGACCGCCGGGCACCGTCGGTCCCGAGTACGCCGGCCGGTGATCGCCCCATCGGTCGTGCAGCAGCGCACCGAGGCGGTCCGCGTGACGGCCGTAGGTCGCAGACAGCGCGGCGGGCAGCGGGTCGCGGTCGTCCGCATTCGCGAAGACCGCCGGGGCGCCGCGCCCGGCGAGGGCGCCCGCGGTGAGCATCACGCTGAGGAAGCCGTCGCCGAGCCGGTGATCGATGCACAGAGACGCCCGGTCGTCGCCCAGGAACACCATGAAGGGCAGGTCGGATGCCACGGCCTCGCGCAGCCGCGGCAGCCCGGCGTCGCCGGTGTGCTCGGCGCGGAGGGGCTGCACCATGCGCTCGGCCTGCGCGTCGAGGAGGTCGCCGTCGTAGCGCCAGCGGGCGCCGTCGAACGTGCGTCCCGCCCGCGCGTCGGCGCCCATCCCGATGAGTGCGCGCACGGCGCGCACCACGGTCTCGCGCTCGGGCACGATCAGCGGCGCGAGCTCGACACTGATCCGCACGCCGTCCGAGAGCAGGTCCCTGCCGGGGATCCTGCCCGAGGAGACGGCGGCGTGCGGCCGCGCGACGCTGTCGTCGCGCGGCGTGGACGCCGTCGCCCTCGGCTCGCGTGCGATGACCACGGCTACACCATGTCCGTCGCTGCGGCGAGGTCGGGCGCGAACTCGAGCGGCAGGTCGAGGTCCTCGAACCAGGTCGCCGCATAGCTGCTGAGCTTGCCGTTCGCGTTGTCGATCGCGATGACGCGCCTGCCCATCTGCAGGGCGATCAGCATCGCGTGGAGTCGATCGGTGATGATCGTCTCGCCCGGGGAGAGGAGTGCGACGCCGGTCGCGAGCCGCTTCGCCGCGTCGGCGAACCAGCGGTCGGTCGAGCGGTTCATCGTGCGGGTCACCGCGCCCTCGGCGAACGTGCGGCTCAGTCGCTGCCGCAGCCGGTCGGCGAAGGTCATCGCGGGCCAGTCGACGGCCGTCGCGATGCTCCCGGGGCCGGCGCTCTCGTCGTCGCGGCGCAGCAGATGCACCACCGCGGTCGACGGCGCCGCCGACTCCAGGTGACCGAGCATGTGCACGCTGTCGGGCGCGAGGATCACGTTCGGCACGTGTGCGCTGACCGTGGCGAACGAGACCCGGTCGCGCACCGCCATGCGCAGACGGCGGCGCGGAGCCATGCGTCGCGCGAACGCGCGGCGATCGGCATCCGTCTCGAAATGCACCGACTGCGGCTCCTGGATGAGCTCGATCAGGGGATCGAGCCGTTCGGCGAGGCGATAGCGGTGCTCGCTGTGCTGGGGGTAGAGGCCGCCGAAGTTGCCGCCGCCCTGGATCGCGACGGGGACGGGCGACTCGTAGACCTTCGGCGAGATCGTGCGCCACGAGTAGGTCGCCTCGACGCCGATGCCCGCCTGCCGCCAGAACTCGGCCTGGCCGAGGGCGATCACCGAGTCGCCGATGTTCTCGTAGTCGGGGAAGTCGGTGAGCACGAGCCGGTCGACCCCGCGGTGCAGGGCCGACAGCGCGATGTGGGAGCGGCGCTGCATCTCGGTGATCGCGTCGCCGGTGTGCGGCAGGAGCGAGCCGGTGTTCTCGATGGGCAGAGTCATGGGGTGTCCTCCACGGTGCGGCCGCCGCGCAGGCGGCGGGTGAGGGTGGATCGCAGCGACGCACGCGTCGCCGGATCGAAGGCGATGAAGTAGTAGAGGGCGATCGCGGCGATCGCCCAGATCGCGCAGATCACCAGGATCAGCGCGATCGGCGGGTCGAGCAGGCTCACGACGAACAGCGCGGCGGCCAGCGGCGCGACGGTTCCGAACGGCAGCAGCAGGCAGCGGATCGCGAAGTCCTTGACGGTGAGGTCGAGACGGCGCAGTGCGATCGCGATGTAGAACGGCTCGAGCAGCAGGATCGGCAGGGTGAGACCGAGCGCGATGCCGGTGAGCCCGAGCGGCTCGCCGAGGAGGACCGCAAGTGCCGTGCCGGTGACCGCCCAGATGGTGTGCAGCACCGCATAGCCGCGCACCGACCCCTGCGCGGTGAGGATGGGGACGGCGAGCAGATGGTTGTTGTTCGCGAACATCGACAGCACGAGGATCTGCGCGACGACAGCGGCGCCGGCGCCCGACGGCCCGAGCCACACCGCCATGATCTGCGGCATGAAGACGACCACCGGCACGAGCACGACCATCATCAGCATGTTCGCGTAGCTGGTGCCGCGCAGGTACATCTCGCCGATCGGTGCGCCTTCGGCTCCGCCTTCGCGCATCGACGCGGTCGGCAGCACCGCGGTGGCGAGCGAGTTCGTCACCTCCTTCACCAGGAGGTAGATGCGCTGGCCCGCCGCGTAGAGGGCGGTGTAAGCGATCGGGAGCATGAGGGCGGTGAGGATGCCGCCCACCTGCATGATCACCACGCCGGCGAGGCCGAGGATCATGAGCTGCGCCGACACCGCGAACAGCTCGCGGAACACGCTCCAGCGGAAGTCGCGCGGACGGGCGGTGATCTGCGGCGCGCGGGTGCGCCGCAGGACGTACGTCGCGATGCCGAACGCGAGGATGCCGAGCACGTCGACCGCCGCGACGGCGACGATGCCGATGCCCGCCCAGCACACCACCAAGGTGAGGGCGATGCGGAACAGTGCGAGGCCGATGAGGAGGTAGTTCACGTCCTTGAGGCGCCCGATGCCTGTGAGGATCTGCCGGTTGGAGGAGAACGACAGCAGGATGAACACGTTGGCGACGCCGAGGATCGCGAGGATCCACGCGGTGTCGGACAGCTCCGCGCCGAACTGGGTGCGGGGGATGGTGAGGGCGAACACCAGCGCGGTGATGCTGGAGAGGATGACCGCCGCGGCGAGGAAGAACATGTTGCTCGCCGCAGCGACCCGGCGCATCCGTGCGAAGTCGCCCGAGGGCGCCGCGACGCCGATGAACCGCGTCGTGGCTCCGCCCACGCCGAGATCCTGCTGGAACAGCGCACCCACGGCCACGGTGAGCATGTAGAGGCCGTACGCCTCGGCGCCGAAGGCGGTGAGCACCACCGGGAGAAGCGCCACGTACGCGATCATCGACGCGAACCGCGCCGCGTAGGTGGTGATGACCGCCCCCGTCATGCCCCCCGCCCCGGCCGCCAGGTCGGGCTGGGGCCGGGGGGTGCGCCGCGTCACGGCGTCGGCCGCGGTGCGCATGTCAGTCCTGCCCTGCCGAGTCGGCGCGGAGGGTGAGGTCGAGGCGGTAGACCAGCGTCTCGTCCGACTCGTAGACGAGGTCCCAGCGGGAGTCGTCGTCGAGGAAGCCCTGGAAGCGCTCGAGGGCGCCGTCGGGGAGCGTGCCGTAGTACGCGCTGTAGGCGCGCATCTGCTCGGTGATGACGACCAGGGCGGGGCGCTGCTCCCACACCAGGCTGTCGGTGAGGCGCTTCACGCGACGCGGGTCGGCGAACTCCTCGTCCTCCCAGCCCGGCCACGAGGTCAGCCACATGTCGATGCCGCTGTCGAAGAGCTGGTTGGCGCGGACGAAGTCGACGTATTCCGCGACGATCCGGCCGGGTGCCCCGGGGGCGACGCCGATCGTGAGGGTGGACGGGTCCTCCTCGGTGAGCACCTGGGTGGTCAGCCGCACGGACTCGGGCGTGACGAGGTTGGCGAACCATCCGCCGTACGACGTCTGGATCGATCCCAGCGCGACGACCGTGAGGACGGCTGTGGCGGCGACCTGCGTCGCGCGCCGGCCGAGCGCGAGTCCGCCGGTGAGCATGCGCGTGAGGACGGGGGCGAGGATGAGCATGCACCCGGGGATCGAGTAGAGGAACACGCGGAACATCGCCTCGCCGCCGTACCCCTGGCCGAGCAGGATCAGGCCGGGGGAGAAGGCGACCACCGCCGGCACGGCGATGTCGCGCCACGTGTCGCGATGGCGGATGAGGTGCACGACGACGACCGCGCCGGCGGACACCCAGACGAGCCCCGTGATGCCGCGTGCGATCCACGAGTTCATCACCTGCCCGATGCTCGGGGCGCCGAGCACCTCGTTGCGCGCCGAGGGCGTCAGGATGTTGCTGAGGAAGTCGAGGTTGATGAGGTCTCCGAACTTCATCACGACCTCGAAGTGCAGAAGCAGGTAGCCGATGGCGATCGCGGCGAACACCGCGACGACGTACCGGGGCCTGACGCGGCCCAGCAGCGTGAGCAGCAGGATCGCGGCGAGCAACCAGTACGGCGTGAGCTGATGGGTCACCACGATCGCGGTGAAGATCGGCACCGCCACCCACGAGGCGGCTCGCGTGCGGGTCGACGCCAGCACCAGCGCGATCACCACGATCCCGAGGGCGAAGCCGATGGCCTGCGGGGAGAGGTAGTCCTGCCCGACCCAGTTCACGAGGTGCGCTCCGAATGCGGCGACCAGAGCGGTCGCCGCGGAGTACCCGTACGTGCGGGCGAGGAAGAACACCGCTCCGGTGAACGCGAGCTGAGCACCGACGGCGAACCACTGCGCGATGACGATGGTCTCCGACCCGGTGATCGTGTTGATCCAGGCGATGAGCGAGAACGCGCCCGGCCAGTTGTGGTAGATGTCGGCTGTCACGTCGACGCTGCCGAAGCGCTGGATGTAGTCGATCGGGCCGAAGTGCTTGAATGTCCACGAGTAGAGCGGCGCATCGGTCGACACCGCCGTGGGCAGGCGCATCATGAGGACGGTCGCCACGAGCGCCACCCCGGCCGTCCGGGTCGCGCCGCACGCGATGGCGACGCAGAACGCGATGGTCACGAGCGCGATCGAGATCGGGAACAGCGGGCTGGCGGCCGGGATGAGGCCGAACAGGTGCCACGGTGCGTCGTGGAGGGTGGGGAGGGCGATCGCCCAGGCGACGACGGCGACGAGGAGCACGATCGCGGCAGGCTTCCAGCCGGCGCGACGGACCAGCGCCGGGTTCGTCGCCGCGGGCGAGGCGAGACGGGGTTCGGTGACGGTCATACGGCCCTCCTCGTCGCGAACGACGCCACGGCGCCGATGCACGTCGCCGCCGCAGCCGCGAGCAGCCAGAGCGCGGGCGTCCACCACTGCAGATTGACGATCGCGGTCGTGAGCAGAATCACCGCCGACAGCCCGAGCGCGGGCACGACTATCGGTGCGAAGTGCGGGGGAAGCGGCACCCACGCACGCACCAGCGACCCCGGGCCGATGAGGATGAAGATCGCGAGGAACGCGAACGACACGCCCGCCGCCGCGGGCAGCAGCGCGAGCAGACCGAAGAGTCCGCCGAGGGCGGCGGGCACCGACCACAGCCGCCGATCGAGGGCGATGCCGCGCGAGGACGGACCGGAGAACGTGCCGGCCGCGCGCTGCGCCCGCCGCTCGGCGAAGTACGCGGCGGGGCCGCCGATGACGCTGGCGAGCTCCACGCGTCCGATCCCGCGGGACTCCTTCGACAGCGTCGAGGCCACCGTGGACTCGTCGACCGACGCCATCGGCTTGTTGACCAGCCGTGCGAAGGCTCGCGGCGACCGCGCGATGGCAGCACCGACCGTGCGGGGATCGAGCGCGACGGTGGCGGCCCAGGCGCCGAATCCGCGGCCGTAGCCGACCGCCTGCGCCTCGAGTGCGGCCAGGTCGTCGCGGTGCCGGTGCCACACGACGGCGGCCGGGTTGACCACGATCGCCTGCCCGTCGTAGAGCATGCGGAGGAACATGTCGAGGTCCTCCCCGCCCTTCGTGCGCGTGCCGGCGCCGAGTGCGGTGTCGAAGCCGCCGAGGGCGAGCATGTGATCGCGCCGAACCGCGAAGTTCGCACCCGTGCCGAACTCGCCGACGCAGAACGGGAACATGGGAAGGTCGTCCGGCGGATCGCTCAGCCGGAACGTGCGCGCTGCGGTGAGCTTCGACCAGCTGACGCGGGCGTCGAACCACGCCTGCACCGCGTTTCGCAGTTCGCCGCTCGGCACGACGCCGGTCACGCAGCCGACGTCGTCGGCGCGCGCGAACCCCGCCGCGATCGCCCACAGCCACTGCGGGTCGACGATCACGTCGTCGTCGGTGTAGGCGACGATGCTCGACGTCGCCGCGTTCAGGCCGGCGTTGCGGGCGTGCGACAGTCCTGCCTTGTCCTCCCGCACGTAGCGGAACCCGGGGAACTCGTCTGCCAGCAGATCGTGGGTCTCCTCGTCGGAGGGGGCGTTGTCGACCACGACGACCTCCAGGAGCGGATAGTCGATCGCGCGGATCGCGTCGAGCGACTCGCGCAGGAGCGCGCCGCGATCGCGCGTGCAGACCACAACGGTGATGGGCACCGGGGCGGGCCGCGCAGCGGGAGGGATGGCGGGAAGGCCCTCTGCGGCGGTCGCCACCGCCGCGGCATCCGCCTCGCCCCCGACGACGGGCACGGCGATGTATCCGCGGACCGAGCCGTGATCGCGCACCAGGAGCCTGGCGCGATCGAACAGGTCGCCCGATTCGAGCACGATTCGCTCGGGTGCGCCCGCGAGGTCGGAAGCCTCGACGAGACCCACCCAGGTGGCGACGTCCCTGTCGACCGCGCCGTGGAGCGGCATGGCCAGGGGGAGCGTGAGAGTCGTCATGCGGGTGCACCTTTCGAGGGGAGGAGAGCACTGCGGTGCGGGTGGGCGCGGCGGAGGCCGACGACGCCGATGAGCGTGAGGACGAGCGCGGCGCACGCGACGGCGATCGACGCGCCGAGTGCCCCCCAGCGGGGGACGAGGAGGAGGACG